>DAAQ01000008.1 GCA_001701225.1 Bacteroidales bacterium H5 | reverse complement strand
GACAAATAAGACCGATGGGGCATATATTTGCCCCATCGGTCTTATTTGTCCTATTTGTCCTATTGCCCCTAATACACCAGGCCGATGTTGTCGAGCCAGAGGGTCATGTCTATGGTGCCCACGTATGGTTCGCCCTGGGCGGCGGAGGCCATGACAAGCATGTGGGTGGGAGTTGCGTCGGCTTCGTCCCAGCCCTCCTCAATCACGGGCACCATCTTGCCCTTGCTGTTCATGGCATAGTAGCTCTTCTCTTCGGGAATAAGTCCCATATATGGCTTGTATCCGGCATGGGTGGTGATGTCGCCATACCATACGGGTATCTCATAGCCGTTGACCCATCCGGGAGTCGACTTGTCAAACAGGCGGCGCCCGGTGCCTACACGCTTGGCGTGAATCTTGCCGTCGGCATCCTCCCACCGCCGCTGCAGCAGTATGTAGACCTCGGCCTTCTCATGTCCCGGCAGGGTGCGCTTCTTGCCGAAACCGCTCGAATACAGACGCGTGTTGCCCGAGGGGATGGAGAGGCGATAGTCGAACCTCAGGGCCTTGGGGCGTCCGCTGAAAGGTATGCCCATCTCCATCTTGGTATATGGATTCTTGGTCGATTTGATGGGCTCGAACATACGCCCGAGGAATATCGACCCGGCCACGGTGACGTCGATGTTGACCATGCCGACGGCCTTGCAGTTCTCGAGTATGGTGGCCAGCCTGCAACATTTGCCGTGACCGGGACGGTCGTCGGGAAAGACTGCGTTACTACCCTTCGAGATGCCCATGACCTTGGCATAGACATTGGATGTGGCCCATGGGGAACCGCCCATCGGTGTGTATGCCTTGTTGCCTGTGATGGTGGCGTCGGGGCCTATCTCATAGAGGGTCTTCTCCTTGCCACCGATAAGCGACGACTCCTTGATGTCGCGCCTGACCCATGTGTCGAAATCGCCGTATTTCAGAAGCTCGAAGCGCTGTGCCTGTATCGTGATGGCTGCTGCCAGAGCTATGGCGACGGTTGCAATCTTTTTCATAATTCCTTAAAAATTGACGGTTAGTGTAAATCCGGGAGCCCCGCATGCCCCCACGGGCATGAGTGTCGACTCCACGCCGGGCCTCTGCTTCTCCCTGCCCAGATGCAGGCGGCGGGTATCGCTGCCACGGAACAGGTTCACGACCTCGTTGACCGGATCGACCAGAAAGACCACTATGTTGCCCAGCACCCTCGAGCCGCACAGCGTATAGTCGTGTTCCACGATGTCGCGCTTGACGTGGTAGAACGCCTCGCCCAGACAGCTTCCGATGACGGGGGTGATGAAGAGGTCCTGGTATGAGGGTCGCTCCATGAATGCCTCGATGCCGAACTCCCACCCGACATTCGATATCAGCGAACTGTAGAGCATCGAGCGCCAGAATCCGAAACCGCACGAGCGGGCTGCCATGAAATATACCGCTCCGGCATAGGGGTGCAGCACATAGTTGAATATGAACTTGTCGTGGTCCCACTCGGGGCCCTCCTTTATGACATGGTTGTACCAGCGTTTGAAAAGCGGTGTGCCCTGTATCTCGGCACGGTTCCATGCGGTGGCATCCTCGGGGAGACATTCGAGTACGAACAGTGTGCCGACAAAGGCCCCCGTCAGCACGCCTGTATTGGCCCAGAGGCGCCCCCAGTTGGGATATACGTTCTTGTTCTGCGAGTATGGCTGCGCGTATATGTTGTCATAGATGCTCCTGGCGCGCTTGGGGGCCGGGAGGGGGCGGAACAATGTGTCTGCGGAAGCGATGCTTCCTGAACCGGGGACAGGGGGCACGCTGTCCGGCACCTCGGAGGCCCGGACGGCAACGGCCGCAAACATTGCGATGATGAGTGTGAAGAGTCGGGTTTTCATTTCAACAGAGTCTTGAGAGCCACCGGCTCGTTGTGGTCATTGAGATATAGGGGCTCGCGCGGCTTATAACCGCGCGAGGCCACCGAGGCACCTGCATCGACACGGGGTGTCGATATGCCGCCGAGGGTCAGTGCCGTAGGACAATATGAGCGTGATGTCGATATGAGCTTGGAGCAGTTGGCACGGAGTGCCCGGTCGACCTCGGGATAGGCCGAACGGTAGGAGTCAGAGAGCCACACAAGCATCGGCACATGCACCTGGTTTACCGAAGGGAGAGGCGAAGCATGGAGGAAACGCCGCGAGCCGTCGTCAAAAATATCCTCGCCATGGTCCGAGGCATAGAGCAGAGAGGCGCGGCATCCCACCGAGTCGACCATCGAGATGAGCGAGTCGAGAAAACGGTCTGTGGCCACGATGGTGTTGTCGTAGGCATTGACCAGCTCACGGCGATACTCGGCTGAGGCCTCCGGGAAGCGGTCGGGCTTGAAATGCGCGTCCTCGTCGCCATAGCGGTCGCAATAGTTGAAATGCGATCCGTAGGTGTGGAGCACTATGAGCTGCTTGCGCGCGTTGCCGGCGAGTGTCGAGGCAACATAAGGGAGCAGTCCGAAATCGCCCGGGACAGCCCGGTAGCCCGGGGCCTCGCGAACAAACAGGGCCGTGTCGGCCTCAAGCCCGAAAAAATCTATGAACGAGTGATTGCGCTGCTGATTAGAGAAAAACGCCGTCTCATATCCGGCCTCGCCGAATGCCGTTATGAGGCTCTTGACCTCATATATCGCAGAGCCGAACGTGCGGGCCTCGACGGGGCTGAGCAGCATCGGCACACTCTTGTGCGTGGTGTTAGACTCGCTCACGGCCTGCGGGGCACAATACAGCCCCTGGCGACGCGACAGGCGCGGATTTGTGGGACGTCCGTAGCCTAACAGCTGCCAGTCGGCTGCACGCGATGTCTCGCCCACCACCAGCACACAAACCTCACGCACGGAGTCGGGATGCTCGCAGCGCGCTCCATACCTGAAATCAGCCGATGTATCGTGATAGGCGCCCGTGCGTATGGTGCGGTCGACAGCCAGACAGATGTTATAGCCTACATTGACCGGATAGAGGTCGCGGCTCACGGCGTATGCCGTCGGAGCCATATAGCTCATGGCGAGGGCCACGAGCCCGACACATCCGGCAGTGACAGAGAAACGGCGGCAACGGCGCGTGAACCCCGGAGTGAGCCTCATGTCACGGCGCGAGATATAGATGGCCGTGACAAGCGCGGGCAGATAGAGCAGGCACACAAACAGGATGCTGGGCCAGAGGCTCCCGAGCAGCTCGCCGACCTCCGTGCTGTTGGTGGTGACGAGGTTGAGGAACATGTCTACGGCAATGACGCTGCGTCCGTAGAGCCCCAACAGCACAATCTGGAAGGCTGCAAGGAAGACCAGCGGGAACATCAGCCACACCGTGCGCCCGACCTTGTCGGAGATGGCGGCGAGTATGCCGATGACCCCGAGCGGCAACGCGACATTGGCCACACGCGCCCATCCTCCCATCGGCTCGGTGAGCGACAGCAGCACGTTGGGCAGTATCAGCGATACCAGGAACCAGCAATATAATATGTCAGGCAGACGCCTGCGGATAGATTTCATGATCAGAATGCCTCATTGATGTTCAACACCACTCCCCAGCATCCCTTGCCGAATCCGACATCGACACGGACATTGGTGAGCTTCTTGAATTCCCAGCGATAACCCACGCCGAAATTGGGGAGGAGATCACGTCTGTGAAACTTGGAGAAATTGGGATACACGGCTCCGAGGGCACCCCACACGGCCACCCCGCTGCGGCGCCACACATGCTGTCGCAGCTCTACGGTGACGTCGCTCTCGCACTTGTCGCGATACTGGCCCTCGTAGTACCCGCGCAGCATCGAGCTGCCACCCACGGTGGGCATCATCCCCCACGGGGTACGCCCGTAGGTGAACATGCCGTGAATCCTCGCCGCCAGCACCGAGCCACGCCACAACGGCCTGTAGTGATTGAGCGAGAACTCGGTCGAGGCGAACGAGTGCGACGAGTTGCCGAGGAATCTCGGATAGACGCGCTGTATCAGCTCGCCCATCCAGCCGCTCTGGGGGGCCGTATAGTTGTCGCGCGTGTCGAACTGCAGCTTGAAGCCTGTGCCGAGCGCTACGAACGCCTTCGGCATATCGCCCCACACACGCTCCTTATTGTCGTCGATATGACGCGCCGCGATATAGTTGAACCTCATCAGCGGGCCCGCAAACATGGGGCTTCCACCCAGACGCCACAGATGGTCACCGCTCAGCATCATGTCTATCAGCAGATAGCGGGTCTTGTTGGCCTCCATGCGCGCGGCCTCATACCCCACGCCCCAGAAATAGGTCGTGTACGAGTTGAAACTGAGCTCATAGTCGACACGACGGTCACCCTTGTGATAGAGGTGCAGCCCCTCGACACCGATCTTGAAATAGCCCCCCGTGGTGAGGTCGGCAAACAGTGACACGTTCGAGGGCTGCAGCGTCGTGTCGGTCGGCTCGGTCGAATAGAGCCCCGCGGCCACAAGCCCGATGCCGAACCCGGTATCGCTCGAATAGTGCGGGCCGCCGATAAACGAGAATGACGGACGGCGTGTTATCTCCGTCTTGTTGGCCTCCTCAAAATACCTCACCACCTTGCCCACAATCCCTCTGTGCAGCCACGAGGCCGTCGAGTCAGCGCTCTCGGCCCTCGACGGTACCCCCCAGACCAGCGCCATCACGAGTGACGCCAGCAGCCTGAAAATGGGATTATATGTGGTGGATGAAGTCATCTGATGAATATTTTTGAAACGTGTCAGTCTACAGAAATAACACCCGTCTGTCGGGGAGGGTTCACCATATCCCGGAGCCTCCGGGACGACACAAAGGTAAGCATAACACAATCAATTTCCGTACCCCATATCCCCGTGATGGACTTTTGGCAAAACAATCTCGCCATTTGGAATAGCAATTCATCCCCCACCCGGCGGGTGACATGACAGAGATGTCCTAGTCATGACAATAGATTGTCTCTATCTGCTGTTTTATTTTCAGATGAGTCTCGATTTATTTTGATATTTTTGCTAAAAATTTGTATTTCTCAAACCAAAAAGTTATTTTTGCATAATAAAGCCGAAAAACATCTAATTCTAAACCGTTGATGATAGCTGTTTTTCAATTTCATTTGACAATTTTTCTAATTTTATTTAACACTTACTAATCATGAAACATCTAAAATTCATCCTGTTTCTATTGGTAGCGGTGGTATGTTTCTCATGTTCAACAGATGAGATTCTCATGCCCGACCAATCGACTGATTCTGGCATAGCGAGTGACACTCATCACATAAGCCAGAAGGAGGCCCTTGCAATCGCAAATAGGATTTTGCACAAGGACACAGAACTTTCAAGAAGCATCGACCACACACCTGATTTCGAATACGTTCTGAATGAACCGAAATCCAGAGCTGAATCAACTCTCCCAGACACCTTGGCATATGTAATTAATTATCCTGACAATAATGGGTTCGCCATTATCTCTTCCGAGAACTCCATATTTCCAATATTGGCATTTTCTGAGTCAGGACAATTTACATTTGAAAACGAAATCTCAAAAGTCAATTTTATTGATTGTATCGGAAAATACTTGGCAGAAAACAAGGACTCAGGTTCAGAAGGAACAGGAGGAATCTCAAAATGGCCTATTACTCCAGTTGACTCATTTATAACACCTTTTTTTGAAGGTGTAAAGCCCTTCGTGCGTTTTCGTATGGATCAAAGGGCTCCTTTCAACAAATATGTTGATATTGAGCATCCCGGATGCCCTGTGGGATGTGTCGCCGTCGCATCAGCATTAGTTATGTCACATTCAAAATCAGAATTTGAATATTACGGAACGAAATACTATTTCAATTCAATCCTTGATGCCCTCGATCGCCATGACAATTCCGTCGAAGTGACAACAGATCCAACTGCGCCTATGTATACCTACGAGCAAGCAACAGATTATATGTCAAAACTTGTCTATTATTTAGGTAAAGACTTGAACATGTCCTACTCAACATCCGGAAGTGGTGCATTTAGTTCTGATGCGTACAACCTCATATACAATCTCGGTTTTGAAATATCCACAAATTTTGCATCATACAATGCCATTAATGTTGCCAAATACCTGCTTGACAATAATATTATTTATGTCAGGGGTAGCGGTCATGCTTGGGTGATTGACGGATGTAAGTCAGCTATATTCCCGTTTACTGACTCAAAGAACAATTTCACTCTTGATGACCCAAAACTCGTATATGTACATTGCGATTGGGGCTGGGGAGGCTATTGCAACGGCTATTATGCAGGAGATGTATTTAAGTTAGCCCCACCTGAGACAACTTCATTCACACCCAGTAATTATTTCGCTGTAAAATTAGAGACCAATAACGAACTATGAAAGGATTCTTAATGCTAATCGGGCTGTCGGCCATGATATGCGCAACGGCGACGGCACAGAACTATTTCACCGAGAACACCGTATGGGAGGAAATCGGCCGTGCCACACCTATCGAAGAGTATATGACAATCCACTATACTCTCGCTGAGCCGGGAGAGATGGCAGGAAAGGAGTGCCTGAAACTCTACCGCACAGACAACAACGACCCCGCGACGCGCACCCTCCAATCGTATATCCACGTTGACGGAGACAAGGTTTACTTTCTCCGTGACCTCGCGTCGGGGCAATGGAAACTGATGTACGATTTCAGCATCAAGGCCGGTGAGACATGCGCCGTAGAGCAATTCAGGGATTTTGCCAATGTCCCGTACGACCATCCCTTCACCCTTACCTGCATCTCCGAGACTGAGTCGACCAAGACACTCGAGGGTGAATATGCCAAAGTGACCTGGCTGACCGGCATAGGCAACCCAGCCGGTGTGGCAGACAACATTTACGAGCTTTTCTCCGGGGGGCAATCCCAGCTTATAAAAGTGACATCGGCAGGTAAGACCGTCTACGAGAACACGGCCATGCTGGCGCAGACCCTCACAACTCCTTGTGCCGTCAAGGTCACCGAGGGTGGTGTCACCGTCACAGGCAGCGCAGCAGGGATACCCGTCACCATCCACAGCGTAGACGGCAAGTGCATGCACCGCAGCCTCACCGGCACCGCCCCGACATATGTCAGCCTCCCCGCGGGCGTCTATATGGTGAGCATCGGCCCGGAGCTACATAAAGTCTTGGTCAGATAATATCCTGAGCCCCGACACCACACAACATCAAATAAGGCTGGACCGCAATGGTCCAGCCTTTAATTTTCAGACAATTCCTTCGGGATTATTGATTATACTTGCTATCGAGATGGGCGATTACCAGATGAATCACTGGCGCATGGGTGGTACGATAAAAGACTCTGGCAAACGTCTGGTACCCCTCTGGACCGACAACAATATCCTTTGATTCTATTCCCAATTCGCTCAATCTGTCAATATTGCGTAGATAGAACGCCTCGAACAGATTCCAGCGGTATTGTTCGGGCGCAATAGCAGTGTGGTTTGTTTCCAGCGGGTCAGTGGAACAGATAAAAGAGAATACAGCATTTGGAAATTGCATGAATTGCTTAATCAGCCACCCGCACATTTTATAAAACGCCCTTATGCCCAAGGGTCGGTCAAGATCCAATTTCTCAATGGAAATATCTGCAATCTCCAGGCCCGTAAACTCTTGTGGTATCTGGAACGTGTCGGTCTTTTGGCTATCGTCATAAAAACTGAGGGCAACCACTAAATGATTGCCCTCATTATCGGGGATTAGAGTTTCTACAGTTTCCATTATCCGTGAATCAGCTTACGGTATTTATCACAGATTCTTTTCATGCGCTCCTTCTTTTCCTGTTGCGCTTCCTTTATGAAAGCGACCAACTCCCTTGAAGGATTTGGGATTCTGATGGTGTCTGTCGTTTCCATATAAATCTAACTTGTGGTTTTTGTCTTACAAAGTTACAAAAATTGTTTTAATGCCACAAATTTTCAGGCACTTAAAGACCATATTGTCTGAATAAAGAACGTCTGTGCATATAATATTGTTGCAAATAAAAGGTTAAGACAGCCCACCGAGACATTCATCACGTATTTTGTGGTGGCCGAGGTGTCATTAACACTGTCGTGTGATTGCAGGTTACGGGATTTTTTGTAATTTTGCAACAGTATTCCCACATTTCACTGCAATGAACAAAAAAAGTCTTGTATCCATCAGCGACCTGAGCCGCGAGGAGATACTGAGCCTGCTCGAGACAGCACGTCAGTTTGAACAGAATCCCAACCGCCGCCTGCTCGAGGGCAAGGTTGTGGCCACACTCTTTTTCGAGCCGTCGACCCGCACGCGCCTCAGCTTCGAGACCGCCGTCAACCGCCTGGGAGGCCGCGTGATAGGATTCTCCGACGCATCAAACACATCGACATCCAAGGGTGAGACCCTCAAGGACACCATAAAGATGGTGAGCAACTATGCCGACCTCATCGTGATGCGCCACTTTCTCGAAGGAGCAGCCCTCTATGCCACCGAGGTCACCGATGTGCCCGTGATCAACGCGGGCGACGGCGCCCACCAGCACCCCTCGCAGACGATGCTCGACCTCTATTCTATCTACAAGACCCAGGGCACACTCGAGAACCTGACCATCACACTGGTGGGCGACCTCAAATATGGACGCACGGTTCACTCGCTCATCATGGCGATGCGCTATTTCAACCCCACCTTCAGGTTTGTGGCCTGCAAGGAGCTCGACATGCCCGAAGAGTACAAGACATTCTGCCGCGAGAACGGCATACGCTTCTCCGAGCACACCGACTTCTCACCCGAGGTCATCAACACAAGTGACATCATCTACATGACCCGCGTGCAGCGCGAGCGTTTTGCCGACATCATGGAATATGAGAGGGTCAAGGACCTCTATAACCTCAACGCCGCCATGCTGGCCGACGCACCCGAGCACCTGCGCATACTGCACCCGCTGCCCCGCGTCAACGAAATCTCGCAGGATGTCGACGACAATCCCCGCGCATACTATTTCGAACAGGCCCGCAACGGCCTCTATGCCCGCCAGGCCCTGATATGCCGCTCGCTCGGCATCGAGGTCAAGGACTGACCCGAAACACTCCTCATCTCATCCACAACCACACCCAACACATCAGAGTCAATGAACGTTTCGAAAGCAGAACTCGCGGTGGCCGCCCTGCGCAACGGCACCGTCATAGACCATATACCCTCGGCAGTGCTCTTCAAGGCAGTGAAGATACTGGGCATCGAGCATCTCACCACAGCCGTGACCATCGGCAACAACCTCGATTCGAAGAAGCTCGGCAACAAGGGCATCATCAAAGTGGCCGATGTCTTCTTCCCCGAGCAGGTGCTCAACCGAATCGCCCTCATAGCCCCCTCGGCTGTAGTGAACATCATACGCGACTATGAGGTTGTCGAGAAATTTCCCGTGACCCTCCCCGACACCATCGTGGGCCTGGTCAAGTGCGGCAACCCCAAGTGCATCACCAACAACGAGCCCATGCGCACGCGCTTCCATGTCATCGACCGCGACGACGTGACAATATCGTGTCACTATTGCTCGCACACTGTCAGGAGCACCGACGCGCAGATAGTGTGACATCAACGTATATATGACCTATAAGTATTATATGCCTTATAAGTCTTATAATTTTTTATAAATCACATAACTCATGCCCAAAGTCTCCTGGAAACCCGGAACCCAGATATATCCGCTCCCGGCGGTGCTGGTGACGTGCGGCAATGCCGAGCGGTCAAACATGCTCACCGTGGCGTGGACAGGCACCATCTGTACCAACCCTCCGATGTGCTATATCTCGGTCAGGCCCGAGCGATACTCGCACGCGCTGATCAAGGAGCGCATGGAGTTTACCATCAACCTCACCACCGAGGCCATGGCCCGTGCCACAGACTGGGCCGGGGTACGCTCGGGAGCCGACTATGACAAATGGGCCGAGACTGGTCTGACACCCGTGCCAGGCGAGGCGGTGGGGTGTCCGCACATCGCCGAGTCGCCGCTGAGCATCGAGTGCAGGGTCAAGGAGATTATGAGCCTCGGCAGCCATGACATGTTCATTGCCGAGGTGGTCAACGTGCTTGCCTCCGAAGAGCTGATAGACCCGGAGACAGGCGCCTTCGACCTGGGCAGGGCCGGACTCATCAACTACTCGCACGGACACTATTACGGTCAGGGTGAAGAGATAGGCCGGTTCGGGTGGTCAGTCAAGAAAAAATAACCGATACATACAATTTCAAGCCAATGGAAAGAGACAAGACAGTATTTGACATCATCGAGCGCGAGCACCAGCGCCAGAAGAAAGGCATCGAGCTGATAGCCTCCGAGAATTTCGTGAGCGACGACGTGATGCGCGCAATGGGTTCGTGCCTCACCAACAAATATGCCGAGGGTTATCCCGGCCACCGCTATTACGGAGGCTGCGAGGTAGTCGACGAGATGGAGAGCCTGGCTATCGAGAGGCTCAAGAAGCTCTTCGGCGCCGAGTGGGCCAACGTGCAGCCCCACTCGGGCGCACAGGCCAACATGGCCGTGTTCATGGCATGCCTGCAGCCCGGCGACAAGTTCCTGGGCCTCAACCTGAGCCACGGCGGCCACCTGAGCCACGGAAGCCCCGTCAATTTCTCGGGCCTCATGTTCCAGGCCCTCGAGTATAACGTAGACCGCACCACCGGGCTCGTTGACTACGAGCAGATGGAGGAGGTGGCACGCCGCGAGCGTCCCCGCCTCATCATCGGCGGTGCCAGCGCATACAGCCGCGAGTGGGACTATGCCCGCATGCGCAACCTGGCCGACGAGATCGGCGCCATCTTCATGGTCGACATGGCACATCCCGCCGGACTCATCGCCGCAGGTCTGCTCGACAACCCCGTCAAGTATGCACACATCGTCACCACAACCACCCACAAGACCCTGCGCGGCCCGCGTGGCGGCGTCATAATGATGGGCAAGGATTTCGAGAACCCCTGGGGCAAGAAGACCCCCAAGGGCGTGGTGCGCATGATGTCGTCGCTGCTTGACTCGGCAGTGTTCCCCGGCGTACAGGGTGGCCCCCTCGAGCATGTCATCGCCGCCAAGGCCGTGGCATTCGGCGAGGCTCTCAAGCCTGAGTTCCGCGAGTATCAGATACAGGTGCAGAAGAATGCCAAGGCACTCGCCGCAGCCCTGCTCGAGCGCGGATACAACATCGTCAGCGGAGGCACCGACAACCACTGCATACTGCTCGACCTGCGCACCAAGTTCCCCGAACTGTCGGGCAAGGTGGCCGAGAAGGCTCTTGTAGAGGCCGACATCACGGCCAACAAGAACATGGTGCCCTTCGACAGCCGCTCGCCATTCCAGACATCGGGCATCCGCCTCGGCACCCCCGCCATCACCACACGCGGCGCCAAGGAGGACCTCATGGTCGAGATTGCCGAGATGATTGACACCGTGCTCCACGCACCCGAAGACCCCGCTGTCATCGCCGCAGTGCGCGAGAGGGTCAACAAGACTATGGAGAAATATCCCATGTTCGCATATTGAACATAGCGACATCAACCGCATCATCCGCCGCCGGCTCGACATATACTGTCGGTGCCGGCGGTTTTCTTTAACGAAACGACACACAGCCATGCCAAGACCGCTACGCCTGTTCCTGCTCTTCCTCATCGCCACTGTCGGCATCTTTCTTGCCGGAGGGGCCATCGCCCTCTACTCGGACACCCTCGTCAGCCCGTGGACCATCGTCACCATCGGTCTTGTCGCGGGCATCGTCACCTCTCCCCTCCTCTGCCGGGCATGGGACAGGCTCACCCTGCTCGGGTCGGACTGGGCCAACCACGGGGTCAACGTCATCTTTGTCGGCATCGTCGCCTCGTTCGGGGCATTGCTCGCCAACAGGGCCGGGGCCGACGGGAAGACCGTCACGACGGCGGCGACCATCGAGCACAAATACACCACCGAGCGCACCACCGGCGGAGGGCGCCGTCACGCCTCGCGCCGCAAGCATACGGTCTATAACGTAGACCTTCTCTTCCCCTCGGGCACACGCAAACATCAGGAGGTCTCCATCTCGACATACAACCGTGTCCGCTCGGGCAGCGAGATACCGGTCGAGGTGCGCAGGGGGATGCTGGGATGGCCTGTTATCGCTCCAAAATTTACAAAAAGGAGCCGCACAAGGTAAGATTGGGTCAAAAAATGTAACGATTGGTTCATTTTAGCCAAACGTTCAAGTTTTTCACAATTTTTTTATTGCGAGCCCCATAATAAATCCTTACATTTGCAAATAATCTGAGTACAGGACTCTCCCCAAACTTACTTATAATCATCATGAAAATTACAACTCTCGTCTATCCCTCGGCCACATTGCCCGAAATCAAATACTATATCCTCACCAACAGCCACGGCGCCAGCGCCATGCTCTCGAGCCTCGGCGCGGGAATCGTGGGCGTATGGGTGCCCGGACGCGACGGCAAGCTCGAGGATGTCGTCCTGGGCTACAATAAGCCCGGCAGCTATATGGCCGACGGCCCTTGTGCCGGAAAGGTTCCGGGCCGTTTTGCCAACCGCATAGCCCTGGGCAAGTTCACCCTCGACGGCAAGGAATACAGCCTTGCCATCAACAACGGCCCCAATGCCCTGCACGGCGGCCCCACCGGATTCCAGAACCGCGTGTGGGAGAGCCGCATCCTTCCCGACGGCAAGAGCGTCGAGTTCAGATATACCGCAGCCGACGGCGAGGAGGGGTATCCCGGCAATCTGACAGCCACCGCCACCTATACATGGGATGACGAGAACCGCCTGACACTGCGTCTGCAGGCCGAGACCGATGCCCCCACGGTGGTCAACCTCACCAACCACGCATATTTCAACCTCGACGGCGAGGGCTCGGGCTCGGTGCTCGACCACGAGCTGCGCCTCGACGCCTCGCGATACCTCCCCACCGACCCCACACAGATACCCACAGGCGAGCTCGCCCCGGTGGCCGGGACACCCATGGACTTCACCGTGTTCAAGACCCTTGGCCGCGACATCAACGCCGATTTCGAGCCGCTGAAGATCGGCAAGGGCTATGACCACTGCTTCGTGGTAGACGGATGGCAGAAGGGAAAGATGGCACATGTGGCCACCCTGCGCGGCCCGCGCTCGGGACGTCAGCTCGACGTCAGCTCGACGCAGCCCGGTGTGCAGGTCTACACAGGCAACTGGCTCAAAGGTTGTCCCGAATCCATAAGCCACGGCGAGTATAACGACTATGCCGGAGTGGCGCTGGAGTGCCAGGGATTCCCCGACGCCCCCAACAAACCCTCTTTCCCCTCGGCCGAGCTCCGTCCCGGCGAGAAGTATGACGAGACCATCGAATTCAAATTCTCATAAAAAATACATATAATCAACCCAGAACAATGAAACCCACACTCTTCGTGCTCGCAGCAGGCATGGGCTCGCGTTATGGCGCCCTCAAGCAGCTCGATCCCCTGGGCCCCCAGGGACAGACCATCATGGACTACTCGATATATGACGCAATCCAGGCCGGATTCGGCAAGGTGGTCTTCGTGATCCGCAAGGATTTCGAGCAGGAGTTCCGCGACAAGATAATCTCAAAATACGAGGGCCACGTGCCCGTCGAGGTCGTCTTCCAGTCGACCGACAAGCTCCCCGAAGGCTATACCTGTCCCGCAGACCGCACCAAGCCCTGGGGCACCAACCATGCCGTGCTGATGGGCAAGGAGGTCATCAAGGAGCCCTTTGCCGTCATCAACGCCGACGACTTCTATGGCCGTGACGCATTCCGTGTCATTGCCGAAGACCTGATGCGTCCCCGCGACCGCAAGGGTGACTACTCGATGGTAGGATTCCGCGTAGGCAACACCATGACCGAGAACGGCTCGGTATCGCGCGGCGTCTGCTCGAAGGGCGAGGACGGCAACCTCACCGGCGTTGTCGAGCGTACGTCGATCGCCTATGCGCCCGACGGCACCATCTTCTTCACCGACGAGGAGGGCAAGGAGCAGAGCCTCGACCCCATGACCCCCGTCTCGATGAACCTCTGGGGCTTCACTCCCGACTATTTCGACTATTCTGAAAGGGAGTTCAAGAAATTCCTTGACAAGGACCTCAACACACCCAAGGCCGAGTTCTTCATCCCCCTGTGCATCGACACCCTGATCCACTCGGGCGAGGCTACCGTCAAGGTGCTCGACACCGACTCGCGCTGGTTTGGCGTGACATATTCGGCCGACCGTCCCGGCGTGGTCGAGAAATTCGCCCAGCTCCACAAGGACGGCGTATATCCCGACAAGATGTTCTGACAAATTTTACAGACCAACACACTTACCACCCATATTTTAACCATGGAACTGAAAAAGACAATCGAGAAAGCCTTCGAGGAGCATTTCGGCGGCAAAGGCACAGTCTATGCCTCGGCAGGGCGTATCAACCTCATCGGCGAGCATACCGACTATAACGGCGGCTTCGTATTCCCCGGCGCCATCGACAAGATGATCATGGCCGACATCCGCGCCAACGGCACCGACAAGGTCAACGTATATTCGATAGACCTCGGCGAGAAGGCCACCTTCGGCCTGACCGAAGAGGAAGCCCCCGAGCAGCAGTGGGCACGCTACATCTTCGGCGTATGCCGCGAGGTGATCAAGCGCGGATTCACCGTCAAGGGATTCGACGCAGTGTTTGCAGGCAATGTACCCCTGGGCGCAGGCCTCAGCTCGTCGGCCGCCCTCGAGTCGTGCTTCGCATTTGCAATGAACGACATGTTCAACGACAACGCCATACCCAAGTTCGAGCTTGCCAAAATAGGCCAGTCGACCGAGCATAACTACTGCGGTGTCAACTGCGGCATCATGGACCAGTTCGCATCGGTGTTCGGCAAGAAGGACAACCTGATACGTCTCGACTGCCGCTCGCTCGAGTATGAGTATTTCCCCTTCAAGATAGACGGCTACAAGCTGGTGCTCGTAGACTCGGTAGTCAAGCACGAGCTCGTGGACTCGCCCTATAACAAGCGCCGCCAGTCGTGCGAGCGCGTGGCCAAGCGTCTGGGCATCGAGACCCTGCGCGATGCCGACATGGCCATGCTCGACGCCATCAAGGCCGATATCAGCGCCGAGGACTACATGCGCGCCAAGTTCGTCATCGAGGAGAAGGAGCGTGTGCTCGACGTGTGCGACGCCCTCAACCGCGGCGACATCGACACCGTAGGCAAGATGATGTACGAGACACACCGCGGCCTCTCAAAGGACTATGAGGTATCGTGCGAGGAGCTCGACTATCTCAACGACATCGCCAAGGAGTGCGGCGTGACCGGCTCGCGCATCATGGGCGGCGGTTTCGGAGGATGCACCATCAACCTGGTCGCCGATGACAAGTATGACCATTTCATCGCCACTGCCCGCGAGAAGTTCAACGCCAAATATGGCCACGAACCCAAGATCTATGACGTCATCATCTCTGACGGCGCACGCAAGATTAATGAGTAATTAGAAATGAGGAATTAGGAATTAGAAATGAGGACGGTCTCGAACCAGCTCTTCTAATTTCTAATTCCTAATTTAGAATATTTCCCCATTTCTAATTCCTCATTTCTAATTCCTCATTAAGAACAGGTCGGCCCGATGCTCACGCATTGGGCCGACCTGTTCTAAACCAAAATTAAATACCATTAAAAATCAATACCTAAACATGAAAGCTAAAGTCTTAAAACAATCTTTTTTACCTTATGAAACTGTTTCCGTCGCGGAAACCTGTGTCACTCCCTCTGACAGGAGTTGAAACGTTTTCTTTTGCTGCCCTCGGGCCGGTGGGAAGGATTGCATGAATGGCCTTCGGGCTAATCTCTTATTTATCGGAAAGGATACGGAATGATATGTGAGACGGTCGCATTAATAATAGTCTCTGTGTCGAATTGCATAATGTCCGTGACCTTAGCCGCGGCGAGGGGGAGGAGAATGAGCGATGCTTAACGGTAGTCGGCGAAACGCTCCTGGAGTTTCTTGCGGGCGAAGAAGATGCGGCTCTTGACGGTGCCAAGCGGGAGATTCATCTTCTCGGCTATCTCGTTGTACTTGTATCCGGCAACATGCATCGAGAAGGGGATGCGATAGTCGTCAGGAAACGCGTTGATGGCGTCTGTTATCTCTGAGGCTCCAAAAGAACCTTCGGGAGTCTCGAGCCCTGAGTCCTGCGAGAGGTTCAGGTGGTAGAGGTCTTCGGTCTGGTCAACAACTGTGGCGCTGCGCGATACACGGCGGTAGTTGTTGATGAAGATGTTGCGCATGATCGTGAAGACCCAGCCCTTGAAATTGGTGTTGTCGACATACTTGCTCTCGTTGTCGAGCGCCTTGAGTGTGGTGTCCTGGAGCAGGTCATACGCGTTTTCCCTGTTCGAGGTGAGCATATAGGCAAAGTTAAGAAGGTTTGCCTGAAGGCTCATCAGTTTTGTCTGAAATTCTTGTGATGCCATAATAGTATGTCGTTTGCAGTTGTTTTTTGTGTCTGGTTATAGAGTCTCAAGGGATTTGGAGTAGGTGGTCAGCACTTGTAAGCTTGTGACTTTTAGAGGTGATCCTTGCTTTGTTCCTTTGAACACCTCAAAGTTACGACATCGCCGCACGGTAGCAAAATTTAAGTGAAAAATAATTTCACAAAACACAAAGAATTTTTTGATATAACATTTTATAAATTGATTATCAACGTATTAACCATATATCAAAATTGTTGCAACTTTGTTACAGCCTACAATTATGTTACGAAATGTTGCAGAAGATTAAGGGATGTCCTAGTAGTTCTAGTTGAACTAGTTCAACTAGAACTACTCACCTCACCCGTATGCCCCGCAATGCGGGGCATGGGATAGTAGCCCCGAGGCTTGCCTCGGGGAAAAGACACAACAAATCTATTCGGGTGCCCGCAGGGTATCCGGGATTACACGCGATTACGGATACTCCACGGCCCCTGATAGGGTCGCTGCAGATAAGAGATGTACTTTACCCCAAGGCAAGCCTTGGGTCTATGTTTCACAGCCCCGCTTTGCGGGGCACAGCACCCTGCTATCCAATCACACCTTTTTAATATATACCCCCTATACGCACCGACGCCCGCGCCGGGATGTCCGGGCGGGCGTCGGTGCCTTGCGTATGGCCGAGGGTCACTTTTTGCGGGTGCTCCTCTTGCGCTTCGAGGCGTAGGTCTTCTTCTTTGAAGTCGATTTCTTGGGAGCGTAGCGCTGGGGCTTGGCGTTGGTGCGTTTGTCGAACGCGAACACATCCTTGTGCGGCACACCGTTCTCAAAGTCGATGATGGCTGCAGGATTGATGGGGATGCCGAGATAGCGTGTCTCGAAATGGAGGTGGGGACCTGTCGAACGGCCTGTGTTGCCGCCGAGTGCGATAGCCTCACCGGCCTTGACGGTCTGGTTGGGCTTGACAAGGAAGCGGCTCAGGTGGCCGTAGACCGTCTCCATACCGTTGGGATGACGTACCACGACATAGTATCCATATCCGCGTCCCTCATATTTGGTGAGGCGCACCTTGCCGGGGAAGGCGCAACGCACCGTATCACCGATCTGAAGCTTGAGGTCTATGCCGTAGTGGTTGCGGCGGAAACGGGCGCGGTAGCCATAGTTGGAGGTCACATAGCCGGGAACGGGGCTCACATAATCGCTCACGTCGATGTCGTGACGCTCGGGAATCTCGATGTTACCATAAGGATTTACGCTCTGTGATTCCCAGTTGAGCGAGAATATCTCGCCGTCGAGCGAGAGTTCCTCACGCTCCTTGATGTCGTTGAAGAGCATGGAATTGTTCTCGATCTTGAAAGGATTGACCGAGGGGCTCTGATTGGCAATGAGAGAATTGTGCTGCTGTGAGTGCTCGGCGGGAAGACGGCGCTGGGCGTTGGCCACGAGGCCTGAGAGGGTTATAAGTGATGCTGCGAGTATTATTCTGATTTTAACGGACATTACTGGTATTATTTTTCGGCAAGAGGAGTGATGCTTGATTGGGTTGATAATCTTCGGCGGGAGAGGATGTCAGTATAAGTTACTTTTCGAGAGGGCCGTTGACAAAAGCTGCCGTGGCGGGAGAGTAGTCAAAAATCTCAGTGGGGGAGAAAAACCTCTTTATCTCAGCCTCGGCATCCTCGGGCGAGGAAGAGGCATGTATGATGTTTTCCTGATTGGACATTGCATAGTCGCCGCGTATGGTGCCGGGAGCTGCCTGGCGCCCATTGGTGGCACCGGTCATGAGGCGCACGACATTGATGGCGTCAACGCCGCGAAGCACCATGACGATGACGGGTGAGGCCATCATCGAGCGGACGAGGGTGGGAAAGAAGGGAAGATTGACGAGGTGAGCATAGTGCTCGCGCAACAGCTCTTCGGAGAGTTGCATCATCTTCATACCGGCTATCACCAGACCTTTCTCCTCGAAACGGCTGAGAATCCGTCCGCAGAGAGCCCTGTTGACTGCCGAGGGTTTGAATATGACAAGAGTCTGTTCCATCGTGGGTGTTTTTAACGTTTATTTAGGTTTTAAATTAAACCGTCTCAAATTTAGTCATTTTAAGCCAATTAGCCAAACGCGCAGTGCCCTACACCTATATATAGCAACCGCAAATCGGCCAAAATAGACCTTATCTCGGTATCTGACAAAGGTTTAGCACTTAATGCAAAATAATTCTAAAAAACCAAAACTCGATTTCACACTTTATTTACTATGTAAAATTATGTAAATTATTGTATTTTTACACCTCAAGATTTTAACATTACGATGAATTTATGCCAAAGATTTCCGGCTTAGGCCATAAATCCGTATCTTTGCAGAAATGTTCATCACACCTGTAATATTCCAACCATGAAAAGACTTCTGTTACCTGCATTTGTCATGGCAGCGCTGTCAGCCTCGGCAGCCGGGCCATACGATTCGATAGTGGCCGCAGACGGTACGGGCGATTTCCGCACCGTGAGCGAGGCCATCGCAGCAGCCCCCGAGGGAAGCATCCGTCCCTGGAAAATACTTATCAAGAACGGCGACTATGACGAGCTGATAGAGATTCCCGAGACAAAACCAAACATCCATCTGATAGGCCAGGACCGCGGACGCACCGTGATACACCATCTTGTCAATCAAGGAGGAAAGGCTCAGGAAAACAGCCGTTTTGACAAGACGATATACTGGCAAAGCTCAGTACACAATCCCGAATCGCCCACCTATGGCAAAGGTCCGGCTGTGGTGATGGTCAAGGCTCCCGGATTCTATGCCGAGGACATCACCTTCACCAACGACTGGGGTGTGGATGCCACAAGCGGCCCACAGGCCCTGGCCATGCACACCAATGCCGACCGTTCGGCCCTGAACGGATGTGTGCTGCGCGGATTCCAGGACACTTGGCGCACGGCCAACGAGGATACGTGCCGCACATACGCGCGCGACTGCCGCATAGAGGGTGCTGTCGACTATATGTATGGCGGTGGCGATGCCCTGGTCGAGAACTCGGTGTTCTATAACGTGCGCGGCGGCTCTGTGATTGTGGCCCCGAGCCATGGCCCCGATGTCAAGTGGGGATATGTGCTTGACGGATGCACCGTCGACGGCAACGCCGAGGCGGCCGACGGCAAACTGAAACTGGGACGTCCGTGGAAGGGAGCTCCAAAAGTGCTGTGGCTCAACACCACACTGCTCATACCCATCCTTCCCGAAGGCTGGGGCGACATGGGCACCATCCCCGCGATGATGGCAGACCACGGCACACGCGACCGCCTTGGCAAACCCGACGACACATCGGCACGCAAGACACTCTATAAGGTGCGCGACCGCAAGACGGGCGAGGTCACCGAAGGGACAGCCCGCGCATCGGTGACAGATGCCGAGGCAGCGCGATATACCTACGATGCCATCATCCGTCCCGCCGAGGGATGGGATCCTGCCGCTATGATGACGAGACTACCCGCGCCCACAGAGCTGAAATATGAGAACGGCACCCTGTCATGGCAACCCGTCGAGGGCGCAGCCGGATATATAGTCTATGACGGCGACCATATCATCACCGCCACAGAGGCGACATCCCTGTCCGTCCCCCAAATCAAGACATCCCTCAAGGTGAGGGCCGTAAACCCCTGGGGAGCCAAGGGAAAACAGACATTCAACTGATGTGAAACCATAAAAACCTATATACGATATGATGACAAAGACCCTGCTCGCCTGTGCGGCGGGCACAGCCCTGGCCCTCAATCCGTTCGCTGCCGTGGCAGCCGGTTCGGGATATTCGGCCTGCTACAGCAACCTGCCCATAGAGATGCCCGTGGTGACGGCACCCGCCATCCCCGCACACGAGGTGAAGATAACCGATTTCGGTGGCGTCAACGACGGCGTGACCCTCAACACCGAGGCATTTGCCAAAGCCATGGCCCATCTGGCGCAGAAAGGCGGAGGACGCCTGGTGGTGCCGGAGGGAATCTGGTACACAGGCCCCATAGAGTTCGAGAGCAATGTCGAGCTGCACGTCGAGCGCGGGGCGCTGGTGCTGTTCAGCGAGAACCTCGCCGACTATCCTGCCCTCGACTCAGACTGGGAGGGAATCAAGACCTGGCGCTGCAAGTCGCCCCTCACGGCACGCGGCAAACATGACATCGCCATCACGGGCGACGGCACATTCAACGGCAACGGCCAGAAATGGCGTCCCGTGAAGCGCGGCAAGATGACAGACAACCAGTGGAAGGAGCTCACCCGCACGGGCTGTGTCAACGCCAAGGGGGACATCTGGTTCCCCAACGAGCGCATCCGCGAGGTGTATGACAGCAAGGAGCTGCAGGCAGGCGTCCATACAGGCGACCAGGCCAAGGTGGACTATGCACACGATTTCCTGCGCCCCGTGCTGCTGTCGTTCATCGGATGCAAGAACGTGCTGCTCAAGGACGCCACATTCGAGAATTCGCCCGCATGGAACATACATCCCCTGCTCTGCGAAAACCTGATTGTCGACAACGTGAACGTGCGCAATCCGTGGTATGCCCAGAATGGCGACGGCATCGACATCGAGTCATGTACCAATGTGCTGCTGCTCAACAGCCGCTTTGATGTGGGTGACGACGCCATGTGCATCAAGTCGGGCAAGGACAAGGATGGCCGTGACCGCGGCATACCCTGCAAGAACGTGCTCATCGAGGGATGCACCGTATATCACGGCCATGGCGGATTTGTCATCGGCTCCGAGATGTCGGGCGGCTGCAAGGATATTGTGGTGAGGAACTGCGTGTTCATCGGCACTGATGTAGGCCTGCGCTTCAAGTCGACCCGCGGACGTGGCGGTGTGGTCGAGGACATATATGTCGACAACATCAAGATGACCGACATCGCAGGCGACGCCCTGATATTCGACCTCTATTATGGCATCAAGCCCGGCGCACCCGTGCCCCCCGTGACCGAGGAGACCCCCGCATTCCGCAACATGTACATCAACGATGTCACATGCCGCTCGGCCAAGCGTGCCGCGCTCTTCAACGGTCTCCCCGAGATGCCGATGCAGAATGTGGTCATCAGCAACTCGCGCTTCCGCGCCGACCAGGGCATAACCCTCAACCACGTCGACGGCCTCACGCTCAAGAATGTCACAATCGACGTCCCCGGCAAGAAGATTACCGAAGGCGAGGGCGTGAAGAACGTCAAGATAAGCGAGTAAGGTTATAAGTCTTATAAATCTTATAAGTCACATCCCCTCAAAAAACACGCCGCCCGGAGCATGGCTCCGGGCGGCTTTTATGTCTATCTGTTCTTTCCTTTGACTTTCTCAAGCTGCTTCTCGATAGCCTCGAGGCTGAGGTCTACGGCCTCCTCGAAGGTGTCGGCGGTCTTGTCGCCCACGAGATCGTCGCGGTCGGGAACTGCCATGACGATGATGGCGTTCTTGTTCATTGCGGTCTCGGGCTTTATGAGTCTGAGCGAAACGTCAACCGATATGACGTTGGGGAAGCGGCGGATGATGCGGTCGACCTTCTTCTCGACGAAGGCTGTGAGCTTGTCGGTGATGTCAAAATGGATGGCTTTGATGTTAGTGTCCATATTGTCCTCCTTTCTTTTGTGCACGGGGATGTGCGAGTTGATAGTTATTTTTAAGGTCTTTGTATGTCACATGAGTGTAGACCTGGGTTGAGACGAGCGATGCGTGTCCGAGCATCTGCTGCACCGAAGCGATGGGGGCTCCGGCATTGAGCATATCTGTGGCACACGAGTGGCGCATTACGTGGGGGCTGAGCCGTTCGGCATGCGCGCCACCTTCAGTGAGCCGTGCATGGACGATATTGTAGACCATCTTGCGGTAGAGAGGACGTCCGTCCTCGCGCACCAGCAACGGCGCCGAGGGCTCGGACGGTGGCACTGATGTCGAGGGTGACGAGTCGCGCAGCCGACGGTAGGCGTCGATGGATGCGGCAAGCTCTCTGCCGAATGGCACCACTCTTTCCTTATTACGCTTGCCGACCACTTTTAGTTCACCATGTAGGGTGTCTACGTCGACATCGCGCAGAGCCATGAGCTCGCTGCAACGCAGCCCTGTGGTATAGAAAATGTCGAGCACCAGACGGTCGCGCACAGACACGAAATCATCAGCAGGGACAGGCATGTCGAGTATGGCCTGTGTCTCTGACTGACGCACATACACGGGTATAGGTTTCGGAGTCTTGGGGAGGGTGAGCATTGACGCCGGACTGGATTTAAGTCCGTGATGACGCATCAGGAAGCGATAGAATGCCCTGAGTGTGGCTATCTTGCGCCTGATGGTGCGGGGCGATACCCCCTTGCGCGCCACATCACCTATCCATACCCGCAGGTCGGATGCGGTTACGCTCATCGGGTCGAGGGCTTCGGGACAGCCGCCGGTCGCATCATTGGCCCATTGCGTCAGGTCGCTGCGATAGGCCGCCACCGTAAGCCGCGAATAGCCCAGCTCATGTCCGATATATGCCAGGAATTGCTCCAGAAGAGTCATAGGCAGCGCTTATTTGGGAGGTTCGATTGCGAAATTAGGATTTTGTCGCGAGAAAAACAAACGGCGGGGATATGTTATATAACATAAAGTAGCTGTTACATTTTTAATATCTCCGCAAGTGACAGACAGGAAACATTTTTGACAGGTATGTGTTTTAAATATAAACTCAATAAAGATTCTACACAACTTGTCCGCGACATGCCACAACAGACACGCGGCCTAAAAAATCATCCAAAGACTATGAATACTGCTCCACTTCAAGGAATCAAAATCATCGACTTTACAGAAGTCCAGTCAGGACCATCCTGTACCCAGCTCCTCGCATGGCTTGGAGCCGAGGTAATCAAGATTGAGCGCCCCGGTGTGGGTGACGCGACCCGAAAGGAACTGCAGTTTGACCCCGACTGCCCCAGCTACTATTTCCTGCAGCTTAACTCAGACAAGAAATCACTCGCCCTCGACGCCAAGACCCCCGACGGCAAGGCCATCCTCACCAAACTCATCCAGAGCGCCGACATATTTATCGAGAACCTCCACCCGGGAGCCATGGACAAGCTCGGATTCAGCTGGGAAGAGGTACACAAGCTCAACCCAAGGTGTATCTACGGCACCATCAAGGGATTCCCGGTATCGTCGAAATACAAGGACCTGAAGGCATACGAGCCCGTAGCCCAGGTGACCGCAGGCGCAGCCTCGACCACAGGCTGGTGGACCGGCGACAATGATGTGCCTACTCAGTCGGGCGCGGCGCTTGGCGACTCAAACACCGGTATGCACCTGGCCATAGGTATCCTGGCCGCCCTCGTACAGCGCGAGAAGACCGGCGAGGGATGCTATGTATATCAGTCGATGCACAACGCGTGCCTCAACCTGTGCCGTATCAAGACCCGCGACCAGCTCACCCTCGACAGAATCGGATACCTCACCCAGTTCCCGCAGTATCCCAACGAGAAGTTCGGCGACTTCGTGCCCCGTGGCGGCAACCAGGAGGGCTCCGGCGTGCTCGGATGGACTTACAAGTGCAAGGGCTGGGAGACAGACCCCAACGCATACGTCTATGTCATCCTGCAGCGCGGTGCCAAGGAGTTCGAGCTGGCCTGCAAGGCTCTCGGATTCGAGGATTGGCTCACCAATCCCGATTTCAACACCGCCGACGCACGCGACAAGCACAAACAGGAGATATACAAGCGCATCGAGACCTTCACCATCGACAAGACCAAATATGAGGTGACAGACATTCTCGGCAAGGCAGGCGTGCCTGTAGGCCCCGTGCTCAACACCAAGGAAATCATGACCGACGAGAGCCTCTATGACGGCAATACCCTTGTCCGCATCAACCAGGGCGGCAAGATCGGAGAGTTCGTCACCGTGGGTGTCCCCTTCACGATGTCAAACTACCAGCCTGTCTATGGCCCGTGCCCCGAGCTCGGAGGCAATACCGAAGAGGTGCTCAAGGCATACGGATATACCGACGAGCAGATAGCATCATTCGCTGCCAACGGCACCACCGCTCCGGTCAAGAAGTGACCCGATACCTCACCTTTAATTTAACTTTCAACTGACCGAAAACGAGAGGGGACAATTATCCAGTTGTCTTTGTACCCAGAGAGCCGATTGGAGATTGTCCTCTCTCCTTTTCAAAATATTAAAGAATACATAAGATGGCAACAACACCTTCCACATCAACCCCACATTATCCCCAGCAGGTCACCGGCATGGATATTCTTGCCAGAGCGTTGAAGAATGTGGGAATAGAAAACGTATATGGTCTGGTGGGCATACCTATCACCGAGGCCGCATATCTGATACAGGGCCAGGGTATAAAGTTCGTCGGATTCCGTCACGAGCAGCAGGCCGGAATGGCCGCAGCCACCGAGGGTTTCCTGACAGGGAAGCCCGGTGTGCTGATGACGGTCTCGTCGCTCGGATTCCTGAACGGCCTCACCGCTACCACCAACGCCACGGTCAACTGCTACCCGATGATCCAGATTTCGGGAGCGTCAGACCCAACCATGGTCGACATGAACATGGGCACATACGAACAGCTCGACCAGTTCAACACGGCCAAGCCTCTGGTCAAGGCTGTGTTCCGGTGCTCTCATGCCAAGGATATCCCCTCGGCCGTCAACCGTGCATACCGTGCCGCCGTCTCGGGGCGTCCCGGCGGTGTGTATATCGACATGACCACCCCGGCCCTCGGCGAGATTATGGATGCCTCGGAGGCTGACAAGCTGTTCTACACACCGGTCGACCTCTATTCGCCCGTTGCACCCAATGCCGAATCGGTGGCCCGCGCTGCCGAACTGCTGGCTCAGGCCAAGAAACCCGCCATCCTTCTCGGCAAGGGCGCCGCATACGCACAAGTCGAGGACAAGATCAAGACCCTCGTCGAGAAATACAACATCCCCTACCTGCCCATGTCGATGGCCAAGGGCGTGATGCCTGACGCCGGGCCACTCAGCGCACTGTCGTGCCGCTCGACCATAATGAAAGAGGCCGACGTGGTCATGGTTGTCGGCGCAAGGCTCAACTGGATGCTGTCGTTCGGCAAGGGCAAGTGGAGTCCCGACACCAAGTTTATCCAGCTCGACGTCGAACCGCAGGAGATTGATGTCAATCGCCCGATAGCCGCTCCCGTGGTGGGCGACATGAGCCTGTCGCTTGACGCACTCCTGGCCGCCATGGATGGCAAGAAGATGTCGGCCGACCCGCAGTGGGTTCCCTCCCTGCAGGCCGAGACCAAGGCCAAGGACGCCAAGTTCGCGGCCCGTCTCGAGGAAGCAAAGTCACTGATGCCGATGCACCACTGGACCGCCCTCGGCGTAATCAAGCCAATCCTTGAGGCCAATCCCGACGTCATTCTGGTCAACGAGGGCGCCAATACCCTCGACGACACCCGCGACGCCATCAACATGTCGCTGCCCCGCCACCGTGTCGACTGTGCCACATGGGCCATCATGGGCATGGGCATGGGCTCGATGGTAGGCGCTGCCGTGGCGACAGGCAAGAGTGTCGTGGCCATCGAGGGTGACTCGGCCTTCGGATTCTCAGGAATGGATTTCTCTACGGCATGCCGCTTCAACCTCCCTGTCACGGTGGTGATTTTCAACAACGGAGGCATATACAACGGTATCGGCCAGCCTCTCGACAAGACCACAGACCCGGCACCTACTACGCTCGACATCCGCGCCCGCTATGACAAGCTGGGCGAGGCCTTCGGCGCACAGACATATTATGTGCAGACTCCCGAAGAACTTCAGAAAGCCCTCACCGAGAGCATCGCGGCCAAGAAACCGTGCCTCATCGACGTACAGCTCGCAGCCGACTCGGGCATCGAGTCGGGCCACATCGGCTACCTCAACCCCGCTCCTCTCGAGGAGATAAAGGTATAGCCCTCACACGCTGACGGGAGGATGTCCCCCCCAGCATCCCCCGTCTGCGTCCCCCTCCCCTCACTCTCAATCATCAATTCTCCATTCTCAAACCCCTAATTATGGAACACATAATCCTATACGCGATAGTCCCTATCATCGTAGTGATGCTCGCAGGCTATATCTCGGGAAAGTGTGGCATCTTCAATGGCGACGACTCCAAGAAATTCAACAAGGTCGTCCTTGACTACGCCCTCCCCGCCGCACTGTTCGTCTCCATAGTCCAGGCCAGCCGCGAGATGCTGGCCCACGACCTGAAGCTGTCCATAATATCATTGGTAGGCATCATGTTCTGCTTCATGGTAGTCTACTATGTATTCCGCATGTTCAAGGGCAACACCGGCGCTGACGCTGCTGTCTCGGCCCTTATCTCCGGCTCACCCACCATCGGTTTCCTCGGATTCGCGGTGCTCGAGCCTATCTTCGGCACCACACCTACCGTCGCCCTTGTGGTGGCCATCGTAGGTATCGTGGTCAATGCCGTCGGCATCCCCGTTGGCCTCTCGCTGATGAATGCGTCGCTCGAGAAACAGCAGCCCGGGTCGTCCAAAGGCGAGAGCGCATGGAAGCCTGTGCTCCATGCCCTCGAGCAGCCCGTGGCATGGGCTCCTATCCTCGCGGTGGTATGGGTGCTCGTCGGGATACCCTGGCCGGCATGGGCAAGTCCCTCGTTCGACCTTATCAAGGGTGCCAACGCATCGCTCGCCGTGTTCTCGGCCGGCATCACCCTCTCGTCTGTCAAGGTGGTCATCAACTGGCAGGCCATCCTGGGCAGTATCCTGAAGATGATATTCATGCCCGCCGTCATACTGATTCTGGGCCTCATCTTCAAGATGGATCCCCTCAACCTCAAGATGCTTGTCGTAGCATGTGCACTGCCCCCGGCCTTCTCGGGCATCATCATCGCCGACGAATACAACACCTATGTGGCCACAGGCACCTCGTCACTGACCCTGTCGGTGATACTCTTCATCGGGTTCTGCCCGCTGTGGATATGGATTACCGACATGTGTCTCAAGGCATTCTGAACTGATTAAGCAACAAGGATATGCGGGCCGCAAGGCCGGCATATCCTTTAAACACTTCCTATGAAAAAGACTATCCTCGACGGATGCACCGCAGCGGCCCATGTAGCGTATGCGCTGAGCGACGTGGCGACAATCTATCCCATCACCCCTGTCGCCTCAATGGGCCAGACCGCCATGAAATGGGGTCTCGCAGGCCGTCTCAACCTGATGGGACAGACCCTTGAGGTCAGGGAGATGGAGAGCGAGCTGGGTGCCGCAGGTGCCGTCCACGGTGCCGCCTCGGCTGGAGCGCTCGCCACGACATTCACCGCATCGCAAGGCCTGATGCTGATGATTCCGAACATGCATAAGATTGCGGGCGAGCAGTTGCCGGTGGTCTTCCACGTCGGATGCCGCTCGCTGGCCACACATGCCCTCTCGATTTTCGGCGACCATCAGGACGTCATGGCATGCCGTGCCACGGGATTCGCCATGCTCGCCTCTTCGTCTGTGCAGGAGACCATGGACCTCGCCCTCGTGGCCCATCTGGCCGCGATAGATGGAAGTCTGCCTGTGCTGCATTTCTTCGACGGGTGGCGCACGTCGTCCGAGATGGATACCGTCGAGGTGATAGACTATGAGAGCATGCGCCCGCTGGTCGACTGGGACAAGGTGCGGCAGTTCCGCCGCCGCGGCATGAATCCCGAGCATCCCGACCTGCGCGGCTCGGCCCAGAACCCCGACGTGTATTTTCAGAACGCAGAGGCTGCCAATCCCCTCTACGACGCCTTCCCCGCAATCGTGCAGAAGGCCATGGACAAGGTGGCATCCGTGACAGGACGCCAATATCACACGGTCGAATACGCCGGCGCGCCCGATGCCGACCGCGTCATCGTCATCATGGCCTCGGGCGCCGACGTGGCGGCAGAGACATCTGCTTATCTCAACGCACTCGGCGGGGGATACAAGACAGGTGTGGTGAAGATACATCTCTACCGTCCCTTCCCTGCCGGGGATTTTGTCAAGGCGATACCCGACACCGTGAAGGCCATCGCCGTGCTCGACCGCACCAAGGAGCCGGGCGCACAGCACGAGCCACTATGTCTCGACGTCATATCGGCCCTCCACGGACACCGCCCCGACATAAAGGTTGTGGGCGGACGCTACGGCCTGTCGAGCAAGGAGTTCAGTCCGGCAATGGTCAAGGCGGTCTATGACCACATCGCCGACCCGGACTGCCGCGACACATTCACCGTGGGCATAGAGGATGACGTGACGCACCTGTCGCTCGCGGTGGGGGCACCTTTCGACCCTGACACACACCACGACACACACCAGGCCATATTCTATGGCATAGGCAACGACGGCTCGGTCGGAGGAACCCGTCAGGTCGCCTCGATTTTAGGGGATACTGCCGGACTCTACGCCCAGGCCTATTTCAGCTATTCGGCCAAGAAATCGGGCGGTTTCACCATCTCGCAACTGCGCGTATCCGAGCGTCCCGTCACATCGGCCTACTCCATCCGCGACGCCGGATATGTGGGATGTCATAAGGCGACATACGTGCGCCGCTTCTCGATGCTCGACAATATCCGCGAGGGGGGAACATTCGTCATCAACTGTCCCTGGAATGACGAGGCGCTGGTACGTAACATCCCCCTGGAGATGCGCAAGACCATATCCGCAAAGAAAATCAGGCTCTATGTCATCGACGCAGACGCCATAGCCGCCAAGGTCGGCCTGGCACCGCGCATCAACATGCCCATGGAGACGGTCTTCCTATACCTCAGCGGCATAATACCGTTCACGACAGCCTACCCTGCACTTCAGGATACGATACGCGCCACATACGCCCACGAGGGCAATGAGGTGGTCGAACGTAACCTCAAGGCAATATCAATGGCCACAGGGGCACTCAGGGAGGTCGACTATGCGGCAATCAAGGGATGGGACTCGGAGCCCGAGGTTCCAGTGACATACCTCGACATATTCCGCAACGACGCACAGCGGCGTTTCATCGAGACCATACACAGGCCCTGCATCAAGGGTAATGGCGACAGTATTCCTGTCTCAGCCTTCACACCCGACGGCACCATGCCTATGGGCACTGCCGCCTTCGAGCACCGCCGCATAGCCACAATAGTGCCCGTATGGGATGCCGACAGATGCGTCGAATGTACCGAGTGCTCGCTTGTCTGCCCCCATGCCGCCATACGCCCCTTCCTGCTCGATGCCGAGGAGGCCGCCAAGGCTCCCGAAGGATTCGTGACAAAGGAGGCAAAGGGAGCTCCGACGCTCAAGGGCCTGAGGTTCAGGATTCAGAACTATCCCGCGGACTGTCTCGGATGCTCGTCATGCTCAATCATCTGCCCCGGACACGCGCTGACAATGACCCCGATAGACGAGGTGATAGACCGCGAGCTGCCGCTCTGCGAATGGGCCCGCACCAACGTAAGGCCCAAGGAGAACCTGCTGCCCGCATCCACGGTCAACGGCTCGCAGCTACAGACACCGTTGCTCGAGTTCTCGGGCGCATGCGGAGGCTGTGGCGAGACCCCATACGTCAAGCTGCTCACCCAGCTCTTCGGGCGTCGGCTCATCCTGGCCAACGCCACGGGATGCAGCTCGATATGGGGAGCGGCCTACCCCTCGAACCCGTATTGTACGGACGCCGACGGCCGCGGCCCGGCTTGGGGGAACTCGCTCTTCGAGGACAACGCCGAATATGGATTCGGTATCCTCACCGCCGTCAATCACCGTCGTGCGCGTGTTGAGCGACAGGTGCGCGAACTGATAGAGTCGCCAGACACCTTCCCCTATCTCAAAGCACCGCTCCAGGCATGGCTCACCGCCAAAGATTCGCCCGAAGACTCGGCAGCCACGGCAGCCCAGCTTGTGGCGATGATGAGACCCGTGGCCAAGGCTGATCCTCGCTATGAGGCGCTGATGCAGGATGCGGATATGCTCGCAGCCAAGTCGGTATGGGCCATCGGCGGCGACGGATGGGCATACGACATCGGATTTGCCGGACTAGACCACGTGCTTGCCTCAGGCGAACCCCTCAAGGTGCTCGTGCTCGATACCGAATGTTACTCCAACACCGGCGGACAGACCTCCAAGGCCACACCTCGCAGCTGTGCCACAAAATACTCGCCCGACGGCAAGAAGACACCCAAGAAAGACCTCGGGCGCATGATGATGACCTACGGCAACGTCTATGTCGCCTCAATCTCGCTCGGAGCCAACTACCAGCAGGCCATCGACGCCATCATGGAGGCCGAACGCTATCCGGGGCCGGCCATAGTCATAGCCTACTGCCCCTGCATCAACCACGGCATACGCCCCGGCCTCGGCCACTCGATAGTCGAGGAACGCAGAGCCGTCGAGGGTGGATACTGGCCGCTATACCGATTCAACCCCGAGGCATACGCCCGTGGCGAAGAGGCCCTCACAGTCGACGGCATTATCCCCGGCCCCGACAACAGCGGCCACAACGGCTCCGTACCCGAGGCAGCCTCCGAGACATACGCCAAGCCCGAACCTGTGACCGATGTCGAAGGCTTCGTCTCGGCCGAAGACCGCTATGCCGACCTCGCCATGGTCTCGCCGACAGAGGCAGCCATACTGCGCCCGCAGCTCCAGACAGACTGCGACCGCGTCAACCTAATACTCAGGCAAAGCAAGCTATGAAAAGAAATTGAATTATTGTTCCTCCGACAGAGAAGCTATTCCACCACCCGACCAACACATACGGCGCTGATAACAATAGTTTTGACGTTGATTTTGAAGAGAGGGAGAGACGGACGCCGTAAGCCGCCTCTCCCTCAGTTTTTATCCGGGAGGAAACCGATCAAACCTTTATCTGTATCCTCGTATCTTTTGCCACAGATAGGTTTGGAAGAATCCAGTGCGCCCAATCCTGTCAATAACTGATTTTTTCAACAGATAGAGACGGCTTTTCTGTCGCACTCCGGTCCCGGCGAGCTCCCTTATATATTCATTGACACACCGTGCCATCTGAAAATAGACATTGCGTTGCCAATGATTTATATTATTAGTGAAATCCCCCTGAGACTTGACCCAACGGTTTGAATCCAATAGGAGTACCCGGTCATTCTCCTTGGCGAAATCCCGGAACAGACGGTTTATCTCCGCATATATCACATGCCTTCCTTCATAGTTCTTTCGCTCTTCTGCCAAGTATGGAATCTCAGGGCCTAAGATATAGCATACCCGCGTCTGAGGCGCGACCTTGGACAGCAGCCTTCTGGCATTCTCCACAATCTCCTCAGGCGAAAGGTTTCCCATATATTCAAACTCAGACGAGAACCATTCGAGCCATTCCTCCGTGAAATCATTATCGGCATTATAGATTCTCTTATGTATGTAAAGTGGCCAGTTTTTTCTGTCTGTCAAAGGATAGATACGTTCTCCGAAGGCAATCTTCATGCCGCTCTCACGATGTCTGTAGACACCGAGATTCGGCTCTATCATGGTCGAGAGTATTATCAGCGACGCGTCGTCGTCATACATGGCAGTCTCGAACATCTCCCCGTCGTTGAATACCAGCCTATCCACAAGCCATCTCTTCGTCTCCTCAGGCATGAAATGCCACTGCAGATAATTGACGGAATGATTGTGATGCTCGATATTGTTATGTCGTCCGGCACCGATGTAAGTAAACTCTTCGATGATTGAAGATGTGTCGAGGTATTCGCTCATCTGGGCAAGATCACATCCCCCCTTGAATATAATCTTGGCTCCGCTCTCCTTCTGCACCATAGCTATCGTGCAATCTTGCCGGTTTATCCATGCAGGTGGAGCCGATATGCTGACATGATTTATTACAGGCTCGACTACATCAAGAGCCGGATGACCAAGTTTGGCGTAAACATATTCTTCTATACCTTGCCCTATGGTACGGCATGAAAACAGGAAATGGATGCACCTGTTATCTTTGATGGCAAAAAAGCCTACAATACCATAGTCCCCATATTTATCTGAGACAGACACATATCCCGTATCATATCCGGCATCCGAAATAATCCTCTCCAGTTCCTCCCTGCTATCCCTCTTTTTCGTGAAGTTCAGCTGATTTGAACGCAGGACAAGATCCGATATACGTTCTATCTCCGGCATGCAATCCCGGCAGATACTGACACGGATGTTCGAGCTGAAAAGAAACTCCGTATTGTCGGAATAGTTTTTCGAGTCATCAGTCTTTTTCTCCAATATGCGATACTGCGCAAGACGTTTATGGCTTAGATCAGCCGGAGGAATCCCGTCTATAAATGATTTCAGAGATATGAGTATATCGGGTTGCGCAGTCATTATCCCTTCGCAATGATATGACACCTCGTTGAGATTTTGCGGGTTGTCATCGACAAAAAGGCAGTTCTGCGGCCTCAGGCCCATGGTATCGAGCATATTCCTCACCCGAGGGCCTTTGGGCTCCCAGTTGACCGACGGGAAAACGAAATACGAATCCACGTCCAGCTCCTTGAGTTTAGCGTCAACGGGCTCACGGTCATTCTTCGAGCAGATGCTGTTGATTATGCCATGATCAGCAAGACTTTTAACAACGCCTATGTTCGATTCTATCGGCAATACATCTCCCTCGCTCAATGTACCGTTCCAGAATGTATCATCAAGATCCCAGATGACAAGTTTTATCTTACTGAATTCCACCATATCGTTTTCTTGAAATTTTAATCGCTTTCCACGCCAAGCCCGGCAATCGCGATGAGATAAAAAATTTGAACCACCGCGGATAGTTGAAATGAGACAGGCAGCCGTTTAGTTCCTCATCACTTAACAATGACAGACAGTTTTGAAAGACTGACCGGGATTCTGCTGTAAACAGTGCATCATAGAGATACCCTCCAAGTTGCCCATACAGTCTGTCGGCCGCCTTCCCTCGCCACATGCCCTTTGAGACAAGAAATGCCTTATGATATGACCAAGCATGATACAACCCCTCAAACGGATAGCTTGCCCTGTTGGAAAGAGACGAATCCATGGCCCGATAGTTGTAATCTACATCCTCGATTAATCTTATCTTTCCGGCCGATGCGAGATAATCGAGATTGAAACAAAGGTCTTCCCCTATATTCAATGCTTCGTTAAACCTTATATGATTATGACTGATAATCGAAGCCCGGAATAGCTTTGCTACCGGGCCATGAAAAAGGCCCATATTCTCGGCATACTCATCAATAAATCTTTCACTTATAAGTATCTCTCCCGAGTCTTTTGGCTTGAAGATATCTATTGTATCTCCCACCCTGAACTTCCTGACTCCGGCAACTATCAGGTCAATACCATCTTTACAATTACCGGCGAGAGATGACAGATGATTCTTCTCAACCGTATCATCGCTGTCGACAAATACGACAAACTCTCCCCGAGCTTTTTCCAAGCCAAGATTACGGGCTGCAGATACACCGAGATTTTCGGTATGATATATCTTGAACCTGCTATCCCTGAGGGCAAAACTGTCTGCAATCCGGCCTCCGTTGTCCGTAGAGCCGTCATCAACGACTATGCACTCATAATCACCGTATGACTGGGCCAATATCGAATCAAGACATTCTCCGATATATCGCCCGGTGTTGTATAACGGTATTATAACTGAAATCATGATTCGATGATACGGTAAATACTCTCCATGTTGGAATAAAGATTGAATCTCTCGACCGAAGACAAGGCAGCCTTGGCATAGTGCTGTCGCACAGACGTGTCAACAAGAGATTTCAGTCCCTCATAGATTCCCTGTTCAGATATGGGCACTCTGATTCCAAAATCGTTATCATCTCCTAATTGTTCCCTCACCCCGCAGCAGTCCGTAGCAACAATAGCCTTACCAAGAATCAGTGATTCTGTAATTGCTGTATTATATCCCTCTGCATCCGAGGAACATACATAAATATCCGATGCCCGGATATACGGATAGGGATTATTGATGAACCCCGGGAGATGTACCCTGTCTTTAATTCCCAATTCATCTACCACCTCTTTCAGTTCCGCCATCTGCTTTCCCTCACCCAATATGAGCAGTTCTGCATTAACACCGTCCCCGACCATCCTGTTGAATGCCCTTATAAGGCGAACATATCCCTTCCGTTCTGTCAATGTGCCCAACGATATTATTTTTAATGATTCAGTATCTCCGAAATAACTCCGGGCAGGCTGTAAAGACGACTCGACTATCCTGTCAACCTCAATGGGATTATACAGTACAGACGAAACATTTTGCCTTATCCCCAAAAGCTGGCGCGCCGTCTCCAGAACCCGTTGCGAGACACATACCGTATGGCTCATTTTACCATAGGCTTCAATCTCTTCATTGTCAGACCTATATGCTACCTCAGTCCAATGATGGCTTGTGAGGTCAATATGAATCCAGGCGATTTTCCTTATTCCCGTTCTTAAGCCTGACACAATTCTCGTAGCATACCCTTCTATGAAGGCGATGGCAACATCATATCTTCCCCTTACGAAAAGAGATGCAAAGACCGAGGCAGGAGTATGATAATAGACCAGTAGCTTAACCTTGTTCCTGACCTTGCATATAGCTTTCAAGAGTGATGAATCGTCATCACCAAGCCGGTCAAAGACATATCCGTAGCGAAAACATGAGATAGCTGACAATTCACCGAGTTCTTCCTTTCTGAGAGTGTATAATGTCACATCATATCTCTCATAATCGAAATTGCGGAGGATAATCCTCGCTATCTTCTCGACACCTCCGCCATAAAGCTTTTCCACAAAAAACAATACCCGCTTTTTCTTCATTTTGCAATCAATACAGGTATTTTAAATTGCCGAATCTCTGAGTCTCTGAAAGTCTCAGAATCATAAAAGACAACAAAACTGAAACTAACAGACATAGTATCGAGCGGACAATGCTATGATTCAACAATGTTAATGATTCCTGATAGGATTCATAAACAAATATTACACCAAATTGAATCATATAGATAAGGATAGAAACCTGTCTCATGCGTCTATATGGCAATGACGAAGGGAATTCTGTCTGCTCAACCATGGAACATATCAATAGGACTGACACTATTTTAAATACCGGAGCAACAGCTTGGACATAAATAGTCGCAAAGGCTAATACAAAAAATATCAGCATATTCTGAGATCTGGTAAGATTGAAAAAATTATAGGAGCCCCTCTGTGCAGCCCACATTCCAATAAGACATGGTATGACATGATATGCGAAACTAAAATACGGAGAGAAGGGCAGCGGAAGGAAATGGTATGAATAGTTATATGCTGTAACAAAATAATAAATGACGAACAAAACCGCACACCAATTTCTAATCTGCTTATACTGTATATTTAGATATACTATAACCGTATTAACTATTAATGCTTTTATAAACCAATACCCACCCATAGTACTTCCCACAAAAATAGCGGCAATTGTTTCTTTCAAAGTTGCTATACTGAACCATTTATAATATACGACAGGTAGCATCATGATATACCAAATAGAGAACATGACGATCAACCTCTTCTCCCGCTCAATCATGATTGGCCATCGCTGATTCGCACTCAAGCTCTCCATTTTTTAGTAAATAAAAAAGATGATATTGAAAAAAACAGCGGAATGAACACATCAAAAAGAGCATTTTTGATTTCATATAGGATGCCATACTCAACAAACAGGCTGCAATGACTGGTTAAAATACCTATTGCCGCAATAATCTTGATTATGTCAAATCCTCTTGATTGAGATTGTTTCAGTTCCATTTTTTATGTTAGTATCCTTTTAACTACCGATCAGAATTTCAATGATTTTAGAAATTTTGACAACGAACTCAAATACATGAATAGACGGGGACGCGAGAACCACAGCACCAGGAGGTCGCGGCTGCAGTAGGAACCGAGGGAGTCTTTCTTTATCTGAAGAAGCACACTTAACGCATCATACGGCCTTTCAAGCAGTTCTGTCAGATATGGTGCTTTGAGGCCATGTCGCCTGATTTCCTCAAAAATAAAGAAGGCCGCCGGGCTGTCGTGAAACTCCAGTCCTGAAGAAGGATTGAAATAATGTATTATACGTGCTTTTTCAGGGCCTCCGCTATATTTTATCTGGCTGTTCCACGAGGCATCGAACCGCCCGATCATCAATCCCGAGTTAATATTGGCAATACAGAGTGCGGGTTGATCCAGGATTACTCCGGCTCTTTGTGACACATCCCATTCCTTGTGCCATTCATGGTAAAAAGAATGTACCTCTGCAGTATCCCGGGCAAGGATAACACCACTATTGAAATAAGGCATCCCTTTGATAGAGGCTTTGCATATCTTAGAGCATCGTTCTATCGTGTCACGGTCAGAGTCATCGAGCAATGACTTTCTGTTGCAGTCATAAGCCATCCCCAGCTGAAAGTCGCACGAGTCTATCTCCTCCAAGCTTCTGCATACCACCGTATCGGAATCCAGAAAAAGATAATCGCCGGATACAATCTCCCTCAGGGTTGTCTTCAGAATCCTTGAACGTCTTTTCGGGTCTATTGTCTCCGGGAAATCCCTGACAATGACCTCATCCGTCATCTCCTTGACGAGCGCCCTCGCACCCGCAAGTGAACCGTATGTCTCACGGTCGCAAACCAAAGTGACTTTTGCCGCAGGATTGTGTTTCCTGAGGGATGCCATGCTGAAAACAGTCTGCTCTGTGTAGTAGTCTGCAGGACTGCTGACAAGGATATATACGACTTTTGTCCTCATATGTCAGACTGTCTCAAGCCCGAAGAAACCGTCCACATTTCCGATAAGGGGTTTCCCGAGACCTTCGAAATTGCCGTCGAAATGGATATTGGCACATGATGGTGCAAACAGATAGTCCTGGATAAGCGGCTGGTGCAGGTAGATGTCTATCATGTAGTCTCCGCAACTCACGAAGCGCGGAATCCTGATTCTTTTACGCAACGAGAAGCTACCTGCGTCCACCTCTATGAGATTTGCCCTGTAGCGGCCCTCTATCAGAGCTGCTACAGCCACGCCGCTCATATTCCTGACATAGAGCTTCATCTCCAGTTTCAGCGGCTCGTCTGTCGATCCGGCTACCTCTACGTCAAGGAATTCTTCCTGCGGAGGAATGTTTATGAAGTTAGACTCACTCCCGTTTATCTTTATCGAGTCTACGGTAATATAATCCTTCTTGAACTTTATGGAATCCCTGATACGGCCTGTCTCAAATACAAGATTGCGCTCCAGATAGTGGTCTACAGCCGACTGCGTGTCACCGTCAAACGCGACCATACCGTTGTTCAGCACCACACCTCGCGAACAGAGGCTCTTGATGGCCGCCATGTTGTGGCTCACGAAAAGGACTGTCCTCCCGTTGCCTTGCGACACATCCTTCATCTTGCCCAATGCCTTGCGCTGGAATTCAGCGTCACCGACCGCCAGAACCTCATCGACCACAAGTATCTCAGGCTCAAGGAATGCAGCGACGGCAAATCCGAGCCTCACGGTCATGCCGCTCGAGTAACGCTTGACGGGCGTGTCCACAAAACGCGCGACACCTGCAAAATCTACGATATCATCAAATTTAGAGGCAATCTCACTACGGCTCATTCCCATTATGGCACCGTTCATATAGATGTTCTCGCGTCCTGTCATCTCGGGATGGAAACCGGTACCGACCTCAAGCAGTGAAGCAATGCGACCGCGGGCCCTGATTTCTCCCTGCGTGGGGGCCGTCACCCGCGACAGCAGTTTCAGCAATGTCGATTTGCCAGCTCCATTCTTGCCGATGATGCCCACGACATCACCCCGGCCGACATTGAAGGTGATGTTTTTCAGGGCCCACACATAATCACTATTGCCCGAGGTGCTACGGTCGTTCACCTCGCCGATGGTCAGATACGGATCCTCTTTGCCGAGAATCTTGGTCACCCACCACCGGTTCAGGTCGTGCGACAGTGTACCCGTACCGACCACACCCAGACGGTATAGTTTTCCGATATTGTCAAACTCGATAGCTGTATCCTGCATTGTCTTTTCGGTAATTTCGGATGGTCACACCGTATCCATGAATGTACGTTCGACCTTGTTGAACACTATAACAGCAAAAAACATCGAGAGTGCCATGAATACAAAACTGTAACCGAGCAATCCCCACTGTAGCTCTCCACTACCGATTGTAGCATATTTGAACGCCTCGAATATTGATGAGAGAGGATTCAGCTCGATTATACGCCTATAGCGTTCGGGAGCTGCATCAAGGGGATAGATCACCGGGGTGGCATACATGAAAAGCTGCACGCCGAATGCTATAAGCTGTTTCAGGTCGCGATATTTGGTGGTGAGCGATGAGATAATCATGCCCGACGACATGGCGAGCATCGCCACCATGAATATCAATACCGGCAGAAGCAGGATAGCCCATGTGATTGTCACATCAAATCCTGAAACCCAATAATATGCGACCATAGAAAAATATAGCACCATCTGGATAGCGGTCTTGACCAGATTGGAGCTCACCGTCGCCAGCGGGACTATGAGTCTCGGAAAGTACACCTTCCCGAACACATTGGCATTTTTCCCGAATACGTCGGATGTATCGGTGAATGCCGTGCTGAAATAATTCCACAGCACAATTCCCGACATATAGAACAACGGCTGAGGAATTCCGTTGGTCGTGATACCGGCAAGCCCTCCGAACACGAATGTGAACATTATCGTGGTCAGCACAGGCTGTATCAGGAACCACAGCGGCCCCAGTATTGTCTGTTTGTAGACCGTGATTATATCGCGCTTCACATACATCACATACAAGTCGCGATACTGCCACAGAGTCCTCAGGTCTACATCAAATGCTTTCTTCTGCGGCTTTATCCTTATTGTCCAGTTTTCCTCGCTCATTACTTATGTCCGAATAACGCCATAGGGCGTAATAATACCTGACGGCAAGCACGACCTTCGTCTTCCACAAAAGATGTCTTTCTGTCAGGATATCCCTTATGTTGTGGTTTATGAATCTCATTATGCAGCTGAGATAACCGTCATATCTCCTGCTTCTGTCCCGGGTCAGTGGTTCAAGCCATTTTGTCGCCGATTCGGCAGCTATGGAAAGCGCCTCCCCGGAATACTCAGGCAAATGTTTCTTGCAGAATCTCCATGCGGCAAGCGTATTGTCTACCTCCCCCAATGCCTTGAGAGACAGGGACAGATTGGAGAGGCTTCCCGGATGTTTCTCATAACAATACAACGCACATGGCATATAGGCAATACTTTTTACCTTCGCCAGGATCTGTAGTTTCACATAGTAGTCTTCATTTACTGTCGCCTCGGGGAAATCCAGCGACTCAAACAGACTGTGCCTGTAGCACGCACCACAGAAGCCCCAGAAATCATATCTGAAGAAACGTCCGAAAAGCTCCTTAGGGTCGATTGGCATTGCAGGACAGACATCATCAAAATTACCCCGTTCACATCTTTCCACCCGTCTCACATCACAGAGAGATATATCTGCGCCGGTTTCCCCTATGGCATCATATAGGGCCGAGACATATCGCGGCGACACATAGTCATCGCTGTCAGCAAAAACCATATAGTCCCCATTTACAGCCCTGATGCCATTAAGCCTCGCCTTGGAGGCTCCTGAATTATCCTGATGTATCACGGATATGTTCTCATACCGTCCCGCATAAGTATCACATATCTCGCCGGAACCATCGGTCGAGCCGTCGTCCACAAGCATAATCTCAAGATTCTCATAATCCTGGGCAATAAGCGATTCGATGCAACGGCACAGGTATTTCCCGGCATTATACACGGGTACTATCAGGCTTATCAGCGGTTTCATGTCATACAAAAGAGACACAAGCCTACGGCATCGCCAACCTTCCGGGAGACTGGCGGAGATGCACTATATCCGGTATCAGAGTCACAGGTTTTATAGAGCCTTGGCGCACTGACCACAAGGGTCATGCGAATGTGTCTTTATATATTATTCTCCCTCACCGCAGCCTGAAGAAATAGCCGAGGGTTATTTCTATGGAGGTGCCGCGGGAGGCGGCGAAATAGTCGCGTTTGGTGGCGTTGAAGATGTTGCCGAGGCCGAAATAATAGCGGCCTTCGAGCATGACGGAGTTGCGGCGGTTGATGAATATCTCTATGCCGGCGCCTCCGGCGATGCCGTAGTCAAAACGATTCTCGACATCCATGTTGAGCTGCCGGTTGGTGCGGTAGCCCTGGGGGAAACCCTGGATGCTGCCATAGTTCTCATAATCAAAGTTGGCGTCTATCTTGTCGCCAAGCATCAGCCCGAACTCGGGGCCGAGGTTGAAGAAGAACTTGACACGCTCGGGCCCGAAATAGATGTGGGTGAGGAGCGGGACCTGTATGTAGGTGAGGCGGCGCGAATACTCGAACTCCGGGGCCTCGTCACGCACGAAATCTTCCTTCCACCCGCGCTGGGTGATATTGACCTCGCCAATCAGGCCGAACAGTTTCTCTTCGTGATAGCGGGCCATGACACCCATGGTGATGCCCTGTACCATGGACTGGTGCACCTCGGGCGAGAAGGACATGCGCGACAGGGTGGCGCCCCCCTTGACTCCGAGCGAGAAATTAGGGCGATACTCCCTCTGCGCCCTCGCCATGGGGACACACAGTGAGACCATGAGGCACACAAGTGCTATTAGTCGGCTCAGGCCCGGCATCAGAGAGCGGTTTTGTCTACCGTCCCGCCGGGACGGAAGGTGATGAAATAGAGCATGTCGTTGTATAGACCTGCGTCTGTGGACTCGGAGGCGGGTACAAAGCGGTAGCCGTTCTGCACTCCGTCGTGCGAGCGTGTGCCGTCGGTGAGATATGGAATCAGGAACATGCCCGCATCAAAGCCCATGAGGCCCTGCCGGGGCACGACGCTCTCCATGGGCGCGCCATACCACTGGCGGAACTTGCCGTCTATGGACTCCGAGCGGCCTTCGTCATAGTCTGCGAAGAAGCGCGAGTAGACGGTGGTGTTGAGGTTGTGCATGTTCTGCAGTGTCTCGCCACGGAACATGGTCCACTCAGGATAGCCGAAAAGGCGCACCATCGGTGTCACCTCCTTGTCGCGCCACTCGATGATGGCAGGCATGAGCTTGTTGAGGTCGGCCTGACGGCTCGAGAGGGGGATGAAAGTATAGTTGCCTTCGGCACTGAGCTGCCCGAGGTCTTCGGGTGTCAGGCTCTGGCCCGTGGCCGAAATCTCGATGAACTGCAGCCCCTCGTTGTGGAGTGCGGTCTTGAGCTCGCTGACAAACTCACCCTTATCGGCTGTCGAGCCCTCGGTCGAAAGGAATACTGGGGTGGAGTGGCGCAGACGCTCGACAAGCGCGGCGATGGCCTTTGAATACATCTTGGCGCTGGGAAGATTGCCCTGCATCATCTGCGGATTGGTCAGATACGACTCGTCGCGCACCACAAACGAGTTAAGCACCTTGACGCCGTTGTTCTTGCCATATTCGGCAAGGATGGCAAGCTGGGCGGCATTGTCGGGGGCGATGATGGCCGAGGGTTTCCTGAAACCGGGGTCAGAGAGTATCTCGCGCACCTTGACAACCGAGCCTTCGGTATCGTAGGTGGAAATATGTATCGGGAGTCTTGACGAGCGCAGCGAGTCGACGGCAAGGAGGAAGCCTTTATAGAACTCTGTATATCGCTGTGCGCTCTTCGAGGGGGTCTCCTCGGCAAGCATGAACGGCAACATCACGGCGATTGAGATATCCTCGCGCACCTCGGCGGCAGGGGCTGCCTCTGCGGTGTCCTCAACAGTTGCGGCAGGCTCGGCAGTAGCCGCGGGCTGAGGGGTGTCAACGGATGGAGCCTCAGTCTTGGCCGTCTCGGTTTTGGTTGCTTCCGGCTGCTTGTGCACAGGGATGTTGATGACCTGCCCGGCCTTGAGCGAGACCAGGCCGGGATTGGCGGCCTCGAGTTCGGCCACAGTGATGCCGTGGGCAACCGCTATCGAGTAGAGGGTCTCGTTTTTCTTGACAAGATACCCCTCCATATCCACATCGGCGAGTGCGGATGCCGCAGGAGCGGCAGATTCCCCGACTACTGCGGGTGCCGGATTCTCGGCACGTGTCTCTTTCGAGATGGTCAATGTCTGCCCGGCCTTGAGTCCGTTCTTAAGGAACGGATTCAGTTCCATGAGCTGCTGCTCGCTGATGCCATACTTGTGCGAGATACCGAAGATTGTCTCCCCCTTCATGACCTTGTGCGTGACGGTCTCGGTGCGTGTCTGCACCGCAGGATCACCGTCATAAGGGAAATAGACTGTCATCCCCACCTTGAGGCCATCCTCGACCGCAGGGTTATAGCGTATCAGCTCCTCCTTGGTCACACCAAGTTTATAGCACACAGAGTAGACTGTCTCCTTGGCCGGAATCTGATAATAGTGATACAGATGTCCGTTGACACTCTTGACAGGGAGGTCTTTGACGGCGGCATCGGCTGCGAACACCGGCGCGGTGGCCACAATCATGCCGGCAGCCAGGCGGAACAGATGATTCATTGACTATCGGATAGTTTAGTTTAAAGAGGAAAGTTTAAAGTTTATAGTTTAAAGAGAAAGTTTAAAGATTAAAGTTTATAGTTTAAAGAAAGATAGAAAGGAGGAGAGTTTAAAGAAGGTGCTCCCTTTAACCCTTAACCTTTAACCCTTAACCTTTAACCTCATACCACCGTTACACCAGATGTGCGATGAGGTCCTCGCGGTCGCCGGCAAGGAGGTCTATGACGGGGATCTCAATCATGGTGTATGCTCCGGGAGCGAGACGCATAGAGGCGCGGGCCACGCATACAAGGAGCTGGGCGGTGAGCGCAGGATTATTGATTGACATATTGAACTCGAAGCGCTGGTTCTGAGTCTCGCCCGAGACACCCTTGCGCACCATGTGTACGCCATGTCCCATATCCTTGACGGCATCGACGCTCTCGACAGCCATCACATGGGTCTCGTCTGATGCGAAATAGGGGTCTTCCTTGACGGCACGGGTCACATCTGCAAGGTCTGCGCCATCCTCAAGCTCGACATACACCATGCGGCGGTGCATACCGTCGCCCTTGGGCATAGTCATCGAGAGGGCATTCTTCACGCCGGGTTTCGACTTGACACATACCGTATGGCCCATGCTCATGCCGGGGCCGAAATTCGTATATGTGAGACCCTTGGGAGCAGCAGCCTGCATGAGGGTGCGAACGATAGAGTCGCTGCCCGGATCCCATCCGGCCGAAATCACCGACACACGTCCCGCAGCCTTGGCGGCGGCATCGAGCGAGCGGCGCAGGTCGACAATCGAGGTGTGGATGTCAAAGCTGTCGACGGTATTGATGCCGAGCTTGAGATACTCGAGGGCATATTTCTCGACCTCGCGTGTAGGAGTACAGAGGATAGCCACATCGACATCTCCGAGCTCGCGGATGTCTGTCACAACTTTGTAGGGGGCCAGTTCGGCAGGGATGTCGCCTATATGACGGCGCACAACGCCCGCAATCTCAAAATCGGGAGCTGCCTTGAGAGCCTGGACAGTGAAATGTCCGATATTGCCGTAGCCGACTACGGCCGCACGTATCTTTTTCATAATTGGGGATGGGGTTAAAGGTTAAAGGTTAAGGGTTAAAGGGAAGAGTTTGAGAGTTTAAAGATTATAGTTTAAAGACTATAGTTTAAAGTTTAAAGAGTGTACCCCTTTAAACTTTAACCCTTAACCTTTAACCCATTATTTTACAATTGCTTCTGTGTCGCGGGCAATCATCATCTCCTCGTCTGTGGGGATGACGACAACGGTCACCTTCGAAGAGGGCTTGGAGATTACGGCGTCCTTGCCGCGCGATGTTGCGTTGACCTCGGTGTCAAGCTCTACGCCCATGAATGCAAGGGGCTTGCAGACAGCCTCGCGGAGCGACACCTGATTCTCGCCTACACCACCGGTGAAGACGATGATGTCGACACCACCCATCTCGGCTGCGTATGCGCCGATATATTTGAGGATGCGCTGCTCGTACATGTCCTGGGCCATGCGGGCACGCTCGTTGCCGTCGTTGATGGCAGCCTCAATCTCGCGCATGTCGCTCGAAATCTCGCTCACGCCGAGCATACCGCTCTGCTTGTTGATGATGTTCTGCAGGTCGTTGGCCGAGAGATTGTGCTTGAGCATGAGGTATGTGAGCGCACCGGGGTCTACGTCGCCCACGCGTGTACCCATCATAAGGCCCTCTACGGGTGTGAGACCCATCGAGGTATCTACGCTCTTGCCGCCGTCCACAGCAGTGATCGAGCCGCCGTTGCCGATGTGGCAGGTGATGATCTTCTTGGTCTTGATATCTACGCCAAGGAACTCAGCGGCACGCTGCGACACGTAGCGGTGAGATGTACCGTGGAATCCATAGCGGCGCACGCCATCCTCGGCATAATACTTGTAGGGAAGCGCGTACATGAACGACTTTGCCGGCATTGTCTGATGGAACGCGGTGTCGAACACTGCAACCTGGGGCACGGCAGGCATGAGGGCCGTGATGGCGTCGATGCCGGTCATGTTGGCGGGATTGTGCAGGGGTGCCAGGTCATAGCACTGCTTGATCATGTCCTTCACCTCGTCGGTGATGAGGACGCTTTCGGCAAACTTCTCGCCGCCATGTACCACGCGGTGGCCCACGGCGTCAATCTCGTCATAGCTCTTGATGCAGCCCTCCACGGGGTCTGTGAGCAGGTTGAGGATAGCCTTTACGGCTGCGAGATGGTCGATGTGGCCAAGGTCGATAATCTCTTTCGAGCCATCGGCTTTCTTGTATTTGAGGAATCCGTCGGGAAGACCGATTTTCTCGACGCCACCCTCGGCAAGCACTACCTCTGATGTGGTGTCGATGAGCTTATATTTCACACTGCTGCTGCCGCAGTTGAGAACGAGGATTTTCATATTATGTCTTATTCTATTCAATAGGGCCTATAAGTCTTATAGGTCTTATAGGCCCTATGTATTGATGATTAGTGCTTCAGACCGATTGCCTGGTTGCAGGTGATGATGATGGTCTTGTAGATGTCTTCGGGGAAGCAGCCGCGCGACAGGTCGTTGACAGGAGCTGCGAGACCCTGAAGGATGGGGCCCACAGCCTCTACGCCACCGAGACGCTGACAGAGCTTGTATGCGATGTTGCCCACCTCGAGGTTGGGGAACACGAGCACATTGGCACGGCCCGACAGGGGGCTGTTGGGAGCCTTGCTGTTGGCAACGCTGGGCACCAGGGCAGCATCGGCCTGGAGCTCACCGTCGAGCAGCAGGTCGGGATCCATCTTATGGGCAATCTGGGTGGCCTCGATGACCTTGTCTACCTTCTCGTGCTTGGCGCTGCCCTTGGTAGAGAAGCTGAGGATGGCGACGCGGGGCTCCATACCGGCGATGTCGCGTGCGGTCTGTGCGGCCGACACGGCAATCTGGGCAAGTTCGGGAGCGGTAGGATCGGGGATGACGGCGCAGTCGGCAAAGATAAGCAGACCGTTGGTGCCAAAGGGAGCATCTTCGGGAAGAACCATCACGAAGGCACCCGACACTACATTGATGCCGGGCTTGGTCTTGATGACCTGGAAAGCGGCACGCAGCACGTTGCCGGTAGTGTTGAGGGCACCTGCCACCTGACCGTCGGCATCACCGGCCTTGATCATGAGGCAGCCGAGATAGAGAGGATTGGCTGTAGTGGTACGGGCCTCTTCCATAGAGATGCCTTTCTTCTTGCGGAGCTCGAAGAAGAGGGGAGCATACTTGTCGATGACCTTCTCGTCGGCAGGATTGACGATAGTGGCCTTCTTGATATTCTCAAGTTTGAGAGACGATGCCATCTCGTTGACCTCCTTCGGGTCGCCGATCAGGATGATGTCGGCGATGCCGTCGGCTATTACACGGTCTGCCGCAGTGAGGGTGCGGGGTTCGGTGCCTTCAGGCAGCACGATGCGCTGGCGCTGTTCCTTGGCCTTCGCAGTAAGTTTTTCAAAAAGTCCCATAAGAGCGTTTTGGTATTACAATAATTAAAGTCAATTATGAAAGCAAAGGTACGAACATTTCGCCCAAAGTCCAAAAAAAAATATTTGCGCCGTGCCACACCTTCGCGCACACATCCGCACGACATCACTCCACGAGGTAGGGTTATTGTATCGCAGGCACATCCCACGCAGGATGTCCCGGGATGGCAAATTGTAACATTTTTAAGATTGCAACAATTTCGTAACAATATTGTAACCAGCTTAAAATATTATCTATCAATATTTTAACAAATTATTAGTAATTTTTGAGATAAATTTTGTCATAATTTCTTGACAATAGTTTTGTGGTAACGAATATTATGCCTAACTTTGAATTGTCAAAAGGAAAGAGGGCCACTCACTCCCTCTCCCTCACACTCCCTCACGACAACAGACACCCGATAACAATCACTACAAAACAACATACGAACATGGCAACCAAAGAATTTCAGACCAAGCTGATGAGCCTTCAGGCAAACCTTCTTAACTTTGCCTATATGCTCACATCAAACCGCGATAACGCCTATGACCTGCTCCAGGACACCACCTTGAAGGCGCTCGACAACGAGAGCAAGTATGTTGACAATACAAACTTCAAGGGATGGGTCTTCACGATCATGCGCAATATCTTCATCAACAACTACCGCCGCGTGGCACGCAGCGCTACTGTCGTTGACCAGACCGAAGACCTCTATCACCTCAACCTGTCGCAGGACTCGGGCCTCGAGACACCCGAAGGGTCGTACGGAGCAGCCGAGATCACAGCAGCCATCAACTCGTTCTCTGACGACTACCGCATCCCCTTCTCAATGCATGTGGCAGGTTACAAATACAGCGAGATAGCCGAGAAGATGAACCTTCCGCTGGGCACTGTGAAGAGCCGTATCTTCTTTGCCCGCAAGAAGCTGCAGGATCAGTTTGCCGACTACAGATAAAGCGCTTCCTACCCCAACCGCTATACATTGTTACAGAAACCGCCCCGCAGGGAAATTTCCCTGCGGGGCGGTTCTTGTCATATTATGCTGATACGTCTGACGTGATAGAGAGACCTATGTCACTTGCTCTCGCCGGGCTTGGCGTACGAGGCGTTGAGACCCTCGACCACCTCGTCGGTGATGTCGAGCGCCGGATTGAAATAGATGCCGGCGTTCTTGAAGAGGATGGCGTCATATCCGCGCGAGGCGTTGAAATTCTTGATGAACTTCTCGATGGTGTCGTTGAGGGCCATCTGCTTCTGTGCCAGCTCCACCTCGGTCTTGCGGCCGAGATTGGCCAGATAGCTCTCGGCATCCTGCTGCATCTTCTGCAGTTTCTGCATGTCTGCGTTATAGCTCTCCTGGGTCAGATAGCCGTTGTTACGGCCCTTCTGTTCGATCGAGGCGGCAAAACGCTGTATCTCGTTTGCCTTGGCCTGCTGGGCGTTGTCGAGGCGCTGCATGGCCTTCATGTGCTCGGCCTCGTAATCGAGCGAGCCCTGATAACGGCGGGCAATCGAGTCGCCGTCGATATAGCGGATGTTGAGAGAGGGTGCTGTAGCGTTTGCGTCGCCCGAGGCTGCCGCCTGTGTTGCCGCCGGGGTTGCGGCTGACTTGTTGTCGCTGTCACAGCTCACGAGACCTATGGTCAGGATGCCGGCAAGCAGCGCTGAGGCTGACAATGCTTTATTTTTCATGTGTTGTGTTAAAGGAGGGGTAGTTTTGACTTTATGATTTGTTTCCTGTGTTCAGTCGCCTCCCCGGCGGTGACACCCTATGCCGCGGCGTCGCAGCTCGGGGATGTCGTGGGCGTGTCCCGAGGGGAAACGGCCCCCTTTCACGAACAAAGCCTTGACCCCGAGAAGCACCACCGCGACCCCTATGAGGAGTACGCTCAGAATGACCGGAATGAGGATTTGCATCATGTCAGGGAGGTTTTATTTTGCAAAAGTAGTATATTTTATGCTAAAAATGGTGCGTATGTGGAGCGAATTTTGTAATTTAGTGGTGCAATTATGAATTTTTTGCAATTAGATTCACGATTGCATAATAATTCTAAAAAACCAAACATTCAGATAAGACATGGAAATCAAAGACCTTCAGCCCAAGGCGGTGTTCGAAATCTTCGACCGAATCACCCGCATACCGCGTCCCTCCAAGCACGAGGAGCAGATACGCGCCTTCATCCTCGACTTTGCCAAAGAACACGGCATAGCCTCCAAGACCGACGCCGTAGGCAACGTGGTGCTGAGCGTACCCGCCACACCCGGACATGAGGATGCACCTACCGTAATCCTCCAGGGACACATGGATATGGTGTGCGAGAGCAATGACAAGTCGTTCGACTTTCATACACAGCCCATTCCGGCCTACGTCGACGGCGAATGGGTCAAGACACGCGGCACCACCCTCGGCGCCGACAACGGCATCGGCGTGGCAGCCTCGCTGGCCATAATGACCGACAAGACTTTCGAGCACGGCCCCATCGAGGCCCTCTTCACCATGGACGAGGAGACCGGCATGACCGGCGCCAACAACCTCGGCACAGACATGATAAGCGGCCAGATGCTGCTCAACCTCGACTCTGAGGACGATGCCGAGATATTCGTCGGCTGCGCCGGAGGTGTCGACACACAGGCATTCTTCACCTACAACCGCTCGTTCGCACCCAAGGATTTCCTCTATTTCCTCATCAAGATCGAGGGCCTGAAGGGTGGCCACTCGGGCGGCGACATCCACCTGGGCCGCGCCAACGCCAACAAGCTGCTGGCCCGCTTCCTCTTCAACCTCATGGGCAAGCACGAGGTAGTCGTCTCTGAGATTGACGGCGGCAACCTGCGCAACGCTATCCCCCGCGCCGCACACGCCGTCATCGGCGTCCATACCTCCAAGAAGGAGACCGTGCGTGCCATGCTCAACGTCTACACCGCCGAACTCGAGAACGAATATTCCGGTCTGGAGCCCGACCTCAAGATAACCATGGAGAGTGTCGACACACCCGATTTCGCCATCGACCAGGCCACCAGCATCAACCTGGTCCGCGCCATCTACAGCGCGCCTCACGGTGTGATGTCGATGAGCCGCGAGCTCGAGAACCTCGTCGAGACCTCGACCAACCTCGCATCCGTCAAGATGGCCGAGAACAACACCATCGTTGTCACCACCAGCCAACGCAGCTCGGTCGAGTCACGCAAGTGGGACATAGCCCGTCAGGTCGAGGCCCTCTTCCTCCTTGCCGGAGCCCGCGTCGAGCATGGCGACGGCTATCCCGGATGGCAGCCCAACCTCAACAGCCCCATCATGAAGATAACCCGCGACGCATACAAGGAACTCTACGGCATCGAGCCGGCCATCAAGGCCATCCACGCCGGACTGGAGTGCGGACTCTTCCTGACCAAATACCCGCACCTCGACATGGTGTCGTTCGGCCCCACCCTGCGCGACGTCCACTCGCCCTCCGAGCGCATGAACATCCCCGCCGTAGAGCGCTTCTACGGCCAGCTCAAGCGTACCCTCGAGAAGGTCGCCGAACTCAAGAAATAAACCTTTTCACCCGAAAAGCGTCTTATTCAAAGTGATAATTCTCACCCGGGGCGACAGGCTCTCCCTCTCGCCCCGGGCATTGTGTAACTAAACCGACATTTATGCGTCAACGTGTAGCCCTGCTCACCGGGGCGGCACTCCTGGGCGTGGTCATGCTCTCGTCAAAGAGTCCGGCCACAACACATCCCGCCGAGGGCGAGATGCCGTTCGAAGCCCTGCCGCTCACGGAGGCACAACAGCTCACAGAGCTTACAGACACAATCATCCCACTGACCGAACAAGACTTCGCCGAGGTAGCCGAGAGCCTCGGGGTCGAGGTCGCAGCAATCAAGGCCGTGGTCGACATCGAGGCCGGCCGCACCCACGAGGGGTTTTCGGCACCCGGCAAACCTCTCATCAACTTTGACCTGTCCATGTTTCGCCGCTTTGCCCAGCGCCGGGGAGTCAATCTGGCGAAATACAGCAAGTCTCACTCCGTGGTGTTCACATCGCACCGCGGCTCGCAGACACGCGCTAACAACCGTCTTGAGGCTGCCCGCAGCATCAACCCTCATGCAGCCATCGAGGGCACTTTCTGGGGCATGTTCCAGATAGGCGGATTCAACTGGAAGAAATGCGGAGCCGAGAGCATCGAGGACTTCGAGACAAAGATGTCACGCTCGGAGCGTGACCAGCTCGACCTCTTTGCAGCCTTCATCACCAGCTCTGGGCTGGTAAAGCATCTCCGCTCCAAGAACTGGGCCGCTTTCGCCCGAGGCTACAATGGCCCCTCATATGCCAGGCGCGGCTATCATACCCGCATGGCCGCCGCATACAAGCGGCATCTCAACGACTGATTCCCACACGACACCATACACGACACCCGCGACGCCCAAAGGCTCCGCGGGTGTTTTCTGTCTCATTATCCGAACAGTTCGGAATGGGTGCCGAACCTGACCAGCTTGATACAGTCCTTCTCACGGTCAAACCATATCAGCAGTATGTCATTCTCCACATGGCACTCGAGATAGCCCCTGTAATCACCGGTCAGAGGATGTGGCCTGTATTCTGACGGTATCGGAATCTCGTTTTCAAGATAATTCAGCACCACCTCCAGGGCGGCGATGGCCTCAGCCTTATGTCTGTATCTCTTGAGGTCCTTCTTGAACTGCCCCGTGGGTTTCAGGGGTTTCATAACGAGTCTACATATCTCCTGAAATCCGACAGGTCAAGGGTCTCGAGGTCGGCTCCGCTCTCGGCCTCGGACATAGCCGCCAGCGTGACATTGTTGGGGCGCGAAGCGACAGAGGCCATGAGCAGACTCTCGACATAGTTGTTGAGACTGCGGTTATGCCTCTTGGCTTCTTCCCTCAAGGTTCCGAGCAGCGACTCGCTCAGACGGAAAGATGTCTGTTTTCTTGTGACGGGTGTGTTCATATCATTTCTGTTTCATGCGATATATTGTATCACAAAAGTAATACATCTGTATCATATTAACAAACATGAGGCTATATTTCAGCGATATGGCATCATTTTTTATCGCGCCTGCCTCCGCATGTACTGTCCTTTGCCGCGGGTCGAGGGACCGTAGGCGATGGCATGCATGGGGCAGGTGTGATAGCAGGCAAGGCATCCTGTGCAATCAGCACCCCAGACGGGGCGTCCCCCGTCGAGGGTTATATTGCCCACGGGACACGCCTTGGCACACCGTCCGCACCCGATGCAGCTCTCGTCCACCCGGAACTTGCGCGCGTTGATGGCAAACCTCACGAACCACGGATATATCACCGATGTCTTGAAACGGGGGAAGGATCCGCGCACCACGTCGGTATATGGCTCGGCGATCTTCTCGATACCCGGCAGCAGGGTGGCAATCTCGCGCACCTGGGCATCACTCGCCGCTATCTTGCTGTCGCGCAGCGGAGCCGGGTCGACATCGAATCCGGGCATGGCCACATAGGTGTTGGGCATGATAACGGTGAAGGCCCCTCCCGCACGGTATCCCTTGGCAGCCATGGCGCGACGCCACTGGCGGTCGGTCATGCCACAGTCGTCGCCACATGTCGCCACCATGTGATGGACAACCCCGTGGCCGAGGAAGGTAATCCTGCGGATTGCCGAGAGCACAAAGGGGGGCACGCCCCACGAGTGTACGGGAAACACCCATACCACCCGGCGCTCGCCATCTTCAATCTCGACCCGCTTCAGGCCGGGCTCCATACGCATCACCCTGTCGCCGGTAAGGCGGCCGAGGCGCGAAGCAACATCGGCCGAGTTGCCCGTGCCCGAGAAATAGAGTATCATATCGTGACCTGTGTGGCGCCGAAGCCATATTCGCGGAACGAGGCATCCTGCACCTGGTGTCCCTTATAGCGATAGTTGAGCTCCTTCATCAGCGCATTGCGCAGCACACCCTCGCCCTTGCCGTGGATGAAGACTATCTTCTGACCCTTGTTGCGCAGGTTGGCATCCATGACCTTACGGAACTCGTCTATCTGCAGGTTCAGGATATCGGCGGGCGACATCCCTGCGGTGGTGTCGATGAGCTCGGCCACATGCAGGTCGACCTCGATTATCTCCCCCCTGCGCTGCTCGCGACGGTGCTTGACCACAGGACGTTTGGCAGGGCGGTCGACAGCTTTCTTGGCTTTGATGCCATCCTCCATACGGCTTGAGTCTATGACGGCACGCTGGCGCACAACATCGTCGTGTACAATCTCTATGGCTATGACATCCTTCTCGAAATAGGGAGACTGCCTGTAGCAATGGAGCTTGAAGAACTTGGTGGTATCAAGCGGAGTCTCGACAGCCACAGGCGACTTGAGGCGGAACTCCCGTTCCATCTTGAAGGCTATCATCTGCACGGCCACGCGGTCCATCTGCGGCAGCTCGGTACCCTCGATTTCCTCGAGGAACACCTGTATGTTCGGCTCGACCACACCTGCATAGCGTGTCTTCCATCCCGTGTCGCCGTCGGCTCGGGTCATGTATGTGAAATAGAGATAATAGTTCGAGTCATTGACCAGATATGTGTCGAACGTGGTCGTGTTGAGGTGGCGCGAGTCGGTAGGCTCGTAGGCCAGGACGACGTTGAGCTTCTCCCCCTCGGGGGTCTCGTCGGGCAACGGGGCCGACTTGGCCTTCTCGGGTGTCATGGGCGCGGCGGCGCTCACGGCCTCCTGGGTCGCGGCCACCTTGCGGGCAGTCTCAGCGGCCTCGGCCACCACCACACACTCGCGCAGCAGCGTCGGGGTCTCGAACCCGTCATCGTCAACGTATGCTATGTTTCCTTCTATTCTCTTTATGATGCCGCCCCCCGTGGTGTTGAGGAAGCGGACACGGTCTCCGATTTTTGGCATTGGTGTATCTTTATATAAGTCTTATAGGTCTTATAAGTCTTATAAGTCCTATATAGTCCTGGTTGTTATTTCAGTTTCTCTTTCAGGAACCTGCCAGTGTAAGACCTGGGGCAGGCGGCGATCTCCTCAGGGGTGCCGGTACATACCACGGTGCCACCGGCGTCGCCCCCCTCGGGGCCCATGTCTATCACATGGTCGGCACACTTGATCACATCCATGTTGTGCTCGATGATGAGCACAGTGTGCCCCATCGCTATGAGGCGGTCAAACGAGCGCAGCAGCGTGGCGATGTCCTGGAAATGCAGTCCCGTGGTAGGCTCGTCGAAGATATACATCACAGGCTCCTTGCTCTCGTCGGCAAAGAATGACGCCAGCTTGACGCGCTGGTTCTCGCCCCCCGAGAGGGTCGACGAGTTCTGCCCTATCTTGAGATAGCCGAGGCCGACATCCTGCAGGGGCTTGAGCCGCTTGACAATCTTGCGCTCCTGTGCCCCACCCTCCTCCGAGAAGAACTCGATGGCGCCGTCCACCGTCATCTCCAGTATGTCGTAGATATTCTTGCCGCGATACTCGACCTCGAGTATCTCCTTCTGGTATCGCTTGCCGTGGCACTCCTCGCAGGGCAGGGTGATGTCGGCCATAAACTGCATCTCTATGGTGATGACACCCTCACCCTTGCAGGCCTCGCAGCGGCCACCCTCGGAGTTGAACGAGAAATGCGACGCCGTGAAGCCCATCTGCTTTGCGGCCTGGGTCGAGGCGAACAGCTTGCGTATCTCGTCGAACGCCTTGAGGTATGTCGCCGGGTTCGAGCGGGTCGACTTGCCGATGGGGTTCTGGTCGACAAACTGTATGTCCCTGATGCGCGAGATGTCGCCCGTCAGGTCGCGGTGGAATGCCGGGGCCTCGCCTGCGTTACCGAGGCGGCGGTTGACGGCGCGGTAGAGTATGTCGCGCACCAGCGTCGACTTGCCCGAACCGCTCACGCCTGTCACCACCGTCATCACCCCGAGGGGCACGGTGACGTCGACATCCTTCAGGTTGTGCTCGCGGGCCCCGGTTATCTTTATCGAGTCGCGCCAGCGTCGGCGCTGACGGGGCACTGGGATGGTGAGCGCGCCCGACAGATAGCGGGCCGTATAGCTCTGTGCCGCTCCCGGTGCCGTGGTCAGGTCGGTGATGTCGTTGGGATTGCCCTGGAATATTATCTCGCCTCCGAGCCGTCCGGCATCGGGGCCGACATCAATCAGATAGTCGGCGGCACGCATTATCTCCTCGTCGTGCTCGACCACAACGACGGTGTTGCCGAGGTCGCGCAGCTTGCGCAGCACCGATATCAGGCGGTCTGTGTCGCGCGAGTGCAGCCCGATAGAGGGCTCGTCGAGTATGTAGAGCGAGCCCACAAGGCTGCTGCCGAGCGATGTGGCCAGGTTGATGCGCTGGCTCTCGCCGCCCGAGAGCGAATTGCTCAGGCGGTCGAGCGTCAGATAACCCAGCCCCACCTCGACCAGATAGCCCAGGCGGTTGCGTATCTCGGGCAGCAGACGGCGGGCAATCTCGGCGTCACGCTCGTTGAGGCGCAGGCGGTTGAAGAATTCGGCCAGCTCGGCCACGGGCATCCTCACCAGCTCGCCTATCGAGCGGCCGCCCACCTTGACGTATCCCGCCTCGGGCTTGAGCCTCGACCCGCCGCACAGGTTGCAGAGGGTCTTGCCCTGATAGCGGGCGCGCATCACGCGATACTGTATCTTGTACTGGTTCTCGTCGACCATGCGGAAGAAATTGTCTATCGACGGGAACTCGCCGTATGTCGTCACACCCGGGCGCAGCGGGCCGTGCCACAGCAGGCGCCGCTCCTCGGCATTGAGGTCGGCATAAGGCTTGTGTACCGGGAATCCGTATTGCTGCGAGTCGTGGATGAAGACGCGCTTCCACTCGCTCATCTTCTCGCCGCGCCAGCACGCCACCGCATCGTCATAGACCGACAGCGACGTGTCGGGCACCACAAGGCGCTCGTCGATGCCGAGCACGCGCCCGAACCCCTCGCACTGCGGACATGCCCCTACGGGGTTGTTGAAGTTGAACATCATGTCCGAGGGTTCCTCAAACCTCATGCCGTCGGCCTCGAATATCTTCGAGAACTCGAGCATCTCGACCTCGCCCCCCTCGGGCCAGAAGACCAGACGCAGCTTGTCGCGCCCCTCAAAGAAGGCAGCCTCCGCCGAGTCGGCCAGGCGGCTCAGCTCGTCGCCGTCGCGGGCCACAGCCAGACGGTCTACGACCAGCAGATAATCCGCCGCGTCATATTTCCCGGGATTCTCCCTTACCTCGGGCAGCAGGTCCTCGATGTCGGCAAAGCGGGCGTCGGCCACAGTCATTACCCTCGGGTAGCCGGCCTTGAGGTAGACCTCGAGCTGCGCGGCCAGCGAGCGCCCCTCGGGTAGCGTGATGGGGGCCGTCACCGCCATCCTCGTCCCCACGGGACGGGCCTTGGCCGCGGCGATGACATCCTCGACCGTGTGCTTGCGCACCTCGTCGCCGCTTATTGGCGAGAAGGTGTGCCCCACCCTGCCGAACAGCAGGCGCAGGTAGTCATATATCTCGGTCGACGTCCCCACCGTGCTTCGCGGATTGCGGGTGTTGACCTTCTGCTCTATCGCGATGGCCGGCGGGAGTCCCAGTATGGCGTCGCACTCCGGCTTAGGCATCTTGCCCATGAACTGGCGCGCATAGCTGCTCAGGCTTTCGACATAGCGGCGCTGCCCCTCGGCATAGAGGGTGTCGAACGCCAGCGACGACTTGCCCGAACCGCTCACGCCCGTCACCACCACAAGCTTGCCACGGGGTATCTCCACGTCAATCCCCCTGAGGTTGTTGACGCGCGCACCCTTGACTATTATGTTCTGTTCGTTTGTTTCTTGCATAACATACAAAATTACAAAAAATCCGCGACATTTGCAACACTCCGTCCCCCTCCCGGCACCCGGAAAGCCCCCTGTAAGAATTTTTATGACCTTACATCTTGCTAATTACATACAAATCAATATATTGACTATCCCTATCAGAGTACAAAAGTAAGACCCGGAAATTAGGTCTGAAAGCGGATTTGCCCTAACTTTGCCACCTAAATCCATCATCAAAATACATTATGGCAATGAGACAGATTATCTTCATCACGACACTCATCCTGACCATCCTCACGTCACGCGCGCAGGTCGAACGCCCGGACAGCGTGGCATCCGACAGCATATCGCTCGGCGAGGTTGTTGTCAAGGCAAACACCGAGACCCACACACCCGGCAAAGACCGCGTCCTCATCACGCGCCAGATGCGCGAGGGGGCATACGACGTCGGGCGTCTTCTCGGGCGCGTGCCGGGAGTGACATTCAATCCCGCCAACCGTTCGGTAAGTGTGCTGGGCTCACAGAACATCAAGATACTCGTCGACAGCATAGAGCGCGACCAGGAGGTGATAAAGCGCATGAGCCCCGACAAGTTCGCGTATGTGACCATCGTACACAACCCACTGGGCAAATATGCCGGATATGACGCGGTCATCAACATACGCACACGTCCCACCTATCGCGGATACGAGGGAATGCTGAACGAAGGTGTCGGCATATCGCCCGGCGACGGACTCGGCAAGGGGGAGCACCTCTCGTCATGGAACAGCATGGCGTCCGCCTCATATACCCGCGAGAAGCTCACGCTCTCGGCCTCGGGACGGCACTGGCTGGGACACTCGGCGTCATCGTCATACTACACGCAGACCTACCCGCTCAACAATCTGCGCGAGACCGTGCGCGAGCAGCCCTTCGGCGACCCCGTCTCACGAAGCCGCACCACGACGGTCGCAGCCGACGCCAGCGCCGACTGGCAGATCAACGACAACCATTCGGTCTCGGCATTGTGGCAGGGATTCTTCACCGGCAACAACTCGACAAACACCTCATACACGCTCGGGCGCGAGACACTCGACGGCACACCACTCGGCGACATACGCTTCACATCGCGCACCGGCTCACGCGACGGGCGCAACAACATCCTCGGCCTCTACTATCGCGGACGCTTCTCAAAGGCATGGGACATGTACACCTGGGCAACCTATAACCACGACTCTGACATCAACGGCAACAGCAGCTCGCGCGGCGACATATTCGCCATCGACGACGACAGCCGGGTCAAGATGGACTATCTGTGGGGAGGCACCACGGTCAATTTCGCCCCCGGAGGCAAATGGGCGTTCGCACTCGACGAGCAGATGCACTCTATCCGCTACAATTCATACGACCTCGCGACAGGTGTCCGCGAGTCACACTCCGACGAGGTGCGCAGCCGCTCGATGCTATCGGCATCATTCACGCCGTCCGAGCGTCTCTCGCTCCAGCTCAACGCAGGTGTCAGCACCCAGCACATCACCCAGGATGGCACCGGGCACACGGCAGTCAAGCCGCTTGCCGAGGCGCGCCTCTACTGGAAACCGTCCGAACGGTTCCTTATGCGCCTCAACTACAGGACCACCCATTTCATACCTCCGCTGTCATATCTGCAGGATTTCGGCCAGTTTACCGACTCGCTCACATACACCCATGGCAATCCGGCACTCAAGCCCCTCTACGGCCACGACTTCACGGCATCCTTCTACCTGTTCAACACCCTCTGGCTCACGGCACGCTGGCACCAGGCGGGGAGCAGCGTCCTCAGCATAGCATCTGCCGCCACGGGGCTGCGCCCTGACGGCATCACGGGCCCCTATGTTGCCTACCGGTACGAGAACGTGCCGGGCCACTATTTCGAGCTGAACGCCAACCTTTACAAAAACATCAGCCGGGAGTGGGCGATACAGATGTACGGCACCCTCTCACAGATGGAAGTGAGTTTCGGCGGACAGTCCAACCACCGCTGGTATGCCGACCTGCTCGCGGGCGCATACTATATGCCTTCCGGCCTCGACATGATTGTCAACCTCAACTACAACCTGTCACCCTCGGTCACGGTATCACCGCAGACACTGCAATACGGATACAGCGACCTCCTGGTGCTGAATTTCGAGAAATCGCTCTTGAAGGGGAGGCTCAACATCGGCTTCGCCTACACATTCCCCGTCCACCTCGCCGACGGCCTCATCAAGGGGCACATGGTCTCCCCGGGACTCATACGCCACACTTGGCAGAACAACCAGCGCCGGAGCAACAACGGGTTTAACCTCGGAGTGACCTACCGGTTCAACGGAGGCGCACAGGTACGCAAATACCAGCGGGACACAGACAAAGTATCGAGATGAAAGATTCCGCCCATATCTCATTGCGGCAGTAGATTCAGAAGGACTCCATTCAACCTATGGCGTCCTTCTGAATCTTTCTACAGACAAATATAAATACTACGTTTTTACAGACAAATGTTTTTTGTTTTTGCCCTTTAAATTATTTTATATAATTTTGCATCCATGCAAAGACTCCTACCTTATCTGTGCCTGATTTTTGTTGCCATTACGATGACTGTCGGTTGCGGTCAGCGCGACGGCAGAACTGTCCGCGAGATGTATGACGATTATATGGTTGATATCCGATCCTTAGGAGATTCTACCGATATTGGAGGCCTCCTCTCATTGTCTCAAGAGATTCACGCATTATCCCTACAGGAAGGGAACGACACCATAGCTGCACATACAGCCAATGAAATATGCTGGCTATATGGCGAGACAAAACCCGAAAAAATGATAGAATGGAGCCGTAAGGCCCAGACCCTATACAAGAAGATTGACATGCCGTCCAAAGTGGCGTTCGCCCGTATTGGAGAAATCAGGGCACTCTATCTTTTGCATCGTTGGGATGAGGCTCTTGGCGCGGCAAGGGACTATGATGCCACTCTCTATGATAAGGATGCCGATTACAGATATTACATCAATTCATACACCGCACATATACTGGAAATGGCAGAGGACAGTTTCGGATCTAACGCGCAGGAGATAATCAGACTGATGACAGAAATTGACTGCGACAATCCTGACAAACTCAGGCCTGATGACCGGGCTACCCTTGCAAAATATCTGTTCTATGTCGATGATATGGAGAACGCTTTCAACCAGATAAACCGTGCAGTTACAGATGATGGGTATTGCGGATTTCGCGTAATCCCATACTTTGTCAAAGCACAGATGCTTGCCGAACTCAAAGACTTTTCACATGCTTACGGACACATGTGCAACGCCTTTTATCTATTAGATTCTCTTTCAAAGGACAATATAAGGGCAGAAGTTAAAAGTTCGGAGGGGATTACCGATTATTATAAACTCAAGGTCGAGAACGAGCGGCTGGCACTTGGTCAGAGCCGTGCCATCAATGTGGCCCTCGGATTGGGGATAGTGCTCGTCATAGTCATAGCCATAGCGGTTGTGTCACGCATACGCACCCGCAACAGGCAGCAGGTGGCCGAGATGTCGGTGTCTATGGCGCGCCTCGAAGCTGACATACTCGACAGCCACC
>DAAQ01000002.1 GCA_001701225.1 Bacteroidales bacterium H5 | reverse complement strand
ACATATACTCTGCTATACTTTAAGCCCGTTTTTCAGGGATAAAGTATAGCAGAGTATATGTTATTGGTGGTCTTAGGATATGTCAGCGGATGCGGACTTTGGTGGCTTTGCCGTCGGTGAGGCGGATGTATATGCCTCCGGCGGGGTTGGCCACGGGCTGGCCCTGCAGGTTATAGTAGGTCGACGCGGCGTCGGGGGCGTCGATGGTCTCGATGCCCGAGAGTCCGGCCGATTCCCATGAGAAGCGTGCGGTCTGATTTACGATTGATACCGTCACGGTCATCTTGCCGCCGGGCCATGCCTGCGGCAGCGAGATGTTATTGCCGTCGGGTACGATGTGAATCTCGTCCGATCCGCTCGCCCCGCTGAAATCGTCGGTGGCGAAGAGGGTATAGGTCGCATTGTCAGCCGCGGCGCCATAGCTATAATCCCAGGTCATTCGCGAAGTACCGAACTTGAACTCGGACATGCCGCCGGGCAGATTGACGGTGCCTTCGTAATAGCGGTCGCCGTTCTCGTCGATCTTGCGGCGCAGACGGTAGATGATGTTCTCGATGTCCCACCCGGTCACACCGCCGATGATGGTAAGGAACGAGTAGTCGGGTGTCGGTTTCTCGACGGTGATTGTGCCGTCATCATTCTTGGTCACGGCTACAGGCTTGCTGTCGTTGTAGGGGGTGAAGATGTCCTGCCAGGTGTCGGCGCCCGGATTGCGCACCACGGGATAGGCGCTGTAATTGCCGACAGGGAGGTCGGCGGGATAGACGGGCCTGATACCCTCGATGCCGTGGAGATAGCCGTCGGAGATACCTTCGATATAGAGGGTCGTCCCCTCTCCGGCATAATAGGTCTCGCCGGTACCGCTTACGAGCCTGATGCCCGCCTCTACCTCGATGTCATCCTCCGAGTAGCTGTATGCCCCCATGTTTGAGGTTCCGAACATGAAGAATTCTTCCGTAGGGTTCCATACCATTCCGGCACGGGCATATAGGGGGATGAACCTGTCGGCTTCGGCGCCTGTCGAGGGACGGATGCCGATGGTGATGCTCTGGTTGAAATTGAATCCCGAGCCGTCGCCCGAACCACCTGTGCCCTGATTGTAGGGGTCGAGGACAGAGAGTAGGAAGAAGCCGTCAGACATGCCGTCCCAGCCCCAGTTGATGTGATAGTATCCGTCCGAGCGATAGCCGTCGCAGACAAATGCGTGCCCTCCGGCATTGGACTGGCCGCAATAGAGCACGGGTCTGCCGGCTGCCAGCTCGCCATAGACGATGTCATCCCAGTCGTCGGCCGAGAAATAGTCGCGCATCAGGTATCCGGCACTCTTGTCGTAGCCGAGATGGTTTGTGAGGAGTCCGCACACATAGATGTCGCTTGCACCCGAGGCCGACGACGAGTAGTTCATGTTGACGCCGATGCCGCAGGCCAGCATCAGATTGGCAACCGCCTGACGCTCCTCGTTGGTGGTGCCGTAATAGGGATAGGTGTCCCTGATGTGTGCCCAGTCGAAGGTGGTGGCGCCGTAGTCGAACGACAGGGTCTGGCCGTTCCACTCGTACGAGTGTGAGCCTGTACCGGGTCCCGAGGGACATTTGTGATAGTTGATGATCTGGGCGAGGGCGGTGGCGAGGCATCCCGTGACACTGAGTCCGCGCGAGTCGCGGGGACACTGCAGGTTATAGGGATAGTCCTGCCCCCATTTCGAGGTCACCAGAGCCTCTATGGCCGGATGGTCTTCGGACGTGGCCTCGCGCATCGGCTGCGGATTGGCCTCGAGCCATTCTATCTGACGTGCATACCCGTCGATCCATGCCTGCATGTTGGCGGGAATGTTGGCGGGGTCGAAACTGTCGCCATAGCCCAGAAGTGCGGGCGCGAGGTCATCGGCGGCAGCCACGGCAAAGCCGTCTGCCCCGGCAAACACATAGGCCGACGCGGCTGTGGTGTCTGCAGTCCTGAACGTATGCACCAGGCGCATCCCTGCGCCTGTGCTCCGGGCCTTCATCGGCCCGTCTGTCTCGGCGAGGCGGTTCAGGGCCTCCTCGGGAGTCACGGGTGCGCCCCATGCCGCCGTTGCCATGACGAAGGCTGCGGCGAGGGCTGACACGCGGTTAACGATTGAATTGAGCATAGATTATGATTATTTCACTGAAATTTTCTTTCCGTCGACGATATAGATGCCTGGCGGGAGTCCCTGTGTAGCCTCGTCGGCCATGACACCCCTGCGCACCGGCATACCCTGCAGGTTATATACATCTACAGTGCGGGATGTTGTCTGTGCGGGGTCTGTAATGGCAGACTGTCCCGGTTCTGTCGGGTCTGAGGATGGGGTGTAGCCTACGCGGATGGTCGCGGCATCAGAGATGAAATAGTTGTCGCTCCCGAGCACATGCACTACATACTCGCCTGCGGGGACTGCGAGCGGACTGTCGGAGCTCCAGCGGTAATATCGGTCGGTGACCCTCTCGAATGTCTGCCTCCACTCGCCCACCTTGTAGGTGGCGCGTGTATTCTTCTCGACAAACAGGAATCTGACCGTCTCGGTGGTCACTGTCTCGGTGTTGCACGACACACGGGTGTCTATGTCGAATGGCTTGCCGGGCATCAGCCGTCCGTTAGGCATTATCTCGCTGAACCATAGCGGGGGTGCGTCGTGCGTGATCTTTCCGTCGGCCCAAAGGCGCGTCACCACATATCTCTCCAGGCCGTTCTGTATCCTGACGGGCTGCCAGATGTCCGAGTCCTCGAACCGTGCCACGGGGTATATCCTGTAGACTCCCGCCTCCAGCCCGGCGGGGAAGCCGAGCCCCATATCACCGCACCCCGAGGTCCCGGCTGTGGTCCCGACAAACTTGAAATGGCGCCCCTCGTGATAGCTCTCGGTGCCGTCCTGGGCCACGACACGCAGTCCCAGCACCATGTCGGCATCCTCGCTGCTGCGGTGACGGCAGTTTCTCGAGCTGAATCCGTAGAGCTGGCTCTGGGGGAGCCATGCGAAATTGCTGGAGACATAGAGGGCTGTCTTGCGGTATGTCCCTTCGCGGGGCAAAGAGATTCCTATGATGGCTTCCTGTGACGTGTTGTACGCGGCTCCCGAGCCTCCGGCTCCCTCGTCGCCGGGATTGAGCAGCGTGAGACGGAAATACCCGTCTGACAGTCCGCTCCATCCCCAGTTGAAATGATAGTATCCGTCGCGGTCATATCCGTCGCAGACAAACGAGTGACCACCCGTGGCAGACTGTCCGTTGTATATCACGGGGCGTCCGGCCTCGAGCTCGGCATATATCATGGCGTCCCATTCGGCCGAGGAGAAGAAGCCGCGCATCACATAGTCAGCGCCCCTGTCGAGCCCGAAGCGGTTGACGAGTGCCGACACTATCTGCGGAGAGGTAGACCCCGAGGCTGTGGTCGAGTAGTTCATGTTGACGCTGACGCCGCACGCATACATCAGTGAGGCCACGGCATCACATGACACCTCCGGGCTTGTGGCCGTGTAGGTGTCGAGCATGTTGTCCCAGTCGAACGCCGTACCATAGTCGAACGACAGGGTTCCATCGCCCCATTCATACGTGTGTATGCCTCTGCCGGGAGTCGCTGCGGGCCTGTGGCAGTTTATCACCTGGGCCATTGAGGTGGCCATGCACCCGGTGTATGTGGGGATGCCGTCTACCTTGGGGCACATGCGGTTATATGGCGCACCCTGGTCCCAACGTGTCTTGACAAGGGGTGCCACAGGCTCGTGGGTCAATATGGGGGCTTTCTCGGGCGATGCGCATCCGTTCGCGGTCAGCCATTCAATCTGCTGGGCGTACTCCCCGAGCCACCATCGCATGTTGTCGGGGATGTTGTCGGGGTCGAACGAGGTGCCGTAGCCGAGCAGGGCCGGGGCGGCATCGTCCGCCGGGGCGACGGCAAAGCCGTCCGCTCCCGCAAACACGT
>DAAQ01000001.1 GCA_001701225.1 Bacteroidales bacterium H5 | reverse complement strand
TGATGACCTTGGTCACGGTGTTGCCCTGACGACGGATGTAGAGACCGCTCTCGGGGTTGTCGATGCGGATGCCCTGGAGGTTGAAATACTCAACAGGTGCATTCTCGTCAGCAGTGATAGTGCCGAGAACAGAGGGCTCGGTGATGTTCTCGGGCAGAAGGATGGTGACGGTGTCAGAGCAATCAAAGTCTTTAATGTCATGCTCGCTTGCCCATGTAGACCATGAGGTATACCCGGTTACGAAAGCAGCCTTGAACTCACAGTTGCGGAGCACGGCCATCTTGCTCTCATAGTCAATCATCGACAGCTTGTCTGCGCCGAGAGCGTTGAGAAGGGTCTGAGCCTGCTCCTCGCGATCGGTTGCACCATCAAGAGAACCGGCCTCCATATTGGTGCCATACCAGAGGCTACCGTCGCTGACAATGCCCAGATAGGCGGCGGGAACAGCTACACAGTAGGGGAACTCGGCATTGAGCTGGATAGAGCCGGGGAGATTCTCCTCGTTGAAAATCTCATATTCGGCGGGATTTGTGATTCCAAGCCACTCGCTCACATCCTTGTTGATGTTGCCGTATGCGTTATAGAGACGCAGATGCGAGGGGTTGTTGTTGTCACGCTGGAGTTCGCAGGTAATCTCGGGATTACCCTCCTTATTGAATGTCCAGTTGGGCATATAGAAGCCGTCGTCGATGAAGCTGGCATCGCCTACACGAACCCAGTCCTCACCTGCAGGCTCAACCTGCTTCTTCAGCTTGAAGCCATAGCCACAATAGCTGGGCAGATAGCCGCTGCCGGGGCCAACCTCGAACATGAAGACATCATATGTGTCATCGCATTCGATCTCGCCGTCCTCGTACATGACCCATGCGAACTTATTATCGGTATCAGATTTTATACCTTTGCCATCGTCATTGAAGCGCCAGTGATTGAGGTAGCAGTCAAATGTACCGTCCGAGAAACGCTCCTGACCGCAATAGTACGAACCCTCGAAAGTGATGAGGCCGCCCCCATAGTTGACAGATGCCTCAATGGGTATAGTTGCAAGGCCAACTATCTTGATGTGGTCCGCATCGCTGCCGGGAAGGATGGCCAGCTCACGGGTCTGGAGGCCGTCATAGCCATCGAAGAAATTACACATACATGTATATGTGTAGATACCCTGGAGCTCCTCGATGTTCGAGGGAGCGGGGGTGGAAGCTTTCTGAGGAGCCTTAGCGGGCTTCTCAGCCTGGAGCTCTACCATCTGTGCGTCAAGGGCAGCAGCTTTCTGCAGGCCGCTCACCTTCTTGACATCAGCGGCGGTGGCCGACACGGTCACGGCAGCTGCAAGCGCAAGTGCGGAGTAGAATTTCTTCATAGAAATTGTTGTTTTTGGAATTGGAGAATGTTCTTGAATTATGTTTTTGAAGCATTGGAGATAATCCATCGCAAAATTAACACCAATTTTTCATCCCACCAAACATTTTCACAAAATTTTTAGAAAAAATGTAGCAAAATGACAAAATCAGCCAAAACATCCCCTCTCCGAGGGTATATGGATGGGATACCCATGCCTTATGCCATCCCAAACGCCCATATCGAATGGTGTCCGCGAGGACACCGATTTACCAGTAACCGGGTACGCCGGAGCTTTGCGCAGGCGTGCCCGGGAAGCACTCACTCCACATGGGCGTCCGACAGGACGCCGATTTACGGCACAACCTATCCGCGCGATGAGGTAAATCGGCGTCCTGACGGACGCCACACATCATTCCGGGACTATCCGGGCACGCCTGCGCAAAGCTCCGGCGTACCCGGTTACTGGTAAATCAGCGTCCTGACGGACGCATGCCCAAGTAGAGGCATGCATCCAATCGGCGTCCCGGTGTCCCTAATCGCGTCCCCCCACACCATCGCCCTGTGGGCTCGATGTGGGGCTTTCCACATATCGCCGCTTCGCGGCTGGTGGCATTAGACGAAAAACATCTTCTTATGCAATTTATGTGGCTTATGTGTGGTATGTGCTTATTTATTCGCCTTGTATTATGGCGATGGCGCGGTCGAGGATGGTGTCGTGACCGGCGAGTGCATCCTGTGGGTCGAGGTCGACGGCGACGTGGGGCTCGACGCCGCTCTCGGTGCTGCGGCCCTCGGCGTCGAGCATGGAACATGCCGAGAAACGGACACCCCATCCGCAGGGAATTTCCGACGAGTATGGCATGCCGGAGCCTCCGCCGGTAGTGGCGCCCACCAGTGTCACGCCCGGGAGGCCGCGCATCACGGCGGCAAAGTTATTGGCGGCCGAGAAGGTAGAGCGGTTGGTGAGCACGACGATTGGCTTGCCCCAGCGCACACGCCCCTCGGCGGCCGGACGGTAGGTGACGGGGTATGGCTCAGAGAAATCATCATGGCCGGGGCCGGTCTTGTGCATGATATAGCCGACGAGGATCGGACGGGTGATGAAGCGCGACACAAGCCGCTCAACATTGGTGAGCTCGCCGCCGCCGTTGTCGCGCACGTCGATGATGAGCCCTGTGGCCGAGGCAAGGGTGAGGAGCACAGCGTCGAGGTTGCCGTCGCCGATGGGGTTTGAGAAGGAGCTATAATATATGTATCCGACATTGTCGTCAAGCATACCGAACATCAGGCCGGACGACTGCGAGTATGAGAAATCGAAATATGCCTGCTGGATGAGCCGCAGGGAGAAGTTCTGTGGATAGTCGCTCCACCATGCGCGATAGTATGAGGTGCCCCATGCGCACGAGAGGTTGACATGGCCGTCGCGCAGCTCGTCGAGCATATCCGAGCAGACGCGAAACAGCTCCTCGGGGGTCATACCGTCGTCGACGCAGGGTGCATAGCGGTCGTGCACGGCATCCCAGTCGATGCCTTTCTCGTCGAAAAAGCAGTAATGCTCGTCGAGGATGGTCCACAGGGCCTCGAAATTGCCCCGCGCATTGTCGGCATACTCCTCGACACCGTGACAGGAAACCGTGAGGAGAAAGAATATGAATAGTATGTATCTGTGCATGAGGATGTTGCTGATGTGGGGGGATGTTTCTTATGTGGAGGATGTAACTTATGTGGCTTATAACCTCATAACCCTTAACCTATAACCTTTAACCCTACATCGGATAGCTTATCCAGCTGCCGGTGATGCCGAGGATGAATGTATGGCGCGAGGTGTTGGTGACTATGCCGCAGGCTTTGGACGAGTGGACGCGCCCTTGATAGCCGATGCGGAGGGCTGTGCCTCGCCATAAGTGCAGGTCGGCGGCAACAAGGTTGTCGAGGGTGAAGTATGAGCCGGGCCATGCGGCATGGACGAGGCCGGAACGGTTGCCGAGATATATCTCGTAGTAAAGCTCGCCATAATCGGGCGAGAAGAAGGCTCCGGCTACGGGCATTGTGGGTCGCCATGTGAGGGTGACGGGGAGCCGCCCTACCCTGGTGCGCCATGCGGCATAGCCTGTGAGGTTGAGGGTGACGGCACCCTTGGCCGAGGCGGGGTTGTTGCCGTTGCGGTCGTTGTAGAGGGCTCCCCCTTCGAGCGAGAGGGTGCCTCCCCCGGCGACGGTGAGCGATGGTATGGGCTGCCAGCGGCGCGCCATACCCCATTCGATACGCAGGGTAGCACCCCACATCGTGGCGTTACGGGCGGGGTTGAGGGTGCGGTCGAGGGCGAGGGAGGCGTCGAGCATCATGACAAGCCTGTCAGGGGAGAACCTTGGGGCCTGCATGCGCGAGTAGCCGAGAGTGGCCCCCCATCCGTCATAGTGCAGGGGTGAGAGGTAGGTGTCGGTGAGGTGAGATGAGCCGATGCCAAAAGTATAGGTAGCGGTGACGGGGCGCACGGGCTCCTGGGCCCTCAGGCCCCCCCTCAGCCCCACCTGAAGGAGGGGCAGCTCTCCAAAAAGGAGGAGGGCAAAAAGGAGGGCCCGCCTCGCCCC
>DAAQ01000046.1 GCA_001701225.1 Bacteroidales bacterium H5 | reverse complement strand
TGGGGTTTCTGATAATCCCCGGCTCTCCGAGCCTTTTCGGGCATCTTGCCTTCGTGCGTCAAACTGCGTGGGAGAAGGTCTGCAACGGATGATGTTTTCCATATATCGCTGCGTCGTGACCGGGGAAACTACGTGCTACAATAGCCGACTACAGGTCAATCACGCTTGTATCGTGCGGGATAACCATAGACAGTTATGCGCAAGATGTTTTTCCCATTCTTCAGATGGGTGTATTGTGGATTGAATATGGTTGCACAATTGTTTTGCATTATTGCCTCCACGAGAGCGAGCTCTCGGGCTGCTTTGAGGGAAATCTTGTCAAGTTTCATTCGTCCCTCGGGTGTGGATATGTCAATTGTATAACTAATGGGTTGTGGGTCAAGATCCATCGTCATCTCATTATAGCTTACGATGGTAGGCTTGACAGTAGTGTAGGCATTCATTGATTTTGCTCCGCTTTGGTGAGAGGAGCAAGAGGACGCTGCGACAATAATTGTCACGGCCGTGACAATTATTGAGAAAATTTTCCTGTTCATATATGTTGTCAGAATGTTATTGCAAGTCCCATCCCAAGAGTGGAATAATGGTTGAGTGAGTTGCTTATCATGTCAACAGACGCATATACCGAATTGCCGTTATAAGAGAATATTTCATTTCTATAAAGACTGGATGAGTAAAGCAGCTCCCGTGATTTCTTTTTCTGGTAACTTGCGGCCCACATGAAACCTCCGAACCATACGACCCCGGCTCCGGCACTGATTATGATTGATTGAGTAGCATAATCCTCGTCTATGATGCCGGGTACTATAGCGGCGGCACACGCTGCAATTCCGAGTCCAGTCCATGCTGTTATCTTCAGAACTTTGGCGCGGTGTGTGTATTTGTTTGCTGAAAGACGCTCATACTGACTTATAAGATTTGCGTCGAGGTGCGAGGTGTTATCTCCAATCACGGGACTAAGTGATTGTGTATATCCTGCGGGTGATTCAGCGTTTTTCGAGAATACCTCTTTTTCTCCATTCTCGAAAGTGATTGAATTGATTTTCCCGATTCCGATTGTATAGGTTGGACCATTCGGGTTGGAGTACTTTTTGTACTTGACTTCTGTTGATGAGATGTCGAGGACTTTTGCTACAATGGTGGTTCCGTCATCCATTGTGATGACATCTTGTGCTTGCAGAGCATTTATGGCTGTCAAGGCCATAAGCAATGCGATGAGAAAACGTAGTTTTTTCATGAAAAACTTTTGATGTTGCTCCCGGCCTCAAAAGCATGATTATGATAATGGTTAAAACAAAAAGCGCAAGGCCAGCTATCATTGCTCGTCCTGCGATTCGAGGCATGTGGCATCGCCTTACTCAATAGAACGAGCAACACAGAAGCCTCACGCATAATATGCACATACATCATCACAATACGCCTATGCGTAATGAGGTGACGGATAGATACATATCAGTCAAGGCATCTATCATTGCTTCATTCCTGATTGAGTACGATGAAATTGCCACATTTCCGAATCGTCAGGAATAAGCGTCAGATAAACGCTATTGGTTTATGTCCGCAAGTCCTCGTATCACATTCCTCTGAATGTAGGGATTTGCGGTTTATGGGGACAAAATTACATATTTTTTCTTAAGAGAGAAGAATTTGGAGGAGATTATTTCTGTCTGTTTTTGATTATTCTGCTGATGCAGGCGGTCAGGACGGGGGCGAAGCAGCCGATGATGGCTACTATGCTGCCCGTCATGGCGGCTTCGTCTATCCTGTATCTTCCGGTCAGCATCAGGGCTGCCGTGCATATCGCGGCGAGGATGACGATGCCGAGCAAAAACGATATTGTCTCTTTCATGATTCTATTTCTATGATTTTGCCTGAGTCGAGGTAGTACAGGAAGGCGCGTACACCGAGGTAGCCTATGGATTTGAAGAAGGCGAGGTAGCCTCGTATCTGCTTGCGGTAGCGGTTGACCGGCTGCGAGCCTGATTTGTAGTCGATGAGATGAATCTCGCCGTCGGCGGTCCACACCACGCGGTCGAACCGCTTGATGTCGCCGCTGTCTGTCATCACTTCGCGTTCGAGCAGAAGACGCCTGAAACCGTTGAACCATCCGGCCACCTGCGGGTCATTGACCCGTCTCTCCACAATAGCGCGCAGTTCGGCAATCTCGCCGGCCGAAAGCTCACGCCACTCCTCCGAGGCAGCCGCCATATCGAACGCCTTACCTATGTCGTCGGGGGTCGCTATCCGGGCCATCAGATCGTGCAGTATTATGCCGCGCTCACGTGCCACGGCCATTCGTCCGGGATGTTCGTCAGAGATGCGTGTGCGCGTCCACGGTGATGTGGTGGCGCCTGTCTGATACCCGGAGATGCGTTCACCCTCCACGGGGTCTATCGCGCTTCGTCTCTCACTCTCTTCCTCGCGGCGTTGTGTAGGTGCGCCGAGTTCGAGCACACCCTCTGCATCAAGTGACAGCGGTGCGTATGGGCTGTCTTTGCCTGATGTAATGCCGTGCGCGGCTTCGAGCGACGCACAATATTGCGGTGTGCACGCGGCGATGGAATCTGTTATCACCTCGGCAAGCGAGGGGAGGGTGTCACCTTTGCTGTTCTTGCTCCGTATGACCTTGACCCCTACAATAAGTTCGTCGACAGCACGTGTCAGCGCCACATAGAGCAGGTTGATGAAATCGAGCTGCTTCTGTCGCTGCAACTCGACATACTGCTCGCACAGCGGGGTGAGTGTCATCGCCCTGGTGATGTTGAGGGGCATCATAGGTGGCATGATATCGAGCGGAATCCCCTCTATCTCGGGGAGTTCGAACCATGCGCGGTCTACGGCACGGCTGTTGGGGATGAATCCGGCGAACGGAACATGCACGCAATTGAATTCGAGGCCCTTTGACTTATGTATGGTGAGGATGTTGAGTGCGGTCGGGTCATCTGCTCCGGCTACGGACATATTCTGGCCACGCTCGTCCCACCACTGGAGGAACGAGCGGATGTCGGCCTTACCCTTGGCGACGAAATCGGAGACCATATCCTGGAATGCTGTGATGAATACCCCCTCGCTCTCGCGGTTTGCGGTGGGGACAACCGTAGAGATTATGGTCTCGACGAGCGATACAAGGTCAAGTCCGGCTATCGCCTCGTCGGGAGTCCCGGACGGTTGGGAGGGCTGTATGCCGTCTGTGCCGTTGCGGGCCTCCATGCGGCTGATGGCTTCCAGCAGGGCGTCTGATGCCGAACCGCTCCGGGCGAAAATGTCTTCGAAATCATTGAGCACACGTGCAATCTCGCGGCGGCTCTTCTTGTGATGGCGTGGTGTGAATTCGATTGACGACAGATAGCGCAGGCGACTCACTATTAACATCACGGCTGCCGAACGCGATATGAGCAACGAGCGGTCTGAGACGATGTTGAATTGCGGGAAGCTTCCGTCGTCGGCCTTGACCTTCTCGAGATGCGCTATGACGCTCTCTCCCTCCTTCCATGTGCGTACAAGTATGGCGATATCGCCGGGACGGTAACCTGACTCGAGCTGACGGCGCAGGTTGACGGTGAGCTCCTGCAGTGCGAGCTCGTCGGCTTCGGTGTCACCGCGCTCGCTCTCGAAAACCCTCAGCCTCACATATCCCGGGTCATCGAGATGCTTGGGTGAGATCTGCTGTGCCACGCCTGAATAGATGTCGCCGAAACCCTGCGACGAGGCCAGCGCCGAGAAGAGTGTGTTATTGAACCTGATAACAGGGCCAGACGAACGCCAGTTGGTATTCTCGTCGATGCTCTCGCCGCGCACCTCTGAGCTGCCCTCGGGTTGGTTGTGATGCAGGTTGTGGAGCAGCGACGGGTCACTGCCGCGGAAACGGTAAATGCACTGTTTCTCGTCGCCGATGACGAGGTTGTCATGGTCTTCTGAAAGGCTCTCGGCGATGAGGGGACTGAGGTTCTGCCACTGGCTCCACGATGTGTCCTGGAACTCGTCGATGAGATAGTGGTTGAACCTGACCCCGACTTTCTCGTAGAGGAATGGCGAGTCCTCGCCGCCTATCACCTTGGCGAGCAATGCGTTTGTGTCGCTGAGGAGGATGGTGGAGTTCTCGAGACGGTAGCGGTTGAGATAGTCTGTGACACGTGCCAGCAGACCGAGCTGATAGATGTTTGACGCTATCAGCCGCAGCATGTTAATATCCTCAAAGCCTTGTCCGATAGCATTGAGCGCGTCATACAGGACCGGATCGAGTTCCTGACGCCGGGGCGATTTCTTTCCGGCTGAGACGTATGCGTTGTCTATGTCACCTATGGCCTTTCGTAGCGTGGCCGAAAGATCCTGTGTATTGTAATATCCTGTGGCCCCCCAGTTGTATATGGCATCTGCAACCACCTTGCTTACGATGCCCGTACATTTGCCGTCTTTTTGGTCAAAACGCTTCATCGTGACTATGGCGGTACTGCAGGCCGCTGCGATGTTGTCGCAGATGGCCTTTGTACGTCCCTCGATAGCTTTGCGGAAATCGTCAAACTTTGTCGGGTCGCTGAGATAGGCGAGTATCCTCTTCTCATTGTCGCGGTATGTGTCGTCCGAAATGTCGGCAATGAACTTGATAAGGTCTTCGTGTACCTGCGAGGAGCGGTTGAATATGTTGAACCCCTTGCCGTCCTCGATCAGTTTGGTCATGAAGTGGGTGAGCCATTCGACCAGACGGCGCGACTCGGGAGTCTGGCGCACATGGTTGAGGTCCTGTAGCAGGTTGTCAATGCTCATAGAGATGACGCTTTGGTCGTCCAGTTCGACCTCATACGACCCCGAGACCTCGGCCTCGTGTGCGAACGAACGCAACACCATCTGGAAAAAAGAGTCGATGGTGCTGACATTGAACCGGTTGAAATCGTAGAGCAGCTCTTTCAGCGCCTCTCCGGCCACCTCGGCAAGCTGTTCGGGTGTGCATCCGAACGTCTTGCACAGGTCTTTCTCGTATGGGCTCCGCTGCGTCCATCCCTTCTCGGCTCCGGCTATGACGGCGAGCTCGTGGATGATACGCCCCTTCATCTCCTCGGTGGCCTTGTTGGTGAACGTGATGGCCAGGACGGAACTGTGCAGCGGCTGGCTGCCGGGACGTCGCAGACGGTATCTGCCGTCCTCTCCCTTGCGGCCGAGTATAAGTTTGATATATTCGCGCGCCAGAGTGAAGGTCTTTCCCGACCCTGCGGATGCCTTGTATATGGTTATCATCTCACCTTATATCCCATCTCCCTGAGTGCCGTGCGCACCTTGTCGGCAACATCGCCCTGTATCAGTATCTCGCCGCCTCTTGACGAGCCCCCTGTGCCGAGGCTGGTCTTGAGTCGCGATGCTATGGCGGCAACCTCGTCATCAGGACATGTGAACCCCTCGACTATGGTGGCTGTCTTACCCTTGCGCCCCTTGCGGTCTATGAGCACGTTGAGTGTGTCCGGCTTGCGGGCGGGGACCTCGTCGGGTGCCGGGGTGGAATCCTCGCGTGTCAGCTCGCCGGATTCGATTTTTTGGCTCAGCAGATCTTTCCAGTCCATGGTCATTCGCTGTCGGTTGCTATTGAATCGGCAAACTCATGGCTCTCGTCCGAATAGCCGTCAAGCTGCTTCGGATTGTCCATCGAGTGGACTATGGACGAGAGTGTCATCACATATTTGTCCTGACCTACGGGTAGTTCCTGGTAGAACATCCGGGCCGAGTCGGGATTGGCTTGAAATGCCTCGCGATAGCAGTCGGCAGCGAGATCGACGGCCTCATGGTCGTCGGTGAGCTCGTTGAGCTGCATATACAGTATCGACAGACGTGCCAGTTCGGTGGCTGTGATAGAGCCTTTGGCAACGGAGTCCGAGAGTATCTGGTCGCAGATGCGGCGTGTCGAGGCGACATCAGATGCCGCCATGGCCATCTCGGCCTCGGCAACCTGGTCGGAGACCGGGCGGCCCGAGTCGCATGATGTGATGACGGCTGCCGCGATGGCAAGCGGAAGGATGGGTCTGAGAAGACTTGCGGGGTTCATTGTCTGTGGAGTTGAGAGGTGTTGGGTGGTGTGTTTCAACGGGCGTGGCGCTGATAGAGATATGTCGCGCCCCCCTGTTCGAGCTGGAGATTGAAATCTGTATGGTCTATGATCTTGCTGGCATAGTGTGTGGGGATACGGCCTATGAGCATAGTGTCTCCGTCTGCCTCGAGTGTGGCCGGATCGAGCTGCATTATAAGCGAGTCGCGCTCGACATTCCATCTTCCTCCGACACTATAGGTGAGTACACCGGGCCTGATGGCGCGCACCAGACAGGTGCCGTCATCGCGCAGCTCCATCACAGGCTCGGTCTGGGAGAGCTCGGTGTTATAGTAGGAGCCTACTATCTCCTTGGCCTCCTTGGAGAGTTTTGAGCAAGATGTCGCCGCAAGGATTATGAGCGTGGCGAGCAGTATGCGGGTGAGTCTCATATACAGCCTATTATCTCGTTGATGTCCTTGATGCCGTGGCGGTTGCAGTAGTCGTCCATATAGTCGATGACCTTCATCGTCACCGCAGGGTCGATGAAATTGGCGGTGCCTATCTCGACTGCGGTAGCGCCTGCAAGCATGAACTCGATGGCATCGCGTCCGTCCATGATGCCGCCGAGTCCGATAACCGGGATATTGACGGCCTTGGCGGTCTGCCATACCATCCTCACGGCAACCGGGCGCACTGCGGGGCCCGAGAGGCCGCCTGTGACAGTGGACAGGTGCGGACGGCGCCGCTCTACGTCGATGCTCATGCCCATCAGCGTGTTGATGAGCGATACCGAGTCGGCGCCCTCGGCCTCGACAGCCTTGGCTATCTCGGCGATGCTGGTGACATTGGGCGACAGCTTTACAATGAGTGTCTTGTGATATACCTCGCGTATGGCCTTGGTCACCTCGGCTGCTCCGCGTGTCGTGGTGCCGAACGCCATGCCCCCTTCCTTGACGTTGGGGCACGAGATGTTGACCTCGATGGCGCTCACCTTGTCGAGCGCGTCAAGCCGACGGGCGGTCTCGACATAATCCTCGACCTTGGCACCCGAGACATTGACGATGAGATGCGACGAATAGCGCTGTGATATGTAGGGATATATGTTCTCTATGAAGAAATCTACCCCCTTGTTCTGCAGCCCGACGGCGTTGAGCATCCCCGAGGGGGTCTCGACCATGCGGGGGTAGGGATTACCCTCGCGGGGATTGAGTGTGGTGCCCTTGACGATGTATCCGCCGAGACGGTTGAGGTCGATGAAGGGCTCGAACTCCATGCCGTAGCCAAATGTGCCCGAAGCTGTCAGCACGGGATTGTTGAGGGCGAGAGAGCCTATTTTTACGGAAAGATTAGCCATAAGTCCTTACCAGTTGAGCATGTTGATGTTGAATACCGGGCCGTATGTGCAGACACACAGGTTGCCTTGTACGGTGTTCTCGACACAGCACAGGCATGCGCCGAGTCCGCAGGCCATCATGTTCTCGAGCGAGACCTCGCAGTCGGTGCCTTTCTGCTTGGCCAGGGCTGCGACTGCCTTCATCATCGGGCCGGGGCCACAGCAATATATGCGGGCGATGTCATCCTGCCACACCGAGTGTGCCGTGACGAGTCCTTTCTCGCCCATCGAGCCGTCTTCAGTCGAGACGTGGACAGGGCCAATGGCTTTGAAATCATCAAGACGGAGCACGTCAGAACCGCTGCGGGCGCCCAGCAGGAACTCGGGCTTCATGCCGGCCTCCTTCAGCCTGCGCCCGAGATAGAGCAGGGGTGCCACACCGACACCTCCGCCTGTCAGCAGGAGGCGTCCCTGTGCCTCGGGAGCCGAAAGAGTGAATCCGTTGCCCAGAGGGAGCAGTATGTTCACGATGTCGCCGGCCTCGAGTGTGATGAGTGCCGATGTCCCTTTACCGGCACGTCGCACCAGCAGGTCGAGCGAGTTTGACGCGTAGTCTACGTCGTTGACCGAAATCGGGCGGCGCAGGAATACGCCCGGAGTTTCTACGGCAATCTGCACGAACTGTCCCGGGTCGATGTCGGGCAGCGGAGCGCCGTCGGCCGGAGTCACCCTGAGCAACGAGTACATGTCGTTGTAGTGCTGTGAATGAGTGACTTTGAAATCTTTGACTTGTTTCATCCTTTCAGTTTTCGGTATATGGCTTGATGTGTTACGCAAAATTAGTCAATTTCGCCGACACTACCAAGCGCGGCGACTGCCTTGTCGATGTCGGCGGGTGTGTCGACCGAGGGAAGATGCTCTCCCCGGGATATGTGGACCAGTATTTCCTCGCCGTTCCCGAGCCATCTCATCTGCTCCAGTCGCTCGCACTGTTCAAGCGGCGAGGGGGGCATCTCCACGAGGCCGGCCAGACGATCGGCACGGAAGGCATAGAGACCCGTGTGTATGAGATAGGGATATAGTTGGGGCCATTTCTCATGCCCGGCATCACGTATATATGGTATCACCGAGCGGCTGAATGTTATGGCCCTCCCCAGACGGTCGACGGTCACCTTGACTCTGTTCGGGTCAGCGAGGCCGTTGTAATCCCCGCTGTAGAGGGTCGCTGAGGTAGCTATACCGATGCTATGCTGCCCGGCAAGCAGTCCGGCTGTGCCTGTTATCACCTCGGGGTCGACAAATGGCTCGTCACCCTGGATGTCGACGACTATCTCCTCGCCATGTCCGGCTTTGAGATATGCCTCAAGCACTCGTGCCGTGCCGTTGGGGCAGTCGGGCGATGTCATCACAGCCTCGGCTCCGAAGCGCCGGGCCTCCCCGGCTATGCGTGTGTCGTCGGTGGCTATGATGACCCTGGACAATGCCTTCATGGCGCGTCGCCACACCCGTTCTATCATGGTGCGGTCGCCAATCATGGCGAGGGGCTTGCCAGGAAATCTCGACGAGCCCCAGCGCGCGGGGATAATGCCTACGGCGTCAATATTCTTCCCTGACATATATCTGGGCGTTTTCATATTTCGTCACCTTGACCCGTGTCCCGGCATGAATGAATCCGTCGGTTGAGACGGCATCCAGCCGCTCGCCGTCAATCTCGACCTTGCCCGAGGGGCGCATGTCGGTGATTGCTGTGCCGTGGTGGCCGACATACTCCACAGGCTGCATGTCTACGCCGATGAATCCGTCTGCCGACCGCAGTTCGGTGGTCAGGTCTGTGTGGCGCCTGACCCATTTCGGCCCGTATGAGGATGTGAGATACCATATCAGCAATATCGCCAGCAGTATCCCGGCAAGGAGTGTGCCCAGCGACCACCATATCGCCGATGCCGAGGCATGGGTGACGGTGAATGTATAGTTCTCGATGAGGCCGAGCAGCAGTGCGGCGCAGATGCATATTATGCCCGATATGCCTGTTACGCCGAATCCGGGAACGACGAAAATCTCGAGCAACACCAGTATCAGTCCGGCCACGAATATCAGTATTATCCATGACGAAGCTATCCCGGTGATGTAGATGGGGAGGAAATATAGCGCGGCCGCGATTATGGCTGCCGCCGACGGGAATCCCATACCCGGGGATTGCAGTTCCATATAGATGCCGCCTATGATTATCATTATGAGTATAGCCTGTACGCCGGGAGAGGTGAAGAATCCTATCAGCCTGTCGGTCCACGTGGGATTATACTGCTCGACGGTGTAGTCGGATTTGCCGAGCTGCGACAGGACCTCGGGCACCGACTCGGCCTTCGAGTCGGCATATCCCCATTTCAGGGCCTCTTCGGTGGTGAATGTGAGGACTCTCGTCGAGTCAATCAGGCCGTCGACCTTTACCCTTGGGTCTACCATGGCTTCGGCTATCAGCGGGTCGCGTCTCCATTTCCCCTCGGGGGTACGCCCGTGGTTCTCGGCTGTGGCGCGCATCATGGCACGCATATATGATTGGTATTTGTCGGGCATTGCCGAGCCGTCGGCGCCGTTGACCACTGTGACGGCACCCATTGTGGCCCCGCCTCGCATCACGACCGTGTCGCAGGCGAGGGCAATCAGGGCCCCCGCAGATGCCGCGTTGTTGTCTACGAAAGCCACCACGGGTATCTGCGAGTTCATCAGCGATGTGCGTATGGAGTCGGCGTGGACTACCGACCCTCCGTATGTATTGAGGTGCACCAGTATCATGTCGGCTCCTTTGTCGCGGGCCTCGTCGAGTGCCTGGCGGGTATAATGCCATGTCGATGAGCCTATCTCGTCGTCAAGACGCAGCATGTAGATATTCTTTGTGGCCGATGCTGTCATGGCCACGGTGACGAGTGTGATTAAGAGAAGGAGGACTTTTTTCATTTTGAGGCAGATTTTTTGAACCCACGGCGCACCCACGACGGGATGATGCACGCGCCGGTGATGAGGAAGATATAATATGAGATTATTCGCCAGAACAGAGCCAGGATAAGCGCCATTCCTGCCGAGTCGATGAGATCGCCGTAATATGTGGTGAACAGCCATTCGCTCACGCCCGACCCACCCGGGGTCGGTGTTATGGTAAGTATTACCCAGACCACAAACTGACGGGCGAGCACCACTGCCTGGGAGGCTGCCGGGACGAACCCGAGGAAGAGGGCGTTGACAACAAGGAATCTCGACATCCACGACACGACCGTGGCGCCAAAAGTGCGGCACCACCATCCTCCTGACCTGTGACGCAGCTCGGCACCTGTAGACTCCATGTCAGCCCCGAGGGTGTCGGCTTTTTCGCGCCAGCGCCGCAGCCATCTGAACGAGAAGAGTTTGTTGATGGCGGTGTGCATGCTGCGGGGCCGCACAAGTATTCCGAGAAACAGTATCAGTGTCCAAGCCGTGATGAGGCCATATATGATCCAGAACGCCGTCTGCAATCCGGTGCTGAACGCCGTCTTGTCAAAACCGAACAGGTCACCGTATGGCATCACGGCCACGACTACGGGTATCGAGAGTACGAAAAACAGCTCGTCGAGCAGCAGTGTCGTCATCATCAGTGTTGTGGCGCGTCCGAACGAAATCCCCTCGCGGTTCAGGAATATCATGCCTAATGCGCTCCCTCCGGCGGTGGTCGGTGTCACACACGATGTGAACTCGCACAGCAGCGTCACCCTCACCGCCTGCCACCATCGCAGCTTGCCGTCGGTGAGTATCCTGAATCTCCACGCCAGTCCGAAATCGCGTCCGACGGTGAATATCAGCGCCAGCCCTATGCACAGGATGACCCGTATGTCCCAATGTATGGACTGCCATACCTCGATGCTGAACTCGCTCTTGAACAGCCACACCACAACCCCGAGTCCGATGGCTACGGGGAGCAGAATCTTCCAGCCCAGGTCCTTGAAGCCGGAACTATCAGATGTGTTTTCGTGGGGATGTTGCGTCATGTCAGTGAAACGTTTCGGCAAAAGTAGCGAAAATCGTTGGATTATTCGCTCATTTGCCATAAAAAACAATATGTAATCTCTCCATCCCCCGATTGAATGAATAAAAAATAATTTTGGAGGGTTTTTATTTGGACTTTTAAACCTAAAGTCCTATCTTTGCCAAAGACAAATATCAGACACACATTACAAATTTTATATTAAGACCAAATACCATGATTGACAAGAAAAAGCTCATAGAGTTGTTGTCTACTGTCGCGGTCGACGGACGTGTAAAGTCTGAGGTCGCTGCCTCGGTATTGAACGCCACCGAAGGATTCAGCCTTGAGGAGTATGGCATCGACAACATCATTGATTTTTTTGAGGAACTCGGAGAACCTTTCTCTGTCGAGGGGAATGACATCAAGATTCCCTCGGCTCCGAAACCCCAGCCGTTTGACGAGTCGGCCTATTGCAAGGGTGTCGTCAGCGTTCTGCTCAAGATGGACCCTGAGCAGTCAGACCTGTTACCTCTGACGTCGGTGGGAAGCCATGTGCGTGCCGCGGGCCTGACCTTGCCTTCGACCCTGCGCCTGTCTGAGATTGTGCAGCGTCATCCCGAGATATTCGAGTTTGACGCCACCGATATGTCGCGTTTCAAGCTCCGGGTGAGGAAGAAGGGCTCTGTTACACCTCCTACACTCCCTGTACCTCCGACTCCTCCTGTTCCGGGACCTACTCCCGTGCCGACTGCCAAGTCTGCCGCAAAGGTCTCTCCCTATGCCATCAGTGTCTCATTCAGTTTCAGGGACATGCCGCAGTGCCTCTCGCAGCTTGCATCTCTCGCAGTCGAGGACGGTTGGTTTGTGCTTGACGACGAGGCCGAGAAGAATCCCTACCGCATGCTGAATTACAAGCTGCAGATTAACTTTGCCAATGCCGTGAGACGCTCCTTGCAGGGTGATAACTCCGATTTCAGCTTCTCTGTGTGGGAGGCCCGTTTCCGCACCGGATTCGTCACCGCTGAGGGAAAGGACATAATAATGGTCTGCGTGTTCAACAGTTGTCGTGAGGCATCAACGCCGGCACCATGGATTTTTGACAGGTTCGAGACAGCGTGACATCCCCGCCATGGCGCAAGCGAGACCGTATAGGAAACCCACAGGCCCCATGTCTGTCCGTAAGACGGAAAATCTTGTCTTTGATGAGGCGGGACGGGGGTTCCTGCTGGGCGAGATAGTCGGAGGCGGAGGCGAGGGCAACGTGCACAAGGCTGTCAGCCAGGGGGGCAGACGTCAGGATTTCATGGCCAAGATCTACCTCCCCGACAGGATTGCGTCTGTAAACTGGACCAAGCTGAAGAGGCTGCTGTCTATAAGCTGGCCGAAAGAGGGAATCTGTCATCCCCTCTCGATATTGTATGACGGGAAAGATGGCAGACGCAAGCCGGTCGGTTTCCTGATGGCGGCGGCCGAGGGCAAGACCCTCAATGCAACCCTTCATGTCAATGCGTTGAGGCGCATAGGCTGGAGCCGTACCGAATTGTGCAATCTCGCGCTCGCGGTGCTGTCCATGTTCGAGCGGCTGCATACGCGTGGCATACTCATGGCCGATGTCAATCCCCGCAACATAATGGTTGACCAGGAGGACCCCTCGAAGGTCTATTTCATTGATGTCGACAGCTATCAGGTCGGTACGGATGCCCGCAACGGCTATGCCTGCCTTGTTTCGCGTCAGGAATTCCTGTCAAACCGCCTGCTGGACAAGGATTTCGGCTCGGGTACGGTGTTCAGGGATATGGACGACGAGCTCTATGCCATCACCACTCTGCTGTTCACAATCTTCTTGCCGGAGATTTTTCCATATGCGCGTCGCGGCGAGGGGAATCTTGAACAGCTCAACAGGGAGCGGCGATTTGTCTTTCCGAACGGCTATACTGACAATGGCGAGGTTCACCGTGGCGCCGAGAGTCTGTGGTATGAGTTGCCGAAGCCGATGTGTGTGGCGTTCTACGAGACATTCAAGGATGGCCGGTTTCATGATATTGAGGAATGGAGAGAGCTCATCGAGGATTATAAGGAGGAGATTCTCAACAACCGCAAGTCATCCGTAATCTATCCATCAGAGGCCCCAGGCAGGTCTGTGCCGATTTTCTTAGGAGACAAGCCGGATGATGAACAGCCGGAGAGTGCGGGACACAACCGTCTCGTCAGCGATGACACTCAACGCATCATGCCGATGGTGATAGAGTTCAATGCTGACGGATTCCACGTCTCGGTGCCACAATACGGTTTCAGGGAACACCCGGAGGCCAACCTGAGTTACAGGTCGTTCAGCCATGATGTCGAGTTATGGAATCATGTGAATGAGAAGGGTGAGCTTGACCTCACGAGGCTGTCCGGGATTAAGTTCTCAGACACTTTCATCAATTATATGAGAGCCTATATCGAGCGCATGCGTCCTCCTCTCACCGTCATTCACGCCATGGGGCGTTCATTCCTGCGGAATATCTCGAACAGGGCCATGGTGACAGACTCCCTGAAGAATCTGATGGGATATAGTTTCAGATATCTCACCGCCGAGGAGGAGGCCAGTATGCTCCTTTCAGACATTTCATGCAAGGATGGAGCCGCCCTGTTGGTGAATCAGACGGCTCTCTCCCTGATGCTTGCGCTCAGGTATCCTGACGGCAGAATCGAGATAAACGAGATAACAACGTTGGGAAGATATACGGTCAAGGACTGGTTTATCGCCACTCAGAAAATGAGTTCGAAGACTGTATCGGCCCTGGGCGAGCATGATGCCGAGGTCTATGCCACGATACGGAAGGAGTGCCGGGGCATCATAAAGGCATGCCGCGCGGAGCATCTGTCGGCAATGGTTGTCTCGGGCATGGCGTTCCCCGGAGCGGGAGAGAATCCCATACACTATTATAAGTCACGCCGTGACAGGCTGTCGCGGTCGATATTGCAGCGTGATAACATTGCGGAAATATATTCTGACCTCCATTCCGAGTTTTCGGAGGATTTCCGGGAGAAATTCATCACCCGTCTCAGCATCCCGGTCATGACATCATTGCTCTCGCTGCTCGGCGAGGGTGGCTTGCCGGAAATAGTCAAGGCTCCGCGCCCGTCGGAGGCATATATAAGATATTTGTATTCATAAGTTTATAATATGGAAATTCCACAGCCAAAGAAATTCAGCGTAAATAACTTTTGGGAAAATATTATCGAGGAAAGAAGGTATCTCGGTCAGTATTACGCCCTTCTCCGAAAAGGATTCATGGATGTCCTCTATGCGTGTGTGCCCGGTTCCGGGAATCCCTGGAATAAAATCAACCAGCTTGTCATGGAGTACCGCATGGGCAAGGAGATAGGCGATATGGTCAGTGAGGCTAACCGTGTGCTGGTCACATTCACCTCTATGTCACGCAAGAAAGGTCTCGACAAGGATGGAAAACAGATTCCTGTCCCGGATTCCGAACTCATAGAGGGTGGCCTGGATATGGCGATGTTCAAGAAATGTCTGCTACAGATTTCACGTTTCATGGGCAAGATATATGACAAGCCTGTCCCGGACGAGGTGCTTGAATTCTGCGGGAATCCCACTGATAATAACAGGACTCCCAAAATTGATATAAGCGCACTCAACAAGTATGATCTTGCGCAGAACAGTTTCTCTAACAGGTTCCTGTGTGCGATAGTCGTAGACAATTCTTTAAATATGGCCATGTCGGGACAGATGGAGAATGTCAAGACATGCTTTGACAATCTTGTCGCCGAGATGCTCAGGAGCGAGGATGTCGAGAGGAGCGCCCAGCTGTATGTGGTCACGACCGGCAATGGCCCGAAAGAGGTGTCGGGTTTTACATCCATCGGGCTTCAGGATGGCCTGATAGAGGGAGGACAGTTCGAGGCATTCGGGGCGAACAGGATGGCCGATACCATTGATGCCGCCCTGGACGCTATCGAGGCTCAGTGCCGCGAGCTTGATAGCCGGTCTATCGGATACTGGAAACCCTGGCTTATCATTCTCTCTAACGGGAGATGGCTGCCGCGTAAGAACGAGAATATGCCTGAGGTTATCGAACGTCTGCGCAAGCTGAATATGAACAAGGTGAAGGCTTATGTCTGCGCGATGCCGGATATCAGTGATGAGAATTTCGAAAACCTCAAGTCTCTCACCGGAAGCGCTGATAAGCTGACAAATGTGGCCGGATTCTTCAGGGATGTGTTCGCGAGCATGTGCCGCAACATCTCTTTCTCATCTCCCGGAGGCGAGCAGATTGACATAGTGCATAAGGAGGGTATCAGGTAACGCCGATGGAATTGAGCAATAAACAGGCCAAGGAGCTCTATGACCGGCTCCTTGGCATACATCTGTCCGATTCTGACTGGGACGGCAAGAGTAGGGCTCTGCGCACATTCTTTGACAGGCTCCTGGAGTATGAGCTTTGCAACCGGCTTGGAGTGAGGACTCTGGATAGCCTGGACAAGAAAGACCGTGAGAAATTCAATGGCTATGAACGCAAGATAGAATTTCTCCATGACACCTCGCATCCGGATTACAGGATGCTCAACATGTGGCGTAAGAAATTCAACCGCCTTTCACACGAGGGTGAGTGGAACGGCAAGAAATCATATCAGAAATGTTTCAGTGACCTTGTGAATTACATCAGCAGACAGAGCGGTTGCCCGCTTTCGCCTGCGCTTGCCCTCGTCATTCATGAGGATATCGTGGATGAGATAATACCTGAGAGGCATGTGGTGTTCATGAATGAGATATTCAACAGCTATTCGCCTTGTACGGAAAGGTGTTCCATCGAAGATGGAGTGCGTTTTGTAAAGGCTTACAGGGATTTTGTCTCCGGCAAGAAGACCAGAGGGCTTGACAACGTAGTCTGCTCGCTGCTGACATACAACTCCTCGCTGGGTTTTGAGACCGAGTTCAGGTACCTTGATGCCGACAACGGCGACACCGTACGGTTTGACCCGGGTTTCGACAGTGATGAGAGATACGAGATAGAGCCTCCTGTCAATCTCACACTCAATGTGATGCTCGATCTTGTCACTAAGATTCTGGCTGCCAAGCCTCGGCTCAAGCCTTGGCTGATATGGATATGCTCGGATATTCCCGCGAATGTAGATATTTCACTGATTGACGAGATCAGGGATCTTATAAAGCATAAGGAGATAGCGCTCTATGCCATCCCCACGACTCAGATGTCAAAAAAACGCTTTGAAGAGCTCTTTGATACGAAGAGGGTATATGAGTTCAATCCGGCCAAGGCCGAGCTGTTTTTCGATTCGATATCCATGACGTTGCGCAGGGCGCATGAAAAAGGTGTAAGATGATACGTTGGAAGATTTCAGGAAGTACGATTGTGGGCAATACCCACCAGAAATACGGCATCAAGGGTCAGGACAGGTACTGTGTGAAGATTGTCGACGGTACGGCCGTGGTTGTGGTTACTGACGGTGTGGGGAGTGCAACCCATGCACTGGAGGGTGCGAATGCGGTGTGTATCGGTATGGCCGAACTCCTGTCGAGACGCGGAGAGGATCTGCTGGCTTATAAGACCGATGAGTTCATGTCGTTTGTCAAGGCTTCTGTTGAAGAGATATTGAAGACCAAGAGCCGCGAGCTGGGATGCACCGTGCGCGACCTCGACACCACGCTGATGGTATTTGTGAGCAATGGGCTAAGGTTTATCGCTGGAGGGATGGGTGACGGCCTGATAGGGCGCATGAATCCGGAGTCTCTTGACTCGGAGGTTATTATCGGGCCCGAGAAAGGCCGCTTTGCCAACGAGAGCTATTTTGTCGCGTCATCCGATTTCGACAGGCATTTTCATATTGTCGCCGGGTCTTATGACGTGCGGAGCGTGTATTTCCTGATGACAGACGGGAGTTGCGAGTGTCTGTATGATCCCCGCACGAAGGATTATGCCAAGGCTCTTTCTGTCTTTTGCGGGTGGGCCAGGACATATCCGCGCGAGGCAGTGAACGAAGCCTTGTTCGGATCGATGAACAAGCTCTTCCGGGAGCGTACAGCCGATGATTGCGCGCTCGTGCTCGTCACCGAATCCTCTGGCGGATAATCTTTCCTGTCGCTGTGCGTGGCAATATGCTGCGGTATATAACATCCTTCGGCACCATACGGTGAGGGAGGCCATTGAGGATGGCAGACACCGCTGTCATCGTGAGGTCGGGCCAGTCGGTCACGATTACTGCCTCCTCGCCCCATTCGTGTGAGGGACGGGAGGTTATATAGGCGGAATAGCCTGTGGGAAGGGCAGGAAGAAGGTGTTTCTCGATTTCCTCAGGGTGTATCTTTATCCCTCCCGAGTTTATCACGTTGTCCTTCCGGCCGAGGAACCGGAATACATTTCCGCCCATAAGCTCTACAACATCGTTGGTGACAAGCCGTCCGAAAGACATGTGCGCGCTCTCGATGACCAGACACCCGTCGTCTGTTGTGGTGAATGTGAATCCGGGGAGGCCGTGAAACAGGTCTTCGCCAAATCTCCTGAGCGCCACGTGGCTGCAGGTCTCGGTCATGCCGTATGTGGCATATGCATTTACACCTGTCTCCGTGAGCATCCGCTCGAGGTGCGGAGGGGTAGGGGCGCCTCCGACTATGACGGCGCCAATCATGCCGAAGAGTGGAGACTCCATAAGCCCCTCAATCTGTGCGGGGACTATGGCTATCATGGAGGATGGAGTGATTTCTGCGGATGTCGCGAACGGCTGACGCGAGGCGTGTTCGGCGATGAGGTGGCATCCTCCCTCGATGGCCCGCACAATCTGCATCTTCCCGGCAATGTAGGATGGCTCGAGGGGCAGAAGCAGCGTCGAACCTTCTCCGAGGCCGAAAAAGTCCAGTGTGGCCCGGGCCGACCGGCGCATGTCATCTTTGAGCAGCCTTATGGCCTTTGGTGCTCCTGTCGAACCTGATGTATGGGCCTCGACGTAGGGGAGTGGTGACAGCCACTCGTCGACAAATGCCGATGCCTCGGGTGTCAGTTCCAGCCGAGCGCGGGGATTTTCCATTCTCTTTCTTTATCGTAACTCAGCCTGTCACCGTCAAGTTTGAGCGGCGAGGGGATGTTGTTGGTATATAGCTGTCCTGTCCCGAGCCCTTGTGGCATCGTGGGAGAGTGCGAGGCGGTCCACTGCGCTATGGCGTTCAGGCCGATGTCGCTCTCAAGCGCCGAGGTGGCCCACCAGCCTATGCCGAGGTTTTGTGCCGTTTCAATCCATCTGTCACAGGCCCCGAAGCCGCCGACAAGAGTGGGCTTGAGGATTATGTATGCCGGACGGATGGTGCCGAGCAGTTCGGGGGCGCGCCTCTCGTCAACCCCTATCAGCTCTTCGTCAAGGGCAATAGGGATGGGCGACTCTCGGCAGATACGGGCCATCTCGTCGGGTTGTCCCTGGCGTATGGGCTGTTCGATAGAGTGTATGCCGTACACAGCGAGGCGTTCGAGGCGCCCAAGTGCCTCCGTAGGGCTGAAGGCTCCGTTGGCATCAAGGCGCAGCTCGGCGTGAGGTGCGACCTCGCGCAATGCCCGGAGCATGGCCAGCTCACGCTCAAAGTCTATCCCGCCAATCTTTATCTTGATACAGGAGAATCCCTGCGCGACCTTCTCGCGCATGCGGGCGACCATTTCCTCTTCCGTCCCCATCCACACAAGCCCGTTGATAGGGAGAGAGCTTTTCCCTTCAGTCCAGTTGCCCGGATAGAGTATGCGGCGCCCTCCGTTGGAGAGGTCACGCATCGCACAGTCGAGACCCATCCTTATCGAAGGCCATTCGGCAAGGCTATGGTCACCGTCGGGATGATTGCAAACCTCCGTGAGCTTCCCCTCATATCCCGGCCGGTCGTCATGGCTGAGGCCGCGGAACAGGGCCGCCTCTCCGATTCCGTATATGTCGGGCTTGGCGTCGTCCCAGACTTTGATATAATATGTGTCCTTGCTTCTCATCGAGTCACGCGAGGTCACGGCAAGGAACCTGAAATCGAGCCTGTAACGGCTCCATGCGGCGCGCAGCATCAGGGGAACATCGGGAATTGTCCGAAATCGGGGTCACGTTTCTCGAGGAATGCGTTCTTCCCCTCCTGGGCCTCGGGCATGAGATAGTATAGCAGTGTGGCGTCTCCGGCAAACTCCATGAGTCCGGCCTGTCCGTCAAGCTCGGCGTTGAGGGCCCTCTTGATCATTCGGATAGCCATTGGCGAGCGTTTCAGAATGGTCTCGCACCACTCCACGGTCTCGTCCTCGAGCCTTTCGAAAGGCACCACGGCGTTTATCATTCCCATCTCGAGCGCCTCCTGTGCAGAATACTGGCGACAGAGATACCATATTTCGCGGGCTTTCTTTTGGCCCACACAGCGTGCGAGGTATGACGAGCCGAATCCGGCGTCAAAGCTGCCTACCTTGGGCCCTGTCTGGCCGAAGCGGGCATTGTCAGAGGCTATCGAGAGGTCGCACACCACATTGAGCACGTTGCCCCCGCCGATGGCATATCCGTTGACCATCGCTATTACGGGTTTGGGGATAGAGCGTATGGCCCTGTGCAGCTCAAGCACGTTGAGGCGAGGCGTGCCGTCGGCGTCGATATAGCCTCCGGCTCCCTTGTAGTGTTGGTCACCTCCAGAACAGAATGCCTTGTCGCCTGTCCCGGTGAGGATGATGACACCTATCTCGGGACACGAGCGGCAATATGCCATCGCGTCAAGCATCTCGGTGTTGGTCTGAGGGCGGAAGGCATTGTAGACCTTCGGGCGGTTGATTGTAATCTTGGCTATGCGCCCGTAGCGCTCGAAAAGGATGTCCTCATATTCCTTTATGGTGGTCCATTCGCGTGTCATAAGCAATGAAATATTTGATTCGTGTCACAAAATTACAAAAAATCATCAAAACTGTTGCACACATCGGAAATAATGAGTACTTTTGCACGCTCATTCAGAGCAACCAATCTCAATATTCACCCACTTTAAACATCTGTCTCAATGCATTTGAACTCTGATGAAAAAGTAGAAATCTTTGAGAAATACGGTAAGGGCAAGACTGACACTGGCTCACCTGAAGCACAGATTGCATTATTCTCTGTCCGTATAGCTCATTTGACCGAACACCTTCGGGCAAATCACAAAGATTATACGACCGCACGCGCTCTCAAGGCACTCGTAGGTAAGCGTCGCCGCCTTCTGGATTATCTCATCCGCAAGGACATCAACCGCTACCGCGCCATCATCGCCCAGAAGGAGCTCGGTATCCGCAAGTAATTCAGCGGACACAGACCAGAAAAGACGCCTCCGTGACCAGTTCACGGAGGCGTTTTCATGTTCTGGAGTGCTTATGACAATCAGGGGACATTGCAGAACCCCAATAGTGTAGCTGGTTGGCAAGGTCGGAGCGGCGGAGCCGCGGTGATTATCAGAAACCCCGCACGGAGTGCAATGCAGTTAAGATAAGGCGTTATCCGCCAGCCGCGAAGCGGCGATATGTGGAAAGCCCCACATCGAGCCGTG
>DAAQ01000041.1 GCA_001701225.1 Bacteroidales bacterium H5 | reverse complement strand
CGCGGTCGAGCAGGGCCCGGGCCGGGCCGTGGCCGTGACGGCACGACAGGAGCATGACAAGCGCCGCGAGGGCTATGATGTGGAGCAGACGGTGCATGATGCAAAGATATGAATTTTTTTGCTGACGGCAAAAAGGGAGATGCCATCATAAAAAAGGTATCCCGCCACCCGGCGGGATACCCCCTCATGTGCATTTGCGCATGATACATTCCACATTATGCACTTTCGTGCACCTTTTTATTGGACATTCTCCAAATATCTTAGCGGACCACCTTGGTCACGTTGTTGCCCTGACGGCGGATGTAGAGACCGCTGCCGGGATTGTCAATGCGGACGCCCTGGAGATTGAAATACTCGACGGGAGCATTCTCGTCAGCCTTGATGGCACCGAGCGCCGAGGGAGGAAGGATAGGCTCGGGAAGAAAGATTGTGAGGACATCGGCGACATCGCTCTCAATTTCTGCCTCGGTATAAAGAGATGACCATGAATTATAGTTTGAACCGAAGCTGGCGTTCTTGAACTCGCAGTTACGGATAATGGCTATACTGGTATCATAGTCTATTACCGACAGGCGGTCAGCACCCAGACTGTTGAGCAGAGCCTGCGCCTGTTCCTCGGGGTTAGACCCCTCGAGAGAACTGGCCTCCATATTGCTGCCATACCATAGACCTCCGTTGACGACACCGATATAGCTTGGCGGGACTGCCACACAGTAGGGGAACTCGGCATTGAGCTGTATGGAACCGGGAAGACTCTCGGTATTCAGGTCGATATATTCAGCGGGGTCGGTCACACCGAATGCATTACTGATAGCCTTGTTAAGGGCACCATAGGCATTGTATAGACGCAGATGTTCGGGGTGGTTCATGTCGCGCTGCAACTCGCAGGGAATGGCAATTTCGGTAAAATCCGTTTCAAAAGCCGGAAGGAAAAAGCCGTCATCCATGAACGCGGCGTCACCTATCCTCTGCCAATTCTCATCGGCCGCATCCACCTGTTTCTTCAGCTTGAAATCATAGCCTCCGAAAATCTTGAAATAGTCAGGCTTGGCGTCGATGGCACAGAGTAAAATGTCATCGGGATTATCAGCCTCAATCTCACCATCAGGGAAGATGACCCAGACCACAGGGTCGTCGTTGGCATCCACGACACCATTCTCAGTGCGAAGCCAGTGTACCATAGTGAGTGCCTCTCCGTTATCCTCAAACTTGAGAGTGCCGGGAATGGTGATGATTCCACCGGGATAGTTTACCTGTGCCTCGATGACGGCAGGCATCAGGCCAATAATCTTGATATGGTCTGCATCTGAACCGGGGATTATTGCAAACTCCATGGTCTGATCCCCCTCAAAACCATTCAGAGGGAGTTTGCACGTGACGGTATAGATGCCCTGCAGTTCCTCTATGTTCGAGGCCGCCCCGACTTTCTGAGGGGCCTTAGCCGGTTTTTCAGCCCGGTTTACAAGAGACTGAGTGTCGAAGGTGGCAGCATCCAGCATGTTCACCCTCTTGACATCTACTGCGGTCGCCGACAAGGTCACGGCGGCTGCAAGTGCGAGTGCAGAGTAGAATCTCTTCATAAATTCTGTGGTTTTATGGAAACTAAAAAATGAATTGTAATAATTGAATTGTGATGGATTGAACTGCAACACCAATTATTATGCCGCAAAATTAACACTGATATTCCGCTTCACCAAATATTTTATCACATTTTTTCACCAAAATATAATTAAATATCGCAAAAAGACATATTTTTTTGCTGACGGCAAAAAGGGAGATGCCATCATAAAAAAAGGTATCCCGCCACCCGGCGGGATACCCCCTCATGCGCATTTGCGCATGATACATTCCACATTATGCACTTTCGTGCACCTTTTTATTGGACATTCTCCAAATATCTTAGCGGACCACCTTGGTCACGTTGTTGCCCTGACGGCGGATGTAAAGACCGCTACCGGGATTGTCGATGCGGACGCCCTGAAGGTTGAAATACTCGACGGGAGCATTCTCGTCAGACTTGATGGCACCAAGCGCCGAGGGCTCTGTAACGTTCTCGGGAAGCAGGATGGTGACAGTGTCCGAGCTGGGCTCATAGTTATGCTCCTCAAGCCAAGAAGCCCACGAGGTATAACCGTTTACGAAGCTGGCCTTGAACTCGCAGTTGCGGATGACGGCAAACTTTTTCTCATAGTCGATATACGACAGCTTGTCTGCGCCGAGAGCGTTGAGAAGGGCCTGAGCCTGAGCCTCGGGATCGCTTGCACCTTCAAGAGAACCGGCCTCCATATTGGTGCCATACCAGAGGCTACCGTCGCTGATAAGGCCAAGATAGCCTGCGGGGACTGCCACACAGTAGGGGAACTCGGCATTGAGCTGGATCGACCCGGGGAGATTCTCCTCATTGAAGATATAGTAGTTCTCATCGGCGGGATTGGTGACGCCAAGCCATGCGTTCACGTCCTTGTTGATGTTGCCGTATGCGTTATAGAGACGCAGGTGCGAGGGATTGTTGTTGTCGCGCTGAAGCTCGCAGGTAATCTCGGGGTCACCTTCCTTATTGAATGTCCAGTTGGGCATATAGAAGCCATCGTCGATGAAGCTGGCATCGCCTACGCGAACCCAATCCTCGCCTGTGGGCTCAATCTGCTTTGTCAGCTCAAATTCACAGCCGCTATAGGCGGGAAGATAGCCAACGCTGGGATTACCGACCTCAAGCATGAGACAATCATCTTTGTCATCGTAAACAATCTGACCATCCTCCAGCATAACCCATACGACTCCATCCTCATACATTGGTTCAAGAGCTCTCTTGCCGTCGCCGGTAGGATACCAATGCATATGTGAGAGGAACAGGTCATATTCAGAGGTTGTACCGCCTACATTGATTCTTTCGGGTGGGAGGGCAGTACGTCCGGGAACGGTGATGATGGCACCAGAATAGTTGACCTGAGCCTCGATAGGAATGGTGGCCAGACCAATAATCTTGATATGGTCTGCGTCACTACCGGGAAGGATGGCGAACTCACGTGTAACAGAGCCGTATCCCTCGAAAGGACAATAGAGGCTTACGGTATAGATACCCTGAAGCTCCTCGATATTAGTAGGAGCCTGTGTGGAGGCCTTCTGTTGAGCTTTAGCTGGCTTCTCAGCCTGATGCTCTACCAGCTGCGGATCAAGGGTGGCAACCTTCTGTATGCTCACCCGCCTGTTGACATCTGCTGCTGTCGCCGACAGGGTCACGGCGGCGGCAAGTGCGAGTGCAGAGTAGAATTTCTTCATAAATTCTGTGGTTTTATGGAAACTAAAAATGAATTGTAATAATTGAATTGTGATGAATTGAATTGCAACACCAATTATTATGCCGCAAATTAACGCAAACATTTCAGTCCACCAAATATTTTATCACATTTTTTCACCAAAATATGATTAAATATCGCAAAAGGCATCAAAAAGCCCGGAATACTACATGTCTCGCCCCCTTTTCCGCCCCCGGTTCACAGCACCAGCTCGGCAAAGAGGCGGCTGAATGTGGCGTCGAGGTCGGGGGTGATGCCGGGATGCACGGGCGACGTGCGCAGACACGCGCTCTTCTCGGCGGTGAGCCAGCGGAAACGCTCCTCGACGGGGCAGAGGGCTATAGGCCCGGCCTCGGGCAACCCGGCGGCGATGGCGCGGAACGCATCGAGCTGACGGTGCAGACACCCGAGGGGGATTTCGCCGCCGAAGGCCGCGAGGCGACGCTCGTCGACATTGACCTCGAGCCTGAGCCAGCGGCGACGCTTGCACATCATGGCCAGTCCGACGTTGACAAACTCCCCGCGTTCGACACGGGGCATATAGCGCACTACGGCGTATTCATATAAGTGATTTTCGGGCATCAATGGCTTGGCGTAAGAAGGTTTCTGAATTTTCGAGACGCATGGTGAGGAAGCGGCGGTAGACATCGCGCAATTCATCGGGCGTGCCGGGAGCCCCCTCCCACTCCAGCCAACTGTCGGGAATCATGGCGGTGACATCCGAGATGAACTCCGGGGTGACGAGCCCGAGGGCGCGGGCGTGTGCCCCCTCGAGGTCCGAGGCCTTGCGCAGCAGGGCGTGGTCGCGGATATAGGGGAAGGGGGTGAGGGCCGTCTTCTCCCACCCGGTCCATGCGTGGTGGAAATAGAGGGCTGCCCCGTGGTCGATGAGCCACGGCTCGGTGCCGTGCCACACCAGCATATTGGTGTTCCGGGCGGTGCGGTCGACATTGGTGATGAACGCGTCGAGCCACACGATGTCCGACGCCATCTGCGGCGTCACGGGGTTGGCGTATGGGTCGAGTGTGAGGGCCCCCGAGAGGAAATGCAGCCCCATGTTGAGTCCGCGGCTCCCTTTGAGCAGGTCCTGTATCTCCTGCTCGGGCTCGGTGATGCCGAATCTCTCGTCGACGTCGAGCAGCACAGGCTCTGGCACGGGGAGGCCGAGCTGTTTCGCCACAAGGGCGCCGACAAGCTCGGCAACGAGCGCCTTGGTGCCGTGGCCCGCGCCGCGGAATTTGACCACATATTTGAATCCGTCATCGGCCTCGGCGAGCGCGGGGAGCGAGCCACCCTCGCGCAACGGGGCTATGTAGCGTGTGACGGTCTGATGTCTTGGCTGTTCCATATCCATATAACGTCTCAGCGGGCCAAAAGTCGGGCCACGGTCTCGGCAGCGGGCACATCGGTGTGCAGACGGGCGCGTATCACCTCATAGCCGTCGAGCTGGGCCCGGCGCTCGGGGGTGTCGCCGAGCAGCGGCCCGAGCTGACGCGCCACCATCGCGGGGGTGCAGTTGTGGACAAGCATCTCGGGCACCACGCATCCGCGCACCCCGGTGCCTGCGGCCTCGCGGTTGACACGCGCACGCGTAGCGCGGTCGATAGGGCCATATATCAGGTTGGGCAGCGAGACATAGGGTATCTTGAGTATGTGCGTGAAGAGGTCGGCAGCCCATTTCCACCCCACGGCACGATAGCATACCACCTGCGGACATCCGGCCAGCGCGCTCTCGAGCGACGCTGTGCCCGAGGTGACGAGCGAGGCGCGCGCCTGTGCCATGAGCTGCAGCGTGGTGGCCTCGACGACCGGGAACGAGGTGAAGCGGCTGTAGAAATCGCGCTCTATCGAGGGGGCTCCAGCCACGACCGGCTGCACGTCGGGATACATCCGGGCGACAGCATCCATCACAGGTAGGTTTGCCTTGATCTCGCCGCGGCGGCTGCCCGGCACGAGCGCGAGTATGGGGCGCGGGTCCAGGCCGTGGCGCGCACGGAACTCGCCCGCCTCCGGCATCCCGGCAAGGGCGCGCTCGACCTCCTCGACCGAGGGGTTGCCGACGTATGTCACATCAAGTCCTCGCTCGCCAAACCACGCAGGCTCGAAGGGAAGTATCGAGAAGACCCTGTCGGCGACGCGGCGCAGCTTGCGCAGACGGTATTCCTTCCACGCCCAGAGCTTGGGGGCAATGTAATAGTCGACAGGTATCCCCAGCGAATGGGCATAGTCGGCCAGCTTGAGGTTGAAGCCGGGATAGTCGACCAGCACCACCCTGTCGGGGCGCATCTCGCGGATGGCGCGGCGGGCGGTGCGCAGGTTGCCCAGCACCGCGGGGAGATGGGCGGCGACGTCGACAAAGCCCATATAGGCCATGCGGCGGTAATGTATGAGGGGCTCACACCACGCGGCAGCGGCCATGGCGTCCCCCCCGAGGAAGGCTATCCCGGCCCCCGGGTCAAGACGCCGCAGGGCGGCTATGACATGCGAGGCATGGAGGTCGCCCGACGCCTCGCCGGCTGAAAAGAAATATCTCATGGAGTACAAATTTAGGGATTTTCGGCGTTAATTGTTGTTAACAAGATTTAAAGCCATAGATTTTTTTGCTAACTTGCGTGTTGAATTTAGGTAAAAACCATAAATTCTCCTCACGCACTATGATGAAAGTTCCCGGCCTCATTCTGCTCCTCCTGTTCATGTTCCCGTTCGCCCGGATTGAGGCGAAGACCCCGATTCTCGGCACCCACTGCATCGGGGCCGAGGATATGTATCAGTTTGTCGTGTCACGGAATCCCGACTTTCCCCGCGAGGTGGCCGAGGCATTCTGCGAGGTCGGCGCCCTCTATGGTGTACGCGGCGACATCGCCCTGTGCCAGGCCATAATCGAGACGGGATGGTTCAGGTTTGACAACGGCACCGCCGTCACCCCCGACGCCCACAACTATTGCGGCATGGGGGTGCGCAAGCGCGGCGACAGGGGGTGCACCTTTGCCGACGTGCGCCAGGGGGTCACGGCCATGATACAGCATCTGTATGCCTACGCCTGCACCCACGAGCTTCCCGAGGGCGAGGAACTGCTCGACCCGAGGTTCAGGTATGTCGACCGCGGGTCGGCCAAATCGTGGGAGGCCCTCTCGGGACGCTGGGCCATGAATCCGCGCTATGGCAAGGACATACTCAACATATACAAGAACATGGAGCGCCACAGCTCACGACTACAGTCACAGCGATGAAACAGAAAGATATACTGGCCAACATATTCAGCCGCACACCGGTGCGCAGCCTCAACCCCATGCAGGAACGCATGGCATCCATCCCTCTGTCAGGAACATTCACCCTGCTGGCCCCCACGGGGTCGGGCAAGACCCTGGCCTTTGCCATCCCGCTGCTCAAGAGCCTCGCCGACCCGTGCGGCAAGGTCCAGGCCGTGGTCATAGCCCCCTCGCGCGAGCTGGTGATGCAGATTGCCGAGGTGATACGCCCCGTGGCGGCCGGATATAAGACGGTGGCCTTCTACGGAGGTCACCCGATGCAGGAGGAGACCCGCTCGCTGGCGGTCACCCCCGACATTGTCGTGGCCACGCCGGGACGTCTGCTCGACCATCTGCGCCGCGGTGGCCTCGACATCTCCACGGCCCGCACGCTGGTGCTCGACGAGTATGACAAGTCGCTCGAGCTGGGATTTGCCGACGAGATGCGGCGCGTGTGCCGCCGCCTCACGGGACTGAGGCTCGTCATCCTGACCTCGGCAACCGAGCTCGACGCCCTCCCCGACTATCTGCCCCCGATGCACAGGGAGACCATCGACTTTCAGGACCGCACACCCGCACCGCGCCACCGTATGCAGGTAGTGAGGGTAGAGTCACCGTCGCGCGACAAGCTGCAGACACTCATCGACCTGCTGCGCTCGCTCTCCGACGGAAGGGTCATAGTCTTTGCCAACCATCGCGAGAGCGCAGAGCGCATACATCAGGCCGTGGTCAAGGCCGGACTGCCTGCCGGACTCTATCATGGCGGCCTCGACCAGAACGAGCGCGAGAACGCCATCGTGCTACTTGCCAACGGCACCACCCCCATACTCATATCGACCGACCTCGGGTCGCGCGGCCTCGACATTCCCGAGCTCTCGGCGGTGATACACTATCATATGCCCGTGAGCGAGCAGGCATGGACACATCGCAACGGCCGCACCGCACGTCAGGAGGCCCGGGGCGATGTCTATGTCATCACATCCGAGGGTGACGATATCCCCCCCTATGTCACCACCGACCGCGACTACGCCCCCACCGGGCACTCGGACAATCCCATACACTCTGACAAGGCGACACTGTATTTCAATATCGGCAAGAAAGAGAAAATCTCCAAAGGGGACATCGTAGGCTTCCTTATAGCAAAAGGGGGCCTCACAGCCCCCGAAATCGGCAACATCACCCTGCGCGATCATGCCGCCCTCGTCGCCGTCCCCCGCGACAAAGCCCGCGACCTCATCAAGATCCTCTCGCCGGAAAAAATCAAAAACCAACGGGCCCGGATAACAGAGGTTAAAGGTTAAAGGTTAAGGGTTAAAGGTATTATAATTTATAAATCTTATAAGTTTTATAAGTTTTATAACTCTTATATAACCCCATAACCCTTAACCTTTAACCCTTAACCTCATACCCGTACCTTTCCGCTCTTTCCGGCGGTGGTGACGATATACACTCCACCGGCAAGCGTATCGAGGCTGATGGCATTGCCGTTGAGTACGGAGGTCTTCACACAGCGTCCGGCCAGGTCATAGACCGTCACGACTGAACCATCCGGCACTCCGGTCACGACAAGCTGCCCGTCGGCCACGGTGAAAGCGACATCCCCACCATCGGCCACAATACTCTCTATACCTGATTCGCCGGGCCACTCGGTCGTCTCGACAAAATTGCTGAAATAATCCCAGCCCCAGCAGCTCCTGTACAGCTCGACGCTTCCCACAGGAACGTAGACCGTCACATCTGAGGGCGTGGTGCCTCCGAATGCAAAATACTCGGGCGCACGTCCGTTGACCCGTATGGTCTGTGCCACGGGAGGCACAGCCGAGGGCGAATAGATGGCCTTGAGCGTCGGGATGTTGAAGAAGCTGCGCTCGGCAAGCTCACCCACACTGACGGGAAGGACCAGGGTCTCGATGGCCGTAGACTCGAAGGCCGAGGTGCCTATCCTGTCGACAGATTCCCCCTTGAATGTCACCCGGCTCAGGTTGCGGGCCTGAAGGAAGGCACCCCCTTCTATTATCCGCACACCCGCCGGTATCTCGATGCCTGACAGTGCATCGCAGTCTGTAAAGGCTCCGGCCCCCATGCTCTCCAGTCCGTCAGGCAGGTTGACAGAGGCGAGCATCGGACTCTTCTCGAACGCACGGTCGGCTATCGCCGTCACCGTCGACGGCAACTTGACCTCGGTCAGGTTGAGGCACATCCTGAAACATCCGTTCGGAATTTCTGTCACCCCCTCGGGCAGTTCCACGGCCCCGGCTATGTCCGAGCCGTCAAAGGCACACAGCTTGATTGTCCGCAGCGCAGAGGGGATATTGACCTTGCGTGCGCTACACCCCGCGAAAACATCCTTCTTGAACTCGATGATGTTGTCGGGCAGCATGACGCGCTCCAGACGGTAGCTGATTCCCGAAAACGCCCCTAACGGAAGCACATTGTCCTCGACCTCAGCGCCCTCGATGTTGATGACACGTATCCCGGCCGAGGCATTCCCCTTGTCATAGGCGGTCTTGATGAACTGGAAATCCCTGCTGTCCATGGGGCCCGTCACCACCAGCGAGTCAACCTCGTGGATGCGCTCGCCAAGTACCTGGCCAAGCTGGCCGGGAGCATTGAGCGTGACCTCGATGCAACGCTCTTCATCCGCCGCATATAGCGACACAGCCGTGAATAACGGCAACAATCCAAGTAAAGTCCTCTTCATGATGTTTTGTTTTTAAATGTTATTTATTGTGTTTTTATATTTATGATAGCTAAAATCCGAAATACTGCATGGCTGCATAAAAAATTTTTATATTTCGGACCCAGATTCCACTGACAACATTAGAGTGAGGCAGAGGGCACCGTCTTTGGCGGTATTCCCGGATACCCTTCGGCCACCCGGAGAAAGGGGATGGCCTATCCCCCGAGGCAAGCCTCGGGGCTACATTTCCGTGCCCCGCACAAGGCGGGGCGGTTTCCATAGGT
>DAAQ01000017.1 GCA_001701225.1 Bacteroidales bacterium H5 | reverse complement strand
CCCGGTTGCTGTTTGCAAACGATTTTTTAAGAGAGTGCGCTATGGCTTATTTCCCGGCGATAGAGCTGGAAACGGTCAGGCGCAGACGGCCCTTGGCACGACGGCGGGCAAGCACCTTGCGGCCATCGGGTGTAGACATGCGGGCACGGAAGCCGTGCTTGTTAACTCTCTTGCGGTTAGAAGGTTGGAACGTTCTTTTCATTGCCGTATATGTTTGTTTTTGATTATATGCAGACGTTTGTCCGTAATTCGAGGTGCAAATTTAATCAAAATTTCCCATTCCGGCAAAAAAATTCACATTTTCTAACTATTTGATTTCCTCCTTGATTATCTCGCACCAGGCGTCCAGACGGGCGTCCGTGTCCTCGGGATGGTTCACGTTGTCGAGGCATAGTCCGACAATCATCCCCTTGACGTCGCTGTCCGAGTGCTCGTAGGTGTAGGGGTCGTTCTCGAACGGGGCGATGAACATGGCATGTGTGTCGTGCAGGCGGTGATATATCTCGCCGACAGAGTTGCAGAAGGTCGAGGCCATCTGCTCGTCGCCGCATCCGAATATGGCGACCTCTTTCTCGCGCAGGTCAAGGGCGCCCGCTCCGTCGAGGAATGTGGCCATATCCTCCTGGAGGTCGCCGTCGTTCCATGTGCTGGCACCTATCACGATGACGTCATAGTCACCGAGAGCCGACGGAGCCGTGTCGGCAACATTGTGGATGTCCTTTTTATCGACGCCAAGACGCTTGGCTATTCCCTCGGCCACATCTTCGGTGGTGCCGGTGGTAGATCCGTAGAAGATTCCTATTTTTTTCATAGTGGCAGTTCAGTTTTCAACTATCATTTCAACACTCGTACGGCAAGGTTTGTTCGGGGCATCTTTTTTGTGTTAAATTGGTTGGCGGATTGTGGCGAAATTCGTAATTTTGCTCTTCAATCCATAAATCAGTCGTCAACATTCTCACACACCCTATATGTCCTCATCCTACTCCCCTATCGACGAGACATCCTACACCGAACCGGCAGGTCTCGACCCCGCCGCACTCTATAACGACACCACGCGCACGGCCCCCGCACCCGAGGAAACACCCGAGGAGGAAGAACCCCGGGCCCCTGCGGCTTCGCAGCCCGAGGCCGCGACCGCTCCGCGCCGGACACGGAAAAGCCCCGGAGCCTTTTCCCGCTTCATGGCTATGCTGGGCGACTCGCGTTCGGCCATGTTCCTCGGTGTCATCCTCGTCGTCGTGGCGGCATACGCCTTCATCGTGTGCCTGTCATATTTCATGAACATCAAAAGCGACCAGAGCGCCATGCTCAACGCCGACTACGACCCGACGCTGATACGCAACGCCGGAGGGCCGTTCGGTGCGTGGCTGGCCCACACGCTCATATACGACTGGCTCGGCATGGGCTCGTTCATATTGGTCTACTATGTGCTGGTGTGCGGCCTGTCGCTGCTCAAGGTCTACCGTCCCGGATTCTGGAACCTCACACTGCGCTGTCTGCTCGGCGCCGTGTCGGTGTCCGTCATAGCCGGACTGGTCACATACGGCATCTCGGCCCCCTTCTACTGGGGCGGCCTTCACGGCCTCGTGCTCAACCAGAAGCTCATCACCATCTCGGGCATCTGGGGTGCGGTCGGCGTCAGCCTTATCCTGGCCGGAATGCTGGTCATCCTATATCTCACGGAAATATCGAGGGCCATAGGCTCGTTCAAGACACGTTATGCCGAATACTCCGAGCGTCAGGCCGAACGGCGCGCCGAGCGTGAGCGCGAACGTGCCGAGCGCGCGGCTCGCCGCGCAGCCGAAGAGGCAGAAGCCGAGGCTGCCCGAATGGCTGCCGCCGAGGCCGAGGCCGCAGCCCGCGCAGAGGCGGAAGCCGCCGCCGAAGCCGAGAGGATGGCCGCGGCGGCCGCAGCCGTGCCCGCTGCCCCCTCGATTCCGGTGGCAGCAGACCCGGTGCCTGTCGTGGAGGCGGTGCAGCCCGAAGCCCCTGAAGAAATGGTTCACGAGGCTCCCGAGGCCGAGGTGGAAGAGGAGGAAGAGCCCTCGCTTTTCTCGAGCCCCGCGCCCGCACCTGCCGTAGACGCGACACCCGAGGCTGAGGAGGCCGACGAACCGCTGTTCGCCACCCCTGCCTGTCCCGCTGCCATCCAGGGTGCAGCCGGGCCCACGGCACAGCCACTCTATGACCCGCGTGCCGATCTGTCGCACTATCAGTTCCCCTCGATAGACCTGCTCCGCGCCGTCGAGCGCAACCACAACAGCGTCGACACCGAGGAGATGGAGGGTAACAAGGCCCGCATCACCAAGACCCTCAACGACTACGGCATACCCATCTCGCACATCCAGGCCACCGTGGGCCCCACCGTGACCCTCTATGAGATTATCCCCGCCGAGGGTGTGCGCATAGCCAAGATAAAGCGTCTCGAGGATGACATCGCCCTGAGCCTCGCCGCCCTGGGCATACGCATCATCGCCCCCATTCCCGGCAAAGGCACCATCGGTATCGAGGTACCCAACAAGGAGCCCCAGACGGTGTCGATGCGCTCGATAATCGAGTCGGAGCGCTATCAGACCTGCAAGATGGAGCTCCCCATGGCCATGGGCTGCACCATCTCGAACGAGGTCTTCGTGGCCGACCTCTGCAAGATGCCCCACCTGCTCGTGGCCGGTGCCACGGGCATGGGTAAGTCTGTCGGCCTCAACGCCATCATCGCCTCGCTGCTCTATAAGAAACACCCCTCCGAACTCAAGTTCGTGCTTGTCGACCCGAAGATGGTCGAGTTCAGCCTGTACGCCAAGCTCGAGCGCCACTATCTGGCCAAGCTCCCCGACGAGGAGGACGCCATCATCACAGACCCCTCGAAGGTCGTGGCCACCCTCAACTCGCTCTGCGTCGAGATGGACAACCGGTACGCGCTGCTCAAGGACGCCTCGATGCGCACCATCAAGGAGTATAACGAGCGGTTCTGCCGCCACGCCCTCAATCCCGCCAAGGGTCACAGATACCTGCCCTATATCGTGGTGATAGTCGACGAGTTCGCCGACCTCATCATGACCGCCGGGAAGGAGGTCGAGACCCCCATCGCCCGCATCGCCCAGAAGGCCCGTGCCGTGGGCATACACATGATTCTGGCCACCCAGCGCCCCTCGACCAACGTCATCACCGGCGTCATCAAGGCCAACTTCCCGGGGCGTGTGGCGTTCCGAGTGTTCCAGATGGTCGACTCGCGCACCATCATCGACCGTCCCGGAGCCAACCAGCTCATCGGACGCGGCGACATGCTCTTCAGCAACAACGGCAAGATCGACCGCGTGCAGTGCGCATTCATCGACACTCCCGAGGTGATGGCCATCTGCGACTTCATAGACCGTCAGGTGGGTTATGACCACGCATACGAGCTCCCCGAATACATCCCCGAGTCGGGCGACGGCGCGTCGGTGGCATCGCTCGGCGACAGAGACCCCCTCTTCGACGAATGTGCCCGCCTGGTGGTGCAGACCGACACTGCATCGACCTCATCGCTGCAGCGCCGCTACTCTATCGGCTACAACCGCGCCGGAAAGATAATGGACCAGATGGAGGCCGCCGGAATCGTAGGCCCCTCGCAGGGTGGCAAGCCCCGCCAGGTGCTGGTCGACCCCATGACACTCGAGCGCATCCTGGAAAACAATTGATTGACAACGTGTGTTATGACAGGAGATATGAAAAGGACTCTGTTAGCCATATTCGCGATATTCCTTGCCGCCATAGGCGCCGCGGCGGCCACCCCGCAGCAGATAGTGCAGCGCGCCGCCTCCAAGCTCAAGGCCGCCCAGTCGGTGCAGGCCGCCTATACCCTCACCGCCGAGGGGCATTCCTCGCAGGGGATGCTCACCATCTCGGGCAACCGCTTCACCGTGGCGGCTCCCGGACTCTCGTCGTGGTATGACGGCAAGACCCAGTGGACCTATTCGCAGCAGATGGGCGAGGTCAATGTGGTCACCCCCACCCCCGACGAACTGCAGCAGATAAATCCCTTCGCCATCATATCATCGCTCGGCAAGGACTACACCATGACCGCGGCCAAGGCCCCCAAGGGTTATTCGGCGGTGTCACTCAAGGCGCGCGACAGGCACAGCGACATCACGGCGGCCACCGTCACCTTCAGCGACGCCACACAGTGGCCCACGGCCATCCGGCTCACGCTGGCCAACCGCCAGACCATCGACATAGCCATCGACCGCATCACCACCGGGGGAGCCATCCCGGCCGAATATTTCAGGTTTGACACCCGCAAGTATCCCGGCGTCCAGGTCGTAGACCTGCGCTGACCTCCCGTACGTAGACAGACAACAATCATCAATCCCGACCCAATATGTCCGAACTTACCACCAAATGCCTCATCATCGGCTCCGGCCCCGCCGGATACACAGCCGCCATCTATACATCGCGTGCCGGAATCTCGCCCGTCCTCATCGAGGGCTATCAGCCCGGCGGCCAGCTCACCATCACCACCGATGTCGAGAACTTTCCCGGCTATCCCGAGGGTGTGACCGGGCCCCAGCTCATGGAGGACATCCGCAACCAGGCCCTGCGCTTCGGCGCCGACATCCGCCCCGGGTTTGTCAAGGAGGTCGATTTCTCCGCGCGTCCCTTCAAGGCCGTCACCGACGACGGACTCAACATCACAGCCGACTCGGTCATCATCTGCACCGGCGCATCGGCCCGGTACCTCGGTCTTGACGACGAGCAGAAATACAACGGCATGGGTGTCTCGGCATGTGCCACATGCGACGGATTCTTCTATCGCGGCAAGCGCGTGGCTGTAGTCGGCGGTGGCGACACCGCCTGCGAGGAGGCCCTCTATCTCAGCAACCTCGCCACAGATGTCTACCTCATCGTGCGCCGCGACGTGCTGCGCGCATCCAAGGTGATGCAGCGCCGCGTGTTCGACAAGGCCAACATCCATGTGCTCTTCAACACCGTGACACGCGGCCTCTACGGCGAGGGATTCGTCGAGGGCGCACACCTCACCGAGCGCGGAGGCATAGCCGACGAGCGTCAGTATGACCTCCCCATCGACGGTTTCTTCCTCGCCATCGGCCACCAGCCCAACACCGAGGTCTTCCGTCCCTATATCGAGTGCGACCATACGGGCTACATCAAGACCGACGGCCAGAGCACCGCGACCAATGTGCCCGGCGTTTTTGCCGCAGGCGACGTTGCAGACCCGACCTACCGCCAGGCCATCACGGCCGCCGGCATGGGATGCAAGGCCGCGCTGGACGTCGAACGGTTCCTTGCCGCACAGAATGGCTGACACACTCCCCTCGGCCACGGGGCGACGCATCACCCTGCGCGCCCTCGAGCCTATAGATGTCGATACACTCTACCGCTGGGAGAACGATACACGTATATGGGAGGCGGGGTCAACCCTCGCCCCCTTTTCGCGTAAACAGCTCTGGGATTATATCGACACCTACGACGGCGACATCTACGCGGCGCGCCAGTTGCGCCTCATGATAGACCTCACCGGGCCGCGCGAGACCGTCGGCACCCTCGACCTGTATGATTTCGACCCGGCCAACTCGCGCTGTGCCGTGGGAATATTCGTGGCGCCCGAATGGCAGCGACACGGTTATGCCCGCGAGGCCCTCGACACCGTGGCCGCGCACCTGCGACGTCACCTGTCGCTACACCAGCTCTATGCCGTGGTGGCCGACACCAATACCACGAGCCGCGCATTGTTCGAGAATGCGGGCTACGCTCCCGCCGCACATCTGCGCCAGTGGCTGCGCCGCGCCGGTACCTACACCGACGCCACGCTATACCAGAAATTCCTTTGACCAAAACAAGTAGAGATGCGGCATAATATGCCCCCAGCCGCGAAGCGGCTCGATGTGGGAAGCCCCACATAGAGCCGTGTGACGGGATAGCCCGGGAGGGCGTATATCCCGTCCACGGCGATGGTGTGGGGTAAATATTCCGACATACAGAAGGGCCTCGAAGTGGTCCTTTAACAATATACACAGGGTGGCAGCGAGATTTGCCGGAATTAAAGGACCTCTTCGAGGCCCGGGGGTGTCATGCTCATTTTTCCCCATACCATCGCCCTGCGGGCTCGATATGGGGCTTCCCACATATCGCCGCTTCGCGTTCTAGCGGTCGGAAGACCCTATTGTGTATTACAAAATCCCGGAGTACTGGTTGATTTCTGAACCTTGGCCGGATGTAAATAGACCCAATTCTCAATCTGGACAATCATACGCGTCATCGCCAGGGTATTTCCGATACCGTTGCGTTTAGCGAACAGACGGACGAGGACTGCAACAGTCAATGTCATGTACAGCATGATTTGAATTCCATTGATGCTGGTAGAGAGAATATGCGAGAAACACAGGTTCTGTTTGAGGAACCTGTAAAAGACCTCGATGCTCCAGCGGTGTCTGTATTGATGTACTATCTCCATGGCAGGTGTTTCGGTCTGATCCGATACAAGGACCATCTCAGGCTCATATCTGCGTCTTTTTGCACTGGGCATCGTCCTGGGCCTTGTCTTCCTGAATCTTACCCGTACAATCCTAAACGGTCTGTTGTCATATTCAGATCCCGAAGGTCTGTTGAGTAAGGCCATGCAGTCCTCCATAATCTCAAATTCGTCATCCTCCCTGACTGCATCCCGCTCAAGAAGCTGTTTTTCAATAGTATACACCCTGTTGAGCTTCAGGCGGGAGACAAAGTGGCATTTCTTCTCCTCACAAAGACCGCGGATTTCACATAAGTTATCGTAACCTGTCGTACCTCTGTCGAATACAATTGTCCTGCCAGGTGCGCCTTCCTGTCTTATGGTATCCTTGACAGTCTGTGCCAGGGCGATTTCCTCTCCCGATTCCTTCTGCCTGGTGAAGACCTTCTCAAGCACGGCGCTGAATCCGTCATAGGCCATGCCGTACTTTATGTGACGCTTCCTACCGCCGAAACGGTGGTTCACCCCGGTATCGATACCTTCCCTGAGCCTGGCGCTCGTCTCGGCCACCAGAGTCGTATCGACGCGGATGATATCGGAGGATGACAGCTCATCCGCCCCGAGTTCTTTCTCGGCCATTCCAAATACCTTTTCATAGACCCTTGCGAAAAAGACAGGGTTCATTGTGGCAAGACGGTCGGCTAACGAGGAATGGGACAGCGGGGTAACCGGTATGGATATGCCAAGAAAATCATCCAGAAGCTCGCATGAAGACTGCTCGCACGTAAATCTCTGGCTCATCGTGCTGTTGCGAAGGAAAGCCAGCAGAAGTAACGTGAAAAGCCGTATGGAGCTAAGTTTCTTTGCCTTGTAGTCGGTGCGTAATTCAGAGGCGGTCGATTCCATGAAATCCAAAGGCAGGGATTTGATGATACCGATTATATCCTTGTTTTTCATTATTTGAGTCATTATATATACTCAAATAACAACTTAAAACGTAATTATACACTCTTCCGACCGCTAGAACGCTTCGCGGCTGGTGATATCACACGCGAGGGAGCGGCGGGGCGGGGCTATGTCGCAGCCAGGCGTTGAGCCCACCTTGCGCGACGGAGCGGCGGAGCCGCTCCGACTCGGAACATCCATCGCGCCCCGCAGGGGGTCGCGGCACCACTGCGCACCCATGGGGATGAAAAGACCGGGAGCTCCCGGTCTCACGACCAAGAGCTCCCACAACATAAGTAATATAACGAGTTTAGATAGAATAAAAGGTCTTTATCTTTATTCAACGAATCTCAGGAAGCATGCATCCTGGCCGTTGTTGACATTGCCTGAGGTAATGGCGTTCACGTCGAATGTGAAATAGTTGATGTCAAGGGCATAGAACCAATCACTATTTTCTTTACCATCCCATCCGAGATATTTTTCCGAAGGCACGCGGGCATAATATATTGCCCCGGGACGACGATAAATATGACAGAAGAGGGGTGCTACGTTCTCGAACACACTTGCATATCCGTTTCGGTTACAGGAATAGCGCAGGGTACCAGGTGTCTCGCCACCGGCATTCTTGCGGTGACCGTAACCCGAACGCCCGATGGGGAAGAATATGTTCTTGGCCGTAAACTCATTACCGGGGTCGTCCTCGTCCCAATAATAGGCGAACATGCCGCGCATACCCTTCTTGTTGTCGGGTCTGTCGCCGAGGTCAAAGCGATACCATCCGTAGGCATCCGCAACCTTCTTCTGTGTGGTCGTGGCACCATCGGCATACAGAACGCCATAGCCAAACTGTATGTGTGGCGTCAGGTAAAGCTGCTCGAAATCCCGTGCAGTCGCAATCTTGCGGTCGCTCCACCCGTTACCTCCGGCGGTGATAGAACTCCAGCTGACAGGATCGGGCAGATATGTCCTGTCACCTTTTTCATTCTCGGCAAGATAGATGGCCGGAGGAGTCTTGAAAGCATCCTCGGCGGGGAAATTATAGTCTACCGTGCCGTCGGCCTTCCTGTAGACATTGCTATATGCATCTATGGCCCGTCCAATCTGGTTGAATTTGAACAGCGAGCCCTCGTCACGCGGATCCTCAGCCTTGACGTTATAGACTATGGAATTGAAGGTGTTCCAGACGGTAGCTTTCTGCCCCGAGCCATTCATGTTCACGCCTGTCTTCGAGATGGCCTGCGGCGCATAGCCCTGACGCACAAAGATGAGGTGGGTACACGTATAGTTATGATACTTGACACGCACCACGGCATTCCTTACGGTCTGGTCATCCGGATTTGAGTTCAGCTTATTGAACTTGATCTTGAACTTGATGGGGGTTTTGGTCGACCCGGTCACGAACTGACGCCCGTCGAGGGTGATGAAGTTCTTATCACCTATAATCTCAGCCATCCAGGGACCGTCTGAGTCGAATTCATTGAATTCGTCCTCGTTATCTCCATGCAGACGCATCAGGGTGACATCAAAATCCTCGTTGTTGCCCGGCTTGCGGTAGACACCTTTGGGATTGACGACACGTCTCACCTGACGTACGGTGGTAGTGTCCCATTCGGTGGTCCGGGTACCGGTCGCGATATTCTCGATGGTCGCAGTGATCCTGACCTTGGCATGACGTTCGTAACCCACAAAGGGGTTGTTACCCGAATAGCCTGTCTGCTTCACAAGCACCTTGGCGCGGGTGAACAGAGGGATGTAGAAAGTATATTTATCACCATCCCTGGTATAGCTGTAAGCATCCTTGCCGCTATTGGTATCGTCGGCAGTACCGTCAAAATAGTATGTGCGTTCCGAGCGGTTGATGGTGGAGTTTGAGGGGGCCTTACCATAATAGTAGGCGTCGTTCAGCGTGGGTGCCTTCGTTTTATCAGTATACGAAAAGCTTCCACCCTGAAGCTCGGGATAGCCGGCATCGTCAAGTGTCACCACACTCTTGTGGGTCCAGTGCAGCGACAGGAATCCATTGCCGTCACCCTTGTTGAGGGTGTTGGTATATGGAGCGGACTCCTCGCCATCGGGAATCTGGCCATAGGCGGGATACCAGGGATTCTCGGTAATCTCGGCCTTGAGCCTGACCACCTTATATCCGGCCGGGGGAGTGTACTTGAACGGCATGGTGGCATTGTGGTTATAGAGATACGACACATACCAGGGATTGGGTATGATGAAACCATCGTCCTTGAAATCAATATGCCAGTCATAGTCGTTGGCGTTGCCGCGCAGCTTGAGCGTGAGCTTGTAGTGGAAATTGCGCTCTGCGTCACAGCTCTTCTCCACATCCTTGCCAAGCATGAAGCGGTATTTTATATCCCCCTCAGCGATATTGCCGTCGGACATCGAATAGTAGTGGGCCGTCACCTCGATATAGGTGCCATAGGGGACGCCGTCCTTGACGAGGTCTGCATTCTCGACACCGCCATTCACGAGGTCGGCCACAGGAAGCTTACCCTTGGGGGCATCTCCCTGCATATTCTCGTAGAAATAGAGCGCGTCGTTCGCGGCACCGTGGAACTCCTTGCGGACATTATAGAGGGGACTCTCCTTGTCGTAGCTCTGATATATGTAGGGGCGTCCCTTGGTTATCTCGGGCCATGCGTGGAAATCAGAGCCCGTGCCATAGTCTATGCTGTGAACCGAGGCCAGCAGCTCGTCACCCTTGCCGGGATGATTGTTGTAGTCCGTGTCGCCGTCGCGGCCGAATCCGAGCGTACAGTACTTGGGTATGTCATAGATGCGCGCGTCCTTGATATAGACATGCACATTCTCGCGTAGTCCGCTGCCGTCAAAGTCGATGGTGACCTTTGAGGCGCAACGGCGCAGCCATGCCCTCAGGGATATGCCCTGAGAGTTTATCTTGACGGTCTGGAATCCCTTTGTGGCGCTGGGTACGTCGGGATGCGTGCGGTCGGTATTGTTGGTGAAATACCCGAGCATCTCGCGGTTGCGCTTGTAGTTGGTGGGTATCCACTCGACCTCCATCTCGCGGAGTTCGGAGAGGGTCTCGTATTTGCCGTAATAGCGGCCCTCCGGATTCATAAGCTCATACCATGTGTCCTTGACTCCGGGTGTCATGTTGCCGGGATCGCCGGTATAGTCCTCGCCGAGATTGGCCACGGCTATGAGATAGTACTCTCCGTAGGGGAGCGTGAGGGTCTTGCGCAGGCATTTGGTGACATCCTCAGCCTTGTTTCCGTTGCTGGCGTCGTTGTCGGTGCGGTCTTCGTCCTTCACGTCGGCCTGAGTGAAGTCTATGCGCACGGGAGAGATGTCCCTGATCAGGTTGCCGTTCTTGTCGTAGGCTAAGACGACAAGGTCTGATATGTCTGACATGGCATTGCCCGGCGGGATGGCACGGCTCTCGAGAGATGAGGCCGCGAAGGGAGAGAACGCAGCCTCGAGCGAGACTGTGGTCTCACCCTCGGGATAGACCCCGGGGATGTTGCCGAGATCATCGTCGACACACGCGCTGAGGAGCAGCGCCGAGACGAGGGCGGCGCTCCATGCAATCAGGGTCGAGAATGAGTTAGTGTTTCGAGGCATATTGTTGGTGTGAAAACAGGTTCTTGTATGTTATGTTAATTCCCCGGCCAGGGCTCAAAATATTCGGTATAGACTCCCAGTACATATTTCATGTAGATTGTCTCGCCGGTGATATTATTCGTGCCCACTACCCAGAACGTATCCGAGCCGGGCTCCCAAGACTCTACCATCAGACGCTCCTTGTTGTCGCGGTCCTTGAAGATGGTATAACCGAGCCTGTCGCGCACTATTGAGGTGTGGTTGGGGAAATGGCGCAGGCGCAGGTCGCCGTGCTGGTCCTTGTAGCCCTCGGTCTTGATATAGCCCGAGTTATAGATGACCCTGCGGGTGCTGCAGTGCTGGTCGTCGGCACTCTCGGGCGAGAGGTCGGAGAGCACACGGTCCTGGTCCTTGTCCTTGACCCATATCTCGGCATTGGCCAGAAGGCCGTCGGCCCCGAGATGGATGGCATAATAGTCACCCTCGAGAAGGGTGAATGGGGGGAGGGACTTCTGGTATGCCGCGAGGAAGCGGCGGAAATTGTCGGGGAGACGGATCTCACCATTCTCGTCGCGCACCACATTGCCGTCGGCGTCATACTCGAGGTCAATCCTCAGGTCGCCCTCCTCGTCGCGCATGATGCCGAAATCAGGCAGAAGCCACTGCTCGGCATAAGGCTGCACGTCGACCTCGATATTGACGTCCGTGAACTCGTCAATCTTGGTGAGGGTATAGTCATAGACCGTGTTGCGGAGGATATCGAAATGGTCACCGGCCTCAGAGCCCGTGGCAAAGGAGGGTGGAGTGTTGTAGAACTTGAAATCGACATACTCCGTGATTACCCTGCCGTCGGTGCCTGTGAAGGTGACACGTATCAAGGCACGTGTGTCGAGGGGACGCTTGGGGTCGGTGTCGGCGATATTGCGGTATTCGGGCAGGTAGATGGTCCACTCGCCGTCATCGCCTTTCACAAAGCCCATGTCTGTGGCCTGTGCGGGGTCGGCGGGGATGGAGGGTGTGTGATAGTAGTCGTCCGCCCAGTTGCCGTGCACATATTCGTCCTGGTCGGTGACGCCGAGGGGCGCACGGTAGCCGCGTGTGTTGACACGTGTCATGGATACCGAGGTGATGGGACGGCTGCCGATACCGGCGCGGACACGCACCTTGGCGTAGGCACGGAGCAGGTGCAGGGTGCCTATATGCGTACGGATGTTGGGGAGGAACACCACACCGGGATACAGGTTGCTGGCTCCAAAGAGCGGTATGGGGCGCTCGGCCGAAACAAGCTGGTCGGCTCCGTCAGCGAAATCGAAAGCATAGAGCGCAGCCGGACTCTCGGCAAGGTCAGCGACAGTGGTCACACCGGGCTCGGGCTGAGGATAGGTGCCCCGCCAGTTGGCAAGCATGACAACCTTGAATGTGCGCCCGGCATCGTCTATCAGATCCTTGGGAACAGTGCCGTTGACATAATAGCGTTTGCGTGTCTCGCCGAGCGGAACAATCTCGATGTTGCCGAGCTGACAGATGAACCTGTCGTCACCGTCGAAGAAATATATCCTGAAATCACGACCTTCGATATCGACAAAATTCTCGGCGAGCGAGCCGTTCTCATAGTCGCCCGGAACGGGGGTAGCACGCGATTCGGAAGCATCGCCGCCATATAATGATATATCGAATCCGGCCATATAGCTGTCTCCGGCAGGACCGACAGGGGTCTGGGTGCCAGGCCCGTCGTCAGACGAGCAAGCCACCGACAGCAGCATTGCCGCCATGACCACCAGATATTTGCCAAATTTGACCATTGTCGTGTTTCCTAATTACTGATCGGTTGTTGAGAGAGTTATCTTATCCTTATATCACAGGTCGGTGTGCTGAAGCACCACATGCCATGAGTTGATATATATGTCTGTATTGATCCAGCGCATGCCGTCGTCGAGGAAGAAGACCATCGAGTAGTCGTCCTGATAGTCGAGATATTCCTGGTCGGTGAGGGGCTTGCCGTCGGGACGGGTGTATTTGCCCTTGACAAGAAGGGCATAGTCGATGAGGGGTACAGAGACGATGCAGTCGCCCGTAGCCTTGTTGTAGATCTTGACACGTACATCCTGACCCTTGACAAGACGGCTCTCGGTGTGGTGGGCTACAGCTGCGCCGACCTGGATTATGGCCCTTCCGGCGGGAGCGTCAGAGTCGTCGGTATAGTCGGGGACATCCACTCCGGCTATGCCCGAGTAGGTGTCGTGGGGCATGTAGACGAGCTTCTCGTCGGGGAGAAGCGAGTTATCCCAGTCCATGAAGCCGTTCTCGCCCTCGATGGTGAAGGTGAAGTCGCGGTGGTCGATGCTCTCGCCCGAGAGCTGCTGCAGCACTATGTGTACCGCATTGGTGTCTTTAGTGAGATATACGGTCTTGATATGTGTGCCCTGCTCGTCCTCAAACTCGACGTTCTCTTCCTTGCCGTGATAGAGCCGCTTGAGCTCGTTGGAGACGGTTGCGGTGCCGTCGCCCAAGGATGTGCGGTCATCGAGATGGCAACGCAGCCCTGTATGGACTGTGGCGTCGGCCACACTGAACGATGTCTTGTGTCCCTCGCCGCACCATGCGATGAGGGTATATCGGCCGGGGTCGATGTCGACGTCCATCAGGTAGCCCTGACGGCGCAGCTCGTCACCCGACTCGTGCTTCTGCCACACAATCTGTCCGCTTGCCGGGTCGACGGCATAGAGCGTAACCTCGAAGACCTCGTTATGGAAGGCGTCGGTAAACTTAAGGTTGTTCTCGTAGACAAACCTCACCTTGTAGTAGGGATCGCAATCCCCCTCGTCGTCATAAATCATGCCGTCGCACGCGGTGAGCGCGAACGTGGCCGACAGGAGGAGCGCTATGTTGCGGAGGTATTTCTGAAGATTCATCCTTGAGGTTAAATTTATGGTGTGGAGATGTAGGAACTATATGGTGTACCCTCTCGCGGGGAGGGTGGAGTGTTGTCAGAATAGGGTTAAGCCCCGTATGGGCCTAAGCGGGATTCTCTGCGTATTGCAGACAGGTAGAGGGCTGCTGTGTGCAGCGGGGAATTGTAATGCTGAAAAATAGGAAAGACAGTGCCGGGGTGCCGGAGCATCCCGGCACTGTCTGGGTTAAAGGTTGTCACCCCATATGGGGGGCGGTTCAGTCAGACGATTGTGTTATCAGAGATCAACATTGTTGGAAACAATCTTCCAAGAGAGGATGTTGATGGTGGCACCAAGGTACCAGTTGGGATCCTTGGGATCGGGATCGGGCTTGATGGGGGTGGTGTTGTCCTCGGGATTGAAGACACCCTGGCCAAGACGCTTGATGCTGTTGATCTTAACCTCGTAAGAGTGGTTGCGGACTACGCCGAACGAACCCTCTTCCCAAGTGGAGAGGTCGCCATTGCTGTCATACTTGGGCGAGTTGAGGTGAGCGATGGGGATGTTGTAGTACATGGCACCACCGTTGAATGCGCGGGTCACGGTCTCGATGTTGGTCGAAACACCCTTCAGAGCTGCTGCGTAAGCGTCGAGGTCGAATTTGGTCTTGCCGTCAGCAAGATAGAGGTCACCAGTAATCTTACCCTCGATAGGAGCTGCCCAAACCTGCTCGTTGGAACCGGCGAGGTCGATGTAGTTCAGGATGGTCTCGGCATTGAAGAGAGGAGTGTAGATGTGCTCGCCATTCTCCTGATCTGTTCCTTCACCAGTGCCTACGAATGTATGAACGTAGGGCATCTTGGCCTTTGCAATCTCAGCGGCATACTTGATGAAGCGGTCCTTGGTGAAATATGCGCCATTGTGCTGCACGAGATAGATACCCTCCTTGAAGTTACCGGCCTCATCAACTGTACCTACGGTAGCCTTGAGGATTACAGATGTGAGCTTCTGCTGGTTGGGCAGGTTATTGTTGTTGGCAGCGAGGTCTGTTTTGGTCGAGGTGTTCTCGTTGCAGTAGTCAAACGCACCTGCACCCTTCACGTTGGGATTGGCATAGGGGAGGAATGTGAGGGTCTCGCCGATTGAGCCATAGTTGACAGACTGTCCCCAGTAGCTGCGGTGGTTGCCTTCGGCATTCCAGTTCCAGAAGCCAGTGGTTGTGGATGCGATGTTGGAGGTTGCGCTCCAGCCAGCGAGCTGCTTGAGAAGGTAAGTATTCTCCTGTTTGCCGTTGATGTACCAGCCGTCGATACGTACCTTCAGCTTAGTTGCTGCCTCGTTGTTACCGGCATCGGGGTTGTCGCCGTCAGCACCGAAGATGGTGGCCTGTACGTCGAAATACTGAGCCGAAGCGAGGTGGATACGTGATGCCAGACGCTCTACATATACGTCTACAGGCTTACCCTCTGCCTTAGCGGCCTCGGGGGTGCGGGCAAAGTTGCTGCTGTCGAGGACAGTGGCATAGTAGTAGGTGTTTTCGTGGTTCTTGTCGTCGGTAGCCATGAAATAGCTGGTCGAAGCCATCACGAAACCGTTCTCGGTGTTCGAGCCCCAGTTGGTGAGCTCCTTGCTGAAATCAGCGAGGGTCTTGCCGGTGAGGTAGTCGTTGGTGAACTGAGCACCATTGAGCACGGTCACCATGTACTTGGGATACTCGTTGGACTTCTGGTTCTCGAGCACTACGAGAGTGGGCGACTTGAACTCGATGTTCTCATCGGGAGTTGCGGTCGATGCGTTGCCTCCGTTCCAGAGGTTCGACTGACCGGCATAGATGCCGTCCTTGTCGAAGAAATAGAAGCGTGCGATGTTGACCATAGCCTCGTTGTTGGTACCGTAGTCGAACTCGCCGTCAACGGGGTCGGAGGAATCCGGCTTGCCGGCACGGCTCAGGTCGTTGGCGTCACGGAGGGTGACGGTGAGGTAGGCTGTCTCACCTGCGCCGGGAGTTACCACTTCCTGGGCGGGCTCGTCGCTCGAGCATGCTGCGAGCATCGAGAGCGAGGCAAAGCCGAGGAAGAACTTGCTTGTCTTGTTCATAGTTTTACCTGAAAAATTGGTTATTATGTTTTATTATTCCTTTAAAAAAGTTCTGTAATAGTAAATTAGGTGCTTTCCCTGTCAGAATCTGTCGAGTGTGTTTCCTGCCGGATGTCCGGGGCGTGTGCAATTTGACGGATTGAAGAGAGACAGTGTGCGGTCAGTGGTTCTCTGCCGCCGGAGACCATGCCGGCGGCAGGTGTGAGGGGCGCTGTTATCGCGCGGGGGTCGGGGTGATGAGATATGTCACTTTGGTGCGGTTGATGAGCTTGTCGAGGTGTGCCACCTCGTCGGCTGCGGGCTTGAAGCCGGTCTGCGCGGCGGCGTTGAAGAGGCTGCGCGAGCGCTCGAGGTCGCCGTTGAGTCCGGCCAGTGTGGCACGCGAGTAGTTCGCCTCGGGGGTGTCTCCGGCATAGCGCAGACGCTCTCCGGCACGGCCCAAGTCGCCACGCTTCATATAGATGTTGGCGGCATTGAGGGCGGCCTCGGGGTCCATGGGATAGATGCCCGCGGCGGTGATGAACACGTCGTCACGCTCTTTCGAGCCTTCGGGGAAGGTCGAGGCTATGCGCTGGAAATCGACGGGGCGGAGCTTGGAGGCGTCCTGGGCGTAGACACGCTTGAGCTCGTCGATGTCGACGAATGTGCGGATATTGTAGTTGACGGTGTAGTCCGAGTGGCGAAGCGCGGGATAGATGCTGTCGAGCAGGAACTTGTATTCCTTGGGATAGCGTGTCTGTATCTCGGCGTTCTTGGGGTCGGGCTCCATCTTCGAGTCGATGATCTGGAGAATCTCGGCCTTGTGAGGCATCTCGAGGGTGAGCATGCGGCGGCGCAGGCCTTCCCAGTCCTCGGGCTCGTAGTCGGTGTGCATTATCTCGGGGGCAAAGCTGTGCTGCTCGCGCACATACTCCTTGAGGGCCTGCGTACGGCCCATGGCCAGGCGCACGTTGTTGCTGTAGGGGCCTTCGGGAGATGCGAAACCCTTGATGGTGACACGGGTGATGACGGCGTCGGGGTCGTTCTTGACAAACTTTATGGTGTTGTCGATCGAGTCGAGCCATACCTGGTTGTTGCGGTACCAGGGACGTATCTCGGTGCGGTTTACGATAAAGTCGATGAAGGCGCTTCCCTTGGCCTCGCGCTCGATGGTCTCGTCGCCCGTGAGCTCGACATACCTGAAGGTGGGGTCGTAGGGGGGCTGCGTGTAGTCTATCTCGGCGAGGGGGGTGACTCCGGCCGGCACGATGGGGTCGCAGCAGTGGCCGATGCGCTCGGCCATGTCTATGCGGCAGCGCTGCATCCAGGGCTCGAAATCAATGACCTTGCGGTATTCGATAAGCTGCCTGGAACCGGCCTCATAGATGACAGCGCCATCCTCGAGGTCGTCGTTGCGCAGATGCGAGTAATATCTGTTGCGTCCGGCCACACGTATGGGGGCAAGGTTGACGGTGTCGCCCGCAGCCGACGTGATCTGGGGTGTGAAGACCACCTCGCGGTCACGGCCGGGATTGACCGAGCGCGGGTCGATGGTGACCGCTACGAGCAGCTTGTCGCCACCGGTGCCCTGACGAGCTATGTCAATGTCTGTGACCTTGAGCAGGTGCCCCTCGGTGGCGGCGCTGACTGCCACCGTGGCTGCGGCGGCCATGAGGGCCGTCGAGAGTGTGCGGGTGATATTGAGATGCTTCATAGCTGTGTGGGATCAGAAGGTGTAAATGAGGTCGATGGCAGCCTTGGTCGGGCCCACATAGTTGTGGGGCTTGCCGGTCTGTATCTTGCGTCCGCAGTCGGCGCACTCGTAGATGTCAGAGCGGGTGTATGTCCAGCCGAATCCGATGACGGCCTCGATGTTCCAGTGGCGGTTGAGGATCCACGAGTAGCCATATACGATGCCGGCGCCTCCGAACCATCCCTGATAGCGGTAGTCCTTGAGCTTGCGGAAATCGGTGCCGAGGAACTTGAAGGGGAGGTCGAGATTGCCCCAGTTATACTGGCCGCCGAGCAGGTGCGCGCCCACGAAATGACCCGAGAAGGCGTCGCAGAACCAGTAGCGGCCCTCGGGCTGCACAAGCCAGTGTTTCCATCGCTTGTTGTCGACAGCCCACGCGTTGAGATTGCCGCTCAGGTCGAACGTCCACTTGGGGGCGAGCTTAAGCTCGACACCGAGGTTGGGCGAGAGCGTCACGTCATAAAGCAGGTTGGTCTTTATCGCGGCCTTCTGTGCGTTGGCGGCTCCAAAGGCGAACAGGCTCAGGATGAGTGTGAAGAGAAATTTGATTTTCATAGATTATCTCTTGGTGGAGTGTGGGGTGAAGACATTTGTCCCTTAGCGTGTGGGGGGTGATGAATGCCTCTGGTATGGTGGGTGGTTAAGAGGTTAAGTTTGCATCATCGCTCCATTGTGTGTGGCGGGGAGGGATGACATATCGGAGGTATAGGCTTAACGGGCTTAGGTATGAGCCCGGCGGTCGTCGGTTAAAGGAAAGAACCTGCCGTCAAGGCTGCAGCCCGGGTGAGCCCGGAGAGTCAGCTATTGAGTAAGCAAAAATCAGCGTCAGTCTTATCGCAGCATTATGATCAGAATTCATAAAAGCATGTGTCATTACTACTTGTCTGAAGAATACGAATATCCCTGATGGTTTCCTTTCGTGATACAAAGGTAGGGCTTATCCTGACATTTTCCAAATTTTTAGCGGAATAAATCGGTATTATGCCATCTTTTTAACATTTGACGTGTACAGATGACCATTCACACCTCTTTATATATATAAGAAAGTTCCTCCGCCGTGGAGGCGGAGGAACTGGAAACGGTGGTCAGCCGCGCCTCTGTCAGAGGGCGGACGAGATGTTGAAGCGCGAGAACTCGAGGTCGTTGGCGGCCTGACGACCCATGGCGGGGTCGAGCTTGACGGCCTGACGGAGGTTCGAGGTTACCATCTGCTCGTTGCCGGTGCGTGCGCCGAGGACTGCCATCAGATAATATGTGGTGGCATCGGGAGCGGTGATGGCGGCGAGAGTAGACTTGGCCTTGGCATAGTCCTTGTCGAGGATCTGTGCCAGGGCGGCGTTGTTGCTCTTGTCGTTGCCGAATGCCTTGACAGCACCCTTGACATCGCCCTGCTTGAGATAGAGCACGCCGAGTGCGGGACCGAGGTCCTGGAGGCCGGCGGCATTGCCGAAGGCGGTGTTGGCGGCGCGCCAGTCGTCGTTGACGAGGGCTACGAGACCCTGGTTCATCTGAGCCTCGGGAGCCTTGCCGTCGAGACGGGCAGCCTTCTTGAAGCTGGCCATGGCTGCGTCATAGTCGCCCTGCTCGTAGAGCACCATACCGAGGTTGTTGAAGCCGCGGTAGTCGTTGGGATAGAGGCGTGTTACTGCGGTATAGATGGCCTTCTTGCGGTTGAGGTCGTCGGTGAGGGTGGCGGTGTAGAGGAGCTCGTCGGCAGTGAGTGTCGAGGGGTCTACATCGAATGCGGCGTTAAGCTGTGAATCGCTCTTGCCGATGACGTTGACGCTGGCTGTGATGCGCGAGTAGCGGAGCTGGGGCAGGATCTGGTCTGCGAGCTCGTCGAACACGCTCGAGAGGTTGCGAATCTCGCGCTCGCGCTGCTCGGGATCCTTGTACATCGAGAGGACGCTGAGGATGAGGTCCTTGTCCTGGATGTTGCTGGCTGCCACGAGCTGCTGGAAACCCTCCCAGTCCTCGGGGGTGAACTGTGCGGTGAGCTCGCCGAACTCGGTCACCTTGTCCTTCTTGAGCTGGCCTTCGAGATAACCCTGGGTGTTGGTCTCGCGGTTCTGGGCCAGACGTGTGTTGAACTCGAGCGAGCCGTCGGGCGAAGCGTAAGACGAGATGTTGATCTCCTCGATGACGCGGGCGGTATCGGCGGCGGCGGCGCGGAGGTCGCGGTTGAGGCGGAGCACCTGGTCAGACTCGAGCTCGGTCTTGCGCAGGTTGGCCTGGTTGATGAGGAAGTGGATGTCGGCCGAGTATTTCTCGTTGATGACGCGCTGGAACTTGTCGGCTGCGGTGGCGGGGGTCAGCGTTCCGGCGTCGGCCAGGGCTGCGGTGGCCACGATGCCGTTGGCCACCTTGACGCGGGGCAGCGCGTATGTCTTGTTGCCCTGCTGCACGTTGAAGTCTAGATAGAGCTCGGAGCGCTGCATGGCGGGCTCATAGACATAGTTGACGGGGATTGTCACTGTGCCGCCACGCTCCCACGAGATGACGGGATTGTTGCCGCGCACCTTCTCGCCCTGGAATGTGAGGGGCGAGCCATTCTGCGATGTCGTGCCGTATGTGAGCACGGGGGTCACGGTCACCACTGCGTTCTTACGGAAGAACTTCTCCGGCACACGGCCTGTGACGGTGGCGGGGACATGTGTGCCCACCACTTCAAGGGGATTGGGATTGGTCGAGAAGTAGTCGGCGGCAAACTGATTCATCTTCTTGTTGCAACCGGTCAGGAGCACGGCGGCGCCCCCGACAAGGACCATTGTAAGAATAGGTTTCATCTATAATATTTGTTATATGATAATGTGATGATTGGGGTCGGCTAACCGGTGTTATGCGGCTCAGAGTGCCAGGAGCTGGTTGATGCGCTCCTCAAGGGTTGCTTTGGGCTGTGCGCCGGCAAGACGGAGCGAGGGTACCTGCTCGCCGTTCTTGAAGAAGAGGACGGTGGGGATGGACATGATGCGGTACTTGGCGGTGAGGTCGTTCTCCTCCTCGATATTGTACTTGCCCACGGCCACGCGGCCCTCATACTCCTTGGCAAGCTCCTCGACCACGGGGGCCATGCGCACGCAGGGGCCACACCAAGTGGCCCAGAAATCAATCACTACAGGCTGGCCTGATGCAATCAGGTCGTGGATGTTCTGATCTGTGAATGTCATTTTTCCGTTTTATTTTGAAGTTGGTGTTAATGTTATTTTTCGATTGAGAATGTTATGTCTTCCTCGGACAGCGCCTCGACCAGCTTGCGGTCTACCGGGATGCGGCGCGACGAGCTGAGGTTAAGCGACCGGTTGATGGTGGGATCGAATATCCTGAATGCGAGCTCGCCCCCCTTGTCGGGCTCATTGACCTCGGCCATACGGTCGGCCAGCAGCGAGCGCAGGTGCGGCGTGATGCGGTCGGTGGGAAGATCTATGGTGATGCCGCGCACGAGCGAGCCCCTGACATCGGCAAGCAGCCGGATGTTGGTGATGTTGAAACGCAGCTCGGAGTTGGCGAACCGTCGCTGATACTGTCCGCTGATGATGACGGGTGTGCCGGGCACGCCGTAGTTGTGGAAATCTATGAAGGTCTGGCCGAACAGCATGAACTCGGCCGAGCCGGTGAAATCCTCGACCTTGAGTATGCCGAACATGCCGCTCTTGCCCTGGCGCTGCTGGAAATCGACCACCATGCCTCCGAAGGTGAGCTGCACGCCCTCGACGGGATTGAACTCGGTGAACCCCTTGACGGTGCACGAGGTGCCGTAGGTCAGCTCCATGTAGTAGGGATCGAGCGGGTGGGCCGAGAGATACATGCCCACGAGCTCGCGCTCTTTCTCGAGCTTTGTGGCCATGGGCCATTCGGGTGACGGAATGACCTGCGGACGTCCGGCCGTGGCCATCGAGGCGTCGTCGCCGAACAGCGACATGGCAGACGACATCCTGTCGGCCTGGAACGACTGTCCGTACCTGACAAGTATCTCGCTGTAGGGGTCACCCTTGGGGCTCTGGCCCATATAGTCCTCGCGCTTGAGGTCGCCGAAGCTGTCGAAGGCTCCGGCCAGCACAAGGTTCTCGAACGTGCGGCGGTTGAGCGCGCCCGAGGGGATGCGTTCGACGGCATCATAGACGCTCTCGAAGGGGCCGTTCTTGTCACGTTCCTCGATGATGGCCCTGACAACCCCCTCGCCTACCCCCTTGATGGCTCCGAGCCCGAAGCGGATGTCGCCATGCGAGTTGACACCGAACTCCATAAAGCTCTCGTTGATGTCGGGGCCGAGCACACGTATCTTCATGCGCTTGCACTCGTCCATGAATCCCGTGAGCTTGGTGATGTCCGAACGGTTGCGGGTGAGGATGGCGGCCATGTATTCTGACGGATAGTTGGCCTTGAGCCATGCCGTCTGGAAGGCCACCCACGAGTAGCAGGTGGCGTGGCTCTTGTTGAAGGCGTATGATGCGAATTTCTTCCAGTCCTCCCATATCTTGGCCAGCACCTTGGGGTCGTGCCCGTTGGCGGTGCCACCCTTGATGAAGAGGCCTTCGAGCTCGTTCATCTTGTCGATGAGCTTCTTGCCCATCGCCTTTCGCAGGGTGTCGCTCTGTCCGCGGGTGAATCCGGCCAGCAGACGCGACAGCAGCATGACCTGCTCCTGATATACCGTGACCCCATATGTGTCCTTGAGATATTTCTCCATGACGGGAATATCGTAGGTGATGGGGCTGCGTCCGTGCTTGCGGGCGATGAAATCGGGTATATAGTCCATCGGGCCCGGACGGTAGAGGGCGTTCATGGCAATGAGGTCCTCGAATGTCGAGGGCTGCAGCTCGCGCAGATATTTCTGCATGCCGGCCGACTCAAACTGGAAGGTACCCACCGTGTTGCCCTGACAGTAGAGCTCGAATGTCTTGCGGTCTTCGATATCAATCGTGTCGATGTCTATATCGATGCCGCGGGTCATCTTGATGTTGTGTACGGCCTCCTTGATGATGGAGAGGGTCTTGAGGCCGAGGAAGTCCATCTTGATTAGGCCGGTGTCCTCGATGATCGAGCCCTCGTACTGGGTCACGATCATCTTGTCGTTGCCGCTCGACCCGGGGTTCTTGTCGACAGCGGTGGCCACGGGCACCCAGTCGGTGATCGGGTCGCGGCAGATGATGACGCCACAGGCATGGACGCCAGTGTTGCGCACATTGCCCTCGAGACGGCGGGCATACTCGAGGGTCTCAGTTATGAGGCGGTTGGACGAGTGCAGCTCCTGGCTGAACTCGGGCACATACTGATAGCAGTTCTTGAGGTTGGTCTTGAGGGTCTTGCCGTCGGGGCCATCGGGCATGCGCTTGGGCACGAGGTTGGCCAGGCGGTTGCTCTCGGGCAGCGGAAGCTGCTCCACGCGTGCCACATCCTTGATGGCCGACTTGGCGGCCATGGTGCCGAAGGTGATGATGTGCGCCACCTTCTCCTCGCCATAGCGGTCGGTGACATAGCGCAGTACCTCGGCACGTCCGTCGTCGTCAAAGTCGACGTCGATATCGGGGAGGGATATACGGTCGGGGTTGAGGAATCGCTCGAACAGGAGGTCATACTTGATGGGGTCGACCTGCGTGATACCGAGACAGTAGGCCACGACGCTTCCGGCAGCCGAGCCACGTCCCGGGCCCACGGAGACCCCGAGGTCCTTGCGGGCCACGTTGATGAAGTCCTGGACTATGAGGAAGTATCCCGGGAAGCCCATGGTCTTCATGATATAGAGCTCAAAGTTGATGCGCTCCTTGAGCTCGTCGGTCAGCGGGGAGCCATAGCGGCGCTCGGCACCCTCGTATGCGAGTTTCGACAGGTAGTCGGCCTCGAACTTTATGCGGTAGAGCTTGTCATAACCGCCCAGTTTCTCAATCTTCTTCTGCGCGGCCTCGGGCGAGAGGACGACATTGCCGTTCTCGTCGCGTGTGAACTCCTCGAACAGGTCTTGCTCGGTGAGGCGTGCGCGATACTCCTCCTCGGTTCCGAAATCGGCCGGAATCTCGAAGAAGGGCATGATGGGGGGATGGTCAATCGAATATATCTCTACCTTGTCAAGTATCTCTTTGGTATTGGACAGCGCCTCGGGCAGGTCGGGGAAGAGGGCGGCCATCTCGTCCTGACTCTTGAACCACTCCTGGTGCGTGTAGCGCATGCGGCCGGGGTCGGTCAGATAGTTGTTGGTCGAGATGCAGATGAGGCGGTCGTGGGCCTCGGCATCCTCGGCATTGATGAAATGCGAGTCGTTGGTGGCAATAATCTTGATGCCGTGCTTGCGTGCAAGCTCGATGAGCACGGGATTGACCTTCTGCTGCATCTCGAATGTCTCGCGGTTGGCGCCGGGGATATTGGTCGGATGGCGCTGCAGCTCGACATAATAGTCGTCGCCGAATGTCTCCTTATACCACAGCATGGCCTTCTCGGCTCCGGGGATGTCGCCCGACATTATGAGCCTGGGCAGCTCGCCGCCCAGACAGGCCGAGCAGACGATGAGCCCCTCGCGGTGCGATGCCAGAGCCTGCTTGTCGGTGCGGGGATGATGATAGAATCCCTCGGTATGGGCCTGGGAGACAATCTTGATTAGGTTCTTGTATCCCTTGAGGTTCTTGGCCAGCACGACAAGGTGGCGTCCCTTGTCGGTCTTGTCCGAACGGTCGTTGAGCGAGCCCATGGCCACATACATCTCGCAGCCGAATATGGGCTTGAACTCAAGCTTCTTCTCCAGTTTGGCAATCTCTGCCTCTACCTCGGGACGTATGGCCTCGGCCTCCTCGGGGGTCGCGGCCTCCTCGAGACGCTTGCGCGCCTCGGCAATCTTGCCCTTATACTTGCCCTTGAGCTTATTGACATAGTTTGCCAGCTCCTTGACGCCAAACATGTTGCCGTGGTCGGTGAGGGCAAAGCCCGGCATACCCAATGCAAGGGCCTTGTCTACAAGGCCCGTCACCGATGCCTGGCCGTCGAGCAGCGAATACTGGCTATGGACGTGGAGATGGACAAAATCAGTCATGGCAGATATACGGGAAAAGATGCTCAAAGTTACGCAAAATTCCCGACACCCCCTTACGGCTAATGATTTTTTAACATATATCTCCCGGCGTTTTCCCAAAGCGTCGCCGCAGGGCTTCGAGAACCTACCGCGCCCCCCGTGCGTGGACGTTTGAATCAGTATGTCACATCCCAGAGGTAGAGGGCCTGGGGGGGCATGGAGGTACCGGCGGCGCAACGGTCGCGGCGTGCGATGACACGGGCGAATCCGTCGACGGTGAGCTTGCCCCGTCCTACCTCGACCAGGGTGCCGACGACAGCCCGCACCATATTGCGCAGGAAACGGTCGGCGGTGATGATGAACACATGCCCCTCGGTGCCCTCGAACGTGTGCCAGGACACCCACTCGGCCCGCGTGACATGGCAGATATTGGTCTTGGCGTCTGAATGCAGCTTGGCGAACGAGGTGAAATCCTCGGTCTCGAGCAATAGCGCCGCCGCACGGTTCATGGCCTCATAGTCGAGGTTGGCGGGAGCCTTCCAACAGAGTGGATACAGGAAGGCCGAGGTGCCGGGGAGCGCATAGTAATGATAGGTCCTCGAGGTTGCCGAGAAACGGGCGTGTAGGTCGGGCGCGACCTCCTCGACCGAATGTATGGCTATGTCACGCCCTGTCATGGCATTGAGGGCACCCACAAGCCTCACGGGTTCCATGCCCAGAGGCCCGGGGGTGTCGAAATGGGCCACCATCAGGCGCGCGTTAACCCCGGCGTCGGTGCGTCCCGCCCCGACTATCGGAACAGGGCGGCGCAAGACGCGGCCAAGGGCTTCCTCGACGGTCTGCTGCACAGTCACTGCGCCCGGCTGGGTCTGCCAGCCGTGAAACGGCTCGCCCCTGTAGCTCAGGCGCATGAAATAGCGTGGCACTGCGGGTCAGTCTTTTTCGATGTATGTATAGCCGTAGAGGCCCGAGCGGTAGTTGCTCAGGAACTCCCTACCCTCCTCGGGCGAAATCTTGCCCTCCTTCATGGCGGCGGTCACCCATGCCTCGACGTTGCGGACAAGTTTCTTAGGATTGAACTGCACATAGTCGAGCACATCGGCCACAGTCTCGCCATCGATGATGCGGTCTATCTCATAGCGGTCTTTGTAGACCGAGATATGCACGGCATTGGTGTCGCCGAAGAGGTTGTGCATATCGCCGAGAATCTCCTGATATGCCCCCACGAGGAACACACCGAGATAGTATGGCTCGCCGGGCTTGACGGCGTGTACGGGGAGCGCGCCCGAGGTCGAGCCGCCGTGGGTTATGAAATTGGCAATCTTGCCGTCACTGTCGCAGGTGATGTCCTGGATGGTACAGGTCTTCGTAGGCTTCTCGTCGAGACGCGACAGGGGTATTATGGGGAATACCTGGTCGATGGCCCACGAATCGGTAAGAGACTGGAACAGAGAGAAATTGCAGAAATACTTGTCGGGAATCATCTTGCTCACCTTGCGCAGTTCCTCGGGGGCATGGCGCATTCCGGCGGCGATGTCGCCGATTTCTCGCGCTATGCTCCAGAACAGCTCCTCGATCTGGGCGCGGGTGCGCAGGTCGAGCAGTCCGAGGCTGAAAAGGTCAAGTGCCTCCTCGCGTATCTGCAGGGCGTCGTGCCACGACTCGAGACTGCGCTGCTGGTCAAGACGGTCCCATATCTCATAGAGCTCGCGCACCAGCTCGTGGTCGTCGGGGCCGATTTCCTTAGAGTCTTTCCATATAGGGAGCTGTGTCGTCTCGAGCACCTCGAACACGAGCACCGAGTGATGGGCCGTGAGCGAGCGGCCGCTCTCGTTGATGATATTGGGCTGCTTGAGGCCGTTCTTGACACAGGCATCGACAATGGCCGAGACGGCATCGTTGGCATACTCCTGTATCGAATAGTTCATCGACGAGCCCGAGGCCGAATTGCGGGTGCCGTCATAGTCGACGCCCAGACCTCCGCCGATATCCATGAAATCTACATCGAAGCCCATGTTGGATAGCTGCACATAGAACTGTGTGGCCTCTCGGATAGCATTCTTTATCAGGCGTATCTTGGTGATCTGGCTGCCGATATGGAAATGTATCAGCTTGAGGCAGTGCTTCATGTCGTGGCGCTCGAGAAAATCGAGGGCCTCGAGCAGCTCTGACGAGTTCAGGCCGAATTTCGACTGGTCGCCACCGCTGGTCTCCCACTTGCCCGAGCCGGACGAGGCCAGCTTGATACGTATGCCTATGTTGGGGTTGATGCCGATGCGGCGTGCCACGTCGGCTATGATACGCAGCTCGTTCAGCTTCTCGACAACAAGATAGATGCGGCGTCCCATCTTCTGGGCCAGCAAAGCAAGCTCGATATAGGTCTGGTCCTTGTATCCGTTGCAGATTATCAGGGCGTTCTCCTTGATGTTGGTGGCCAGCACGGCATGGAGCTCGGGCTTGGAACCGGCCTCCAGACCGATGTTGAACTTCTCGCCATGTGTGACAATCTCCTCGACCACAGGGCGCATCTGGTTGACCTTGATGGGATAGATTATATAGTTCTGACCGGTATATTCATACTGCTCTGATGCCGTGGCAAAACACTTTGAGATCTTCTCGATACGGTTGTCGAGAATGTCAGGAAACCTCAGGAGCACGGGCGACGTGATGTCCTTGACCTGGAGTTCGTCCATCACCTCGCGCAGGTCGACCGAGGCATACCCCTCGCGCGCAGTCACGGCCACATGGCCCTTCTGATTGATGGAGAAATACTTGCGTCCCCATCCCTGGATGTTGTACAGCTCCTCGCTGTCCTCAATGCGCCATCTTCTCATCGGCTGAATGTCAGAATTTTATTTTTCAATTAGTTATTGATAGAGTATGTAGGTGGCAAAGTTATAAAAAAATTGCCAAACTTAAGTCTATTCAAGGAAAAAACAGGGACAAAAAAAATTACCCGTCATCACGACGAATAACTTTCTTACCTTAAATCTAATACCATGAAAAACTTGATGCAAAGTTACACCTATGTAACAAACAATGCAAGTAAAAAGTCGAGAAAATCCCTATTATTAACATTATTTAACCAAAAATACTTGAATAAATCTTTTTTCGCCATTTTTTCGCTCCGATTTCTTGGCGGGAAATAAAAAGTTTCATAACTTTGTGCCGAGCAAACGCGGTAGTAGCTCAGTTGGTAGAGCATCAGCTTCCCAAGCTGAGGGTCGCGGGTTCGAGCCCCGTTTACCGCTCTGAAAGGTCCGGCCCCCGCCGGACCTTTTTTCGTCCCTCACATGGAAATGCAGAACGATTTTCAACAAACGAACGTTTACATTTCAATAAGAATCACTATCTTTGCATCTGCAATCCTACTGTCTATGAAACTGATAGAACTGAATCTGCAACGAATCATCGACCTGTGCCGCCAGTACAAGGTCAAGTCTTTGGCTGTCTTTGGCTCTATCCTCACAGACAGGTTCAATGACAACAGTGATGTAGACCTGCTTGTCGATTTTGAGCCGGTAGACCACGACAGGTTTGATTATGTCTCCAATTACTATGGATTCCGTGACGCGCTGGAGATGCTTTTCAACCGAAAAGTCGACCTTATTGAAGAAAGAGGCTTGCGCAACAAATATTTCATCGCCAATGTCAACCGCACAAAACAGATGATTTATGGCTGCTGAGGAAATCCTTAAATATCTTCAGACGTGATAGACGCAATCAACGATATGCAAAGTTGCTTCGTAGATTATCCAAACAGATTTGATTTGTTTGAAAAAGACATCATGCGAAGATGTGTGGTTGAAAGAAAGGTGGAAATAATGGGTGAGGCCATCAACAGAATCAAAAAAACCGATTCATCCGTAGCAATTCCGAATGCGAGAGCCATTATTGACACCCGCAACAGAATAATACATGCCTACGACAATGTACACCCGGAATTCTTATGGAGCTTGGTAAAACGACATATCCCAGAACTGAAATACGACATCGAGCGGATAATCACGGAATACGAGGAGATATATAATCGTGATAACCTCAGCGATTCTTCCAACTAAACAGCCTCACATTAGCGGACGTCTTCGATGCCCATACTGATATTTCGCCCCGAGCCCCACACCATCGCTCTGCGGACTTGATATGTGTCTATGGTTATTCCGTTGCCTCGCGACTGCCGACAAACACGCGCGACATAGCTACCACCCCACTCCGCAGGACACAAAGTTACCGACATCAGAAGAGCCATGAAGCCCTGATACATGATTTAATGAGGAATTCCATTACACCCTTTATCACAACATTTTGAAAAACTTTTTCATCCAATATTATGTTCAATTTTTGTAAATGTACGGAATATTTATTATTTTTGCATTCACAAAGGGTAGTTTCCTCTTTAAAGAAATACTTCGCTTGCAATAGCAACGATTTTAGGGATCGGTTTCGCCCGGTCGGAAAGAGCTGTCTGACGACAGCTCTTTTTTATATCAATGGGGTATAACTTTTTGCCCAAGTAAGACACCATTGTCCTGAAATACATTATGTCTCACGACCTCATAGGAAGGATTGTCCCTTCCAGGATACAGCAAATGTATGGTAACAGGATAGGCTATCAAGTCCGCTATCTGCAAACCGATGACATTATCTTTCTTATTCTTAAAGCCGAAACTACATATTCTGGCCCTTAGACGCTCAGGATTCACCCACTTGGTCCCACGATTGCGCAAACCATTATAATAGTTGAGAAGCCTGGAATCTTCTTTCTTGCCACGCCGTTCAACTACAACCGAAATCTCAGGTTTTCCATCGTTATTGTTGTCAACCCAAAAGATGCTTCTTTCAATGAGATAGGAAAGAGAAAGTCCATAAACATCATCTTCTTCGCCTCTTACACAGAATTTGCTCAATTGCTCTTTCAATATGGTACAGCTTACAATCACGTAGAGCTCCCGCTGGCTTAATATCCTCTCTATTCCCTCAAAAAACCTTATTCTCAATGGTTTATCGGACAGTATTGAAAATGAGCCCCTCCATTTACGGATATCCACCGAATGAATGACAGTCTCCCTGTTACCGAATATATCCATCTTCAAATTCTCAAAAGCATGATTCAAAACGTCAAGATTCTTTCTTGAAACAAGGATACCACACAAAGTGAATGCAGGGAAACCCGGATCAAATCTTGTAAGATTATGGTCTCCACATTCGTCTATGAACAGATAATATTTTGATTCATCCGTTTTATTCATATAAACATTTTTCCGCAAAAATACGAAATTCTCACAATTTAGCCACCTATCTCACATATTTTCACTAACTTTGCAGATAGATCGGGGATGCCCGGTCCGGACATATATAGAAGAAGCGTTATGCTCATCTTGTTTGTTGAAAACGTAGGAAAAGTCAGAAGGTGTTTATTGAGTATTTTGCAGAATTTTATTTTAGCTGTTAGTCAGGTGGTTAACTGATTTAGTATTTGCTTGGATTTGGGGTGTTTTGAGGAAATTTTCGCATTCAGTACACATTTTGTACGATTCAGTTGTTAATAGTTGTATAGGGCGATTTTTGCGAATGATGAGTTCGTACTAACTTTGCGTATATCCACAAAATTAGTCACTTATGGCAAAAGTCGAAACAAAGAACAAGCAGAATCCGAAACTTGTGCAGACCGTCCTTAAAGACGGTCGGGCGAGCCTCGCGCTGGAGTATTATCTCGGACGTTCCGAAACTCCGGTCTTGGATGACGATGGCAATCCCGTACTCTATACCGAGGGTGCGATGGCCGGAAGACCTAAATATAAAATCAAGCATAACCGCAAACGGGAAAATCTTAATCTATACATCTGGCTGCATCCTCGTTCTCAACAGGAGAGGACACAGAACCGCAATACTCTTTCCCTCGCTGAAAAAATCAGATTCGAGCGGGAACAGGAGTTTCTGGAGGACAGAGAAGGATACCGTCTCAAAAAGGAGAAAGAGGTGGATCTGCTCCGCTATTTCCGCAAGCACCGGGATGATGAGATTTATTCCCGTCCGATTCGGGTAGGATTCGGCACGGCATATCGTCGTTTCATCGCATTTCTTGAAAGTGTACCCAAATATAAGAGGTATGCCGATTTCCTGCGGATGGACTTGTTGACACCGGAGATTGTCGGCGGCTATGTCGATTATCTGAAAAAGGTATCTGTCGGAGAAGGCGGCGCACGTTGTTACGGTCTTTTCAAGAAAGTCGTTACCACTGCTGTTGAGGAGGGCCTGATGAAAAAGAATCCGTGCAAAGGGATAGCCATGCACAAGGATTTTCATGCAATTAAGAAGCCTATCCTGGCCCTCGAAGAGATAAAACAACTTGCCGACACTCCCTTTACGGGAAGTTATCCCGACATCCGAAGGGCATTTCTGTTCAGTCTTTACACCGGAATCAGATGGTGCGATGTCAATCAGCTTACCTATGAGAATGTCGATTTCGCATCCGGTGTGTTGAAATTCGATCAGAGCAAGATTGCAGGAAGAAGCAAAAGCAGTAATGTCGTGACGCCATTGAGTCCGATGTTGCTGCGTATTATCGGGGAGCCGGAAACAGCGGGTGATTACCGACAGCGGATTTTCAATTTGCCGACATGGGCAACCTGTGTGAAACAACTCAAGGCATGGGTGAAGGCCGCGGAAATCGGAAAGAATGTCACATGGCATTGCGCCCGGCACAGCTTTGCTGTAAATATCCTTAACGGAGGTGCGAATATCAAGACCGTGCAGTCACTGATGGGCCACGCCAGCATTGAGATGACGGAGAAATATCTTCGTGTAGTAGATGAACTGAAGCACAAGGCAATCAACAGTCTCCCGGATGTAGTTGTGTAGCGCATCGTGGCGTGGCAATATTATGGCGGATATATGACATGATATTGACATGGCATTGATTTTCCCTTGTTGTTATATTTCTGAAATCGCCCTAATAAAAATTACAAACTCCGCCCAATCTTCGTTTTCAACAATGAGGGTTGGGCGGTTATATTTCTCCTTTTCGCAAATCACGATGAAAAACAAAAAGAAAAAAATGGAGTGTGAAATCGGCAACGGGGATTGCGACTTTGGAGCAAGACCAACCAAACATCCGGCAAGGGTTTTGAGGCGCAAATTTAATCTCGTGCGCCTCAAAACATACCTTGCCGAATCTTGTGATTCCGTTGAGCACTTGCATTTTTATCTGTGATTTATATTTTGACGGGTATGCACCGTATGTTGATAATAAAAATGCCATTATTGTGAATCAAATAGATGCGTATGGGTTATTTTGCTGTATTGAAGATTGATATGGTAGTTCCAGTAATGAGGGAAATTTGAATACGGATATTTGTATTGAGATGGAAATCAACAGCAATATAGCGGCAATCGCCGGAAATATTAACCCTTTATCTGAATGAACGTATTGACGTATGAACGTACTGACGCATGAACGTATTGATGTATGAACATACTGACGCATGAACGTATTGACGTATTGACGTATGAACGTATTGACGTATGAACGTATTGACGTATGAACGTACTAACATATGAACGGAAGAACACCTATTTGTATTGAAAGAGCCAACTATAAAAAGAAGGCTCCGAAGTTAAGTAGCACTTACCTTCGGAGCCAGTTGCGTCGTTATGATTATATGGAATAAAGTGTCCGTTTAATTATCATAGGAGAATGTTGAAAAGATAGCCGGATATGACAGCCGTCAGGAATATTACGGCAACAATCATGGCGACAAGTTTCTTTTTGAAGATGCTTGCAAGCATCGACATTTCGGGGATTGCCATACCTGCACCACCGATAACGAGTGCTATCACAGCTCCGATACTCATGCCTTTGCCCATCAATGCCACACCGATAGGTATTGCAGTCTCAGCCCTGATGTATAGAGGAACTCCGAGAATGGCGGCAACCGGAACCGCAAATGGGTTCTGAGGACCGGCAATCTTCAATACAAAGTCAGACGGCATATAACCATAGATGACAGCTCCGAGGGCAACACCGATGAGCAAATACCAAATGATAGGGCGCAGACTGTTCCATGCCGAGCGAAAAGCAATAGAGAGTTTCCGACCCCACGGCAATAGCTTTGTATCAACCATGTCTGCCTCACCGCAACCACATGACGATTTTTTCAACCGTACATTTTTCATCCACTTTTGAGCATCCACCTTTTGCAGTCCCCATCCGAAGAATACGGAGCAAATAAAAGCAATTGCTACATATACAAGCATAGCCTTGATGCCAACGAGTGCGCCAAGCATAGCGATGATGATGGGGTTAAGCAGTGGGGAGGCAATCAAAAAAGACATAGTGGCTCCAAATGGCACTCCGGCATTAAGGAATCCTACCGTCATTGGTATTGTGGAACAAGCGCAGAATGGTGTGAGCGCACCGAATCCGGCAGCCATCACATTTCCGAAGAAACCTGCCTTTTCGATTTTTTTGCTGATTTTATCCTGCGGGATATACATCAGAATAATCTCAACGAGTGCTGTAATGGCAATAAACAGCACAATAAGTTCCACCGTGATATAGCAGAAATACCACAGCGTATCAAGTAATGTGTTCATATCAATTGTTTTTGAAATATTTTCGTGTATTGTTCGCTATTTTTACCAATGTCAGCATTACAGGCACCTCCACCAATACACCGACAACTGTCGCAAGAGCAGCTCCGGACTGTAATCCGAACAGTGAGATTGCCACAGCAACTGACAGCTCGAAGAAATTGCTTGCTCCTATCATTCCGGCAGGAGCTGCGACATTATGAGGAAGTTTCCAAGCCTTGGCCCACCCGTAGGCGATAAAAAATATCAATATAGTCTGCAATATCAACGGAACCGCAATCAGCACTATATGGAAAGGATTGGATAGAATGGTTTTACCCTGAAATGAGAACAGGATAATAAGTGTAAGCAATAATCCAATTATCGTCCACTTATTGAACTTATTGACAAACACATTATTAAAATAATCTATCCCATGACGACGCACTACAATTATTCTCGTTATCATTCCGGCAATCAGCGGAATAACAACAAACAACACGACCGACAATATCAGTGTCGCCCACGGAATAGCTACACCTCCTATGCCAAGGAGAAAACCTACTATCGGAACAAAAGCAACCAGAATTATGAGGTCATTGACAGCAACCTGAACAAGTGTATATGCAGCATCTCCCTTTGAAAGATAGCTCCAAACGAATACCATTGCCGTACAGGGGGCCGCTCCGAGAAGAACAGCTCCTGCAAGATATTGGTCTGCAAGTGATGTCGGAATAAGGGTCTTGAATATAACGAAAAAGAAAAGCCATGCGATACCGAACATCGTAAACGGCTTGATAAGCCAGTTAGTGATACAGGTAATAAGTATTCCTTTAGGTCGTTTCCCTACATTTTTAACACTTTGGAAATCCACTTTCAGCATCATGGGGTAGATCATCAGCCATATCAGTACAGCTATCGGTATTGACACATTGGCGTATTCCCATTTTCCAAGTGTTTCAGGTATAATCGGCAGCAATTGCCCGACCGCAATTCCGACAATAATACATAGGGCTACCCAGACGGAGAGGTAACGCTCAAAGAATCCTATGCCTCTTTTATCATTCATTTCAAATTGTCATTATAGAATTGTTCAAACTTATTTTTTATCTCATCGCGCACTCTGCGAAATTCAGCCATAACAAACTCGTCTGAACCGATTGCATCGGAAGGGTCGTCAAAACCGATATGAAGGCGATGCTCCACGTTACCTACAAATACAGGGCAGCTTTCGTTGGCACCTCCGCATACGGTTATCACATAATCCCACGGCTCGTTGATATATTCGGATACGTTGTGCGGAATATGATCAGAGATGTCAATTCCAGTCTCTTTCATGACTTCAACGGCCTTCGGATTTACCTTTTCGGCGGGTTTAGTCCCGGCTGAAAAAACATCAATATCAGAACTGAACGACTGAAGAAATCCGTGTGCCATCTGACTACGGCAACTGTTACCGGTGCATAATATCAGAACTTTCATATTTATTCTATTTTAGAAGAAATAGCCATAGATCCAGCCAGAGATTGTAGCCATGACGATTACCAAAGCGACATAAATCACTGTCTTTTTCGTACCCATCACACTGCGTATGACAAGCATATTCGGAAGCGACAGTGAGGGACCGGCAAGCAACAGAGCAAGAGCGGGGCCTTTGCCCATGCCGGAAGCGAGCAATCCCTGAATAATCGGCACTTCGGTAAGAGTGGCGAAATACATGAACGCACCAGTGAAACTTGCGAAGAAGTTTGACAGTAACGAATTGCCGCCGACTGCCCATTCAACCCAACTGTTGGGAATAATGCCGGGCAGCTCTATACCGTCATGCGTTGAACCGAGCAGGAATCCCGCTGTCAATACTCCGACTGCAAGCAACGGCAGTATCAGCTTGGCGAATCCCCACGAAGACAAAGCCCATTCACGGTTCTCGTCATCGTTTTTATCGCAGAGCAATATGATTGCAAGCACAGCGACAGAAACAATCATAGGCACAAGGGGAGCCAGTTTTGCATCGGGAATGAAAACATTTGCGATGAAAGCTGAAATAGTAACGGCAACAGCTCCGAGAATAACCCATCTGGCTTGAAGATGGAGTATCTTCACAAGCATCACGCAGAGACCTATTGCAAGGGCTGATGTTATCCACCATTTAGCCCCGTAGATAGCAGCCCAGATACCACGGTCGATTGCCGCCGGTGCGCCCCAGTTGGCAAACACAAGGATTGCCACGAGAGTAAAGAAGAACACAGCGGTCTGCCAAAGCGGGCGTTTCTCCGGCGGTGGGACGATATTCATCTGTGCAGCCTCCTTATCCCATTCTTCCTTACGGAAGATAAACGACATAACAAGACCGATTACCACAGCGAAGGTAACGGCACCGATTACACGGGCAAGTCCCATTTCCAGTCCGAGGATACGGGCTGTGAGGATTATCGAGAGTATGCTGATGGCCGGACCGGAATATAGAAACGCTATAGCCGGACCAAGACCCGCTCCACGTTTGTAAATGCTGGTAAACAATGGGAGAATAGTGCATGAACACACGGCAAGGATGCCTCCCGATACTGAAGCCACGGTATATGACACCCATTTCTTTGCATTTGCACCGAAATATTTTAACACCGCTCCCTGACTTACGAACACAGCAATCACACCGGCTATGAAAAACGCAGGGAGAAGACAGAGTACGATATGCTCACGGGCATACCATTTTGTGAGGTCAAGAGTTGAGTGTATGGCTGTCAACAGCGTTTCACTGTTGACGGGCATGAAGAACGCTGTCAGAAATATGACAACAGTCCATATCAGAAATTTAACATCCTTTCTTGTGTTCATAACAATCCATGTTGTGTTCAGATTATATTCCGAGTGCTTTCTTCACTTCGTCAGCTGTCGGAACGTGTCCCTTGATTTTTACCGTCCCGTCAACGACCACCGCTGGTGTCGTCATAATGTTGTAGCTCATCATCTCGGCTATATCCTCGATTTTAGATAGCTTGACATCAAGATGGTTTTCTGCGATTACGCGCTCGACTACCCTGTATGTTTCCTTGCATTTGGAACAGCCGGGACCCAGCACGAGAACCTCTTTGGCTTCCCCTCCGGCAGTAGCAGTGCAGCAGGAAGAAGAAGTCTCGGAATCACATCCGCAAGAGGCCTGCGGTTTGTCTTCATCTTCGACGATGATATTGTTGCCACACGAGCATTTGGGCTTTGAAGAGAAGATATTAGCCCAGAATCCTTTTTTGTTTTCTTTGTTATTTCCCATTTGTTTTATTATTTGTCTTTCGCCTTTCAACGAATATTGTTTATAAAATTTTTAGACGAACATTATAACGCAATAGTATGCGCCGACACCTATAAACAGAAGCCCGACAATAATGTTAAGCCATTTCTGAATGGTGCGTAGTTTGCCGTAGAACTCACCGACCTTTTCAACGCTGAACGCGAGAATCCATGCTACTGTAAGCACCGGGAGAGCGGTGGCGACCGCAAACAACACAGGCAGAAGCCATCCCGCACTTGCTGTAACCGACATCGGTATAAGCATCCCGAAATAGAGAACACCGCTTGACGGACAGAAAGCCATCGCAAATAGAACACCAAGCAGTAAGGCACCCCAGCCACCTTTACGGGCAAGTCCTTCTCCATTACCGCCGAAACCGAACTGCGGGATATTGAGCTTGTGTCCGAACAGCATGAACAGTCCGATAACCAGCAGGAGCGGTCCGAGCAGCAGCTCACCCCATTTCCCGATTGTCTTCTGTATGCCGAACACGCTTGCCCCCTCTTTCAGAATTGAGATAAGGATAATGCCGAGAACGGTATATGCGATTACGCGACCAATGGTGTAAAGCACGCCATTTCGAAAAATACGTATGCGGTTCTCTATATCCTTGCTGATGTAGCCGATAGCGGCTATATTGGTAGCAAGCGGACATGGCGAGATCGCAGTGAGCAAGCCGAGAAGGAAGGCAGTCAGAGCCGGAGCCATACTGTTGTCAAGTAAAGTCTGTAACCAGTCCATTATTTCAACGATTGCCTGATTTTGTCAGCAAGACCTTTCTTGAATCCGTCCGGTTTTTTACGAGCGTTCCCGAATCCGAACTCAGTGAGGTTGTTGCGGCTCTCTTTCCCGTCTTTCCATTTGTTGACAAAGAGAGAGGACCATGTTACTTCGTACTTGTCAGCGATTTTTTCTCCCTCAGGGGTAGAAATATCCACTGTCTTGAATACGACAGTGCCGTTTTTCAACTCGTTTGCAAAGAGTGTATTTACGACCTCCTTTGCGTTTTTCTCGATAGCCATGCAGGTGGCACAGCGTTGTTTGCCGTGGAAATATATCACTTCCACTCTATCCTTTTCAGGAGATTTTGCAGCAGCGGTGTTTTCCCCGCTTCCGCATGACATCAGCCCTATCATAAGGGCGAAGATCATCAGTAACTTTTTCATGTGCTTAAATGTATTAATTGAGTTGTTATTTGCCGAATGACGAACATTGGAAGTAAAAAAATAGTGCTTACGAGCAGCAGCTATTCTTTTTTGAGGGACAGCACTGGTCAAGCATCTGCGAAAACAGTTGCTTTGCCAATTTCCAGTTTTCCGAGTTGATGCAATATTTTACTTTCGGAGGTTCGATAGTTCCTTGTATCAGACCAGCCTCTTTCAACTCGCTCAGATGTTGCGACACAGTGGCTTTCGCAATCGGAAGCACCTCGTGTATATCGCCAAAGAAACATTCGTTTCTCTGCGCGAGGAAATGCAGGATTGCTATACGGGTGGGATGCCCCATCGCCTTCGCGAACCTCGCAAGACGCTCCTGTTCAGGTGTTATCTCTAATTTTGACATATCATTCCGTGTTTGGTGTTCGCAAAATTACAAACAATATTTGACATGACCAAATTTTTCAGCAAGAAATGTCAAAAAACAAAAATCGCGCTACACGATTGCGATTCGACATCAACAAAAAGCGTCAAACATAGGCAATTAAAAATACTAAATGACCGTTAATTCTATATAATACGGTTGTCTCCTCTTTCCTCCAATTTCTTATCCCGTACTAATTTAGTACAATCAAAGCCAACTTACCAAATGATTTTCAGATAGTTAGTACAACTGATGGAAAACGTAGGAAATTTTCAGAACGATGCAAGAGATGGCATAGTTGTCCTCACGCATATACGCGTGGGTCACTATTGTTACATCTGCATCAAAGGTTTCCTACGACCATCAACAAAGACGTGGCATAGTTGGCTCACGTTTTTCTTTTTTACCATCTCAAGATGCCGCGGGCCACGGCGCAGACAGTCTATGATACACAATTTCAACTCATACATCGAGAGCCCCGCAGTCGACTACTGGAAGGAGCTCTGCCTGCGCGAGGGGACACTGAGGCATTTCGACAAGGGGGAGGATTTCTTCAGCGCAGGGCAGGTGGCGAGATATTTCGGCTATATCAAGTCGGGAACCCTGAAATATGTGGCATACGGCGAGGACGGCACAGAGCATGTGATCGGGCTGGAATTTTCAGACGAGTTTGTCGCCGATTTCCCCTTCTCGTTCCGAGGCCAGAAAGCGCGCTCGTCAGTGATAGCCGAGACTCCATGCGAGATATATTGCGTCTCTACAGCCACAATCGGCGAGAGGATGCAGCATGATCCCGTGCTGCGCGAGATGGTGATGATAAGCACCGAGGCTGTATTCTCGACAGTCTACGACAGATACAAAGACCTACATATCAAGACTCCGCAGCAACGATATAACGAGCTTATATCGCTGCATCCCGACCTTTTCTCGCTTTTCCCGCTCAAAGACATCGCCTCATTCCTCAACATCACCCAGACACATCTCAGCAGGTTGCGTAAAAATATCTGAGGATTATCTCTTTTCAACATTTGTTGAAGTTTTTTGTCACAAGGAGCAGTAATTTTGCGTCCATATAGAAAACAAGGAAGCAAAATGAAGAAGATAATTACGCTGACACTCGCAGCCTGTCATGTCGCAGCAATGTCGGCTATGACCGAAGCGCAGGACTCGATAGGTGCCCAGGAGCTGCAGGAAATCGTGATAGAGGCCCCGAAGGTAATACGCAAATCGGACATGGATGTCTACCACCCCTCGCAGAGCGCGGTCGACAACTCGAAGAACGGCATGCAGCTGCTGACGAACCTGATGATTCCGTCGCTTGACGTGAACGACGTCCTCGGGTCGATAAAGGCCGCCGGACAGTCGGTGCAGGTGCGCATCAACGGACGTCAGGCATCCATCGAGCAGGTGAGGGCCCTGCTGCCCGAGAATATCCGCCGTGTCGAGTGGATAGACAACCCCGGGCTGCGCTATGGCGGAGCAAACTATGTGCTCAACATCATCGTGGCCAACCCGACAGTCGGAGGCTCATTCCAGGGACAGGCGCGCCCGGCGCTCAACGAGGCGTGGGGATTCTATATGGCTGATGCCAAATTCAACACCGGCCCCTCGCAGTGGGAGGTCTATGCGAGCTGCAAGCTGACCGAGGGTGTGAAAATATACCGCGACTACAAAGAGACCTTCACCCGTCCAGACGGAAGCACCCTCACACGTACGGAGTCACCTCTCGGAGGCAGCCTTGACAACACACTGCCCTACTACTTCGCCTCCTACAGCTATATCAAGCCCGATACCACCGTCTTTGTGGCCCAGCTCACCAACCAGCAGCATGCGGGGAACAAGACGGAATATAACGGTCTGCTGGCACTCGACAACGGCGACAGCGACGTGCTGCTCACCGAGAGGTTCGGCGACCGGGGCAACTATCCCTCTCTGTCGCTCTATCTGCAGCAGGATTTACCCCGCAAGCAGATGCTGGTCGTCGACTTCAGCGCCTCGATGTATTTCGGCCGCTCATGGTCTGACTATATCGAGAGGATGCCCGGAGCATCGGATTTCCTCACAGACATACACACCGATATCAGGGACAGGAACCAGGCATACGCCATCGAGGCAGACTATATCAAGAACTGGCGCAACTCGCGCTTCACGGCCGGAGCCTCATATACCGCCAACCGCAACCGCTCGGACTATGAGAACCTTGGCGGACAGGTATTCCACCAGCGCCAGGACAAGGTGTATCTCTTTGCCGAGTATTTCCACCGTCTCGGCAAATGGACGGCGACTGCCGGGATGGGTGTGCAATACACCGATTTCATGTTCAGGGAATCTGCCCGAGGCAACCACTCATGGAGCCCGCGTCCGCAGGCCACAGTGACATACTCGCTGAACCAGAATCATAATTTCCGCCTCAACTTCACCTCGTGGCAGTCTGCTCCGTCGCTGTCCGAAACCAACATCGTGCCTCAGCAGCTCGACGGATTCCAGTGGCGTGTGGGCAATCAGGACCTCAAGACGGCCAACTCATATATGCTCACCTTCCGCTATGGTTTCAATGTGCCCCGCGTCAACGGCTCATTCGGCATACGCGCCTTCACGTCGCCCAACGCCATCACACCGCTGCTGCTCTGGGAGGGTGACCGCCTCATCACGACCTACGAGAACAGCCGCGGGCTGCAGAACCTCTCGTTCTTCCTCGCTCCGCAAATCGAGATTGTGCCCGGATGGCTCACGGCAAGCGGATATGTGCAATACCGCATGGAGCGGATGCGCGGCACAGGCTACTCGCTCCACAGCAACGCATGGAGCGGCAACGCCTCGATACGCCTCATGCACTGGGGATTTGTCCTCTCGGGCCAGTATGTGAGGGCGCAGCGCGACCTGTGGGGCGAAAAAATCTCGTGGGGCGAGGACATCAACATCATAGACCTGAGCTACAACTGGAAATCATGGCAGTTTGCCGCCGGAATCATAATGCCGTTCGGCAGATATGACCAGGGGAGCCGTTTCCTGAGCAAGTGGAACCGCAACGAGCAGCATATGCGCCTCGACATGCGGATGCCATATGTCTCGATCAGCTATAACCTGCAATGGGGACGTCAGAAACGCGGCGTGCAGAAACTGGTCAACGCAGACGCAAAGACAGACGCCTCGACAGCCGGAGGCAGATGACCCTCCTTCAGAGAAGAAACAGACATACCATATAACTGCAAGAGCCTCCGCCGTGATGCCGGGGGCTCTTTTCAGTATCTTGTCCGAGGAGGTCACACCTTGCGGTGGAGGAGATAGCCCAGGACATCGCGCTGCACCGTCGAGCCGAGCAGCATATTGCCGCCGAGATAGACAGCGCCGAACGCGAGGGCCATCCCCACACAGGTGGCGAGGGGATGGAGCTCCATCCCGGCGACCCACACGCAGGGGACGACAGCAACCAATGTCAGGGCAATATAAGGAGCAAGGTCGGCGATGAAGGCTCCGAGCCCCCGTCCAGTGACACGCACGGCAAACCACAGGGTGACACCCCACGTGATGACCGAGGCGGCAAACTGTCCCCAAAGGAAGAGGGTGAGCCCCTCGGTGCCCCGCGAGAGGGCGCCGAAGGTCAGCACTATGGCCAGGATGGCGGCGACATCGCGCACAGCCTCGCTGACAACAAGCAGCCGCGACCGTCCCAGCGAGAGGATATAATTGCTATACAGAAGACTGAGCACGGTGAAGATGCCGCGCAGACAGAGTATCTGAAAGAGGGGAATCGAGATGTCCCACTTGTCGCCGAACAGCGTATGGAATATCGGGGCGGCCATGACAGTGAGAAGCCCCATGGCCGGAAATGCGAGGTAGGCGGTGAATCGGTGTGTCTTGCCGCAGATGCGTCGATAGCGCCCGGGGTCGTCCTGGACCTCGGCCAGAAGCGGCAGGAATGATGAGGTGAGGACCTGCGAGAGCGACATGACACCCATCTTGCTCCACTTGTCGGCCTGCGAGAAATAGCCTAACGCGGCCAGACTGGCGCGGTTGCCGATGAGCAGCGAGTATATGTTCTGGAAGATGGTGTTGAGCAGCGAGGTCGTCATGACACCGCTTCCGACCGCGAAGAAGCTGCGGAGCACACGCCATGAGAACCGCCACAGCGGCCTCCACGAGCTCGTGGCCCAGAGTATGACCGTGCGCACCACGGCGAGCGTGACCGTCTGCCACACTATGGCCCATGCCCCGAACCCGCACACTGCAAGCGTTATACCGATTACCGACCCGGCGAAGAGCCCGGCGGAATTGCTCACGGCCACCATGCGCACGTCCATGCGCTTCATGAGCAGGTTGGTCTGCACGATGGCGGCGGCGTTGACGATGAACGCCGTGAACATGACACGGCTCATGGGGATGATGCGCAGGTCGTTCTGGAATATCGAGGCGATGAGCGGCGCGGCAAAGAACAGCACCACATATATCCCCGCAGCCATCGCCATATTGAACCACAGCACCGTCGAGTAGTCGAGGTGGGTGGGGTTCTTGCGCTGCAGAAGCGCCGAGGCGAAACCGCTGTCTACAAACAGTTGCGCAAACGCCTGGAAGACGAGTATGGCACCCACGAGACCGAACTCCTCGTCGGTGAGGATGTTGGCCAGCACCACGCCCGTGACGGCATAGAGAAGCTGTGACGCCACCTTGTCGATGACGTTCCACTTGAGGGTACGGGCCACCGCACCCTTCAGGTTTCCATCCCCTCCACCGGCCTCCATCGTCATTGCAGAGGCACTACCTTGATGCCGAGGCTGCGGTTCTTGATTTCGGGACTACCCTTGTAATATACTGTGGTCGAGCCCATTCCGAACACAGACAGCTTTTCGGTAGCCCAGACGCCGACCGACCCGGTGCCGCTGACCTTGACGGTCTCGTCGGCCACTTTGAGGCCGTCAGCCTCGATTGTACCTGTGCCCACCGAGATTATCTTGGCCTTGTCGCACTCGCCTGTGATGACGAGATTGCCGTGGCCCAGCTTGAGCACCCCCTTGAGCTCGTTGGCCTTGATGTCGCGTACCACCAGCGAGCCGTTACCCTCGAGGCTGGCCTCGAACTTGGGACATCCGGCCACGTCGAGCACCCTGAGCATCGAGTCGCCCGCGTTGGTGGCCTTGACGAGATAGCGCGAGTAGACGGTGATGCGCGGAAGGGCCACAGGCCTGCCATCCTCGGTCGAGACCTGTATGTTGAGCTTGCGCCCCGACGAGCTGAGGATGAGCGAGGAGACTACCTCAGAGCGGCATGTGAACACGGCATATCCGGCCGAATCGGCCGAGCAGCGGTAGTCGACGTTGACACCGTCGGTCACCTTGAGCTCGCTGAAATCGCCTACCTTGATTTCATATTTCGTGAGGTCGGCAGCCACGGCGGCCACAGAGAGTGATAAGGTCAGGAGTAATGATAGAAGCCTGTGCATGAGTGTGATGATTGAAAGGTTTATGTATTCTGTAATCTCCGGCTATCCGGCAAGCATGGCATGCACCTCGTCGAGTATGGCCATGAGCTCGTCGAGCCGTTCGGCCCTGAGCATGCGGATGCGGGTGTCGCGGAAATGCGGTATCCCCTTGAAGAGCGGCGATGCGGCCAGATGGCGCCTGATGTGCAGGATGCCCCTGTACTCGTCTATGCGCTCGACACTCTCGGTGATCTGACGCCTGATGAGGTCAAACTGCGCGGCCAACGGGAGCGGGTCAGGGTCAAGTCCGGCCAGGGCGCGCGACATGTCATGGAACACCCACGGGGCGCCGATAGAGGCACGACCCACCATCACTCCGTCCACGCCATAGCGGTCGAAGGCCGCGACGGCCTCCCCGGGGGTGGTGATGTCGCCATTGCCTATCACGGGGATATGCAGGCGGGGATTCTCCTTGACGCGGGCTATCATCTCCCAATCGGCCTCGCCGGTGTACATCTGCGATCGTGTGCGGCCATGCACGGTCAGGGCCGCTATGCCGCAGTCCTGCAGCTGCTCGGCCAGCCCGACTATGATCTTAGACTCATGGTCCCACCCAAGGCGTGTCTTGACTGTGACGGGGATACCGACGGCATCGACCACGGCGCGGGTTATCTGCAGCATCTTGTGGATGTCACGCAACATACCCGCTCCGGCACCCTTCCCGGCCACCTTCTTGACAGGGCAGCCGAAATTGATGTCAAGTATGTCGGGGTGCGCCTGCTCGACAATCTTTGCGGCCTCGACCATTGGCCCGACCTCGCGACCATATATCTGTATGGCCGTGGGACGCTCGCCGGGGTCAATCGACAGCTTGCGCACGGTGGCGGGGATGTCGCGTATCAGGGCGTCGGCACTGACAAATTCGGTATAGACCATCGCCGCCCCCTGCTCTTTGCAGATGAGGCGGAAGGAGCGGTCTGTGACATCCTCCATCGGGGCCAGCATCACCGGCCTCGGTCCGAGTTCTATATCGCCAATTCTCATAGTTGGTCAAAATTACAAAAAATATTCCTTATGACAGGCAGAAATTGGGCGTTTGTTCCAAAACAGACCACTAAGAGGGAAGTTTGGTATCACTCACCCTGAGGTCGGAGATGAGGAAATTGCTTCCGGCCACAAGTACAAGGCCATCCGCGCCCGCCCAGGCCCTCGCCTCGGCAACAGCCATGTTGACGTCGGGCTGCACGGTGCCGTCGAGTCCGGCGCCACGTGCGGCGGCGGCGAGGAGGTCGGCGGCCAGCCCGCGCGGGGCTGTAGGAGCCGCAAACCACAGGCGCACATCGCCCGTGACGGCACTGATATGGCGCAGCACCGGGGTCAGGTCCTTGTCGGCCACAAAACCTATTACCAGCGCCTTGCGCGGTGCGGGTGTACGGTTGAGCGTGGCCACAATCTTCTCCCAGCCTCCGCAGTTGTGCCCGGTGTCGGCGATGGTGCGCGGATGCTCCATTATGGTGGTCCAGCGGCCAAACAGCCCGGTCAGCTCCGTGACGCGGGCAAAACCCTCGCGCACGGCACTGTCGGGGATATCGAATCCCTGCCCCCTCAGCACCTCGACACTCTTCATGACGGTGGCGGCGTTGAGGGCCTGATGGTCGCCGAGCAGCTCGCCCGTGACACGCCCGAACAGCTCCGAGTCATAGATGTTGGCCCCGGGGGTGAAGGTCACCCCTATCCTGTCGGCAAGCATGAGGGGCGAACCGGTCTCGCGGGCCTTGGCCTCGAATACCGGGAGGGTCTCAGGGTTCCACTCGCCTATCACCACAGGGACGCCGGGCTTGATGATTCCGGCCTTCTCGAATGCAATCTTTGCCAGGGTATCGCCCAGCAGTGCGGTGTGGTCGGGCGAGATATTGGTGATGACACTCAGCACAGGGGTGATGATGTTGGTGCTGTCGAGGCGTCCTCCCAGCCCGGTCTCGATGACGGCCACGTCCACCTGCTCGTCGGCAAAGCACCTGAAGGCCATAGTCGATGTCAGCTCGAAGAAACTTGGCGACAGACCCTCGGGGCGCCGCCTCATCCACTCGCCGACAAACTCGACCACGCGCTCCTCGGGCACCTTTGCGCCGTCGATGCGTATGCGCTCGCGGAAATCGAATATGTGCGGCGATGTGTAGAGCCCTGTCCTGTATCCCGCCGAGCGGAGTATGGCGGCGAGCGTGTGGGCTGTCGAGCCCTTGCCGTTTGTCCCCGCTATGTGGATGCAGGGATAGCGGCGGTGCGGATGTCCGAACATCGCGTCGAGCGTCTCTGAGTTGCCCAGGCCGGGCTTGTATGCCCCCGGGCCGATTTTCTGGTAGACGGGGAGCGATGCGAAGAGGAAATCAATAGCTTCCTGATAGGTCATGACGTCAGATGTAAATGAAATATCCGGCCACGCCGGCAAGACAGATTATGAGGATGGGGTGCCACTTCACCCAGTAGACAAGCACGAACGCCACCGCGCACAGGGCGATGCTCCACACCACCTGTGCCGTCTGTTCGCCGAAATTGGCGGCATTCATCAGCAGCATCGCGGCCGAGGCTATGAGCCCCACGACCACGGGGCGCAGTCCGGCGAATATACCCTTGACCACGGCGCTGTCCCTGTGGCGGCGTATCAGGTGGCTGGTATAGGCCACGAGCACGAACGACGGCAACACCACAACAAGGGTGCATATCAGCGAGCCCAGGATGCCGAACAGCGGCCCCGCGAGCGCGGGCGACGACACCCCCGGCGCCACATATCCTATATAGGTGGCAGAGTTGATGCCGATGGGGCCCGGTGTCATCTGCGAGATGGCCACGATGTCGGTGAACATCTGTTCGGTGATCCACCCCGGGCCGACAATCTCGCGCTCGATGAGGGCAAGCATGGCATAGCCCCCGCCGAAACCGAAGAGCCCTATCTTGAGATAGGCCCAGATGAGACGGAGATATATCATTTGTCGAGTTCTTTTTTATCGTCAGACTTGATTTCGGCCTCCACGCGGTGCAGGGCCTTGAGATGGCGCGTGAACCACCACCATCCGCCCGCGCCTCCCAGCACTATATACAGGATGGGATTCGAGACCACCGGGAGCCTCGACCATATCAGCAGGGCCACCACCACAGGTATCCACACCGTCTTCCACCCTATCCCGGCGGCACGGGCCGACGAGATGACAGGAGCGATGATGAGCGCCACCACCGCCGGACGCACACCCTTGAAGATGGCCGACAGGGTCTCGTTGTTCTTGATGAGGTCGGGGGTCAGGAAGATGGCGATGCACAGTATGATGAGGAACGAGGGCAATATGGTGCCGAGCGCAGCCGCCGTAGCGCCACGCATGCCGCGCAGCTTGTCGCCGACCGCAACCGAGATATTGACGGCCAGGATGCCCGGCAGCGACTGGGCCACCGCCAGCAGGTCGAGGAACTCCTCGCGCTCAATCCATCCCTTGCGGTCGACAATCTCCTTCTCGATAATCGAGATCATGGCCCATCCCCCGCCAAAGGTGAACGCACCTATCTTGAAAAACGACAGGAACAGTTGGATGTAAAGATTATTCATCGTGATGAAAGATACCTGAAAAAAGAAAATCGCCTAATCTATGGCCGATTAGACGATTTGTTTTTGTTGCCTTGGAAGGATTCGAACCCTCACAGGCGGAACCAGAATCCGACGTGCTACCATTACACCACAAGGCAATCTTAAGTGTCAACCGGGGGTGTTTCCGTTTTGACGATGCAAAGGTAGGAACTATTTTTGACCCGTGCAAATTTTTTTGTACTTTTTTCACAAAAAATTTACCCGGCCTCATAGCCGCCGGTATGCAGTGGACTATCTCACAACCACTTTCACCGTCGCGCCCGATGTCGACACCAGATATATGCCACGTGGCAGGCGAAGCTCGGGACTGGAGGCCGAGAGCACTCCCACCTGATGTCCCGACACATCGTAGACACGGGCCGGGGCATCACCGCCGCCAAACGACAGGCCCCCCTCGACACACCTCACGACATCGGCGGGGGTGACCGCCTTGTCGGATATGCCCGAGTATGCACCCTCGACAATATTGGCGAACTTGCCCCACGACTCCGACTGCCTGAACCTGTCGGCACACCCCTCCGGCACATGCAGGGTAGCCGAGGCGAGCTCAGACTCAAGGAACGGCTCGTAATATCCACAATCAACATCCGCCGCCTCGGGACGCACAACATAGACATCCTTAATACTCCCTATCATCTCCGTCTCTACGCCCATGACCAATCTCGTGCGCCAACGACACGAAAGCGTACAAAACTCATGCTCAGCTCCCGAGATAATGAGAGTCTCGAATTTCGTACAACCTGTTATGGCATAATCCCACACATCCTCAAACCTGCTCAGGTCGAGAGTCCTTATGCCGGTGCATCCCAAAAAGGTTGCATCGGGCAGCCGACGTATCGACGAGGGAAATGTGACCGATGTCAGCGACGTACATGCCGCGAAAGCACCCGGACGCATCTCGGTGACAGACTCGGGCAGAGTCACAGACCGCAACCCAGTCGACTTGGCGAATGCGCCATACATCACCATTGTCACGCGATAGGTCTCTCCGTCATGCGTAACGGTCGAGGGAACCGTCACGTCGCCCGAATATGTATCAGAGACATACCATCCAAGACCTTCGAAATATTCTGACAAATCACACGAAACACATATCCCCAACGGGTGGTTGTTCATCACTCCGACCTCATGGTCACGCTCAGGTAGGATGCAATAGTATATGCCATCTACATTGAAATCAGGCTCAATGTATACTTCATACTCTCCTTCCGGGACAGGCCATCCAGGATACATATCCTGAGCCCTTCCCGCCAGCACAGCCGCCAGCAGGAAACAAAATAAAAATAACAATTGTCTCATTGTAGTTTATTTTACTGGTAATTTTACATAGTCCAATATTTTATCACCATCTCGAATTGTCACCATATGCATCTCCCCTCCTGCAGATCCTACTACACCGGCAGGTATTTTAAATGTATATACATAATTCCCCTCTATGATAGGTTGGGAGGAGGGGAGAGGGTAATTCGTCCGACAATATATGATGGTTAAATTTGCCGCCTTGCGGAAATCAAAATCATCGCATAATTTGATGATGATTTCTCCTGAAGCAAACGTTACGGATTTTATATTATTCGAGAGATTAGTATAATCAAATTTACTCCTGATAATCGGTTTATACCCCGGCTTCGATATGATGACACTCACGTTGTCTGTATTCTGGCATGCGAATTCGGCTCCAAATCCACTAAATCTTCTTGAAACACCGGTTGTCTCATTATAAAACGAGATATTACACCGTCTGTTAAGCCCGGATATAATGAGACGATCGCCATCATGGATAGCCGAATATGCAACATCACTGGTAGGCGTCTCGGGATTATAAAAAAGCGACAGACTCGGGTCTCCAAGGCAATGGTACAGGTCTTTTTGAGCCTTATCAGTGTCATAAAGCCTATATTTTCCATCAGACTTTTTGTATGAATAACTTTCATCCACACGGTTCATGCCCTGTACTATCATCTCTCCAACGCACTGTGCGGTCAACTCTTCGTTTTTATTGTAATGGTAGTCTCCGTACGTATATGACAGTCCCGGACTTGGCCATATTGCATCAATCATTCCCGAGACGAACGCATCATTTCTCCCGCTATACGACACCTCTACAGCTGCCACAACTGTAGCAGCACCGGCATTCTTCAGCCCCAATAACTTCCGGCCGAAATAGTCAGGACTTTTAAAGTTCCCGACATTGCAATCTATACTCAGCACAATAGGGTATCTATTGTTATTCAATGAAGTCAAGTCACTGGAATTAATCCCCGGATTTTCCCATCCGATATATCCCCCATGGTCTCTGTGATAGAAGAGATTGCAACCCGAATTAATAGCATCTATAATATCATTCTTATCACCGTCCCAATTGAAATTAGGACGGCGCAAATAATCCGGAACGGGAGCTCCTGAGCCATATTGAGATGACCACTTTAAAGGAGAAACACTCGGTGAAGCATAATAAATACGTTCTACGTCATTATAGGGAGTACGAAGATAGTTGTAAATCCTTTCGGTTATAAAAACAAATCCTCTGTCTTCTATTCCATCTTTGGGTTTCTTGTCTTGAAAATAAGAAGAACAGATAGCCTTACTCCGTTTTTCACCAAATGACGGATCTTTCTCATAGGCAATAATCTTATCAAACGCAGCGGTGGCCTCCGCCTCGGTTGAAGCGGGTATCCTGCCTAAGTAAATGTCAGGATAAAAGTCATCCTCTCCATCCAAACAAGAATAAGGGACATCGGTCAAGAAAAATGAGCGAGAATACGGATGTTCACAGCGGCTATTGCATGGAGGAACGGTAGTCACATCACCGACCAAAAGCACATAGTACAGATTTCCTCTCTGTTCAAAGCAAGCCTTGATTGTCTCTTTAATCTCAGAACTGCTCCACTGATCTTTTGAAGCTATCTCGACAGTATAACCCATCTTACGCTTCCATTCCGCAAATTTATTGACCTGATTCATGAAAGTGGAAGATGTCACTATCAGATAGTGCCTGTCAATGGGATATGTTTCTTTTGTATCTTTAAAATCTTTCTCCATCATTAAGAGATCCCATACTGTCGTTTCAAGTGTCATGTCATCGTTTGCAATCTCTCCGCTCAATCGGTCATTACTTAGAGCATCTATCTCCAATTCATCTATAAAGAAAGATATGCGCTTGTTTATTCGTACCGTCTTGGTCTTTGAATTATATTGTATAGGCGAGATAAGGATATTGGTAATAGGATACCCTCTGTAATATGAAACATCCAGCATATCCACCGGGACTTCGGGTAGAAAAGCGTCTGTTTCGCTAATGGGGGTTATATCTTCGGCTGTCAGCCGCTCGTCTGAGCTATTCAACAACGGAGGACGGGCGGGGGAATAATCCCAAGACTGGTAATCAGCAAAATCGACACTTATACCTGTCACCTCACATATCGCCATATCATCCAGGGTGAACTGCCTTTTCCCTCCCAAAGTTGCAGCATAGCCTGAGTCCTCAGACAATCCGAAACCGGGAAGGGCAAAATACTTTTTACCTTCGAAAATATCGTCGTGCACAACAACGAGAGTATCGAACGTGTAGGTTACACGATAACGATTCTCTACCTTCTCAAGAGACTGCTTGCATGTCGGCAAGGTCTCGGATTCTATCATTTCTCCTGTTTCCGTGACGAATACGTTGTAAGCGTTGCATTCAAATGCCGGGAAAAGTGATAAGAACAAAATGATGCTTACAATTAGATGCTGTTTCATGTTTAGCAATGAGGTTAATAAAACAATAGGTTGAAGCTGCAGCAAACTATCGTTCGCAAATGTATACATTCTTTTTTATATTCACAACTTTTTTTACGACTTTTTTACGATTTTCTAAATTTCAGAGTAACAATATCATGTGTGCAGCCGTATAATGCCCCGGCCACGAGACGGCGATATGAGGGAAGCCCCATATCGAGCCCGCAAGGACAATGGGGCCCCGCGGATGCGGGGCGTGGTCTCAATAGCCTCGGGGCTTGCCCCGAGGTATGGGATTATGTGTGGTCTACGGCCCCCGCACGGGGGTCGCGGCACATAGGAGGTGTGCGTGGTGCCCCGCGGGGCGCTTTTTTAGTATGAAGGTTCTGCAACACCCTCATGTAGATATGGCGTGATTCGGGGCCTCACCGGGGGGAGGGATGCAATTTGTTTTTGGCTTTAGGAAAATGTTTTGTAATTTTGCAGATTATGATTCACTTGCCAGCCATCATACTCAGGGGCCTTCTGATAGGACTCCTTGTGTCGGCCCCGATGGGACCGATAGGGATGCTTGTGATTCAGAGAACGTTGAGCCGCGGACGCTGGGCGGCATTCTGCACCGGCATAGGCGCGGGACTCAGCGACCTCATCTACTGCCTGCTGACGGGGCTGGGGCTCTCGTTTGTCACCGACTTCATCGAGAGCCATCAGAGCCTGCTGCAGCTGATAGGCTCGGTGGTGCTGGCGGTCTACGCCGGCTATCTGTTTGTCTCCAACCCGTCGAGAGCATTGGCCAAGGGGCGTGTGACCACCCACGGCTACTGGCCCGACTTTGCCACCGGCTTCCTGTTCACATTCTCAAACCCGCTGATACTCTTCCTCATCATCGGCCTGTTCGCACGGTTCAGCTTCCTGGCGCCCGAATTCATGGCCTATCATTATGTCGCAGGGTATCTGGCCATCTTCGGCGGCGCGCTGCTGTGGTGGTTTGGCGTGACATGGTTCGTAGACCGTGTGAGGTCGCACTTCAACCTGCGCTCGATGTGGCTGCTCAACCGCATCCTGGCCGCCGTAATCCTCATAATGGGTGCCGTCGGACTCGTAACAGCCGTCATCGACATGTGGGGCTGAATAATTTGGCCCGCTGTTTGGGGATATTTGGAAAATTCTGACTAACTTTGTGTTTTCATCACATATCTATATGGACACCAACAACGCAACCAACGCCGCAGCTCCCGAGACCAAGGGACTCAACTTTGTTGAAGAGATCGTGGCCAAAGACCTTGCCGAGGGCAAGAACGGAGGCCGACTCAACACCCGTTTTCCGCCCGAGCCCAACGGCTACCTTCACATAGGCCATGCCAAGGCCATCTGCATGGATTTCGGCATCGCCGAGAAATTCGGAGGCACCTGCAACCTGCGCTTCGACGACACCAATCCCGTCAAGGAGGATGTCGAGTATGTCGACTCGATACGCGAGGACATCAAGTGGCTCGGCTTCGACTGGGGCGACCGCGAGTATTATGCCTCAGACTATTTTCCCCAGCTCTTCGACCTGGCCGTGCGCCTCATCAAGGAGGGCAAGGCATATGTCGACGACCAGACCTCCGAGCAGATAGCCGCACAGAAAGGCACACCCACCGAGCCGGGACAGGAGAGCCCCTACCGCAACCGCACGCCCGAGGAGAACCTCGACCTGTTCATGCGCATGAACGCGGGCGAGTTTGACGAGGGTGCCCGCGTGCTGCGCGCCAAGATAGACATGGCGAGCCCCAACATGCATTTCCGCGACCCCATCATGTACCGCATCATCAAGACCCCGCACCACCGCACCGGCACCACGTGGAAGGTCTACCCGATGTATGATTTCGCGCACGGACAGAGCGACTATTTCGAGGGTGTGACCCACTCGATATGCACGCTCGAGTTTGTGGTACACCGTCCGCTGTACGAGTATTTTGTCAAGGAGCTTGCCGACGAGAGCTACTGCCCCCGCCAGATCGAATTCAACCGCCTGAACCTGACATATACCGTGATGTCGAAGCGCAAGCTGCTCCAGCTTGTCAAGGAGGGACTTGTGGCCGGATGGGATGACCCCCGCATGCCGACCATCTCGGGTCTGCGCCGCCGCGGATTCACCCCCAGGGCCATACGCAACTTCATCAATGCCATCGGATATACCAAATATGAGGCCCTGAACTCCATATCGCTGCTCGAGCACGCCGTGCGCGATGACCTCAACAAGGTTGCCACACGAGGCATGGCCGTGATAAACCCCGTCAAGGTGGTCATCACCAACTATCCCGAGGGCCAGACAGAGACCGTGGAGATGGACAACAACCCCGAGGAGCCCGGAAGCGGCACGCACAAGATGCCCTTCTCGCGCGAGATATACATAGAGCGCGACGACTTCATGGAGAATCCCCCCAAGAAATATTTCCGCATGGCCCCCGACGCCGAGGTGCGCCTGAAGGGAGCGTATATCGTCAAGTGTACCGGCGTGAAGAAGGATGCCGAGGGCAATGTCGAGGAGATATACTGCACCTACGACCCCGAGACACGCAGCGGGCTGCCCGGCAGCGAGCGCAAGGTCAAGGGCACCCTCCACTGGGTCAACGCAGCCACCGCCGTCGACGCCACCGCACGCATGTATGACCGCCTCTTCTCGGTCGAGAACCCTGCGGCAGACACCGAGCGCGATTTCCGCGAGATGCTCAACCCCGACTCGCTCAAGATTGTAGAGGGCATCAAGGTCGAGCCCTATCTCATGGAGATAGCCAAGCCCGGCGTGCCCCTGCAGTTCCAGCGCATCGGATATTTCACCCTCGACCCCGACTCGACCCCCGAGGCACCGGTATTCAACCGTACCATAGCCCTGAAGGACTCGTGGGAGAAGAAGAACAAGTAAAGAACCCATCCACCCCCCTGCATGGACGACAACAACAATGCCGACGACGTGCGTCAGAGCCTCTATGAGGAATTTCTCTCAGAGGTGGTCAAGGCCGGAAACCCCGAGGCGTTTTTCGACGAGACCGACCTGATAGAGATCTACGACTACTCGTCAGACATGGACAACTATATCGCCAAGATGGAGGTGCTGCTCTACGGTGCGCGCCACTATCCCGACTCGCAGGCGCTGGCAACCCGGCGGGCGTGGTTCTACTCGTCATTCGGCGAGATGGAGGCCGCCGCCGAGCTCAACAGCCGCGTCAGCAACGGCGGTGTGCTCAACGAACTGCTCAAGCTGCGCGCCGACGGCGCCACAGACAGTGCCGAGACACGCCGCCGACTGGACGGGATAGTGGCCGCGACGACCGATTTTGCCGACGAGGAGCTGATACAACTTGTCGATTTCTGTGCCGAGAACAATATGCTGGGCTGGGTCGAGGATAACTACGCACTCGTCAAGAGCAAGTGCTCGTATCCGCAGACATTCATCTATGAGTATGCCAACCGCTGCGAGGATCTTGGCGACGCCGCCAAGGCCGTGACCCTGTTCGAGGAGCTGACCATGCTCGAGCCGTTCACGCTCGATTTCTGGGAGCGTCTGGCTGGGGCGCAGTACCGCGCCGAGCAGCATGAGGCAGCACTCTCGTCGGCCGACTATGCCCTGGCCATCAATCCCGACTCGGTCGAGGCCATCCGCATCAAGGGGATGGCCATGTATGCCCTGCGGCGCGACATGGCCCGCATCATCGAGCTGATGGAGCCCCTGGTGGCCAACCCACAGGCCATCGAGTCGGACCTGAGCGTGCTTGTCGGCGCGATGGTCGAGACGGGACGTGCCGAGGAGGCTGTCGAGCGTATCAGGATATATCTCGACACCCATCCCGTGACGCGCAATCCGCTTGGCCTCCTCATATCGCTCAACCCCGAGGGTGCAGCCCCCTATCTGAAGACCTACGAGCAGCAGCTCGCCCAGTCGGGGGGGACGCTGATCTCGTGGGCTCACGACGAGTATCTCGAGGGCAACATCGAGCTTGCCTCACGCATAGTCCAGGCATATCTCGCCAACCATGTACCCGACAGCGCCGACGCCTCGACAGCAGCCGAAATACTGTTCCGCAGCGAGCTCTTCGCCCACGTCATAGATGTCTGTTCCAAGGCATGTGCCGACAATTCGGCCGAGTGCCTGTCGCAACCAGGCTTCACGTTTGCATATATCCTGAGCCTCATCAGGATGCACCGCACCGAAGAGGCGCTGAAAGTGGCCGCCGAAGCCCTGCAGATAAACATGTTTGCCATCAAGGCATCGGGCCGTACATTCATGCCGCCGGTGATGGGTCTCTCGCCCGTGGGCCACAATATGCTCATGCGCGGATTCGTCACTTTCCTCTACACCGTAATCCACGACATCTCCGACCCGGGCACCGAAGTGGATTGCGACTCATACATCCCTACTCCTTGAAAATTAGAAATTAGAAATGATGAATGAATTAGAAATTAGGAATGAGGAATTAGGAATTAATTACTACTCCATTTCTAATTCCTCATTCCTAATTCCTAATTAATTTCTCATTCCTCATCCATTTCTAATTCCTCATTCCTCATTTCTCATTAATCATCATACTTACTTTCCAAAAATACCTTTATGAAAAAACTGTTCATCTCACTTTTCCTGTGGGGTGCCGCGGGGCTTGCCATGCATGCCCAGACGGTGACCACAACCCCGCTGACGGTCACGCAATCGTCTGAGGGCATCGTAATCACCTATCATGCCGACGGCGGCAACCGTGGCCTGATGGGGCTCGGGGCAAATGCCCAGGTGTATGCCCACACAGGCGTCATCACCTCGGCAAGTACCTCGACGAGCGACTGGAAATATGCTCCTGATTGGGGCGACAACTCGGCCAAATACCGCATGACATACGCCGGAACCGACACATGGACCCTCACAATCCCATCGATCAGGTCGTATTACGGCATAACCAATCCGGCGGAGCAGGTCAAGGAGATGATGTTTGTGTTCCGCACGGCCGACAACTCGCGCGAGGGCAAGTCAGCCTGGGGTGGAGACGTAGCCGTGACGGTGTTCCCCGACGGGATGCCCTCGTCATCGTCAGAGACATATCCCGGAGGCAAACCACGCATGGGCGCCACCGAGAATGCCGACGGCTCGGTGACTTTCTGCCTCTGCGCCCCCTCAAAAACCAACGCCGTGATAGCAGGTTCGTGGAACTCGTTCGACCCCAAGGCTGCCGACGTGATGAAATATCAGGACTATGAGGGGTACCGCTATTTCTGGACCACGGTGAGCGGCCTTGAGAAAGGGAAGAACCACACATATTACTATATTGTGGACGGCTCGTCGCAGGTAGGTGACCCGTATGCCCACCTCGTGCTCGACGCCAACAACGACAAGTACATCTCCTCGTCGGTATTCCCAGACATGCCCGCCTATCCCGCACAGGCTGTCGCCGGAGTCCCCGTGGCAGTCTACAACTCGGCCATCGACGACTATGACTGGAAGGTGAGGAACTTCAAGGGAGTGCCGCAGAGCGACCTCATCATCTATGAGCTGCTGCTGAGAGACTTCACAGGCACCGAGGGCTCGAGCCATGGCAACGGCACCGTCAAAGGCGCCATCGAGAAGCTCGACTATCTCAAGGAGCTTGGGGTCAATGCCATAGAGCTGCTCCCGATCATGGAGTTCAACGGCAATAACTCGTGGGGATATAACACCAACTTCTACATGGCCCCCGACAAGGCATACGGTACACCCGACGACTACCGTGCCCTGATTGACGGCGCCCACGAACGCGGCATGGCCGTGATACTTGACATCGTGTTCAACCAGAGCGACGGCATGCATCCCTGGTACGGCCTCTACACCCAGCGCAATACCCCCTTCTACAACGGTTCTGCGCCCCACGCATACAGCGTGCTCAACGACTGGAACCAGGATTGCCCCCTGGTGCAGCAGCAGTGGCACGACGCCCTCGAGTACTGGCTCACGGCATACAACGTCGACGGCTTCAGGTTTGACCTTGTCAAGGGGCTCGGCGACAACTCGAGCTATGGCACCACATACTATCCCGAGACAAACACCTATGCCACCCCGTCGGACAACGGCACAAACCGCTATAACGCCACCCGCGTGGCCCGCATGAAGGCTCTGCACGAGTCGATGCGCAAGACACGCCCCGACGCATATTTCATCAACGAGAACCTGGCCGGGGCCGAGGAGGAGAACCAGATGGCGCAGGACGGCGAGACAAACTGGGCCAACATCAACAACTCGGCCTGTCAGTATGCCATGGGCTATGACACCGATGCGTCGCTCAACCGCTTCTATGCGCCCGACGACCAGAGGCTCTGGGGCTCGACAGTATCGTATGCCGAGAGCCATGACGAGGAGCGCGTGGCATACAAGGTCAAGACCTACGGTGCCACCGGCGTCAAGGGTAACCTCAACACACAGATGCTTCGTCTCGGCTCGTTGGCCGCACAGATGCTGCTCACTCCCGGCGCACACATGATATGGCAGTTCGAGGAGATGGGCAACGACCAGACCACCAAGGCTCCCAGCGGCGGCAACGACACATCGCCCAAGCGCGTCAACTGGAACATGCTCAAGAGTCCGGCACGCCTCGGGCTTCACGACACATACGCCGCACTGTGCGGCATCCGCGCCGAGTATGCCCCGATGTTTGCCCAGGATGTGACCACATCGGTCAACCTCTCGTCATGGACGGGACGCTCGGTATCGCTCACCAAGGGCAATGCCGAGCTGCACCTCGTGGTCAATCCCTCCGTCGGGGGCACAGCCACAGTGCCCATGTCAGTCAACCTCAGCGACAGCAGGTACACACTCCTTGCCGCAAGTCATGACGTGACACCGGTGCCCTCTGCCGCAGGCGTCACGCTGCCCGGAGGTGCGTTTGCCGTCTATGGCGCGAACCTCGAGAGCGGCATCGCCGACGTGGTGGCCGACAGCGACGCGCGTCCCGAAATAAGCGTCGAGGGTGGTGTCATCACCGTCACCTCGGCCCATACACACGCCACCGTACATAACATGGCCGGAATGCTGATGCCCGCAGGCGCCCCCGTAGCACCCGGCATATACATTGTCACCGTCGACGGGACACCCGTCAAGGTAGCCGTGCGATAAAAGCGTTAAAATACATTTCATATCCCCCTCAAATAGTTAACTTAGGTTAAAAATTTTGGGGGGGGTAATTTTTGTCGTAAATTTGCGAAAAGCATTTGTAATATAACAGTTTAGATATTTTTCAAGATTAGAATTCATTATTTCTATGGGTTTCCAAAGAGAAGAATGGAAACCATTTATCCCTGATCAGACTCAAGAATACGAAAAAGACCTCATAAAAACACTCCGAACTGTCCACCGGCGTGATGTCGACGGGCAGTTTTTTCATGTCAAAGAACCTCCAATGTTTAAATTTCGTTAAATCAAATATGTTTCTCAGCATATTTCTTTGGCATATCCAAAAAAATATGTACCTTTGCAACAGTTTTTCATGGTATTAGATTTAAGGTAAGAAGATTATTCGTCGTGATGACGGATAATTTTTTTTTGTGGCTTATTCTCACTAACTTTGCAAGCATGAAACGTATCCTCACGATAGCAATCGTCTCCATATTCCTCGCGGCCATCACCGTCAGTGCCGCCGAGCCCCAATACAAACCCGTCCAGTCGACCGCATGGCGTCTGCTCGAGCCACTTGGACTGCATGAGCCCGCAGGCATCGACACCCTCAGCTACAACCTGTTCCAGACCGCCGTGCCTTCGGCGGTAACACCGATCTTCGCCACAACCGGAAACCAGGCATCAGAGGGAATGAACATGGTCTATATGGAGCGCGAGCCCATGAGCAAATTCTTCTTCAACGACGCCAAACGGTTCTGGCTCCCATCCGAGCGCACGGCACGCTTCTATAATACCGCCATCCCCATGAGCATCGTGAGCTACAACACCGGCGGAGGACGCGAGATAGCCCAGGACTGGTTCAAGTTCCTCTTCTCGGGCAATATCAACCCAAAGGCACAGATAGGGCTGCGCATCAGCTATCCCTACTCCAAAGGCTCGTACAACTATCAGGCGGCCAAGGGATTCAACTGGGGCCTTTTCGGGTCGTATATGGGAGACCGCTATGAGGTGCAGGCATACTATGACACCTATAACATGATAAACAAGGAGAACGGCGGTATCACCGACGACCTCTATATCACAGACCCGGCCCAGCTGCAGGGTGGCCTCTCCAAGATAAACCCACGCACCATACCGACAAATCTCACCGCCTCGCACTCGCGTGTCAGGGGCAAGGAACTGTACCTGAACCAGCGCTACAAGGTGGGATACTGGGATATAAAATACGACTCGATAAAGCCCGACTCGGTTGTGAAGCGCACATATATCCCTGTATCGAGCTTCATCTGGACCTTCGCGTTCGAGGAGGGGAGGCACATGTTCTCCAACACCTCGGCCAAGGAGGAATCCGAGTTCTGGGAAAACCACTACATGACAGCCGACCATACCGCCGACCGCACACACTATCGCGCCGTGCGAAACACCCTGGGCATATCGCTGCTCGAGGGATTCAACAAATATGCCAAAGCCGGACTGGCAGCCTTCGTGACACACGAATACCGCAACTATTTCCAGACACCTGACACGCTGCCCCTTTCCGGGCCCGACCGTCCCGAGGGGCTGACCCCCTACCCTTTCGACCACCGCGTCGAGCATAAGGGGGTGCAGAATTTCTTCTATGCCGGGGCACAGCTCACCAAGCAGCAGGGACTGACGTTCAATTATGACGCCACCGTCAAGTTCGGTATCGCCGGAGCGGCTGCAGGCGAGATATTCGCCGACGGCGGCATCACCACCCGCATACGTCTGCTGGGCGACACCGTGAGCCTCAGGGCATACGGCAAGTTTGCCAACGAGACAGCGCCATATCTGATGCAGCATTATGTCTCGAACCATTTCATCTGGGAGAACGATTTCGGCAAGACACGACGCCTTCGTTTCGGCGGACGCCTCAGCATCCCCCACACAGGCACCCGTGTCGATGTCGGGGTCGAGAATGTGCAGAACCAGATATATTTCAACTCGGCGGGCCTTCCCGTCCAGGCCGGAAAGAGCGTGCAGGTGCTTGCCGCCCGGCTTGACCAGGACCTCAGGTTCAAGGCCCTCAACTGGCGCAACACCGTCATCTATCAGACCACATCTGACGAGGGTGTCATCCCTCTGCCCAGCCTCGCCGTCTACTCCAACCTGTTCCTGCAGTTCAAGGTCGCCAAGGTGCTCGACGTACAGATGGGTGTAGACCTCAACTGGTACACAAGCTATCATGCGCCGGCCTATCAGCCCTCGACCATGAGCTTCTGCAACCAGAGCGAGATCAAATGCGGCAACTACCCCTTCATGAACGCCTACCTCAACTTCAAGCTGTCGAGGGCGAGGTTCTATGTGCTCTACTCGCACGTCAACCAAGGCCTGTTCGGAGGCTCCGACTATTTCTCCATCCCCCACTATCCCCTCAACCCGCGCCGCTTCCAGATGGGCGTAAGCGTGGATTTCCTTAACTAAATCCCCGCCGGGATTGTTATATATAGAAATATGACAGTCCCATGTCCAGCTCCCAGTTCAATCCCGTGCGCCTGAGGCGCATACTTGCCGTGGCTGTCGCCATCCTCGTGGTCGGCGTCATCGCCACCGTCACATACTACAACGACAGCAAAAACCACCCTGCCTACGGCTACGAGCGAGCGCGCGGCGACACCATCAATGTTGCCATAGCATACTCGCCCATGTCGCTCTACAGATATGCCGACACCATCGGTGGATTCAACTACGAGATGATGCGCGAGATGTCGCGCATGTATGGCGACAAGGTAAAATACTTTCCGGTCGTATCTGTCGACGAGGCCCTGGCCAAGCTGCGCGCCGGGACATTCGACATAGTCATGGCCGACATACCGATGTTCGCGTCGCGCCGCGAGCACTACCGGTTCACCATACCTGTCTATACCGACCGTCAGGTACTCGTAAGCCGTGACTCGGTCATCTCCACCCCGCTGCAGCTTGCGGGACAGGAGGTCTGGGTGGCAGCGGGCTCACCTGCCAGGAGCAGGCTCGAGAACCTGTCGCGCGAGATAGGAGACTCTATCATCATCAAGGTCAGCCCCGACTATTCGGCCGAGCAGCTCGTCATGCTCACGGCCCGGGGCGAGATACCCCATGCGGTGGTCAACCAGGAGGTCGCACGGCGCCTCTCGGCCGAGTATCCCGACATACGCATCTCAGACAACATCTCGTTCTCGCAGTTCCAGTCGTGGATACTCGACCGCTCGTCAAAGGCGTTGCAGGACACCCTCGACTCGCAGATCGAGCGGTTCAAGAAGACCCCCCAATATGCCGCGCTTCTGCGCAAATGGACTTATGACGGCGAGGAGACGTTATCCCGGCCCGACACGGTGAGTGTCAATGAATAAAATTCAAGGATTTTTCAACAAATTTTGTAAATCGCGTGTTATAATTCTGAATCCAAAATCAACGTGAGTTTCACTCTCAACTATTAACTTATAAAAACACAAATCGTTATGAAAGCGCTATTTCAGAAATTCATGGGCGAGTCCCGCTATTGGTGGGTCGTCCTCCTTGCAGGTATCCTCATGGTCATCTGCGGTTTCGCATACTGGTTCTGGCCCGTGGCCGGATATGCCGTTGCGTCGCAGATATTCGGCTGGCTGCTGATACTTGTCGGTATCGTACAGTTGCTCATGGCATCGGGGCCACACGCAGGCAAAGGCTGGGGCTGGTGGCTGGCCGGTGGTGTCATCGACATGTTCATCGGTTTCATGATGGTGCGCAGCATCGTCCTCTCCGAGGCCGTCTTCCCCTATTTCCTTGCTTTCATCTTCCTGTTCTGGGGCATCAGCGCATTGTGCTCGGCAGTCCAGCAGAGCGCACGTAAGTACTGGTGGCTGCAGCTCATCAACGGCATCCTGCTCATTCTCATCGGTTTCTTCTTCATCGAGGCCGGGTGGGTACAGGATATGGCCATGACCGCATTCCTCACCTCGCTCGCATTCATCTACTGGGGATTCTCGCTCGCAATGCTCTCATACGATATGAAGCCCGAACGCTAAGGGCATTCACACCTGTCTGACATATACCCCGGCCCGCAAGGACCGGGGATTTTTGTGTCTCCGCTACGCGCCAGCTTCCTGTATTCGCGTGGAGTGAGCCCTGTAATGGCCTTGAAGGAGATATTGAAGCTGCTTATCGAGTTGAATCCGGCATCATAAGAGATACGCGTGATATTCTTGTCTGTGAACAGGAGCTCACGCTGTGCGAATGCTATCCTCTCCTTCTGCACATACTCACCCAATGTCATGCCTGTGGTCTTCCTGAACAGGGCTCCCGCATAGTCTGGGTTGAGCCCGACGGCATCCGCGATGTCGGCTGTCCTGATAGCCGAGGTGAAATTGTGCGAGATATAGAGAATCATCGCGTGAGTCTTGTCAAGACGCATCTCTCCCGTCTGCCGGACGGATTCCATGCCATGCGAGCCGATAATATCCATACGGCGCAACTTGCTCTGCAGCTCAAGCCCCATACATTCCGAGAGACGCAGGTCTCTGGAGTCATCCACCCATCTCTCGAATTCCCCGGCATCCCACGTCGCCCCGGCAGCATCCTGAATGACCATATCGCCCGAGAAAATACTGTTTACAAATTCCCTTGACAGATTCCATGTCAGGAAACGGGCCATGGGAATGGTCACGACATAATATGAGGGCACATCAACGAAATCCACTATCCTGTGCGAGAAGAAGGCCCAGAAGACGCATACCGTGTCGCCCGGCACCGTCACGATGCGGTCATGGAAGAAATATCTCAGTGAGCCACCGGGAATATAGTTTATCTCAATCTCGTTGTGATGGTCGAAACGCGGCATTATCGAGGGGTGCCACACATCGCACCTCAGCCCGTAAGGCGAATAATCGGCCCTCTTGTCTTCAAATATTGTCATAATCTCGGAATCCGCTATGTTTTAAACCGAAATAACTTTGTTTTATTGCTTTTTAGAGCATAATTTTGCATTCTCAATCATCACTATAACGACATAGGTATCATGAAAAAAAGAATGACAGGACTCATCCTTCTGGCGGCACTTGCGGTGCAGGTTCATGCCGCCGACCCCGGAACAAGAGAAAGACAGCGTGTGCTTGTGAGCACAGACATAGGGGGTACAGACCCCGACGACAACCAGTCGATGGCACACCTTCTGATGTACACCGACCGCTTCGACCTCGAGGGGTTAGTATCGTCGCCGTCGTACGGAGAGGGCAACAAGGAGGAGATATTGCGCATGATAGACCTATATGAGAAAGACCTGCCGGTGCTCGGCAAGCATATCGGCGGACTGATGTCGCCCGACTCCCTGCGCGCCATCACCAAGCAGGGACGCAAGGGCGCGGCCCCGTATTGCGGATATACCACACCGACCGAGGGCTCGGAATGGATTATCGAGTGCGCGCGCCGACAGAGCGACCGCCCGCTGTGGATTTCAGTATGGGGTGGGCTCGAGGATGTGGCCCAGGCCCTGCACGACGCTCCCGATATTGCCGGAAAGATAAAGGTGCACTGGATCGGGGGCCCCAACAAGAAATGGAGCACAAACAGCTATGCATATATCGTAGAGAATTTTCCTGACCTCTATATGATAGAGGACAATGCCAGCTATCGCGGATTCATAGCCGAGAAGAAGAATCCCGACAGATATAATGCCGGATTCTATGAGGCATATCTTGCGGGAGCAGGCAATCTCGGCAGGGATTTCATCAGATATTATGACGGCCTCCCCAAGATGGGCGACACACCGTCACTGCTCTATGTGATGGACGGCAACCCCGACGACCCTATGGGCGAGTCGTGGGGAGGCAGTTTCGAGCCTACGCGCCGCAGCTCGCGTCCCGTTTTCCACCGTCCCACCACCGCAGCCGACACCGTGCCTGTCTACTCGATAATCGAGCTGCACATCAAGGGACCCGTCAAGGACGACATCGCCCCGGACTCGGTATGCTTCCGCATGGATATACGCAATCAGAAATGGGACGGCTTCTATCTCGGCGACGGCGACTATGCCGTGCGCCACTCGACATACTATCTCGGCACGTTGCCATATACCATAACGTCTGACATTCCGGGATTCCCCTGCTACGAGGGGGCCATCACCGTCGAGAACCTGTGGCCCGGGCGCGAATCGGCCACAGACTATGAGGTCGGCGCCAACTGGTATACAGACAAGGCAGACCCGGCACTGTTCTGGAAAAAACTGCAAGGGGCACAGACGGTGCTCAAATGGCGCGAGGCCGTGATGGAGGACTGGGGCAAGCGTCTCGGCTACCTGAAATAGGCCTGAATCATTTCCTTGGGGCTATGACCCTGTCACCTATCAGCTTGGAGACAGTCTTGCGCTGTTCTTCAAGCTGTTTCAGTTCCATCATCACGGCCATCGTGGCCTGGAAATCATCACCGCACCCGGCGAGGCGGCGACGGGCATCCTTGATACGGGTCCAGATGATGGCGTCCTTGAGCTCGTGCAGGGCGCGGGGCACAAGCTCGGAAAGCTGCTCGCGCTCGGTGGCCACATGCGCATATTTGGTGTGCATCTTGCTCAGGATATGTGTCTCGACCACAAGGTCGGTGGCCAGGGTGCGCACAGTGTCGTCGGCCGACGAGCACATGAGGCGTGCAAGATACCCGGCGCTGAAATCAGCCAGCCCGGCCTGATATTCCGCGTCGATACGTTCGTTTAGGGTGCGCTCCATCGCCGTGATGCTGCCCATATCGGTAGCCTTCGAGCGTATCTCCTCGACACCGGCGGCAAACGCCTTGGCCCTTATCTCCTGCAGCCGTGCCGACTCGCGCGCCAGGTCCTCGTCCCATGTCGCCGTACTCAGGCGTGTGGCGGCCTCCATCAGCCTCGCCACATCCGGGTTTGTCATGGTGATCCCGTCGGCCTCGAGGTCCGATGCGATATACTCGAGCACCGTCATCGGCGAGGTATTCCCCTCCTCGTCTACCGCCTCGGCAAAAGCAAAATTGCCATAGCGGGCCACCAGACGGGCCACACCCAGCTCGTGGCGGCGCAGGTCAGACCGAAGCTCACGCTCGGCGTCAGAGAGCTGTGAGCCCTCCGGTTGCGCGGCAGGTTTCTCCTCCGTCACAACGACGGCTTCAGCCGACTGCGCGGACGCCTCCTCGGTATATGCGGCGCCGCGCTCGCGCTCCTCGCGGCTCTTCAAGGCATACTCGTTGAAATACTTGCCAACCTCGCGCTGCAGCACATCCTCGGACATGAACAGTATCCTGGCACATTCCTGGACGTAGACGCTGCGTGTAATCTCATTAGGTATAAGGGCTATGGTCTTGACGACACGGGTTATCACCTGTGCCCTGCGCGTGGGGTCGTCGGCATGGTCCTTGAGCAGTATGCGGGCCATGAAGGTGATGAAATCGGTCTCATGCTCCGTGATATACGCCGTCACCTCGCTCGCGCTGTGGGTCTGGGCAAACGAGTCGGGGTCCTCGCCCGGAGGGAGCAGAAGCACCTTGATGTCGAAATCGTCGGCCAGCAGCAGCTCGATACCTCGCAGGGCAGCCTTGATACCGGCCGCATCGGCGTCATATATCAGGGTGACATTGCGTGTGAAACGCTTTATCAGCCTCACCTGCTCGATGGTCAGCGCGGTGCCCGACGAGGCCACCACATTGCACACACCGGCCTGATGCATGGAGATGACATCCATATATCCCTCGACGATGATGCACTTGCCCTCCTTGGCTATGGCCTGCTTGGACTGGAATATGCCGTAGAGCTCGCGCCGCTTGCTGTATATCTGGCTCTCGGGCGAGTTGACATACTTGGCGATGGTCTTCTCCTTCCTGAGCGTGCGTCCTCCGAAGGCCACGACCTTTCCCGAGAGGGAGAGCACGGGATATATCACCCTGCCGCGGAAGCGGTCTATGACCCTGCCGTCGTCGGTCTTGTAGCACAGGCCGGTGGCAAGTATGTAGTCCTCGCTGTATCCTCGCCCGATGGCACGGTTGAAGAGGGCGTCTTTCGCCTCGGGGGCGAATCCGAGATGGAAGCGCTCTATCATGGCATCGGATATGCCGCGATAGCGGAAATAGCTCAGACCCACGTCGCGTCCCTCGTCGGTGTCGGTCATCGTCTTCTCGAAAAAGCGCATGGCGAAATCATTCACCGCCAGCATGCTCTCGCGGGCAGTCTCGGCACGCTCCTCCTCGGGAGTGAGCTCGCGCTCCTCGACCTCGATATTATACTTGCGCGCCAGCCATCTCAGAGCCTCGACATAACTGAGCTGTTCCAGCTTCATCAGGAAATTGACGGCACTGCCGCCCTCGCCGCAACTGAAACACTTGCACACACCCTTTGGCTTGGATACATAGAACGACGGCGACCTGTCGTTGTGAAACGGACACAGGCCGACCCAGTTGGCACCTCTGCGTTTGAGGCTGACAAAATCGCTCACGACCTCGACTATATCCGTGGCATCGAGTATGCGCTGCACAGTGGCATGGCTGATCTTATACATAGTGCAAATTTAGCAAAAAAAACATCTCCCCACAACACCCGGGACATATACAAAAAAAGTCAACCTCCCGATTATGGAAGGCTGACCTGCTTTGGAGTGACTCATACAGGATTCAAACCTGTAACCTTCTGATCCGTAGTCAGATGCTCTATTCAGTTGAGCTAATGAGCCGTCTTTTTCTCTTTTGCGATGCAAAGTTACGGACTATTTTTGGACTGTGCAAATTTTTTCGCGATTTTTTTCAAAAAAAAATGCACAAAGGTTGGTTTGACCATATTTTCTGACTAATTTTGGGGCATGAAAACCCTAAAGACCATGTTCAGACCCATCATCACGGGGGCTGTGGCCATCGCTGCCTCGTTGTGCACAGCCTCGGCCCAGGAATCTCCCGAGAGATTCATCAACATCAACCTGCATCTGTTAGGCGGCGCCAGCTATGTCACCAACAACTATGTCTCGTGTTTCCCCGAGGTCAGCGACATCAATTCGTCGATGGGACCGGCTTTCGGAGCCGGAGCCGAGGTGACATGCCGTGTGGGACGCCGTTTCGCCCTGGGCACAGGGCTGAATTTCGTCCGTAATTCCCGGCGCATGGACATGGCCGTGGCCGGAGGGGGCAAGCCCAGTGTGTCGAACGTATTCCAGCGTAATATATATTATGCGCTCGAGTTCCCGATATTCCTGCGTTGGGAAGTAAAGATAGCACCAAGTGTACGCTGGAACATAGACGGAGGCCTCTATTATGCATACGGCACGGGAGGAAAACAGAAAAACATCATCTATGACGCCAAGGTCAACGACCTCGGCCAGCTGATGATGACGCGTACACAGCTCGATGCCGGATATTATGCCGACGACAACGCATTCGTCAACTCATATCGCCGCGGCGACCTGGGCCTCCACATAGCCACCGGGCTCACATTCCGCTCGCATCTCACCGTAGGCGTGCGCTCGCACATAGGCTTCAAGGATGTGGCGCGCTCCACAGGCCTGGTCAATCCTTCGGCCCACAACATCGACCTCATGGCCCTCGTCGGCTGGACATTCTGACACCCCGGCCAAAATATATCATGGGCATCTGCCACTTTTTGCCTCGCGGATTGTTCTGATTACAAGAATAATGGCTAAATTTGCACCACGATGAAGACAACCGACCAAATCCTTAAGATAAGAGCCACCGTCCTCTATATACTCGAGAAATTCCCCTCGGGTGTAGACTATATCAAGCTCTTCAAGATTCTGTATTTTGCCCAGCGCGAGCATCTGGTGAGATATGGACGTGTCATCATTGACGATTCGTTTCAGGCACGCAAACTTGGTCCTGTCTCAGGGTTCGTACGCAAGAGCCTCAAGCTCATAGAGCTTTCCGAAACGCTTCCACCGGACATATCGATGTTCGGCAAAGGGATACATATAACACCGGGGCCGGATTGCCAGACCATAAGGTCGGGTGAGAAGCCCGATCTTGACGAACTCTCTGCCTCAGAGACACGCTGTCTTGATATGTATATATCGAAATTCCGATATATGGATTCGGATGCGGTCTCAAAACTCTCGCATGAGGACAAGGCATGGCAGAGAGCTTTCGGGCGTGCGGACAATGACCCCCAGCAACGGTATATGACTATCCTCGAGATAGCTAAAGCCGGAGGGGCAACCCCTAACACATTGGCATACATCAAGGAGAATCTTGAACTTGACCAGGCCCTGAACTGATGGACGAGGCCCGACAGATCAAACTCGGTGACATATTCTATATATCCCTGACCCAAGAGGATGATGTCACCCCGAAAAACGGCATGGACCACCGATACAAATATTGTTTTGTCGTGGGTTTTTCCGAGTATGGTTTCTATGTAGCCTATTTTCTCATGAACAGTCAGGTCAACCAAAGGTATATCAATACACACGACCTGCTTTCTTGCCAATATCCGCTTTCGCACAAAGACTATCCTGCAATAATTATCCCCGAGAAAGACCCGTCATATCTTGACCTGGGTCATGTACGCGAAATCGAAGAATCGCGACTGCTTAAAAATGGAAAACATGTGGGCTCATTGACACAGGCAGACCACCGTAACATATTCGAATGGCTGCGTGACTCCGAGCTATATTCGACAAAACAGAAACGTCGCTACGGCTGGTGTGAATAATTCCCGAATATAGTCTGAAATAATATCGCCCGGACAGCGGATGCTGCCCGGGCGATTGTATTATGGGGAATCGGGAAAGATTACTTCACGAGGACTTTCTCGACCTTGCCTGCGGCGCGACGGATGTAGAGGCCGTTGGCAGGATTCTCGACACGGCGGCCCATGAGGTCGAAATACTCTGCCTCACCCTCACCGGCCATAATCTCGGTGATGGCGGTGGTACCGCTTATGGTGAGTGTGGCAACCTCAGACTTGACGCCGTTGGCGACAGAATAGTATGTCAGGATCGACGACTTGGAAATCTTGAGGGGCTCGGTGTACTTGGTGAACTCCATCTCCTCCTCGGCGGCAGGAGCAATCTCCTCAGCTGCGGTCTCAGTGATGTTATAGTAGACCTCGACACCTTCGGCGAGAGTAAACTCGATGACAGCCTCCTCATTCTCCTTGAGGTTGATTGTGCTGCCGGTGACGGGAGTACCGTCAACTGTCACGACGGGTTCGGGAGCTGCGGGAGCTGCGGGGATAATCTCTGTGGGGTTGAACTGGATTGTGGTGACACCAGACTTGTTTGTGTAGATACCCACGAAACCAACGATAGTGCAGTTCTCAAGATTCTCGAGAGTCAGGCCGAAATTGTTGCGGAGAGCAACCTCTGTACCATACTCGTCGGTGATGGTGGCATCCTTGCTGCCCTCGACAACGCCCGAGATATTCACATTCTTGATGGTGAGATAGTGGCAAAGTCTGTTCTGTGCAACCTCGTCGAGATATGCAGGGGTGGGAGCGACAGGCGAACCGGGAGTAACATCACCCAAGATTTCGGGATTCTGAATCTCGGGCTGACCGTTAAAGAGGATAAAGTCGCCCTCGAGACGGCTGAATGTATCGCCGTTGGTAAACTCTTTGTCAAGTGCACCATAGACAAGCATGTACGAGTTGCCGGCCTTGAGATAGAGATATGAGCCACTCTGATAGAGGACGGTCATCGAGCCCTTGATAATCACAGGGATAGACTTGCCGCTTTCAGGCTCGAAATCCGACAGGGGAGTGAAATCAGGAAGGATATAGGGAGGATTGGCCTCGTAGGTCGATACATAAGACGACTCACCGTCCTTGATTGCGACAGCCTTGAATGTGGTCTTGAACCATACCTCGACAGGGGCGGTATATTTGGTAGACTCGGCGGTGGGGACAGTGCCATCCTCGGTATAGTAAATCTCAGCACCCTCGGTCTCGGTTGCCATGGCAACGCTGAAGCCTTCCATACCCTCGACAAGCGAGAATGTGGGAGCTTCTACAGAGGGAGCCTGGCCTTCCTCGTAGTACACGGTAATCTTCTCGATACCGAGCCAGCCATTGTTAGTGCCGCTTGCGCAATCAAAGACAAGCTGATAGTACATACCTGAAGCGGGCTCAGCAACAATAAATTCCCAATCACCAGCCGTACCAAAGTCTGTGAAATCTACCTTTGTCGCATTTGTGAACTCTGCATTATCTGCTACCAGCAGACTTACGCTATTGAGCTTATCATTTTTTCCGGTCTTTACAAATTTCGTATTGACCACAAACTTGCTAACGCTCTGATTGAGTGCGACTTTATTAGAGATAGTAGCAACAGATGCGTTGTTCTTGCGACCACAGCGCATATCCCCCCACGTAGCGGCGTTATTATTGTTGCTGAGCGCAACAGCAACCCACTCGGAACCACCAAAAGAGGCATTGGATGTGGTTGTAAGATAATACTGATTACAATTAGGCCAATAGGGTTGACCATCTGCATCTTTGCCGCCCGTGAGAATCTCGAACGACTTGAGCTCAGCAAATGCTGTAAATGGCATGACGGCCATCACAACAAGCGTAAGCAAGTTGGTGAGTAAAAATCTTCTCATAGAAAATGATTTTTGGTTAATGAATGATTTATATAAATATAATCTTAGTTACAGGTCTGTATTATAGACGCCTTTACGGATGGCGGTCGCACTGTAAACAACTGAGTCGGTCTATCTAAGGCTGTTCATAGCCCATGACATACGCCAATGTATAGACCGCAAAATTACACAAAAATTAACGATTCGATACAGCGTATATGTTAATAATATCTAACAGGCATATTATTAACATTACATCCCCACCAGGTCTCGGTAGATGTCGAGGGCGGCGGTGATTTCGGGGGTCGGGACTATACAGTCTATCTGCGGCGAGCCCGGGGCGGTGAGCAGCGTAAAGTTGATTGCGCCCGGAGTGTCGTTCTTCTTGTCGTGGGCCATCAGCGCAAGCAGGCGCGGATAGTCGTCGCAATCAAAATGGGGAACAGGATAGCCATGTCCGCGCAGATAGTCTACATACTGATGCAATATAGCCGAGGGGAAGCCTTTGAGCATGTGCGACAGCACGAGCTCGACGGCAATTCCGGCGGCCACGGCATGACCGTGGGCAAGATGCTCGCCACGCTCGAGTGCCAGCGACTCGAAGGCGTGTCCTGCCGTATGCCCGAGGTTGAGGGCACGGCGTATACCCTGCTCCACCGGGTCTTCGGTGACGATGCGCTCCTTGACGCGCACACTTTTCTCAAGCAGCCTGAGCAACGTGTCCGGGTCACCCGCCACGGGATCGAAGGCAAGGAGCTCGGCAAATTCACCGGGACCGCTCAACAGTCCGTGCTTTAGCATCTCGGCATATCCCGAGGTAATCTCAGAGGGAGGAAGGGTACCAAATGTGGAGGTGGAGATGACCACGGCATCAGCGGGCGCGAAGGCACCGACCTCGTTCTTAAGTCCGTCAAAGTTTATGCCGGTCTTGCCACCTACAGCGGCATCGACAGCCGACAGGAGCGTTGTGGGGACGTTGATGAATCTGACTCCGCGCTTGAATGTCGCGGCGGCAAATCCACCCATGTCCGACACGACACCCCCTCCGAGACATATGACGAGCGAGCGCCGTGTGGCCTCCTGGGCGATGAGCCCGCGCCAGATGGCCGACAGTGACTCAAGGTTCTTGTTCACGTCCCCGTCGGGGACGGTGATGACAGGCCATTTCCAGCCTAATGCAGGGAGAACCTTCGCGGCCACGATAGAGTCTGTGACCACATGGATGGTTGCCGGTGCCATCCCGGCCACAAGGCCCTCGATGGCGGCGGTTATGGAATTGGTGAAGAGGAGTGTCTGGTCCATTCTATCAAATATGAATCTGTATGAGGGATGAGATGAGAGTGCCGACCCGGGCGGCGAAATCGGGCATCGAGGGGAAGACCACATCTGCGCCTGCACGCCACATCTCGTCGGCGGGTATAGGCCCGGTTGTGACGCCGACGGTGAATGCGCCCGAGCGGGCTCCGGCCTCGACACCCATAGGGGCATTCTCTATGACTATCGACTGCCAGGGCTTGACCCCGGCAAGCTCCATGGCCTTGAGATAAGGCTCGGGATCGGGCTTGCCGCGCTCGACGTCGCGCGAGGTGATGCGGAGACGCGTGGAGAAGAGTCCGGGAAAATCCTCGGGAATCCTGTCTATGAGGCTGCTCTGTCCCGAGCCGGTGACGATTACGCGCTCCAGACCCATGTCGCGCAGGGTAGTGACCATCTCAAGGGCTCCGGGCATACGGCTCACGGGGGGAAGCTCGCGGAAATATATGGTCTTGAGATGATAGAGGTCTTTCTTCTCCTGCTCGGTGGCCTCGCGTCCCAGGCCGCGCTTGAAGAGCTCGTTGATGGTCGACGCGCCGGTGCGCCCCTCGTAGAGATAGAACTCGTCACGGGTGCATGGCACTCCGGCCTCGGTCATCAGCCTGTGCCATGCGGCAGTGTGGTTGACCATCGAGTCATATAGTGTGCCGTCCATGTCGATGAGGGCGGCACGCGGGTCGACACGGGTGTAGCCGTGACGGGTGAGGAAACGGATTATCTCGGTATGGAATGGTAAGGGGGCATTCATCGTCTGCTGAATATGTTCTTGCGTTTTTTCTTTTCGGGTGTCACTGCGGGCACCGAATCGTTGGCGGGAGGTGGAGGCAGCACTCCCTGGCGGATAAAATACAGGGAGTCGGCATGAGATATGGTGTCTCCGGCCTCGGCGGAGACATCTATGAGATTGCGGTCGACACTGCCGAAATCGAGCCGCTTCATGGCAGCCTTGTTGACACCGCGGCGGAATACGTTGCGTATCTCGTTGACAAGATTGACGCGCGTGGTGTCGGCGATGCTGACTGTGCGGCCCATATCCTTCTCGTTGAACTTGGCCTTGCCGACACGTATCTTCATGTCGTCTGGATTGCCGGTGATATTGATGCCGAACTTGAACGGGAGTGGCGAGCGCAGCACGGCAACATGATAGTTGAAGTTCATGGCCATGTCGTTGCTGCCCATGACTCCGAGGCGGTAGCGGTCGAAATTGAACATGAAGGGGAACATGCGCAACTGCGAGTTGTCGACAATCATCTCGACGGTCATCGAGTCTATCATGTTGCGGTTCTTGTTCTTGAACATCAGCCATTTGCCTATGGTGCGGAATGTCTCGTCGTCGATGACCACAAGCGAGTCGCCCGAAATCTTGACGGCAGCCTTGAGCGAGGGGATGTCGAGGTTCATGCCCCGGTCGAGGGCGGTGGTGGCCGCAAGGTCGGCGTTGATGACGCCGTCGATGCCGTTGAGCAGCGGCATCAGCGAGTCGATGGCCGGAATCAGGTCGAGGAATTCGGCGATATGGAACTCGTTGATACGCAGTCCGAATGCAAAGGTAGCCTCGCTGCGGTTGGGAGCCGAATAGAGGGCATTCAGGCCAATCGAGCCCACATCGGTGTGCGCCGTGAGCTCGCTGAGGTTCAGGGCTCCGTCATACGAGTTGAGCACACCCTTGAAATTGCGGAACACAAGGTCTGAATAGACTATGTTGCGTGCGTTGACATTGAGGGTGGCCTCGACGTTGGAGGGGATTACGAATATCGCCGCCGAGTCGGCGCCCTCCTGGCCTGTCGGGCCGATCGAGCTCTCGTCCATGCTGTCGTCGTCGGGAGCAGCGATGGTGACAGCCCCGGCCTCGTCGCGCTCGGCAAAGGCAGCCCCGGCAAACGTGGCGGCGGCAATCTCGTTGATGTCTATGGTGTCGCTCGACAGGTCGAGGTTGACACGGAGCGGCCTGTCGGCACCTCCGCGGCGCGACGTGAGGGCGCGGGTGATGTTGCTGACCGTACCGTTGATGAGGAAATCGCTGTGGCCCACCTGGACACGGGTGTCGGCGATGACAACCGAGTCGGTCGAGAATGACATGTCAAGCTCCCTGACCCTCGACCGCAGGGGGAACACGGGGGTATAGGCTATCATCCTGTCGGCCTTGAGCCTGCCGCGGGCCTCCCAGCGTCTCAGAATCCTGCGTATCGAGCCGTCGACCTCAAGGTCCAGCTCGCGATGGTCTGCGTCGAGCGTGTCTGCGGCCACCTGACGGCGCGGACCGCGCCGCACTGAGGCAAGGGCCTCGAGGGAGTCGCGGCTCAGGCCGGGATAGAGACGTCTGAGCGAGTCCATGCGGGCGAGGCGGCGGGTATTGAATGCCGAGGTCGAGGGATGGATGGTGAGCCATGTCGATGCACCCATGAGCATGGCGCGGTTGAGGCGGTCGCCATAAAGTGCGCCGTCGGCCGAGATGTCGAGCGTGAGCCTGGGACGGCGTGCCTCACCCTTGAAGCGGGTGAGCGCGATTCCGGCGGTTGCCTTGCGCAGACGCAGGCGCATGGAGTCTGCCTCGCTGCGCAGGATGACACGTCCGGCGGTGACACGCGCGCCGATAGGAGTGATCTGCGTGGTGTCGCCGAGGTCACCGGTATTGCGGCAGCCCACTCCGGCAGCCCACCCGGAGCCCCGGAGCTCCAGACCGGGCATCGTCACCGACACGGTGTCGAGTTTCAGGGAGGCCGTGAGCAGCGAGTCGACGCTGTGTCCGGCACGGACAAACGACGACGAGGTGCCGAACCTCAGTTCTATGAGGCGCGAATATGCCTCAAGCTCCATGTCGGGCACCGTGGCCTCGAGGTCGGTGAGCGAGGCCGAGCCCTTGATGCGTATCTTGTGGAAATTCTTGCTGTCGAGCCACGAGCGGCGCAGTGCAAACGTGCAATCGGCCTTGAGCAGACCGTGCAGTGTGGCCGGAAGGAGGTCGAGCAGAGCTTTGGGCAGACGCTCGAACTTGAGCCCGCCCTTGAATATGCCGTCGGCGCGGGGGTCTGTGAGGGGATGGCTCACGTTACCTTCGAGCGAGAATCCTATCCCCAGTCCCTGGGCGTAGAGCCTCTGCAGATGCAGGGTCGAGCCGTCGAGGTCCTTGCCGTCAATCGCGGCCTCGGCCCTGAGCTCGAACCGGTCGAGGGCCATGCCGTCATACCGCGCGCTCCCCTCGGGTATCTCGGCCCTGAGCGTGAGGGACGGTATCGAATCGACCCCGACCGCAAAGGGAGCGGTGGTGCTGACAGCGAGCCCTATGCCGAGGTCTGTGTCGAGCCGCGAGAGCTCGCCGCGCATGGCGGGCGGTATGAGGGCTATCAAGTCATTGACGGGAGTGACGGGGAGGTCGAACGTGAACGAGTTGACCGTCAGGGTATCCGAAAGAGTGATGTCTGACGAGAATGTGGCGGCGAGGCGCCCGAGCGCGACCTTCATGCCGTCGAGCGAGAGGGCCTTGGGATGACGGGGCGACCATCCTATCCTGCCGTCGAGGCCGATGTCGGTGAGGGGAATGTCGAGGCCCGCGAGAGTGGCCGAGGTGCCCCCCCGGATGTCGAGCAAGTAGTGTGGCGCGCCGTTGCCGTCGAGCGTCAGTGTGCGCATACGCGCCACGACATCCATGCTGTCGGGCAGCGACACATATCTCACGGCAAGCAGCGAGTCGACACGGAATGTGTCGAATGTGATGTCAGGGATTATCGCGGGGGCGGAGTCTTCGGTCTTATCCGCGGATGGCGGAAATATGTCGAGGCCGCTCACCTCGGGGGTAGCCTGCACGATGTTGACCCGCGGGTTGGTCAGCAGCACATCGTAGAGCTCGACCGTCCCTGTGAAGAGGCGGGGGATGTTGAGCGCGGCATCGAGCCCTTCGAGCCTGAGCAGCGAGTCGGCACCGGCGGGGAGCCTACTCCTGACCGAATCGGGCAGGGTGTCGAATGCCCGCGTGCGCACATCGAGGTCGCGCACCGACAGCTCGAATCTCGGGAATGTGGAGTAGAAACTTATCTCGACACGACCCAGGGTGATGTCGGCGTCAAGGAATCTTCCGACCATCTCCTCGACAAGAGGGGTCAGCCGCTCGGGCTTGAGATAGCTCACGGCCACGGTGATGACCGCAAGCACAAGCAGGATTATGGACAGCAGCGTCCAGCCCGTCCATTTGAGGACGCGCGGCAGCAGTCGGCGGCGTTTGACAGGTTGGTTCTCGTCCATATCTATATAAACGTATCGGGGTTATGGTTTCTTGTCAGGGCGTGCGGTAATATGGAAACACGGCTGTCCGCGCTCATATTTCACCCACAGTTTCCCCTCCTCGCGCATGGCGCGGAGCACCTCGCCGAGTATCCCCTTGAGGTCATCGGTGCTTCGGGCCGGGGCGGGGGCTCCGGCCATGAAGA
>DAAQ01000011.1 GCA_001701225.1 Bacteroidales bacterium H5 | reverse complement strand
CCCTATTTGTTTGTCAATTACGCGACAGCTCGCGGCGGAATTCGGTGGGACTCTGCCCCGTGAGCCGCTTGAACATTCGCGTGAAATGAGCCGGATACTGGAATCCGAGGTCGTATGCTATGAGGCTGACATCCTCGTCAGATACTGCCAGGCGGTGCTTGGCCACATTTGCCATCTGCTGCATTATCATTGTCTTGGGCGTCAGGCCGGTCTCCTTCTTGACAAGCTCGCCAAGATATTTGGGCGAGAGGCACAGACGGTCGGCAAAAACATTGACCGACGGGAGCTCGCCCCGGTTGTCGGGAGAGTCGAAATACTCTCTCAGCATCCTCTCGAACTGGGCCACAATCTCGGAGTTGACCTTATGGCGTGTGATGAACTGACGGTCATAGAATCGGTCGAGATATTCAAGCAGGAGCTGGATATTGGCCGAGATGACCGAGGCCGAATGACTGTCGACGGGATGGTCGAGCTCGCGGTCTATCTTTGAGAGGCAGTCGAGAAAAATCTCACGCTCACTGTCCGAGAGATGCAACGCCTCCATCTGCAGGAAATCGAAAAAGCCGAACGAGCCGATCTTCTGGCCCAGCGGTGTGCCATAGATGAGGTCGGGGTGAAAGAGCAGTCCGATGACATCGTTAGACATCTCCCCCTCGGCCATCTCGACATCCACAGTCTGCCCGGGAGCGAAACTGACCACTGTCCCGGCCTGATAGTCATATTTGCGGCGCCCGTACCTGATGGTGCAGTTGACGCCATTCTTCAGGAACAGGGCATAGAGGCCATAGGTCATGCGGAAATGGTTCGGCATGACCTCCGATTCCTTCAGGTCGACAACCGTGACCAGCGGATGACGTGTCCTGAAACCGTAAAGCCTGTTGTATGCCTCGATACAATCGAGATTGACTACGTTGTTCTCCATAACATATCGTGATGTATGTTGCAAAGTTACGCAATAGATTCCATTCCGCCGTCGTGATTTCGCATCATGGTAAGCATTGGGGCGAAAATGGTAAAAATCGTGTCACGCCCCGGTAATCTTACGTATTACCCGGCATGGGTTCCCCACGGCAACCGAGTCTGACGGAATGTCGCGTGTGACGACGCTCCCGGCCCCGATGACACAGTTGTCGCCTATGGTTACTCCGGGCAGCACACAGACCTGCGCCCCGAACCACACATTGTCACCGACAGTGATGGGACGCGCATATTCGAGCCCCTTGTTACGCTCGGCGGCATCCACGGGATGTCCCGCCGTGTAGAAACCGCAGTTGGGAGCTATGAATATGTTGTCGCCGAATGTAACCTTGGCCCCGTCGAGTATCACGAGGTTGTGGTTGGCATAGAAATTCTTGCCCACACTTATATTATAGCCATAGTCGCAGTTGAAAGGCTGCTCGATGAGTATGTCGCCTCCGACATGGCCCAATATCCTGTGCAGCAGCGCGGTGCGCGCCTCTGTCTGGCGGGGACGCAGGTCATTGTAGTCGCGGCACAGTTCCTTGCAGTCCAGCCGTTCCTCAATCAGTTGCGGATCATAGTTGGCATCATATATCATGCCTCTAAGCATCTTCTCTTTCTCTGTCATATTCATGATATGTTTATTGTTTTGCCGAACTCTCGGCACCTGATTCACGGAAACGGTGAAGCTGACGGCGTGATATGTTCAGATAGGAGGCAATCTCTCCGAGCGACACAAGGTCGAAAATCCTGGGGAACCGCTCGGCGAGATTGTGATACCGCTGTTCGGGTGTCAGCCTGTACCCGTCAAGAATGATGCCGTATGCCTGGGCGAAAAGCGCTTGCGCGAACCTGATGCTGAGGGTAGGGTCATAAAGCAGCCTGTCACGTATCATCGAGGCCGGTACGACAAGCACCTCCGAGTTCTCGAGCGCAATGATGTCGATAGGCATGGGTTCCCCCTTCATCACACTGATATAATTTGCCAGGATAGACCCTTCGAAGACAAATCCCACGCTCTTGGCACACCCCACACTGTCCGTGAGCGAATGTTTGAAACCGCCCGTCACAATCCATCCGACAGACCTCATCACCTCGCCCTCATGCACGAAATACTCGCCACGTCTGTAGCCAAGCGTCTTGCCGTGACTGTGGCATATCTCGCGCCAGAACGAGAAATCTATCTCCTTCTCAAAAGCATTGAACCGTCCCATTACTCAGACATTGATTCATAATCGGCAAAGATACGAAATTATATGGTTTTTCATTATCTTTGCCGATAGATATTGTCGATAAAAAGCTTCTCTATTATTAGATAAACAATTCAGTAAACAGATATGTGGAAACTGAAATACAGCAAGCCGGGACTTATCGCCGGAAAAAATATATATCGAAGTGAGGATTTCCTTTTCTTCTGGAGACACACCGGCTCGCGCGAGTCTTGTCTGAGCCAGTGGTATCCGACCCCTTTCACGGTCGACGGGATATGCTATAACTGCGCCGAACAGTATATGATGGCTATGAAGGCCGCTATCTTCGGCGATGAGAAGATACGTGAGGAAATCATGGCTTCCTATGATCCTATGGTCATCAAGAAGCTTGGCAGGCGTGTGGGTAATTTTGACCCGCATGTGTGGGATGAAAAAAGCCATGAGGTGGTCATGACCGCCAATCTGGCAAAATTCTCGCAAAATCAGAAACTGAAGGTTTTTCTGCTCGGTACCGGTGACAGGATTCTCGTCGAGGCATCCCCTTATGACAGAATCTGGGGAATCGGGCTGGATGCAGACTCACCTCAGGCCACGATGCCGTCCCGTTGGCCCGGCGAGAACTGCCTGGGATTTATCCTCATGGAAGTCCGCGACATACTGCGGGGAAGATGATTTAATCCAATTATTAGCATGAAGATTCTTTTCATTTGTACCGGGAATGCCTGCAGGTCTGCGTTGGCAGAGGTGATACTCAGAAAGATGCTGGCTGACAGCGGCACCGGCGGGGTTGAGGTCGCATCGTGTGGAACAAAGTCCTATGGCGAGCTCTATCGTGATGAGACCATGTGCCGCATCGCTGCCGAACATGGTTATGAGATGGGTGGTAAGGCCGTACCTATGAGTGGTGAATTGCTTGACTCCGCCGACCTGATTATCGTGATGACAGAGCATCACCGTGATGAGGTGACCCGTTTTCTGACATATTCCCACTGGAACCGGATTATCCGCTTCAACGAATACTGTTTCGGAGAACCTTCCGACCTTAAGGATCCCCATTTTCAGACCGAGCATGTCTATCGTACATGCTTCGATGCGATTGAAGGGGGTTGTCGGGAAATTATCAGGAAATTGGTTGCGGATTGAGATAGATTTTGCATCGCTATCATCTCTATAATAATAAAGACCTATCAAGATACGAACATGAAAACTAAGATTACAACAGAAGTCAAAACCACAGTAAATGTGAACACTGAGCCCGAAGAGGCCCGGAACATGGAGCAGGTTTCGCCTAAAGGTAAAGGCAAGCTCGATATGGTAATCGCCTTCGACACCACCGGCTCGATGTCCGCATATATTGATGATGTGCGCCGGCAGGTCGCTGAGATGATTCCGCGTATATTCAAGGATAACGAGGACCTGCGTCTGGGCATTGTCGCATTCGGCGACTATTGCGACATGAAGGACCGCGATACTTTCGGTGACGCCTACCAGTGCATCCCTCTCACCGACAACGAGAATGACATCATCAAGTTTGTCAGGGAGTCCAAGGATACAGGTGGTGGAGACGGCGACGAGTTCTACGAACTGGTGCTCAAGAAGATTATCGACGAGTCGCCCTGGCGCGAGGATTCCTCAAAGGCCATACTGCTGATTGCGGATGCTGACCCGCATGAGGTGGGCTATACATACCGCGACCATGTGGTCGGAAATCAGATAGACTGGAGGGCTGAGGCAAGGAAAGCCGCCGACATGATGATAAAGATTGACACCGTTTCGATCTGCGGACGTCCCTGGTATAAGGAGCTGTCCGCAATGACCAACGGTATCTCCGTCCCGTTCAGGAGCAGTGGCAAGACCGGCACCATGATAGAGACCGCGACGACAGCCCGCAGTGCCATGGCATTCGCGGAGTCAGCCCGCAGGAGCGAAGGCGAGTCTGACAAGGCATATTGCGGTACCCGAATCTCGATGCTCAGGGATAAACTTTCCCGTATGTTCACCGAATGTAATGATACGGAATTGAACGATGTGTATGCGTCCTATTCAAAAGAGATAGATGATGCGGATAAGTAATCTTCAGGACAGATGCCGTGGGTCGCTCGTCGGAGGGGCTGTCGGCGACGCGCTGGGCTATGAGGTCGAGTTCATGAGCCTTGAGGCTATCCGTAAGCGTTTTGGGGATAATGGTATCCGGGATTATGTGCTTGACCGTAACGGTGTGGCCGAGTTCTCGGACGACACCCAGATGTCGCTGTTTACCGCCGAGGGATTGCTCAACGGGATAGCCGGAGGTAAAATCCATGAGAAAGAGATTCTGCCATACATCGCCAAGGCTTATGAACACTGGTATTACACCCAGTCATGTCCCGAACTGAAAATGAGCGGCAGTTGGCTGACCCATATCTCCGCATTATGGTCACGTCGTGCACCCGGCAACACCTGTATGTCGGCATTACATACGCTCACGATGCCCGGTAACGCCCCGGTAATCAACAGCTCGAAGGGTTGTGGAGGGGTGATGCGCGTGGCTCCGATCGGAATATTCTCAGCCGCTCATCCGGCAGTCCTTGACCTTCAGCACGCGGCTTATCTGGCCGGATATGCTGCCGATATCACGCATAAGCACCCTTTGAGCGCCTACTCCTCCATGGCCCTCGCCATGATTGTCGCTGATTGCATCAGTCAGGATAATATTGACCGAGACAAGTTCTGGTTTATAGTCATCGACAGGGTTTTCAAGCTCCTCGGACTCTGGTTCAAAGACGACCGCCATCTTGCAGAGCTCTTTGGTCTGATACTGAAGGCTTTCCGATATGCAATCTCCGAGGAATCCGATACCGATGCAATCCGTGCACTCGGAGAAGGATGGGTGGCGGAAGAGACCCTGGCAATCGCAATATTCAGCGTAATACGCTATATCGACGATTTCGGGAAATGTGTCTGTTGTGCGGTCAATCATAGCGGAGACAGCGACTCGACAGGTGCGGTCGCCGGCAATATCATCGGTGCGATACTCGGATATGAGGCTATCCCGGCGAAATACCTTGCGCCCCTTGAGCTGCATGACCTCCTCGTCTCCGTCGCCGATGACCTCTGCGGAGCGAGCGACGAGGAACAGATGAGAAGACGCTATGTGAATAACAAGCCATGAAAGTATATGCCAAATGGGCCATTCTCACGGCGATTGCCGTAGCTGGCACAGCTTGTTCCAATAGACAGCATCCTGTTGATGTTGCCGACGGTATTGACGGGGAGGGAATTGCCTCACCGACTGATTCTGTAATTCCTTCGCAGAAAAGCTACTCTACCGCCGACGGAATGACAATGAAGATTGTCGCTCCTGACCCAATAAAGGTTCCGGTCGATTCCCTTGTCGTGGAATTTACAAACAGCCGGGAGGTGGACGGAATGACCGGTGAATGGTTCTGCATTGAAAAACGGTCGGCTGAAGGGAGTTGGCAAGAGCTTCCGTACGACAGGACAAAAGAGAATTCCGACGAAACCCTCAATATTGTCTTTAATGCTGTCGGATGGATTGTTTTCCCGGATAAGCCATTTCGGATGACTGTCAATCCCTGGTTTTATGACCGTAATTGGAAGGCCGGAACTTATCGTCTGGTCAAGACATTCCACTATCCGCCATATCCCATCCAGAAAAGTGATACGGCATACGTTGAATTTCAAATAAGATAAGGACCTGGTCCTCAGGATTGCCCGCCAGGTGCCTTGACAAGCAACATGACCCGGACCTCGTTGCCGAGAGTCGGGTCGTCGGCGAGGCCCCATGTAAACTCGCAGCCTTCAGGCAGTCCCGACAGGAATTCGGTGACATATCGCATCTCGGCCATACGTAGCGGATGTTCCGCCTCCGGCGAACGCACTATTGTCATCATGACTGCGGATGCGTTGCCGACAATCCCGCTCCTGTCAGATGCCACAGCGTCGGTCAGAGCCTCCCTTATGCGCTCAGACCCTCCCGCGTGACCGATGAATGAATGTCGCTCGCCTTCACCGGCCATGAAACATTCGAAATCCCTGTAGTCGATTCCGACATATCTTGACCTGACAGCCTCATAGAATGAGCCGAAATCAAAACTCTCGTGATGCTGGATAATATCAGTCGTCATCTCCCTAAAGTTGGAAAAACACCCGTTTACCCACCCTGAGGACAGGGTAGGGGAGCGGGTGTTTTTGATGGGGGTATCATTTCAGCGCCATTCCGTCGTGGAAGGCGTTGCCCACGCGCGAGCCGAGCGCTATATAACCGTTGTGGATCGGGTCGAAGGTTATGAGCTGCATCTTCTCCACATCGGGTTTGCCGTCTGCGGCGAGATATTCTTCCTTGCAGACTATGTTGACGATTTCGGCGACAACGTAGCATCCCGATTCCGATTCGTGAATCTTTTCCTTTATACGGCATTCCATCGTCATGGGGAAACAGTCGAATACCGGTGCGTTGACATGGCCGGCCTTAGATGCGCTCCATCCTGCGCGCTCCATCTTGTCGGGTTGTTTCCTGCCACTGACTATGCCTACATAGTCGGCTGCAACAAGTGTGTCCTTGGTGGCGAAAGCCACTGTGAACTCGCCGCATCGGGCCAGGTTGTCGGTAGTGGCGTGTGAGCCGAGCGAGATGGCTATCTCGTGATAGTCCCATTGGCCGCCCCATGCGGCGTTCATCGCGTTTGGAGTGCCGTCGGCATTATATGTGCCGATGATCAGTACGGGCTGCGGAAGCACCCATGCCTGCGGTTTGAAATCTTTCATCGTATCTCTTTTTAAATTACATAATCAGTCGCCGCAACTGTCAAGGCCAAGCTGTACGGGCTCGTCATCCTCATTCATGATGCCGCATTGCGCCATTGGAGGAATGCGTCTTATGAACTTTGCCGGATTTCCGGCTACAATGGTGTCGGGCTCGACATCACGGGTCACGACACTCGCCGCCCCGACAACGGCATTGTCACCTATCGTCACGCCGGGGAGTATGGTGGCACCGGCCCCGATCCATGCGTTCTTGCCGATATGCACCGGGCGACAGGTGATTACCTGCCGCTCATACAGGTCGTGGTTATTGGATATGAGCTGCACGTTTGCCGCTATCATTGCCCCGTCCTCTATTGTGATTCCCCCTGCCGCCATCATCAGGCAGCCGGGCATGACGATGACGTTCCGGCCGATTTTCACATTGTGGAACCTCACTCCTGTCAGTGGCGCTCCGACCCGGCTCCCTTCTCCCATTTCAGGGAACAGGGTGTGCATCAGTCTGCGGTATTCTTCGGTGCCCGGCATCGTGTGGTTGAAACCGAACAGTGTTTTGGCCTGGCTGTCGGCCAATGCCAGCTCCTCGGCTGTCTGTTTGGTCACATCTATCCTTATCTCTTCCATATTCTCTATAACGGTAATCTCGGGTTTATGGTTTGCATTTTCCGACCGGGGGCTCGGTGAGTGTTATCCTCACCACTGTGGTGATGCTGAGGCTCCGGGCTATGGCCTCGTCGAAATGTTCCATATATTTGGGGAGAAATCTTTGGCATATCAGCCGCAGGGCCTCGGTCTTCTCGGCATCATCTGTCACTGCCTCGGCAATGCCGATGGCGACAGCCGAGTGGAAATATTCGGTGAAATTGTTCTTTTCTTCTTCATACTTTGGCGTGCATCTGCTCACAGCCGACAGGCTCACCACAGGGTTAGCCCTGATGCAGTCGAGCTTCTCACCATCGCGGGCGCAGTGAAAATAGAATGTGTCCTTTCCCTTGCGCACCAGAGACAGGGGTATGCCGTATGGAGTCCCGTCGGGTCTTGTCATGCTCACCGTGACGTATGGAGCCTTGTCAAACACCTCGGCCGCCCAGTCGGCATCTTTCTGCCTGTTGTTTTTTCGCATCGGTCTCATTCCGGTCGTTTATTTGTGATTGTCTGTCTGCAAAGGTACAAAAAAACGTCCATATCACGGCATGAACCAAACAGATGATGACAATGTTTTAATATCGACTGCATGACGGTCTACCCAATGATTTCTAAACTAACAATAACATTCAAAAAACTATGTTGAAGACTGATTATAAATTCGGAGAGGTTTTTCCTCTCGCATCGCAGGTCGAGAAGAACGACTCGAAAGTCGAATTCAAGGATGTCATGAACAATGGCAATGGCGGCGTGGCCCTGCTCGCTTTCAGCGCAGGTCTCGATCTTGCCAAGCATCTTGCTCCCGCCGAGGTGATGGTCTATGTGCTCGAGGGCGAGGTCATCTTCACCATGCTCGACACACCCCTCCATCTCCATAAGGGAGAATTCTTCCTCATGGGACAGGATGTGCCTCATTCGGTCCACGCCGTGACCGATGCCAAAGTGATGCTGGTCAAAATCAAACGCGACTGACCTATGGAGAATCCGGCTATGTTCTGCTATCAGTGCCAGGAGACGGCGCGAGGCACAGGATGTGACAGGATGGGAGTCTGCGGCAAGCATGCCGACACGTCGGCACGCATGGACCTGCTGCTTTATGCCGTGCGGGGTGTGTCGCTCATCAATCGGGCGCTGCGCGAGAAGGGCGAACCTTCGCGCGAGGCGAGCCATCTGGTGATTGACGCCCTCTTCACCACTATCACCAATGCCAATTTCGACAATCCCTCGCTCGACGACTATATCCGACGCGCATTCGAGGTGAAGAATCTCCTTGCCGGAACGGCGAAGAAACAGGGAGTCAGCCTCCCCGACCTGCCTCAGGTCGAATTCTACGCACAGCCCGACGAGGCCGAGAAATACAGGCCCGTGACAGGCGTGCTCGCTGAGCCTGACGCCGACATACGCGGCCTTAAACAGCTTGCCATCTATGGTTGCAAGGGCATGGCCGCCTATGCACGTCATGCCGCCAACCTCGGCTATGAGGATGATGACGTGTATGCCATCATCGAGAACGCCATGGCAGAGACCGCACGTCCCGACGTCAGTGTCGACGAGCTCTTCTCGCTTGTGCTCAATGTCGGCGAGGGTGGTGTCAAGGTGATGGCCCTTCTCGACAAGGCCAACACCGAGAGCTATGGCAACCCGGAGATAACCAAGGTCGACATCGGCGTGCGCGACCGTCCCGGCATCCTCATCAGCGGTCACGACCTCAAGGATCTCGAGGAACTCCTCGAGCAGTCTGCCGGAAAGGGTGTCGACATATATACCCACTCCGAGATGCTTCCCGGCCAGTACTATCCCGCGTTCAAGAAATATCCGCATTTTGCAGGCAACTACGGAAATGCCTGGTGGAAGCAGACAGACGAGTTTGAGTCATTCAACGGAGTTTTCCTGTTCACCTCCAACTGTATTGTGCCCCCGCGCAAGAACTGCACATATCTCGACCGCGTATATACCACAGGCGTGGTAGGGATGCCCGGCACACACCATATCGAAGAGGGACGTGACGGAAAGCCCAAGGATTTCTCAGCCCTCATCGCCCACGCGCAGAAATGTCCGCCTCCCACAGCCATCGAGCATGGCGAGATAATCGGCGGCTTCGCCCACCATCAGGTCATCGAGCTTGCCCCCAAGGTCATTGACCTCATCAAGCGTGGCAAGATACGCAAATTCGTGGTCATGGCCGGATGCGACGGACGCTTCCCATCGCGCGACTATTACACGAAATTTGCCCAGGCTCTTCCTGAAGACTGCGTGATACTGACCGCCGGATGCGCCAAGTACCGCTACAACAAGCTGCCTCTCGGAGATATCGAAGGTGTGCCCCGTGTGCTCGACGCAGGCCAGTGCAACGACTCCTACTCGCTTGTCAGGATAGCCCTCGCACTGCGCGACGCCCTCGGCCTCAAGGATGTCAATGACCTCCCGATAGTCTACAACATCGCATGGTACGAGCAGAAGGCCGTCATCGTCCTTCTTGCCCTCCTTGCCCTCGGCGTCAAGAACATCCATACAGGCCCGACCCTCCCCGCCTTCTTCACCCCCGACATCCTCAAGGTGCTTCAGGACAAATTCAACATCGGCACCATCACCACCGTTGACCAGGACATTGCCACAATGATAGGCTGACCATATCGGTACCGATATTATAACTCAAGAGCTGTGCCGCAAATGAGCAATCAATGCGGCACAGCTTCCTTGTGATATGTACTGTCATTCTATATTCCGGGTGTTGAGGGAGGCTTTGCGGGCTTGGGAGTGCTGGTGTTCGCGGGGGATGTGGTATTGACGGCCATCCTTGACGAGATATGAGCCTGTCTGGTGGAAGGTGAACGGTACACCGGCTGCGAGGCATTGGGCGTGGAGGTCGAGCACCCAGTCGTAGTGCAGGGGGCGTGCATATTTGCCAGACTCGCCCCCCACCGAGACATCCTCGATCAGCTTCGGGTCGAGGTATGCCGTCAGGTTTATTCTCTCGAGCATCGGGGCGACCACAATCAGGCGATGGCGTATGGGCAGCGAGAGGAATATTGGGAGCCTGTGGTCGGCGCGGTCCTGGTTCTCGACCGTACATCCGATGGCCACATGGCTGTAGCCTTCGCCCCAGTCGGGGGGCAGACAGGCGGCGAGGCGTTCGATGCGCTTGGTGAAGAAAAAGAATCTGCAGTCGTCACGGCTCCTGATGATATCCCAGATTGCACCGCGCCATCCGTCGGCCTCTTCGATGAGGAAATCAGAGGTGAAGCATAGGCCGAACTCTGTCCCCGAGGGGAATTTCCACAGTCGCCGGCGGTCGCGGCGCAACGGCAGGTCGAACGACGCAGTCTTGCGTACGTCGCTCGACGGCACTATGGTGCCGAATGCCGCGTCTTCGCGATAGACATAACAGTGTCTGCATCCGGCGCTTATCTTGTGGCATCCGTGCCACGGGTTCCACATCGGCATCTGTCAGATTGATTTCTGCAAAATTAGCGATTTAATTTGAGATTCTGCCGTCAGGTGTGGATATTTTGCGTCGGAATCCCTAAAACCGCAGTTGGGCTGTGGCGAGGATGTTGCGTGGACGCAGACGGTATGTGCATGTGGATTCCGATAGGGTTCCATAGCTGACATATCCGTATTCGCGGCTGTCAAGCAGGTTTGAGCATGTCAGTGAGAGGCGCAGCCGTGGGGTCATCTGCCACGAGGCCGATGCGTCGAGCAGTATAAGGTCAGAGGCGGCGCTTCCGTCGGGACGGGTCAGATAGTGCTCCGCTCCCGCTGTGAGGTGGAGGTTGTCGTGCAGGGTGTATGTGGCCGAGAGCCGTTGGGTGAGTGTGGTGTAATCCGACCTCTCCGCACCCTCCACACTCATTGTCGAGAATCCGATGCGGGCCTCATAGTCGAACGACAGATTCCTGACCAGTGTCCCCTTGAGATATGGCCGCACCTGTATGTCATGCTGTCGCCAGCCCATGGGGATTCCGTCTGTCATGGATGTGCCCATGGCCGAGCTGAATGTCACGTCAAGTCCGGCCAGTATCCTGCCGTGGCCGAATCCCTTGCTGACACCCCCCTCGGCCGACCATTTTTCCGTAGCCGAAACTCTTGCCACGTAGGTCGATATCACGAGCTCTCCGTCGAAGATGCGGTCCGGCGTACTCTGCGAAATGGTTCTTGCATACGATACCGTCAGGTTGGCGAACATGGCGTCAATCGGGTTGCGGTATCTGTAAGTCGCGGAGCCCGAAATCTCTTGAGTGCCGCCGCATGGATGCCGTGCCGACAGGTTGCGGTAGTCGCGCAGCACGGGTGCCTCCACAAACATGTACGGTGCCTCGGGGCTTAGGCGGTATTTCGCTGTGGCCGAGAGGTCGGACCTGGCCGAGAGCTGTCTTCTGGCGTATATGCCTGGCGACAGCGATGCATAGTTGTGACTGCCCATGATGCCGTAATGCTTCCAGCTCGCGGGGAGGCTTATTGAGACGCGCCACCGTCCGCGGTCATAGTCCATTCGCGGAGTCGCGTAGACCTCTGAGGTGAAGATGCCGTAGGTACCTGAATTGTCATATCCGGCGAGTCCGTCGAGCGAGAGTGATGTCCGGCGGTATCCTATGTCAGCCCCGGCGTGGATATAGACTTTCCACCATCCGGCAAACCATCCGTGCCGCAGCTCGGTTGTGCTGCGCATGTCGGTGATGTCAGCCCGCTGCACGGTGTCGCCGATGACGAGCCGTGCGGGCGTGTGGCTGAAACTGTTGCGCGACATCAGCGTGAATAGTCTCTTGTCATTGCGCTTTACCAGCTTGAGGTCATTTGTAGCGGTGAGACTGTTGCGTCTGACACGCTGCAGCAGGTCGAGGGTGCCCGAGATTGCCGAGCGCGACCGGTCACGTTCCCCCTCCACCGTCAGTCGGTCCTTGAGATAGTATCCGCGTCGGTTCACCTCGGCGTTGAACTGCAGGGATGCCCCTTGCGACAGGGTGCGCATGGTGTTGCGCATGACGAAGTCGGGGATGCCTGCGCTGAAATAGTGTGTCCCCGTCGATGTGGCATAGTCAAGCCTGTCGCCTGTATAGTCTGCCGTGAGACGCATTGAGGTGTCCCCCTTGCGCCATGCAGTGACCCCGTTGGCGAGCCATGACAGATTGTCGCGGGTGCGACGTGCCGCGAGTGGCGTCCCGATGATGTCTGCCATAATATATTCAGGCCACGGCGAGGAGTTGTAGTCGCTGCCGAACATATCGTCAAATCCATGCTCCCCGCTCTCCTGTGCGGGATCCCATCCTGTGTCGGCACTACGCAGCCTGAAGATGCCCTGCAATCCGGGTGCAATCCGCATCCCGAACACCGAGGCGTCATACAGCACGGGCTGCGCTCCGGCCCCGGCGGTGACCACTCCCGTCCAGCGTCCGCGGGCATCCTCTTTCAGCTTCAGGTTCAATCCCGCCTCTTCGGGAAATTCTATCCCCTCGAGGGCCTTGACGGGCTGATGGTTCTCCATCACCTCGACCGACTTGACATCCTTGTGCGAGATATTCTCGGTCGCCAGCCCGTATTGTCCGCCTATAAAGTCATTTCCGTCGATATAGAATCTGTTTATCGGCTTGCCCTGATACTCGATAGTGCCGTCATCCTTGACCTTGACTCCGGGCAGACGCTTTATCACGTCGATTATGGCATTGTCACCTACCTTGGCAAAACGGTCGACGCTGAACACCAGCGTGTCCCCCTTGGCGTAGATGTCGGGAGCCTTGACTATCACCTCGTGGAGCTCGGTTGCCTTCCGGGTCAGGGATATGGTTTCCGGGATGCTGTCTGCGCTTAAGGTCATGCTTTCATATCCCATCGCGCGTATGGTCAGGGATGCTGTGCCGGGGCGTAGTGTAAGTGAGAATCTCCCGGACGCATCCGTGCGTCCGAACGAGAGCACCTTGCCATCTTTACCCGTACTCTGTACGATTGCTCCAGCTACAGGCATCCCGTCATCGGCGTCTGTCACCGTCGAATGTGCCTCCGCGGGGACTGCCGCCATCGAGGCGAGCAGTCCGGGCAGAAGGCATAGGATGAAAAAGCAGTATCTTAGACAGGTCATTTCAGGTCTCTCCAGTCGCGTTCTATATAGTCGTATGGTATGTCGGTCGCGTCAAAGGCATCGAGCACAGGATTTCCGTCCTCATCCGACACCGAGATCGTACCACCTCCCGATGACTCGAAATAGCCGTATGGATTGATGTCAAATCTGTGGCGGGTGTCGTAATACTTTCGGCGGTCGGTGTTGTTGTACGGCACATCGTAGAGTGTTATCTCGCGCGGCGAGGTGGTGCGTATGCCTATGCACCCGAAGGTATATTCTTCTCCGTCGGCCTTTGCCTCCATTATCAGCCCCGGAAGCCCGTGCAGCTTCCACGGACCCTCCATCAGTGGAATATCCGGGGTGTAGAAGACCCGCCAGTGTCTTCCCCTGAAATCGGTCTCGGCACCGGCGCACTCATATCCGAGAATGGTCTTGGTGCTGTCTGTCAGTTCCCAGTCCATGACGGGCATCTCCTCGTCATACCTGAACCAGTCCTGACATATCTGCTCGGTATGTGTGACACGCCCCGCCAAGGGATAGTTCTTGAATATGCACATCATCTCTCCGCGTTTCAGCTTCCCTTCGAGTATGGCGTCCACTCTCTGCTCTGGAGTAGTTGTCATGCATACCGAGTCGGCCATGATGTTGGTGAGGCTTGAGAATTTCGACACCCCGTCGGAGGCTATCTGCAATATCATGGTATCGCTCTCACGGGTGCCGTCGGGTTTGCCTATCGAGTCGACGTTATATGAGTACTCGTATGTGAACTCGACAGCTCCATCAGAGGGTGCTATGACGGTGGATTTGGGAATGTTGGGACTGAATATGCTCAGTTTGCGCCGGGTTGTCTTCGCATCGGTCATGGCCGGAATCAATATCGCCGCGGCAAGCATGGATGCAATGATTTTTCTGTTCATCGTCTTTTCGGGTTAGTGAATCGTGCTGCAAAGTTACTCCCGGGAGATGCCCCGTGACGAAAATAATCATTACCCAATTGTTATCCCAATATTACTGAATTATTACTCCGCGTCAAAAATACCGCTCACAGATGGTCCGGATAGAGGGATAATCGTTAAATTTGTAGCATGGAACGAAGGATAAGGACACTGTATATCATCACCATCTGTGCCATCGTGGCCTTCCTGGCCATGCAGGTGTACTGGGTATATACCCGCTATGAGTCGTCGCTGGACCGATATGAGGGTGCGCTTGCCGGACGCATTCAGGTCTCCGTGCGCGAGTATGACGACATACGTCACACTCTCGCATCGCGCTTTAAGGATGACGAGCTGTTATCCTCATCTTTCAGGCTTTCCAAAATTATGGGTGACACGGTCAGTACCAGGATTATGGCCACGGTGAATACATACACCCTCAAGGCCCAGGACCTGCTCGGTCTTCCACGCGATGCCAAACTCACCCCCGAGCAGCAGACGGAGGTCGCCCGGATGTTGTTGGAGATGTCTGTCGAGCCATCTGACTCTGTCGTGTTTGACGCCAGCAGCGCCCCGGGTGAGGATGAGGCGTTGAGGGCATCGAAATTATATCAGGCCGGGCTCAAGGTCCCTTTTACGCTGGAGGGTATAGATTCGATACTTGTGCGCAACGGTATCAGAGCCGATTGCCGCCTGGTCACCATTGACTCAATGGTATGGCACAGCGATACGTTGCGCACGTCGAGGCTGGGTGGCGAGGATTTTACCCTCACCGTACCGTATTCGGCGTTCGAGGGGAAGGCTGTTGCAGTGACATGCCCTGTCACGGTGTTCGACGTGCTGCCAGCCATGTCAGGGATGCTTGTTCTCGCAGTCCTCCTCACCGTGCTGCTGGTGACATGCCTTGTTTGGCAGTTCTCGACAATCCTGAGGCTCAACCGCCTCGACACCATGCGCAACAGTTTTGTCATCTCCATGATACACGAGCTCAAACGCCCTGTCTCGACCCTCAAGATGTGTGTCTCGGGCATCGCCGACGAAAGGATGATGTCAGACCCGGAGGTGAGGGCAGAGCTGATAGGGGAGACCCGTAACGCCCTCGACAACCTTGCGGCCTATTTCTCGCGACTGCGCGACATCACGTTCAACGATTCGACACAGATACCCCTCAACATCACGTCATTTGACATCTCGGCACTTTTCGGCGAGATTGCCGCCAATGCGTCTGTCCCTTCGGGCAAGTCGGCTGAGATAAGGAACCTCACGCCCTCCGGCACCATAATCCGTGCCGACAGGATGCACCTCGCCAACATTGTGGGCAATCTCGTAGAGAACTCCATAAAGTACTCCGGCCCCTCCGTGTCCGTCACGCTCGATGCCCGTGTGGCAGAGGGGAAGGCTGTGATAGAGGTCTGTGACAATGGCAACGGTATCGCCGAAGCGGACCGCGAGAGGGTGTTTGACCGGTTCTTCCGCAGCAAGGACGCCACAGAGAGCGGACAGCCCGGCATGGGGCTCGGGCTTGCATACGTCCGGCTGCTCGTCACGGCGCATGGCGGAACAGTCCGTGCCGATGACGCGGATGGATGTGGAACATGTATCATCATAACATTGCCGCAATGAACCGCCGGATAAGGATATTGCTTGTCGATGACGATGTACGCAACTCCATGCTGCTGCGCCGTTTCATCGAGGCCGAGGGGTATGAGGTCGAATATGCGCCGGATGGAGCCGCAGGACTGGAGCGATATGCCTCATTCCGTCCCGACCTGATACTGCTCGACATAAATATGCCCGTAATGAACGGCTTCGAGCTTGCCGCCCGTATCCGCAAGACCGACCGCAGGGTCATCATCTTCTTCCTCACCGACCGTACCGAGAAGGCCGACCGTCTGCATGGGTTCTCCCTGCGTGGCAACGACTACATCCCCAAACCGTTCTATCCCGAAGAACTGATGGCCAGGATAGCGGAGCGTTTTGCCGGAGATCCGCTTGCCGGCACAGATGCGGACATCCCTATGGGCGACACTGTATTCAGTCCGGCATCCGCCACGCTGACCTACCTCGGCGAGACACGTTCGCTGTCGGCGCGTCAGGCCGACATACTTGCCATGCTCGCCGCGACCCCGGGACGTCCCGTCGCGCGCGACGCCATCCTCAATCGCGTATGGGGAGACGCTAGCTATGCCAACTCCCTCGCCCTCAACGTCCAGATAACCTATCTGCGCCGCCTCCTCACCGACCCCTCCATCACAATCACCTCCATCAAGAAACGCGGCTATATCCTCAATATTTCCTGACCTGGAATATGATTTCAGATATTCTGCCATAACGCTGCAAAGATAAGCAAAAAATGTATTCCGCAGCGTAAGTGGGCTATGTTTTTTAGTAGGTATTGTGATGTACCCGCGCGGGTTGCCATTTGTCGCGGGGGTGGGGCGGGGTTGCGGGATGGCCTATGGGTATGATGTTGAAGGGGATAATCACGTCGGGAATGGCGAGTATGCGGCGTGCTGCGCTGATGCGGTCGGGATGGGGGTAGAGGCAGGTCCAAACCCCTCCGAGCCCGAGGGCGTTGGCGGCAAGCAGTATGTTCTCCGAGGCCGCCGACACGTCCTGTTGCCACAGCACAGAGTCGTCGCCGTCGAGAAACCGCGTGCTGTTGCCGCATACGGCTATGGCCATCGGTGCGTGGGCGAGCATCTTGGCGTAGGGGAGAGCTTCGGACAGGGCGTCGAGCAGCTCGCGGCTGTCGATGACGATAAGTTCCCACGGCTGACGGTTTACTCCCGACGGTGCGGCCATGGCGGCATGAAGCAGTGCCGTGACCTCGGCGTCTGTGACGGGACGGTCTGCGGCATATTGCCTCACGCTGGTGCGGGTGAGTATGTTGCTGTATGCGGGATTGCCGGTTATCACGGCAGGGAGCTCTTCGGTTATCTTCATTGTCCTTTTTTCTTTTCGTGAAGCTGTCTTGTCTCGGGATTGATGACATACTCCTGATAATAGGCCAGCAGCAGGGTAGTCATAGGTATGGCTATGACCATCCCGATCAGGCCCAGGAGTGTGCCCCATACAGAGAGCGACAGCAATATTATGGCGGGATTCAGTCCCATCACCTTGCCCATTATCTTTGGGGTGAGGATATAGTCGCAGATGCATTGGCTTATGACATAGACAAGCACGCACTTGCCTATCTGCGGCCAGAACTCGATTTGCCCTCCGAGCGACTGTATATAGCACACGGCGGTGACGGGTATAAGCGTGACATACTGGAAATAAGGGATAATGTAAAGGATTCCCACGAGTATCCCAAGCACTATGGCGAGCGGTATCCCGACGATGGAGAAACCGATACAGTAGAACACCGCCGCACACAGGGCAAGGACCACCTGGACGCGGAAATAGCGGTTCATGCTGTCCTTGATGTCGTCCTCGACGCGATAGACCTCGGTGCGGTATTTCGGTGGCACCAGCAGCCTGAACCCTTTCATCAGCCTCGGATAGTCTATGAGTATGAAGATGACATAGATGAACATGAGGAACCATTCGACCGTGCGGAAGACCACACCCACCGAGTATGACACAAGCGAGACACCTTTGTTGACGATAGATGAAAGATGGTCCTGTGTCAGCAGATCCTTGAGATGGTCAAGGTCGAGCAGGTCGCGCAGCTTTTCCGAAAACTCGTGTGGCAGAAAGGGGATGTCGACGTTATGTGCTCCGTACTCGCGTATCATCGTCTCCATCTGGTCAATCTCCTTCATCACCGAGGGTGCGAACAGATAGACAAGTCCGCCGATGACGATGGCGGTCTCTATCAGGGTCAGGAACGTGGGTACGACACGGTTCCTGAGCCGCAGTATCCTCATGTTGAACTCGCATATCGGCTCGAGGAAATAGGCTATCAGGCAGGCCAGGCAGAAGGGGAGCAGCACATTGGCCAGCTTGTTCATCAGCCACACCACAATAGCTATGAAGCCGAGGGTGAAGAGAATCCTCATGGTGCGGTCGAATGTGAATGGACGTGATGAAAGCATTGTCTTGGGGACGTTGAGGTGATGTTGGATATATCAGTATAATGCTAATCCGCCTCAAAAAGTTTTCTTGCCCGGGCCAATGTCTCGGGTTTGCCTATGTCAATCCATCTGTACGGGCTTTCGGGGAGGTAGGCGTACAGGTCGCGGGCGCCACATACCGCCGTATAGAATGGGGTCAGCGAGAAGACCCCGTCCCTCTCGCGCCCGTATTCCTCCATGTCGGCGATGAGCCGCGGCGATATGATGTGCACCCCTCCGAACGGCATCACTTTTGCGCCTTCGGGGAGTGGCCGGGGTGCGCGCACCTCGCCGGTCTGGAGGTTGGTCCATCCGGCCATGCGTCCGTCGGGGCCGAATATCAGTCCGCGCGTAGATTTGCGCGTGTCCGAGACAAGCAGGGTTGCGTCTGCACCGCTGCGCAGATGGGCACCGAGCATCGCGTTTATGTCGAAATCCGTGAGGATGTCGGCGTTATAGAGCATTATCGGCTCGTCGGGGGGAGCGGTGAGCCATCTTCCGGCCGCCACCACGCCTCCACCCGTGTCAAGCAGGCGGTCGCTCTCGCGGCTTATGGTTATGTGGGCCCCGAAGCCGTCATGCCCCTCAAGATACTCCTCGACCATATCGGCGAAATGGTGGGTGTTGACGGTTATCTCCGTCACTCCGGCATCCGTAAGTCGGCGTATGGCGCGCTCGAGCATGGTCTGTCCTCCCACCTCGACCAGAGCCTTGGGCATACTGTCTGTGAGTGGGGCAAGCCGTGTGCCAAGCCCTGCGGCGAATATCATCCCTTTCATAATACCTTGGATATGCCACGCTCACGGTGGCAGAGTATGACGTTGACTTTGGGAAAACGCTCCTTGATATGCTCGGCCATGTGTTGGGCCGAGTAGACGCTGCGGTGGCGTCCCCCGGTGCATCCGAAGCTCACCGACAGTGACGTGAAACTGCGTTGCAGATAGTTCGCTATCGCCTTGTCGGCCAGGGCATAGCACTCGTCGAGGAATACCTGTATCTCGCCCCGCTCCTCGAGGAATCTTATGACAGGCTCGTCCAGTCCGGTCAGCGGTTTGTATTCGTCATAACGCCCCGGATTGTCCATGGCGCGGCAGTCGAACACGAACCCCCCTCCGTTGCCCGAGGGGTCGACCGGGAGTCCTTTCTTGTATGAGAAACTTGTCACCCTGACAGTGAGTCCCTCGGCAGGAGCGGGGATGAACTCGACGGGGGGCTTCACGGCTACGTCGCGCAGCAGCGAGCCGAGATATTTTAGCTTCGGAGTGTCGAGCAGTCCCATCCCGAGCAGTTCGCGCAGGTTGGCAAGCGCGAAGGGAATACTTTGTATAAAATGCCCTTTCTTTTCCACAAGCCCCCGGAAGCCGTAGGCTCCCAATACCTGCAAGGTTCTCAGCAGGGCCATCTCCTCGACCTGGCGGTCAAAGTCGGACGACACCTCACGCAGCTCGCCGAGCGCGCTCTTATACTGTTCTGTAAGCTCACGCCGTGTCGCGGCACTGAACCCGGCTTTGGCTTGCCATGCGAACGACGCCACATCGTATGCCAACGGACCGCGACGTGCTCCCTGAAAGTCGATGAACCATGGTTTGCCATCCCGAACCATCACGTTGCGGGTCTGGCAGTCGCGCAGCATCAGTCCCGAGTCGCGCGGGTTGAGCAGTTGCTCGGTGCGCTCGGCCAGATGCCGCATGGCCTCCTCAAGATGAGGCTCTGAGTACGGCAGTCCCGTGAGGTTGAGGTATGAGTATTTGAAATAGTTGAGGTCCCACATCACCGAGCGCGCGTTGAACGAGCTCACAGGATAGCAGCGTGCCCAGTCGAATCCGTCGAGCCCCAAGGTCTGCATTTTCGGCAGCTCCTCCATGGTGCGCCGGAGCAGTGCGATGTCGTCGCGCAGCTCCCACAGGCTGGTGTCGCCGAGGTCGGTCTGCAGGTATGACATCCTGTCGCGGCTCACGGCAAGCACGGCCGGAGCCGGAAGCCCCAGTGCGGTGAAATGCTCGGACAGATATATGAAGGCTTCGTTCTCGGCCCTGTTCGTGCCTGTGACTCCGACAACATCCGTCGGGCCCGACAGCCTGAAATATCTGCGCGATGACCCGGCAGGGGTCAGAGGTGTGACCTGCACGGGGGGCTGGCCCGTCAGTGAGGTGTATAGTTCTTCGAGTACCATAGTTGTCCTGGCCATATATTATTTTGCAAAGTTAATGAAAAAATCATGTTTTTTGCTTAACTTTGTCAATATGATGGAAAACAACCGCATCCTCACCAATGCCACGGTGGCCCTGGTCGCATCGCTCGACACACGCAAGGGGCGCCGTAAGACGGGGCTTTTCAAGGCCGAGGGCACCAAATGTGTGCTCGATACATACAGCTATTTCGAGGCCGAGGCCCTGTATGCCACATCAGACTGGATTGAGGCACACCCCGACATGGCGGCAGCGGCCACCGAGGCGCGCCGCGGCGAGCTCGGGCGCATGTCGTCGCTGGTCACCGCACCTGATGTCATCGCCGTCTACCGCATACCTCCCGAGGCACCGCTACCCTCGCCGAAGGGCCGGCTCCTCCTTGCGCTCGATACCATCCAGGATCCCGGCAACCTCGGCACCATCATCCGTGTGGCCGACTGGTTCGGAGTTACTGACATCATCTGTTCTCATGAGACCGCCTCGTGCTACAGCCCGAAGGTAATCCAGGCCACCATGGGGTCAATATCGCGTGTCAGGCTTCATTATTGCGACCTCCCCGACACCATCATGCGTTTGCGTGGCGAGGGTGCCGCAGGGGTCTTCGGGACATTCCTTGACGGCGAGCCCATCACGCAGACCGCGCTCCCGTCTGAGGGTATAGTCGTAATAGGCAACGAGGGTAACGGCATATCGCCCGAGGTCGAGGCCACGGTGACTCACCGTTTCCTGATACCGTCGTGGCCCGAGGGGCGTGTGACGGGCGAAAGCCTCAACGCCGCCATCGCCACCGCCATAACACTTGCCAAATTCCGCGGAATATGAAAGAGGCAAAGACAGCATGGTTCTGCAGCAGTTGCGGGGCCGAGTCACCCAAATGGGCGGGACGCTGCCCCGCGTGCGGCGAGTGGAACACCATGGTCGAGGAACGTATCGCTCCAAAAAAGAAAGGTGTGCGCGGCGAGTCGCGTCGTGCGGGACTCAATGCCCCCACACGTCCCCAGGCAGTGAGCAGCATCGAAGCCTCGCACGAGGAGCGCATACGCATGCCGTCGGCCGAGCTTAACCGCGTGCTCGGGGGCGGCCTTGTTGCCGGGAGCATCATCCTCATCGGCGGTGAGCCGGGCATCGGCAAGTCTACCCTTGTGCTGCAGAATATACTCTCCATCAAGTCGCGCAACATCCTCTATATATCGGGCGAGGAGAGCGCCCAGCAGATCAAGATGCGCGCCGACCGCATAGGGCGTCCCAGCGACAATGTTTTCATTGCCTGTGAGACATCGCTGCAGAATATCATGCAGCACATCGACTCCATGAGTCCCGGCCTGGTCATTGTCGACTCGATACAGACCGTGTCGTCAGACGACCTCGATTCGGCTCCCGGCAGTGTCTCGCAGGTACGCGAGTGTGCCACAGAACTGCTGCGCTATGCCAAGGAGTCTGGTACCCCGGTCATACTCATCGGCCATATCACCAAAGAGGGCAGCATTGCGGGTCCCAAGGTGCTCGAGCATATAGTCGACGCCGTGCTGCAGTTCGAGGGTGATACGCGCCACATGTACCGTCTGCTGCGCGCCATCAAGAACCGTTTCGGCTCGACATCCGAGCTCGGCATCTATGAGATGTGCCAGCGCGGACTGCGCGAGGTATCAAATCCCTCGGAACTGCTCACGGGCAATATCGCCGAACGCGAGGAGCTTTCGGGCATAGCGGTGGGCGTAACCATCGAGGGGGCACGTCCATTCCTCATCGAGACCCAGGCACTTGTGTCGACAGCAGCCTACGGCACGCCTCAGCGAACTGTCAACGGATTTGACTCCAAGCGCATGAACATGCTGCTGGCAGTGCTCGAGAAACGTGTCGGATTCAAGCTCGCCGCCAAGGATGTCTTCCTCAACATAGCCGGAGGTCTCAAAGTCAACGACCCGGCCCTCGACCTTGCAGTGATATGCGCTATCCTCTCGAGCAACGTCGACATGACCATCCCGCCACTCACCTGCATGGCCGGAGAGGTCGGTCTGTCGGGCGAGATCCGTCCCGTGAGCCGTCTCGAGCAGCGCATACGCGAGGCCGAGAAGCTCGGTATGGAGACAATGCTTATCCCCGCCTCCAATCTCAAAGGTGTTGACACATCCACATTCACCATCCGCCTCATCCAGGTCTCCAAGGTCGAAGAAGCCTTCAGGGCCTTGTTCGCCTGAGGGTTTAGGGATAGACAAATAAGACCAATAGGGCTAATATCTGCCATATCGGCACTATTAGTCCTATTGGTGCTATAACCTATTGCTGTTTAGTCCTATTCCTGTGCGTACTGTAGCACGGTAGGGCTTTCGACGTCCACGCCATATTCCTGGGCGCGGGCAAGGATGGCACGGGCCAGCTTGGGTTTAAGCTCTTCCGGGCAATAGCGGAAATAGGCCTCGGCGGCGCGGACGTGCGCCGCATCGGGCATCGGATACTCGCGTCTTTCGGGCAGACCGTAGACGCTGTCGGGGAGCTCCTTGCGCTCCTCATACGAAATCCTGTCGTTCATATGATTTATTGTTAGTTTTAGAAAGCTTTAACCCTTAACCTTTAGCCTATCTCAAAGGTGCAGCCTGAAACCTACCTGCAGCAGCCCCTGTGCGCCGAAGCCGACCTCGCCGAATATCGAGGCTGCTCTCGACAGACCTACCTCTGCACCGAGGGGAGATGCCTGGAATGCGAAATACCCCTTGTTCTTGCTCCAGTTGTCGTCGGCCATGTGGGTCATGCACACACCGAGTGCACCGTGAGCATAGAGCTTCACGATAGAGTTGCGCCAGTAGTCATAGTAGCCGTTGAGCATGAACACATGATAGTAGGCATTCGCGTCAGAGTGCTTGTACTCGGTCGACGAGAATGTGTATGTCACGCCTAATTTGAACGAAGGAGCAACCTTGAAATTGACTCCCGCGGTCAGTGCGCCCCACGCATTGTCTACCTTGCCGCCGTCGTGCATGTTTGTGGCGTCCATCTGTGTGTAGCCGCCATAGCCCAGCTGGAGTTCGGCACGCTGTGCGCTCGCGCCGAGGGCCATGCCCATCACTGCGCAGAAGATAAGTAACAGTCGTTTCATAATAGTCTTTGTGTTGAATGAATTATGGAAATTTGTTGGTGAATGTCCTTTTTTGTGATTCGTTCACTTTCTATAACACAAGTCCACCTGCGATTGTTCAGGACAAAAAAACGCCCCGCACTGTGGATGCGGAGCGTCGGTGTGGAATATGCTTCCTTCTGAGAGGTTTAACGCCAGCGGGAATCGCCGATGTTCTTCTCGGTTATGACTGCCGGAAGGATCTTGTAGCGCAGGGCCTCCATGATGTCTGCGGGTGCCGCGTGGTCGAGGCTGTTACCCTTCTCAGGGTCATATTGGGTGTATTGCGGGTCGGGGTTGTTGAAGAGCTCCTCGGGGGTGATTGCATGACCGTCCTCGGCTGTGAGCTGCTTCACGACAAGGTCTGCCGTGGTGCAGTCGAGTGCCTCGGTTCTGAACATTCCGAACGAGTTCCTTGTGTCACTGAATGCCCCGGATGTGAACACACGGTCGTCACCCTGGTTTGCGGTGCGCGATGCTACCGAATAGTTGTCCTTGACGGTGTATGAGAACTCCCCGGCTCCCATGCGCTCGCGGATGTCGGCTCCGGCCAGGTTGAGGGGACGTGAGTCACCCTCGGCAGCAGCTTGTACGATGAGGTTGCGCTCGAAGCTGATGTGTGAGCCCGAGGGGACATAGCGCAGGTTGAAGATGTAACGTCCGGTAGTGCGTGTCGAGAAATTGAAGAAGGTGTTGTTGTAGACTTTGATATTCCATTTCACGCTCTCGGCATAATCAAGTTTCTTGTTCCCATCTGTAAACATGCCGTCCATGGGGCTGTCATAGATGGTGTTGTTCGAGAATGTGACATCGGCGAACATGTTGGTGTCAGTCTGCTTGCCGTCGCTTGTGAACCATGCATAGCCCCTGCCGTTCTTGTCATAGTAGCCGCAGTCGCTGAAGAGGCAGCCGTCAACGGTAATCTTGTTGAACACCTTGGAGTAGTTGCCCTGCAGACGCAGGAAGCCACGTGTGATATTACGGAACGAGCATCCTTCGAACGTTAGCGAGTTGATGGTGAACCCGAGAGCGTTGCTATACATGTTGGCGAAATAGTTGCCTGTGGCTGATGCCCCGGTCTCCTGGTTCTTGCCGTAGTTTACGGCGAGCGGGCAGTCGAAATCCAGGTTGCGGAAGGCGATGTCACCTATCTCAATAGAAGTGATGTTTTCACCGTTTTCAGGCATTCTGCCGAGCATGAATTGATATGATCTGCCGTCTGCACCGATGCCTCCGAGATAGACGGTGGCCTTGAGCCCGGCTGCTACATCCTCGGGACGTGTCTCGAGTGTGAGGCCCTTGGCAAGGTTGACGTTCTGGCTGATGCAATAAGCCTTGCCACCCTCGAGCCAATATACCTGCCCCTCGGGAAGCGAGGTGTCCGAGGTATAGCCGTTGAGGATCTCGTCTATGAGACATGCGTCATACTCGGCTGTGGGCTGATGGGGTATCAGTATCGGCTCGGACTCAGTTACGGTGTTGCGCCAGCGGGGATCGCCGATGTTCTTCTCGGTTATGACTGCGGGGAGGGTCTTGTAGCTCAGGGCCTGCATGATGTCTGCGGGAGCCGCATGGTCGAGGCTGTTGCCCTTCTCAGGGTCATACTGGGTGTATTGCGGGTCGGGGTTGTTGAAGAGCTCCTCGGGGGTGATTGCATGGCCGTCCTCGGCTGTGAGCTGCTTCACAATAAGGTCTGCCGCGGTGCAGTCGAGGGCTGCGTCGGGGAACATGCCGAATGAGTTCTTTGTGGCACTGAATGCCCCGCCCATGAACACGCGGTCGTCGCCCTGGTTTGAGGCACGCGAGGCTACAGAGTAGTTGTCCTTGACGGTGTACGAGAACTGTCCGGCTCCCGTAATCGAGCGGATGTCGGCTCCGGCCAGGGAGAGGGGACGTGCGTCACCTTCAGCTGCGGCCTGTACGATGAGGTTGCGCTCGAAGCTGATGTGCGAGCCCGAGGGGACATAGCGCATGTTGAAGATGTAACGTCCGGCAGTGCGTGTCGAGAAATTGAAGAAGGTGTTGTTGTAGACCTTTATGTTCCATTTCACGCTCTCGGCATATCCGAGCTCCTTGGTGCCGTCAGTGAACATGGCGTCCATGGGGCTGTCATAGATGGTGTTGTTCGAGAATGTGAGGTCGGCGAACATGTTGGTGTCGGTCTGCTTGCCGTCGCTTGCGAACCATGCATAGCCCCTGCCGTTCTTGTCATAATAGCCGCAGTCGCTGAAGAGGCAGCCGTCAACGGTGATCTTGTTGAACACCTTGGAGTATTTGCCCTGCAGACGGATGAAACCGCGCTTTAGATTACGGAACGAGCATCTATCGAACGTGAGCGAGCTGATGGTGAACCCGAGTCCGTTGCTGTACATGTTGGCGAAATAGTTGCCTGTGGCCGATGCCCCGGTCTCCTGGCTCATGCCGTAGTTTACGGCGAGGGGGCAGTCGAAATCCAGGTTGCGGAAGGCGATGTCGCCTATCTCGATGGACGTGATTCCCTCGCCGGCCTGAGCCTGTCTTCCGAGCATGAAATTGGTTGTGCCGCCATCAGCGCTGATTCCGCCGAGGTAGACTGTGGCCTTGAGCCCGGCTGCCACATCCTCGGGACGTGTCTCGAGTGTGAGGCCCTTGGCCAGGTTGACGTTCTGGCTGATGCAATAAGCCTTGCCACCCTCGAGCCAATATACCTGCCCCTCGGGAAGCGAGGTGTCCGAGGTATATCCGTTGAGGATTTCGTCTATGAGGCATGCGTCATACTCTTCTGTCGGCTGATGGGGTATCAGTATCGGCTCGAGATTAGCTGTTGTCCAGACATAAAGAGTGTTATATGCGGCATCGGGTTCGCTTGCGACATTGCTGTTGACAAGTGTCACCATATAGCGTGTGCCCTCGCGGAGGCCGGTCACATCGACATATCCGGCTGCACGGTCGGCATCGGTGATGACATAGTCGCTCCAGTCGCTCTCGAATACCTCACGGGCCTGTGAGGAGGCGGCTGTCCCGTCAACGGGTACAACCCTGAGTCTGTCGGCCACGAAATTGCCGTCGGCATCTATCTGGAAATTGTCTGAATAGCCCTTGGTGGCATCATCGCCCGATTCGGCATAGCTCAGGTGCAGGTTGACCCTGAAGGATGTGTCTGTGCAGTCTGATACTGTCGCTACGGTGGGCACAGGGTAGCGTGACATGGTGACAAGTCTCAGGTTATTCCATGGAATCATGGAGATGTCCGAGCGTGAGCACCATTCGGAATTGAACTCCTCACCTTCAGGCGAGAGAGCACGTATCTCTATTTTGAAATTAGTAGTGGTGCGATAAA
>DAAQ01000034.1 GCA_001701225.1 Bacteroidales bacterium H5 | reverse complement strand
CACCCAGAGGATATCATAATGATGTCTCTCCGAGACTGTCTTCATATTGGTATCCTGCGGGCCCCACACTGCGCGCGGGGTTTCCGATAATCACCGCGGCTCCGCCGCTCCGTCTCTCGGCTCCGCACATCCCCGCCCCAGATATAGGAAAGAGCCATCCCAACCGAGGCACGCAAGAACCAGGAAAGAAAATCGTCCCCACACAACCGAATCCCGCAAATCCTGAAAAGAAATCACCCCGCACAATCAAGGCCCGCAGGCCGGAGAAGAAATCGCACATCCCACCGAGGCCCGCAGGGCCCGGATAGAAATCACCCCGCACAACCGAGGCTCGCAGATCGGAGAAGAAATCGCACATCCCACCGAGGCCCGTAAGGGCCGATGTCATGATTAACCCGGGGTGACCGAAGGGAACCCCGGGAGGATGGCATATATATCCCTGAGCCCCGACAAGGGGCGATGTCATACGTTGAGTATTAGCGGACATCTCCGATGCCCGAAAGGGAACACCCATCTTCACCCCACACCTTCGCCCTGCGGGCTCGATGTGGGGCTTCCCAAAGGTCGCCGCTTCGCGGCTGGGTTTCTCAGATTATCACCTCGCGGCTGGTACTCTCTTATCGTGCTATCACCCCTCATTCCTCATTTCTAATTCCTCATTTCTAATTCCCTAAATCTCTCACTAAGCAAGATTATTTTGGGATATCGGAGATTTTGAGTAATTTTGAGTCGTATTTAATCAACCGATTTCGCTCCATGAAAATAAATCATTCCACTTATTATACATATATATGTGTATTGATGCTGGTGCTTACCTGTCCGATTATGGCCCATGCGGTATTGCCGGGAGAGGTGAGATGGCACAACGAGGCAGCGGACACCACGCGTATTACCGAAATACTCATTGACGCCTCACTGCTGACACCTGCAACAGACGGCGAGCTTGTCACGTCAATCGCAAAAAGATTTATCGACACCCCCTATGCGGCCGGAACCCTCGAGGGCTCGCCCGAACAGCTCACCGTAAATCTCGACGGACTCGACTGCACCACCTTTGTCGAGACAGTGCTTGCGATGACCCTCACGGTAAAGGAGAGGCGCAGCGCATGGCAGGATTTCGTCTATAACCTCGGGCAGATACGCTACCGCCAGGGACGCATCGACGGATATAGCTCGAGGCTGCACTATATCAGCGACTGGATTGTCGACAACACCCATCGGGGGAACATAAAGGAGATGACAGGGCGTATGCCTAATGTGGCCTATGCCGTGAAGACCCTCGACTATATGACAGCGCATCGCGATGAATATCCGGCCCTGAAGGACTCGGCGGAATACGAGCGTATGAAAAACTGCGAGATAGGCTACCGCTCTCACCGTTTCCCGTACATCCGCAGCTCGGTGCTGATGGGCAAGTGGGGCAAGGAGAACCTGAGGGATGGCGACATCCTTGCGTTCACCACCAAAGTCCCGGGCCTCGACGTGAGCCACATGGGGATTGTGGTGATGCAAAACGACGGCCCTCATCTGCTGCACGCATCGACGAGGGCCGGCAAAGTGACCTTGGAGGACAGGACACTGGGCGAGTATCTGAGAAAAAACAACAGCGTGACGGGCGCAAGGATAATCCGGCCCGGAGAACGCTGAGACACCCCTACTCCATCCCGTACTCCTTGATCTTGCGATAGAGGGTACGCTCGGAGATATTGAGTTCGGCGGCTGTCGCTTTGCGGCGGCCGCCGTTGCGTTCGAGGGCACGCAGGATAGTGTCGCGCTCGGTCTCCTCGAGAGTAGCGGGCGCCGCGGGGGTGACATCGACCACTGTCTCGCGCACAGGACGCCCCATGTCGGGGAGGGGCGAGCAGAACGGCTGGAACTTGACGGGGAGGTTCACACCACCCGAGGGGCGCGTCTCGACAAAATCTGTGTTCTCGGCGTGGGCGGGGCGCGTGCCCACCTGCTCGCGCAACGAGTCTATCTGCTGCTGCAGACGCACTATCATGCCCAGCAACATGTCGCGCTCCGAATCATAGTCATGCCTCTTGCCCCCCTGGCCGGGAATGGTCGAAAGCTCCATGCCCGGTGCCGGAAGATATGGCCGCAGAGTTGAGGCGTCTACAGTCTCGCCCGCATGGAACAGGGCGGTCTGCTCGACGACATTCTTGAGCTGACGCACATTGCCGGGCCAACGGTAGGCCAGAAGCATTGCTCGCGCCGAGTCGTCAAAACTCACACCGGGCATCGTGTACCGCTCGGCAAAATCTGCCGCGAACTTGCGGGCAAGAAGTATGATGTCAGTGCCACGGTCGCGCAACGGGGGCACGGAGATAGAGACCGTCGAGAGGCGGTAGTACAGGTCTTCCCTGAAACGCCCCTCGGCGACAGCCTTAGCCATGTCGACATTGGTGGCGGCGACGATGCGCACGTTTGATTTCTGTACGGTCGAGGAACCGACCTTGATGAACTCGCCAGTCTCGAGCACACGCAACAGGCGCGCCTGAGTGGTCAGCGGCAGCTCGGCCACCTCGTCAAGGAAGATTGTCCCTCCGTCGGCCTCCTCGAAATATCCCTTGCGGGTGGAGACGGCACCCGTGAAGGCACCCTTCTCATGGCCGAAAAGCTCAGAGTCGATGGTACCCTCGGGGATGGCGCCACAGTTGACGGCAATGTAGCCGGCATGCTTGCGCGACGAGAAACCGTGGATTATCTTCGGGAAAAACTCCTTGCCTGTGCCGCTCTCGCCGGTGACAAGCACCGACAGGTCTATCGGCGCCACCCTTACGGCACGCATCACAGCCTCGTTGAGCTCGGGCGAATTGCCGATGATGCCATAGCGGCGGCGCGCCTGCAGCACCTCGGCGGGATAGTCGGGCTGAAGAGCTTCCATCATTTCAGGCGTGAGAGTTCGTAGGTACGTTCCCTGAGCCAGAGGCCAAGCTCCTCCTCAGAGGCCGAGTGGGCCTTCAGCTCCTCGGGAGTGATGAGATTGCCGACCGATATATGCAGGGTGTCACCCTTGCGGCGGAACACCTCGGCCGGAAGGCGCAGAGTGCGCAACTGCCACGAGATGATGCCGAGGATACGGAACCACAGGCTGTTGAGTCCATGGAAATAGATAGGTATCACCGGGACACCGAACTTGCGGATGAGCCTGATGACAGTGGGCTGCCACTCGCGGTCCTCAAACTTAAGGTGCCTGTTGTAATTGCCCACGGCCCCTGCGGGAAAGAATCCTACCGGCTGGCCGTTCTTTATCTGCCTTATGGCCTCGGCGATGCCTTTCATTGACACCGCCTTCTTGGCCGGGTCATCGCTGGCGGCCTGGTCGACGGCGATGAAATTGGGGCGCATGGCGGTGATATGGTTGAGTATCATATTGACCATCACCTTGTATCCGGGACGTCGCGAGCCTATGAGGTCTATGAGCGTTATGCCGTCGAGCGCACCGAAAGGATGGTTGCTCACGGTGACAAAGGGCCCTTCGGGCAGATTGTCGAGCAGCTCTTCATTGTCTATGCGCAGCTTTATGTCGAGATCGTTGAGCAGACCGCGGCAGAACGCCGGGCCGGGAGTATCGAAATTATGGTCGTGAATCCAGTTTACCTTGTCGACGTCGAGTGCCTTCATCAGCATCTCGACCAGACGGCGCTTGCCCTTGAAGAACGGCGCCATCTCTACGATGTCGTCATAGTCGAGCACAGTGCGCTTCACCACAGGATTCGTGACGGGGTTGCTTTCCATAATCTAAATTTGCTTTAAACCTTGCAAAGTTAGCAAAAATCAGCAGAAAAGCCCACATCATTGGCAAAAAAGGGGAAGGGAGTAGAAAAATACGCCATTACGACAGCCTCGTTTCATTTAATTAACATTAAAAATCCGGCACACTCCGTTTACAAACGTGAAATTATCACTACCTTTGCACCTTGAAAATTACAAGACGCCCAACCCGTCCAATCACCGAAGACCTCTGTCTTCGTTCACCAAGGAAAAAGCAATGAATTTACTTCAAGAGAAACTCAGCAAATACACAGCCCCGCAGGAAGCCAAGGCCGCAGGCGTGTATCCCTATTTCCGCGCCATCTCAAGCGAGCAGGATCCCGAAGTGATCATCAACGGTAAGAAGGTGCTCATGTTCGGTTCGAACTGCTATACGGGCCTTGTCAACGACCCGCGCATCAAGGAGGCCGCCATCGAAGCCACCCGCAAATACGGCACAGGATGTGCCGGCTCACCCTTCCTCAACGGCACTCTCGACCTTCACAAGGAACTCGAAGCCAAACTTGCCGAATACATAGGCAAGGAAGACGTCATGATCTACTCGACCGGCTTCGAGGTGAATCTTGGAGTAGTATCCACCCTCACCGGACGCGAGGACTACATACTGTGGGACGAGCAGGACCACGCCTCGATCATCGAGGGACACCGTCTCGCCTTCAGCCAGAAGCTCAAATACAAGCACAACGACATGGAGTCGCTCGAGAAGCAGCTGCGCAAGTGCGACCCCGACAAGGTGAAGCTCATCGTCAGCGACTCGGTATTCTCGATGGAAGGCGATGTCGCCGACGTCAAGAACATCGTGCGTCTGGCCAAAAAGTATAACGCCAGCGTCATGATGGACGAGGCCCACGGCATCGGTGTCTTCGGCCAGGGAGGCCGCGGCGTCTGCCACCACTATGGCGTAGCCGACGACGTAGACCTCATCATGGGCACATTCTCCAAGTCGTTCTCGTCGCTGGGCGGCTTCATCGCCACCAACAAGGAGGTCACCAATTTCCTGCGCCACCACTCGCGCTCGTACATCTTCACCGCATCCATCACCCCCGCCTCGACAGCAGCAGCACTCAAGGCACTCGAGATAATGCAGACCGAGCCCGAGCGTCAGGAACAGCTCTGGAAACTCACCCACCATGCCCTCGACGGATTCCGTGCCGCAGGTTTCGAGATAGGCAGGACATCGACACCCATCATCCCGCTGTTCATCCGCGACGATTTCAAGACATTTGCCGTGACACGCGACCTGCTTGACGAGGGCATCTTCGTCAATCCCGTGGTCACTCCGGCAGTCGCCCCCACCGACACGCTCATACGTTTCAGCCTCATGGCCACACATACTATGGAGCAGGTAGACCGCGCGCTCGAGACTATCGAGAGAGTGTTCCGCAAATACGACCTCATCAAGAAATAAGACAACTCCCACACATAGCCATAACTCAAAAAAGACACCGGGGCCGCATCCGTCAGATGCAGCCCCGGTGTCTCATTTATCCGTAGAGGGCCGGAGCCCGGCCCGTCACGAACGGCCAAGCTCTCCGGCCATGACATCCTCGGCCTCATGCTCGAGCTCCTCGCGCAGCTTCTGGTCCTGCTTGAACTTGAGTTCGTCAAAGCCCTGGCCATAGACACCGTTGACATTGGTCTGCGTGATGAATGCACCGTCGTCGATGCTCTTGATGATGCGGAATATGGTCACCGACTCTATCTTGCGGCACACGATAAGCAGAATCTTGATGGGGCTCTTGGTATACCATCCCATGCCGTCCATCACCGTCACGCCACGGCGCGCATGATGGTTGACAGCCGTGGCTATGCGCTCCCACTTGCGCGAGATGATGATGAACTGTACCGCCTGGCGGTTGGTATTGATGATGAGGTCGACGACATACGTGGTAATAAAGAGCACCATGAAGCCATAGACCACAGTCGAGATCTGATGGAATATGAAATAGGAGGAGGAGATGATGCAGAAATCGACATACAGCATCGTACGCCCCACAGTGACATTGGTCTTCTTGGCTACCATCGCCGCCACAATATCGGTGCCTCCGGTCGAGCCGTTATGGGTGAACACAAGCCCGAGCGCGATGCCCGATATGATCGAGCCGATGCACACGTTCATGAACGACTGGTCGGGAATCAGCGGCCCGTCGAACATGGGCGGGAAAATGGTCACCACCACAGAGAGCACCGTGGCACCGAAGATTGTCTTGGCCACGAACTGCTTGCCCACCACATGCCACGCCAGCGCCAGAAGGGCCAGGTTGATGGCGTATTGGGTCAGACCGATGGCCCACGTCTTGCCCGTGAGGAAATAGACTATCGTGCCCAGACCCGTCACACCTCCGATGACGACCCTCTCCGGGAGGATAAAAGCCGAGAAGCCAAGACCATAGAGGGTGATGGCCAGAGTGATGATGACGTAATCCTTGGTCGTCATCCAGAGTTTCTTACCGTTGAACTGCATAATTGGAGTAATGGTTTCAGACTACAAAAATACATAAAAAACTTTTCACGGCGCAACATGCGGGCAAGAAAAATTCGCAGCCCCGAAATCTGTTAATAATCCTTAATAACGCTTTGTTTTCTCACTGAAAATGACTAATTTTGCAGTCCGATTATGTCCAATTAATAAACCTCAGGCACTAACGCCGCCGGTCTTTGGCCGGACAGGCGGCATGAACGCCCAAAAGTAACTATCTATTAATTAAACATTCAACGTGGATACTTTAAGCTACAAGACCCTCACCCCCAACGCAGCAAGCGTTGAACACAAGTGGGTTGTAATTGATGCCACCGACCAGGTTCTCGGTCGTCTGTGTGCCGTCATCGCCCTCATTCTCCGTGGCAAGAACAAGCCCAGCTACTCGCCCAACATCGAGTGCGGCGACAACGTAATCGTCATCAACGCCGACAAGGTGCGCCTCACCGGCAAGAAGATGACCGACCGCGAGTACCTCTCGTACACCGGCTATCCCGGTGGCCAGCGTGTGACCACCCCCGAGATTCTGATGAAGAAATCGTTCAACAAGCACATCAAGCCCGGCTACCACCCCCTGTTCATCAAGGTGGTCAAGGGTATGCTTCCCAAGAACCGTCTCGGCCGCACACTCATCGGCAACCTTCACGTCTACAACGGGCCCACACACCCCCACGAAGGTCAGAACCCCGAAATCATTGACATCAACAAAGTAAAATAAATCTGAAGAATGGAATCAGTTAATGCCGTAGGCCGCCGCAAGGCCGCCGTAGCCCGCGTAATCGTCAAGGAAGGCAACGGGCAAATCACCATCAACAAGCGTCCCCTCGACGTTTATTTCCCCTCTTCGATTCTGCAGTATATCGTCAAGCAGCCCCTGCTGACACTCGACGCCGCCGAGAAATATGACATCCATGTCAACCTCGATGGCGGCGGCTACAAAGGCCAGGCCGAGGCCCTGCGTCTCGCCATCGCCCGCGCCCTCGTCAAGATCAACCCCGACGACAAGGCCGCACTCCGCGCCCAGGGCTTCATGACCCGCGACCCCCGCGTCGTGGAGCGCAAGAAACCGGGCCGTCCCAAGGCACGCAAGCGCTTCCAGTTCTCCAAGCGTTAATCCGCGCCTGACACCAGCGACGACATCACCGGGAATGGCCCGGGCGGCCTGACAGGCCGTCAGCCCCATTCCCCACCACAACCTCCCTCCCCAAAGTGTTTAGTATCTAAACCCCCGAGATGGACACGTTCCCTACTCCCGGGTTGTAAAATCAAAAGAACGTAAACAACCATCAAGACACAAATGTCAACACCCACATTTGACCAACTCCTCGAAGCAGGCTGCCATTTTGGCCACATGAAAAGAAAATGGAATCCTGCAATGGCGCCCTACATCTTCATGGAGCGCAACGGTATCCACATCATCGACCTATATAAGACTGCCGCAAAACTCGAAGACGCAGCCAACGTGCTCCGCGGCTTCGCCAAGAGCGGCAAGAAAATCCTCTTCGTGGCCACAAAGAAGCAGGCCAAGGAGATACTCGCAGCCAAGGCTGAGAGCGTAGGTATGCCCTACGTGATCGAGCGCTGGCCCGGCGGCATGCTCACAAACTTCCCCACCATCCGCAAGGCCGTGAAGAAGATGGCCTCCATCGACAAGATGGCCAAGGACGGCACATTCGACAACCTGTCGAAGCGCGAGAAGCTCCAGATCACCCGTCAGCGCGCCAAGCTCGAGAAGAACCTCGGCTCTATCGCCGACCTCAACCGTCTCCCCTCGGCACTCTTCGTCGTTGACGTATGCAAGGAGCACATCGCCGTTGCCGAGGCAAACCGTCTGGGCATCCCCGTGTTCGCAATCGTCGACACCAACTCTGACCCCAACAACGTAGACTACGTAATCCCCGCAAACGACGACGCATCGAAGAGCATCGAGCTCATCCTCGACACCGTATGCGAGGCCATCAACGAGGGTCTGCAGGAGCGCAAGGTCGAGAAGGCCGACGAGAAGGCCGGTGCCGAGAACGGCGAGGCAGCAGCTCCCCGTCGTGGCGGTGACCGCCGTCGTGTAGCCCGTCGTGAGGCTCCCGCAGCCGAGGCCGCCGAGGCAAAGGCAGAGGAGGCTCCCGCCGAGGAGACCAAGGACGCCGAGTGATTTTCAATACAATCTCACAACAACTAAAAAACACTACCCGATATGGCAGTAACAATGGCAGAAATCACCAAGCTGCGCAACCTCACAAGCGCCGGCCTGATGGACTGCAAGAAAGCTCTCGCCGAGACTAACGGCGACATCGAGGCCGCTGTCGAGATTCTTCGCAAGAAGGGTCAGGCCGTAGCCGCCAAGCGCGAAGACCGCCAGGCTTCGGAGGGTTGCGTAATCGCCCGCACAGACGGCCAGTTCGCAGCTATCCTCGCCCTCAACTGCGAGACCGACTTCGTTGCCAAGAACGCAGGCTTCGTGGCACTCGCCAACAAGCTCATGGACCTCGCCATGGCCAACAAGTTCAAGACTGTCGATGAGCTCAAGGCCTTCACAGTCGACGGCCAGACCGTAGCCGACCTCATCACCGAGGAGAGCGGCAAGACCGGCGAGAAGACCGAGATCGGCGCATACGAGGTCGTAGAGGCCCCCACAACCGCCGCATACAATCATTTCAACAACAAGCTCGCCGCCATCGTAGGCTTCAACCTCGAGGGCGTCGATCCCCAGATTGGTCGTGAGGTCTGCATGCAGATCGCCTCGATGAACCCCGTGGCCGTATGCCGCGAGGATGTTCCCCAGGCCACCATCGACGCCGAGATCAGCGTGGCTGTCGAGAAGACCAAGCAGGAGCAGGTGCGCAAGGCTGTAGAGGCCGCCCTCAAGAAGGCAGGTCTCAACCCCAACCACTTTGACAGCGAGGACCACATCGAGTCTAACATCTCGAAGGGCTGGATTACTCCCGAGGAGGCAGCCAAGGGTCGCGAGATCATGAAGGCAACTGCCGAGGCCAAGGCCGCAAACCTGCCCGAGCAGATGATTCAGAACATCGCCAATGGCCGTCTCAACAAGTTCTTCAAGGAGTCGTGCCTCATGGAGCAGGAGTTCGTACAGGACAGCAAGCTCACCGTAGGCCAGTTCCTCGAGCAGTCTCAGAAGGGACTCGTCGTAGTGAACTTCAAGCGCGTCAACCTCAACCAGGACTGATAAGACAACGCCTATAATCTCAGGCCGGAATCCCGTCGGGGCTCCGGCCTGATTTTTGTTTACCTTGACAAGAAATAATCCGTCGACAGTGCTGTAGGTGCTCCTACGGGGGCACAATCCGGCACTGTCGACGGAATATGAATATACGTAGGGGATGGTATGACTACCTCCAGCCCATGAACATCTTCACCACCTCGGGGTCGTGATGGTCAAAGAAGAGGCTCTTGCCTGTGTCGAGGCGGGAGATGGCAGCCATGTCGTCGTCGGTGAGGGTGAAATCGAAGATGTCGAGGTTCTGCCGCATACGCTCGACATGCACGGACTTGGGTATGATGATGACTCCACGCTGGTTGAGCCAGCGGAGTGCCACCTGTGCGACAGACTTGCCGTATTTCCGGCCTATCTCCTCAAGCACCGGATTGGTGAAGAAATTGTTGCGACCCTCTGCCAGAGGGCCCCACGACATGATGCGGCATCCATACTCCTCCATATATTTCTGCGGCTGCACCTGCTGGTCGAACACATGGGTCTCGACCTGATTGACCATAGGCGGAATCTCGACATTGGATGCAAGGTCTATGAAATGGTCGGGATAGAAATTGCTCACACCGATAGCACGGAGCTTTCCGGCCTTATAGGCATCCTCAAGGGCACGATAGGCGCCATAGCGGTCACAGAAAGGCTGATGCAGCAGCATCAGGTCGATATAATCGGTGCCGAGGCGCCGAAGGCTCTCGTCAATCGAGGCCTTGGCCCTGTCATATCCATAGTTGGATATCCATATCTTGGTGACGATGAAGAGCTCGTCGCGCGCGATACCGCTCTTGGCGACAGCGGCCCCGACCCCCTCCTCATTATGATAAGCCTGGGCGGTATCAATCATCCTGTAGCCTGTCTTGAGGGCATCGCTCACACATCGCTCGCACTCCGCAGGGTCTACCTGATATACTCCATATCCAATCATCGGCATCTCGATGCCGTTGCTGAGTCTTAAAGTTTCCATATTAATTGCACTAAGGTTGTTCATGCTGCAAAATTAATTCCCGGCAGCCAAAACACCCTTTCACAAAATACGGTTATTCTTGCACTTTTCAGCCCAATCAGAACTCGACGCTCAGGCGGACATTGAACTGACGGCGGGTAAGATAGTTGGGCACGGCATACTGTATATCGTTGACGTCTGTGACCCAGTAGTATGACGCCACGTTCGAGATGTCGAGCAAGTTGAACACATCGACCCCAATCCAGACGCTCTTGAGCTTGGAGGCGAGCCCCGAACGGTATTCGCCCTCTTTGGGTGGAGAAATAAGCGCGTATTGCAGTCCGACATCCACGCGCTTATAGGGAGGCATGCGGAAATAACCCTGGTCACGGGTGGAGCGTGGCGAGGTAGATGGGAGTCCCTGCATGAAAATACCGCGCAGCGAGAACTTCAGTTTTGGGAATTTGGGGAAATAGTCGGTGAAGAAGAGTCCCAGGCTATACGAGCGGTCTGTAGGGCGAGGTACCTTGACCCCGTGCAGGGTCTCCGAGGTCTTCATCAGCGAGAAGCTGACCCACGAGTCACTGCCCGGTACAAACTGGCCGAACAGCTTCATGTCGAGCCCCGTGGCAAATCCCGATGACTCGTTCTTGCCGGAATATACAATCTTGAGGTTATCTATCTCGTAAGGCACAAGGTTCGAGAGGGCCTTGTAATAGACCTCGCCGGAGAGCTTGAACGGACGCCCGAGAGCGCGGAATGTGTAGTCGGCGCCTCCGATGAGATGGAAACTGCGCTGGCTCCTTATGTCATCGTTGAGAACAATGGTCTGGTTGCCGTTGCCGTCCGTGACAGGCATACGGTATTCCTTATAGAAAGGCGACTGATAATAGAGTCCTGTAGCCACACGGAATGCCCATCCCGAGGCCCGCTCGGGGATAAAGCCGAGCGACACACGTGGGCTGACAAGTGTCTCCTTGTTATAGCTCCAGTGGCTGAGGCGTATTCCGGCATTGAGCGTGAAGAATCCCGCCGAGGTATTGAATTTCCACGCATCCTGCACCCACGCCGCAAGACGTGTCGACGACAGGTCGTGATGCGAGTCAAGGTTATAGACCACACGGAGCTGGTCGGGAAGCGCCGGGAGGGAGAACCCCGCCGAGTCGCGCAGCTCCCACTCGCGCGAGCGGTCCATGATGCGCTCCCCCTGGATGCTGAGGCCATACGAGAGGGTATGATTTGAGTTGATGGCCGTCTGCCCCTTCAGTGCCAGCGCAAGCACCGAGGCCTTGAGTCGGTTTCGGGCATGTTCGTGATACCGTCCCACACCCAGCTCGCCGCCGACATCCGAGGTTCCGGCCTCGTCGAGCCAATACTCGCCCGAGATGTCGTATGCCACAAGCTCATTTGTCAGATAGCCCGAGCCGAGCAACTGCAGGTTGGTGGAGCGGCTGAGACGGTAGTCAAGCGAGAGGGCTCCGAAATATGTCTCGAACCGGTCCTTCTCATGCCCGTCGAAATACACCGTAAACTGCTTGGCATCCGTAGTGGTGCCGAAGGTGGTGGTGCGGTTTGTGGGCGTGAACAGATAGCGGTTTATCGAGATGTTGCCCAGCAGTGAAGCCGTGAGCCTGTCGGAGAAACGGTAGCTTATCGAGGTCTGATAGTCGAAATACGACGGGTCATACTCACCCTTCGTATCCATCGAACCCAGCAGCGACGAGTTCTTCTTGTATCTCACGCCATGCAGCTGGCTCAGCCGCTTGCTCCCCTGCCCTATCGCCAGAGAGCCACCCATGAGCGATGCCGACACCGCACCCTCGAACGACTCAGGGTGACGGTAGGTGATGTCGAGCACAGACGACATCTTGTCGCCATACTCGGCCGGGAAACCGCCCGTCGAGAAACCGACGGCACCGACAAGATCCGGGTTTATTATCGAGAGTCCTTCCTGCTGGCCCGAGGTGACGAGCTGCGGGCGATATACCTCTATGCCGTTGATATATACCGAATTCTCGTCATACGAGCCACCGCGCACCGAATACTGCGACGACATCTCGTTAGAGGCCGTCACACCCGGCATGGTCTGCAGCAGAGCCTCGACACTGCCTCCCGACGCATCAGGCGAGCGACGTATATCACTCACATCCAGACGCTCTACAGAGCCTGTCTGCTTTTTCAGCTCAGTGACCTCGACCTGCTGCAGCATCTCGGTATCGAGGGGCAGCATCACATTGAGTGTCACATCGGCCTGCGGGTCTATAAGCTGCCGCTTGACCTCGCGGTAGCCTATGCACGAGAAGAAGACCGTGATTGTATCGGCCTGCGCGCACGACAGCGAATAGTCGCCCTCGAGACCTGATGTAGTCCCGATGGCGGTGCCACCGATGCGCACGGTGGCAAACTCGACCGGCTCGTTTTTCGAGTCGGTGATCTTGCCGTGAATCTTCACCGACGCCCCCGCTGCGGGCACGACAGCAAAAATCACAGAGAGAAGAGAGAATATGAGACGGCTTATTGCCCGCATGACTGGTTCATCTTGATTTATTACTATATATAAACGTGATTAACCCCAAAAAATTGCGGGGAGGGCCGATGACGGTCCTCCCCGCGGGGGTTAGGGTATTGAGCTATTCTTTATATGTCAGTCTACCTTGATGACAAGGAAATTAGAGAGCTGCCAGAACTTGGCAGGGTCGGTAATCTTGATTACCTTCTGGCCGTTGACATCGACAATCTGGTAGGAGTCCTTGGGCTGCGATGTCTTGATCTCGGCCTTGTTGCTGTGTGTGGCAATCTCGGTGAGGGTGCGCTTGTCGGCGGCGGTGAAATATGCCATGTCGAAATCACCCTTCATGATCTTGGTCTTGCGTAGAAAACCGCTCTCGATTATGCCACGCTCCTTGAGCTCCTTGTTGGTGCCGATAGCATAATAGCAAGTATTAAGTTCGTTGATGGCGGCTGTGGCCTCTTCCTCGGCAGCCTTCTTTGCAGCCTCCTCGGCGGCAACGTTTCCACGCAGCGAGTCCACGTTGGCGTTGAGGTCGTTGACAGTCGTGGTGAGCTCCTCAATCTTGATGTTGGCGCTCGCGAGCTGGTTGGTCAAGGTTGCTATCTCGGTGGTCTGGTCGGCAATCTGAGCCTTGAGGTTCGAGATGGTGCGCTTGAGGGTAGAGTTCTCGCCACCGGCAGCCTCGAGTTTCTTCTCGAGCTCGGCCAGACGCTGGCGGCGCTCCTGGAGGGCCTGCTGTATCGCAATCATATCGTTGCGTATCTGCTCCTTGCGCGATGTCGACTCGCCCGAGAGTGAGCCGGGAGTGCTGATGATCTTCTCGAGATCCTTGATCTGGCTCATGCCGTCAGAGATATCGTTGACCAGCACAAGCAGAGAGTCCTGTGTGGCGAGGGTCTCGGCGAGATCCCCTTTGAGCTGTGCATTCTGGGCTTCCGATTCACGGAGCTTGTCTGCATTACACCCGGTGAGGAGTGTAGCGGCCACAATGGCGAGGGTTGCAATCTTTTTCATATAGAATTGACGTGATGTTGAAAAATCGTGATTCTTGTGTTTATGCGGATACCGGCGTGTCACTCGCCGTCATCCCTGTATTTGTTCTTGTGGGTGCGGGGCTGCGCCTCAGGCGGCCCTACGATGATAACAATCTCTCCGCGCGGATTGTTTTCCGAGAAATAATCTTTGAGCTCGCCGAGCGTGCCGCGCACGGTGGTGGCATAGACTTTTGAAATCTCGCGCGACACGGATGCGGCCCTGTCGGCACCGCATACCTCGGCCAGCTCGCCGAGAGTCTTGACCAGACGCAATGGCGACTCGTAGACAATCGAGGTACAGGATGATGCAGCAATCCCTTCGAGGCGTGTGCGGCGTCCCTTCTTGGGAGGGAGAAACCCCTCGAATGTGAATCGGTCTGTCGGGAGTCCCGAATTGACAAGCGCGGGCACGAAAGCCGTCGGCCCGGGCAATGTCTCGACCTCGACCCCGCGGCGGCGGCACTCGCGGGTGAGCATGAAGCCCGGGTCGCTGATGCCGGGTGTGCCCGCGTCAGAGATAAGGGCTATGTCCTCGCCACCCTCGACACGGTCTATGATAGGGGTCGCGGTAGCGTGCTCATTGAACTTGTGATGGCTCAGGCAGGGCGTCGTGATACCGAAATGCCTGAGCAGCACGCCCGACGTGCGCGTGTCCTCGGCATAGATGGCCGAGACCGCGCCGAGCACCTCGAGGGCCCTCGGTGTCATGTCGGCCATATTGCCGACAGGCGTGGGGACAATATACAGTTTGGCCATAGGGTCAGAAATGCCTCTTCACGGTGTCCATGAATGCCTTGACGTCATCGTTGTCGGGATCCCAGCAGAGGTCTTCGTAGAAATACTCCTCGGCCTCACCGAAAGAGGACATCTCCGAGATGATAGCGAGCGTGTCGTCAAACTCGCTCTCCGAGCCATGGAAAAGCTCGCGGCGATAGCGGAACTTGTCGTTGAGGGTAAATGCCTTGAATATGTCGCGGGCACGCTCGCGGGCCAGACGCTCGTCGAGTGTGGCAGCTTCAGCAGGTGCGGCGGCGGGGGCGGCAGATGGCTCTACCCCGGCATCGGCCTCGGACTCCTCTTCGGCAGCCTCGGCGACCGCCTCGCTGTCTGAAACCTCATCTTCCACACGGATATCTGTGGAAGCGGGCACGGCGCCATAAGGCAGCTCCATGATTCCGGCCTGGAGCATGGCGGTCTTTTCGGCCAGCAACGCCAGGGCCTCGGCAGGCATATCCTTGCCGCGGTCCTTCAACATAAGCAGCAGCCCCTCGGCCTCGAAGGCCAGCTTGAGAAGCGTGTCAATGTCATTGGTCTGTTTCATTCTGCAAACTTACACAAAAAGTATCTAATAACAATCCCTGAATCGAATTTTTTAACGCCGCACGCGAACATCTGAACCCGTTTGCGATGAAAACGAGCACATGAGTGGGGCGCCCCTCGTCGTCGAACAGGTATCCGCTATATGACTGGACCCCCTTCATCGAGCCTGTCTTCATGGCCACACGTCCCTCGAGAGGTGTATCCACAAGGAAATTGCGCAGGGTGCCGTCATATCCCGCGCGCGGAAAGAGACCTGTGAAATCTGCTCCGAACTCCTCGCCAAGCATGTAGCGGTTGACCTCGCCGAGAAACCGTGCCGTGAGGCGGTTGTCTCTCGACAGACCGCTACCGTCGACGATATTGACACCATGGGCGCTGATTCCGGCCATCGTCCAGACCGCCTGCTCCTCGGCTATGGCCTCGGCACGGGTGCCTCCCGGCGCGATGACCCGAAGCATACCCTCGGCCATCAGGTTGTCCGACCTGAACATGAGGCTGCGCAATATCTCGCCAAACTCGGGTGACAGGTGAGTATATACAGGTATCTCGTCGCCGATGGCACTGATGTCGGCACCTTTTACAGCAATACCGTCATCCCTCAGGGCCTGGGTGACCTCATGGCGCATCACCTTCCAGGGATATGGCATCGCAAACATGTCCGAGACACCTCGACGCGTATTTCCCGTCACGCTGAATGTCTCTGAGCCGTCCTTGCGGTCTACCTTTGCCGCACGTCCTTTAGTGGGCTTGAAAGTGAACTTGAGGTCCGGGACAAACGGCACCGTCTCTTTTGACGGCAGACGCAGCCTGAAACGGTTGTCGCGGAAATTTGCCCCCTGCAACCTCGCTCCGTATGGCCAGGGAATATCCTCGCCGGCCCATCCCGGCGGAGTCGTGGCGTCAGGGAAATCACTCGAATCTATCACCACAGACCCGGTGATGGCGCGTATGCCCAGACGGCGCACTCCGGCCACGATGCTGTCGGCAAAGCCGCGTGTCGAGTCAAAGTATTGCGACTCTATTGTGGGGTCGCCCATGACACGCACCACGATATTCCCTTCGAGCACACTGTCGCAGACAATGCGCCCCACCGCCGACACGGGTGTGGCAAAGCGTTCGGAGGCCGAGGCCAGATTGAGCAACGACGCAGCGGTGACGCTCTTCATCACCGATGCGGGCACAAGCGAGCGGTCTATGTTGGCGCTGACGACATCCCGTCCCCAGCGCAGGTCATATATCCATACGGCAGTGCGTGCGGTATCAATACCCGCCACATTCAGGGGGAAGGCGGCCGCCGTGAGGCCAAGCGAGCCGACAAGTGCTAAAAGCAGAGAGAGGATACGGTGCTTCATGGTCATCCGAGCATTTTCTCTATTTCGCCTATCTTATCGGCTGCGGTCTGGTCGGGACGTATGGGGACCACAGTGGCCCATCCGCGCGCCAGCCAGTATTCGTCGGTATCCTCGGCATCGGGCTCCGTGTTATGGTATTTTCCGGTGAGCCAGTAGAATGGATGACCTCCGGGAGCGGCATAGTCGGCATACTCCTCGGTCCAGTGGCCACGGGCCGCACGCACGGTCTTGACACCCTGCGGTGTGCAGTCCTTGGGGAAATTGACATTGAGGCATATACCCTCGGGGAGTCCCGAGGCAAGCACGCGCCGCGTCATGTCACCGACCATGTCGACAATCCCTGAGAAATCGGCTTCGGGACTGTGGCTGAGCAGCGAATATCCTACCGAAGGGATACCGAGTATGCACCCCTCCATCGCGGCACCCATCGTGCCCGAATATATGTTGTTGACCGCGGCGTTCGAGCCGTGGTTGATGCCCGACAGCAGCAGGTCGGGACGGCGGTCGAGTATGGCATGCATCCCTAACTTCACACAGTCCACCGGGGTGCCGCTGACGCTATACACCTCTGCGTCGCCCATAGGCTCGTGGCGGGTGATGCGCAGGGGTGCATCGGCAGTGAGGGCCGACGACTTGGCCGACTGGGGCGTCGAGGGAGCCACAACGACCACACGGCCCAGCTTCGAGGCCACAGAGACAAGCGTGGCGAGGCCGCGCGAGTACACCCCATCGTCGTTTGTCACCATTATCAGCGGACGTGAATCTGTCATATCTTTCATATCTTGATTTTGAAAACTCATGAAACTTTGACAAAATTACGACATTTTACTAACTAAACCCTGCGTGGATTGTTAAAAAATTAGTACTTTTGACAAAAATTCACCCTTCAACATAACTTAAAACCACAACCGATATGCAGATACAACGCATCCAGTCTGTCTACATCTTCCTGGCAGCCATCGCAATGGCCATCTTTCTGGCAGTACCCTACGGTGAGATAGTCCACCTCGAGGGTGGCATCACCGAATCCCTCTACACCATGACGGAATATGGCATCCTGATTCCCGTGGGGGCCATCATCCTCCTGCTGCTCGTCGACCTCGTCCTGTTCCGCAACCTGCAGCTACAGCGCACCGTCACCCTCATCTGCCTCATGCTCACGCTTGCGGTAGTCGCGGTGGTGTGCTTCGCGCTCTACAAGCAGGCATCCGCCGAGGGTCTTGACGCACATTTCTCTGTGTGGGACATCCTGCTTCCCATCGCCGTCATCCTCGAGATACTTGCAGTGTCCGGCATCAACCACGACATCAAGCTTCTCCGCTCGTACGACCGTCTGAGATAAGCATCCGGCACTCAGATACAGCAATCCCTCCGCAGCCCGTGTGGCTACGGAGGGATTTCATTTTATCATGCCGTCATGTCAACGGATGTTTTTCAGCCAAGGTTGGGGTTGATATTCTTCCACTGGTCAATGGGAGGCATCACACCCATGGCGATAACCTCGTCACGCAGCTTGCACAGGTGGTGGTAGCTCTGGTCAAGCTCCTTGCGCTCCTCGGGAGTACCGTTGACAGGATGCACGGTGACACCGTTCTTGTCGACGGTGGTCTCCATGGCCATCATGATATGGTTGTACTCGCCGTTGTTGACGTATGTACCAACAGGCCAGGTGAAGGGCTTGCCACCCATTGCGGCGCCAATCATCTCGATCGAGAGGTATGCGGGGCTCTGGAACGACGAGCGGCCACGGAGCTCGATGATGTTCTTGCCACCCTGGATGACACGCTGCCTGATCTCTTCCCACGCCTGACGGGGCAGAGCATCGCTGCCGATGAGCTGCGACAGGGGCTGTCCGGCCACGGTGCAGGTGCTTGCGAATACAGCCATCTGCTCGCCGTGACCGCCATAGGTACGCGGCATCTTGATCTCGTCGGGCGAAATCTTGAAATACTTGGCCAGCTCGCTGCGCAGACGGGTCGAGTCGAGAGCGGCGAGGGTAGATACCTGCGAGGGCTTCAGGCCGGAATAGAGAAGGGTGATAAGGCCGGTGATGTCGGCAGGATTGAAGACGACGACCACATGCTTGACGTCGGGACAATATTCCTTGACATTCTTGCCGAACTCCTCGGCAATCACAGCATTCCCCTTGAGCAGGTCCTCGCGGGTCATGCCGGCCTTACGGGCTGCACCGCCTGAGTTGACGATATACTTGGCACCGGTGAGGGCCTCCTTGACATCCGAGGTGTATGTGAGGTTCAAGCCCTCGAAACCGCAGTGCAGGAGTTCCTCTGCCACACCCTCCAGCGCGGGACCGTAGGGGTCATAGAGGCAGATGTTGGGGGTGAGCTTCATCATGATGGCTGTCTGGGCCATGTTCGAACCGATCATGCCGGCTGCGCCGACGATGACCAGTTTGTCGTCTGTAAGGTAATTCATTGTTTACTGATATTAGGATTGATGTTTTCTGTTAGTATAATACAACGTCCGGCGCCGTTGAATTGTTCATTGCATAAGACGGTAAATCGCCTCGGTATCTTCGGGAGTCAGTGTATAATATCCCCGATAGGGGTTCCCCTTGTCGCGGTGGAAATCCTCTGTGAATGTCTTGAAATCCGGCTCCGTGATGCCCAGCTCCTTGAGTGTCAGGGGCAGCTCCATCTCCTTGAAGAAGGAGCGCAGAGCCTCGACCGTCTTGTGCGCGGCCTCGCTGTCGGTGATACCTTCTGTAGCTATTCCGAATACACGGCGGCCGAGCTGGGCTATCTTCTCGGGACGGCGGTCGGCCACATATGTCATCCACGCCGGGAACACCACGGCCAGACCGGCACCGTGTGTCACGTCATATAGCGCCGACAGCACGTGCTCCAGGCCATGCGATGCCCAGTCCTCCTTACGCCCGCAACCACAGAGTCCATTGTGGGCCAGTGTACCGCTCCACATCAGGTTGGCACGCGCGTCATAGTCGTCGGGCTTGGCCTTGACACGTCTGGCCGAGTCCATTATCGCCATAAGCAACCCTTCCGAGAGCCGGTCGGTGACATCGACACCTGGTGTGGTGGTGAAATAACGCTCCATGATATGGGCCATCATGTCGGCCACACCTGCGGCAGTCTGCGCCCAGGGCAGTGTCTCGGTCAGCACGGGGTCCATAACCGCAAACCGGGGACGCAGCGCAAAGTCAGTGCGCACACCTAATTTCTGTCCGACCGACTCGTTTGTTATCACCGAATTGCCGCTTCCCTCGCTTCCGGCCGCGGGGATGGTCAGCACCACACCGACTGGAAGGGCCTTCTCGAGCACGGTCTTGCCCGAATAGAAATCCCAGAAATCGCCGTCATAGAGCGCACCAGCCGCGATAGCCTTGGCTGTGTCGATGACCGAGCCGCCACCCACGGCCAGCAGGGCCTGTGCCCCTGACAGACGGCACATCTCTATACCTTCGCGCACAGGATTGGCGGTGGGATTGGGACGGATGCCTCCGAAAGTTACAAACGTGATGCCACGGCGTGACAGCGAGTCGCACACACGGCCAAGCAGGCCTGAACGGACTGCCGAGCCTCCGCCATAGACAATCATTACGGTCTTCCATCCGGCCTCGGCGACAAGACGCCCCGTCTCGTCCTCAGTCCCACGCCCGAACAGATAGCGCGTCGGGGTGCAATATGTGAAATTATCCATATATTCTCAATGTTAGATTTTCTATCCGCAAAGATAATTCATTCCCCACCAAAAAACAAACAAAAAAATCTTATAAAATCCCTGCGTTGTGCGAAATAGAGGGTGAAATTTACTCCATTCCGGGTCATCACATGGCAACAGGACAGTTTTCCCACGGAAAACATCCGGGTCAAATTCGAGATAAGCGTTTATCTCACGCTCAATATCGTAATATATTGAGTATAGAACTCATCATTCTTGGCGGCTTTGGCCGCCGACAGGGATTCATTGGCCATGATTAGACGGAGATTATGGATTTGCCGAAAAATGCCGACAGCATGGCAAGTGTGGAGACAGTGAAATTATGCTGTCCGCTCAGCCATCGGGTTATCTCGCTCGGACGTTTACCTATCTGGTCGGCAAACTGCTTCTTTGTGAGTCCGCGCTCCTGCATAAGGGCATCGATTTTATTGGATATGGCGAAAGACAGGTCGATTTCTTCCTTTATTTCAGGTGGCACCTGACTGACCATTTCCCGGTATCTGTTTCTAATATCCTTCATAGCTTAAATGTTTTATCGGTCTCGATTGTCTTGGATGTTACTGTTACGGTTCCGTCGCGTTGCCCCTCTTTCAACAGCTCTTCAAATTTCTGTAAAGTCAGGACGTATCCACGCAACGAATCATCCTCTTCATATGTCCGCGAGTTTTTGACACCCCCGTTGCCGAGAACAAGAATCCGGTCGGAGAGACGCAGACAGTATAGGCGGAGTTTTGAGCGAAGCACAGGAAGAGCCACAACAGAATCACGCATCTTGCCCTCGGGACGGAAGAAACGTTCCAATGCTCCTTCATCGGCAATCTTATCTAAAATTTGTACTATGCGCAATAAGTCCTTGTTCAGTTGAGCATCTTGAATGAACTTGGTATAAAAACGCTCATATTCAGTCTCGGATTCTTCCGAGAACTGAATAGTGTAAATAGTACACTTGTCAGTATCATTGACTAAAACCAATTCTACTTCACTCATATCTATAACCCTTTTGATTATAACGCAAAGATACGGCTTTTATTTCACATAAATGTGAAATATTGGGATTTTTTATCCATATGCTTTTTACATGATTAATTCCTTCCGCCTCACAATAAACGGGCGGGGGGAAACGTATTATAATAATTAACTTACATTAACAGGCAATTCGGACATGACCCCTACCGCACTCGAACTTCTCGCTCCGGCGCGCGACGCCGACATAGCCGTCAAGGCCATACTTGCCGGTGCCGACGCCATCTATATAGGCCCCGCGAGCCACGGCGCGCGCCGTGCCGCCGCCAACAGCATCGCCGACATACGCCGGGTGGTCGAGACGGCGCATCCGTATGGCGTCAAGGTCTATGCCACGGTCAACACCATTGTCTATGACGACGAGCTGCACGATGTGGAGCGGCTGGTGCGCGAGCTGTGGGAGGCGGGGGTCGACGCACTGATAGTCCAGGACATGGCCCTGCTGCGCGCCGACATACCCCCCATCGACCTCCATGCCTCGACACAGTGCGACATACGCACACCCGAGAAGGCCCGTTTCCTGCACTCGGTGGGATTCTCGCGCGTGGTGCCCGCACGCGAGCTCTCGCTCGACGAACTGGCAGCCCTCCACCGCGAGGTGCCGGGAGTCGAGATAGAGGCGTTCATCCACGGCGCGCTGTGCGTGAGCTACAGCGGCGACTGCCGCGCCAGCGCCATGTCGGGGGGACGCAGCGCCAACCGTGGCGAGTGTGCCCAGATATGCCGTCTGCCGTTCGACCTCAAGGATGCCTCGGGGCGCACGCTGGTCGGGGGGAAGCACATCCTGTCGCTGCGCGACCTCAACCGCTCGTCGTCACTGCGCGAGATGGCCGAGGCCGGAGTCACGTCGTTCAAGATCGAAGGGCGCCTCAAAGAGGCCGGATACGTTGTCAACGCCGTGGCTCACTACTCGCGGCTGCTCGACCGTATAGTCGACGAGAGCGGAGGCCAATTCCGCAGGGCATCATACGGACGCTCGCGGTGCAACTTCACCCCCGACCCGGCCAAGGAGTTCAACCGCGGCTTCACCCCCTATTTCCTCAACGGCCATGCACCCAAAAACGGCATCGCCGCCATCCACACCCCCAAGGCCATGGGCGAGAAGGTGGGAGTGGTGACGCGCTGCACCCCCCGCGAGATTACAGCCGACCTCACGGTGCGCCTGGCCAACGGCGACGGGCTGGGATATTTCGACGCCACAGGCCGCTTCTGCGGTTTCAGGGTCAACCGCGCCGAGGGAAAGAAGCTCTATCCAGCCACCCCACAGCATATCGCCCCCGGCACACCCCTCTACCGCAACAAGGACAAGGAGTGGGACAGCGCCATGAGCGGCACCCGCTGCACACGCACCATCCGGGTCGACATGTCCCTGCGCCTCCTGCCGGGTGCCGACCGCGTGGCCCTCGACCTCACCGACGCGCGCGGCCTCTCAGCCACATCCGTCATCACGCTCCCGGCCCCTGCCGACAAGGCCGTCACACCCCAGGAAGGGCCACGCCGCAACATCCTCTCAAAGCTCGGCGACACCATCTATGCCCCCGACAAGATTGTCGACCTCGCGGGCGACAGGTTCATCCCCGCCTCCTCGCTGGCCGAGCTGCGGCGCCGTGCGTGCGCCACCCTCGACGCCACCGCCCGCGCCACCTACAGCCGCCGACTGCGCCTGCCCGAAGATGTCTCGGCCCCCCTGCCGATGGGCCCCGCGCTCACCATACACGACAACGTCGCCAACCGCGTGGCCCGGGCCTTCTACGAATCGCACGGAGCCACCTCGGTCGTACCTGCCGTCGAGGTGCAACGCCCCGAGGGAGAGACCGTCGTGATGACCACCCGCTACTGCCTGCGCCGCGAGCTGGGACGGTGCCTCCTCACCCCACAGGGACGCGAATGGCCCTCGCCACTCTATCTTGAGAGCGGAAAACTGCGCATGAAAGTTAATTTTGACTGCAAAAGGTGCGGAATGGAGCTGACAATTGCAAAAAAATGATTATATTTGCAAAAAAATCAGAAATGACCAAGATTCCATATATACTCCTACCCCTGCTCTGCGCGGTGCTGATGCTCCTCATCGCCTGTGGCAGCGGCCCGACAGAGAAGCCTATAATCACTGTCAGCATCGAGCCGCAGCGCTATCTGGTCGAGCAGATTGCGGGCGACCGCATGCAGGTGCGCTGCCTGCTGGCCGACGGCGCCAACCCAGAGACATACGACCCCTCGATGACCCACATGATAAACCTGCAGAAGTCTGCCGCCTACCTGCGCGTGGGCAACATAGGGTTCGAGGCCGCCCTCATCGACAAGATTCACGACTCGAACCCCGACCTGCCGATATTCGACACATCCAAGGGGATAAAGCCTATCACCGGCACCCACTCGCACGGCCCCCACGGCCACGCCGACGAGACAGTCGACCCCCACACGTGGACCTCCGTGCGCAATGCCCGCATCATGGCACGCAACATCACCGAGGCCTTATGCGACATCGACCCCTCGGGCGCACGCGAATACCGCCGCAACCACGACGCCCTCGACGCACACCTCGACTCGCTCGACAAGACCATAGCCGCCCGCCTCGCACCCGCGAGGGGCAAGGCATTCCTTGTATGGCACCCCTCGCTCAGCTATTTCGCCCGCGACTACGGGCTGGAGCAGGTTGTGGTCGGAGGACACGAAGGCAAGGAGAGCTCCGTCACATCGATGCGCGAGGCCGTCGACCATGCCCGCAGCCACGGCGCCGAGGTATTCTTCAGCCAGCAGGACCTCGACACACGCCACGTCTCTGCCCTCAACGCCGAGATCGGAGCTCGCGAGGTGAGCATCAACCCCCTGTCATCACACTGGGAAGAGGAGATGACACGCATTGCCGACGCCCTCGACCCGCAGACCACACCCCGGCAATGAGCGACATCATCATATCGCTGCGCGACATATCGCTGCGCCGCGACGGGCGCGACATCCTGAGGGGGATAGACTTTGACGTGCGCCGGGGCGACTTCATAGCCATCACAGGCCCCAACGGCGGCGGCAAGACATCTCTGCTGCGCATCATACTGCACCTCATCACCCCCACCACAGGCTCGGTCACATACACCGACCCCGGCATCACCATAGGCTATCTGCCGCAGAAAAACATGATTGACTCGCGCTTTCCCATCACCGTGAGCGAGGTGGTGGCATCCGGGCTCATAGGCGCCCGCATCAGCCGCACCGAGCGCGAGCGCCTCACGGCCGAGACCGTGAGGCTCATGGGACTCACCGAACACGCCGCCAAGAGCATCGGCGTGCTCTCCGGCGGCCAGCTGCAGCGCGCCCTGCTCGGACGCGCCCTCATATCAGCCCCTCAGGTGCTGGTGCTCGACGAGCCCCTCAGCTATGTCGACAAACAGTTCGAACACCATATCTACGACATCGTGTCACGCCTCTCGCAGACCACGACCATCCTGCTCGTGAGCCACGAGATGTCGACCATCGCCGGGATGGCCAACCGCCACCTCATCATAGACCACACCCTCACCGAGTGCCATTCGCCCCACCACCGCGTCCACTGCGACTGCGACGATTGACCGTCACGATGATGACGGCCCACCCGGGCCTCCAAGGCATACCTTCCTCCGCATCTCGTGTGCATCCGCCCCGCTCTCGGGGCACGGGAAAATAGCCCCGAGGCTTGCCTCGGCGGGACATGGGGCCAATTATTCCGGGTGCCCGCAGGGTATCCGGGAATATCCATACCTCTGCGGCGAATATTCCACGCCCCCTGCCGGGGCCGTATTCATAAAATTGTCGTGATCACCCCAAGGCAAGACCTTGGGGCTACTTTCCCAAGCCCCACACAAGGCGGGGCGATTTTACCCCGCTTAATTACATACCCAATTTGACCGTCGTGAACATGCACCACATGGGGTAGCACACTGTCACCATTTGCATCATATCAACCACATTATCGGTATCCCACTCAGCCCCGCAGGGCCGTCGTTATCCTTAGCCCTGGGTGACCATCGGGAACCCGGGGGAGATACCCCATCCCTATGATTGAGCCCCGCAAGGGGCGATGTGATATGTTGCTACTAATGACATCACCCCTGACGGGGTTCAGCTTGTTTATATCTATTTGTCCCCCGATTCCCTGCGGTCACCGGGGGCTATCCATGACATCGGCCCTCGCGGGCCTCGGAATTCACCAACCCCATGTTATTGAGGAGCAGCCGCACGTCCCCCCAGGCCCGCAAGGCATGACATCCTCCGCATCTCATGTGCATCCGCCCCGCTCGCGGGGCACGGGAAAATAGCCCCGAGGCTTGCCTCGGCGGGACATGGGGCCAATTATTCTTCCGGGTGCCCGCAGGGTATCCGGGAATATCCATACCTCTGCGCCGAATATTCCACGACCCCTGCCGGGGCCGTATTTATAAAATTGTCGTGATCACCCCAAGGCAAGACCTTGGGGCTACTTTCCCAAGCCCCGCACAAGGCGGGGCGATTTTATCACGGTTAATTACATACCCAATTTGACTGTCGTGAACATGCACCACATGGGGTAGCACCCTGTCACCATTTGCATCATATCAACCACATTATCTGTATCCCACTCAGGCCCGGAGGGCCGTCGTTATCCTTAGCCCCGGGTGACCATCGGAAACCCGGGGGAGATGCCCCATCCCTATGATTGAGCCCCGCAAGGGGCGATGTGATATGTTGCTGTTTATGACATCACCCCTGGTGGGGCCTCCTGACCTTTTTCCTCGGTTTTTTGAGGTTTTTTCAGATTTAATTGTTAATTTTGCACCGTTAACCACCTTCTGCCATGAAAAAATATACGGCACCCTTCACATACCGTCATCCCATACATGCCTCCGTGCGGCATCGCCGCCTCGGAGCGTGAACCCATATACATACGATAGAAATAGCACTACATTTTTCATATTTGGTTTATTATTACGGGGAGTCCGGCCTGTGACAGCGCCGGACTTCTGATTTTTTTGTGCCGAATCTTTGGTTTATTCCGTGGAAAAGCATTAAATTTGCAGAACCAAATTAGACATAACATTTTTTCCACTAAACCAAAACCATTTCAACAATCATGGCATACGTTATTTCCGACGCCTGCATCTCTTGCGGCAGCTGCGTAGATGTTTGCCCCACCGAGTCTATCTCTGAGGGCGCAGAGCACTATGAGATCAACCCCGACACCTGCATCGACTGCGGCGCTTGCGCCGAGCAGTGCCCCGCCGAGGCTATCCACCCGGGAGAATAATCTGCTGCGTCAGCATCGACACCCCATAGGGGCAGACACCGCCACGTGCGGGAGTCTGCCTCTTTTTTTTGTGGCGGAATATGCCGTAAAACACAAATTTTATTATCCGCCTATTGGAAAAGAAATGCTATATTTGCACCTGTAACCGCCACTCATGGCGATACGGCTCAACAAACATAAAAATCATCAATCTAAATACCCATAGCCATGGATATAAACACGATTCTCAACGCCCTCGAGGCCAAGCACCCGGGCGAAAAAGAGTATCTTCAGGCTGTCAAGGAAGTCCTGATATGCGTGGAGGATGTCTACAACCAGCATCCCGAGTTCGAGAAAGCAAAGATAATCGAGCGCATGGTCGAGCCCGACCGCATCGTCACCTTCCGCGTCACATGGATTGACGACCGCGGCGAGGTGCAGAACAACATCGGATACCGCGTGCAGTTCAACAATGCCATCGGCCCGTACAAGGGGGGCATCCGCTTCCACGCGTCGGTCAACCTCTCCATCCTCAAGTTCCTCGGCTTCGAGCAGACCTTCAAGAACGCCCTCACCACCCTCCCCATGGGCGGTGCCAAGGGTGGCAGCGACTTCTCGCCCCGCGGCAAGAGCGACGCCGAGATAATGCGCTTCTGCCAGGCGTTCATATTATGCCTGTGGAAGAACCTCGGCCCCGACCGCGACGTGCCCGCAGGCGACATCGGCGTGGGCGGACGCGAGGTCGGCTACATGTACGGCATGTACAAGAAGCTCGTCAACGAGTGCACCGGCACATTCACCGGCAAGGGCCTCGACTTTGGCGGCTCGCTCATACGTCCCGAGGCCACAGGCTTCGGCGCCCTCTACTTTGTGCAGAGCATGCTCGCCGAGAAGAACGACGACATCAAGGGCAAGACCGTAGCCGTCTCGGGCTTCGGCAACGTGGCATGGGGCGCGACCCTCAAGGCCACCGAGCTTGGCGCCAAGGTGGTCACCATCTCCGGCCCCGACGGATACATCTATGACCCCGAGGGCATCTCGGGCGACAAGATAGACTACATGCTCTATCTCCGCGCCACAGGCGAGGACATCGTGGCCCCCTATGCCGAGAAATATCCCGAAGCCACCTTCTATCCCGGCCGCAAGCCCTGGGAGCAGAAGGTCGACATCGCCCTCCCCTGCGCCACACAGAACGAGCTCGACGGCGACGACGCACGCCGCCTCGTCGACAACGGTGTCGAGCTGGTGGCCGAGGTCTCTAACATGGGCTGCACACCCGAGGCCATCGACACATTCCTCGCATCCAAGACCACATACGCTCCCGGCAAGGCCGTCAACGCCGGTGGCGTGGCCACCTCTGGCCTCGAGATGAGCCAGAACGCCGAGCACCTGCAGTGGAGCGCCGACGAGGTTGACCGCCGTCTGCACGAGATCATGCGCAACATCCACACCCAGTGTGTCAAGCACGGCACCGAGCCCGACGGATATATCAACTACATGAAGGGCGCCAACATCGCCGGATTCATGAAGGTTGCCAACGCCATGATGGGCCAGGGCATCATCTGACGCGCCCGTCACCCCACACATCTGCCCGGATGGAGTGCTCCGCTCCACCCGGGCAGATTTTTTTGCACCCCCGTGATAGAAAATCCACCCTATCTGCCTCTATATATGTGCATATGTCAAAAACACACGCACCGCAAGCGGACCGACGGGACACGGATCCCCCGGCCGCTTGCCTTTTTGCCGTCATCAAAAAAATTCATACCTTTGCATCATGCACCGTCTGCTCCACATCATAGCCCTCGCGGCGCTTGTCATGCTCCTGTCGTGCCGTCACGGCCACGGCCCCGCCCGGGCCCTGCTCGACCGCGCCGAGGCCCTCACCCCCTCGCGGCCCGACTCGGCCCTCGCACTGCTCGAGAGCATCCCCGCCACGTCGCTCCACCCCGGCGAGGAGGCTGCCCTCCACGCCCTGCTGCTCACCCAGGCCCGATACAAATGCATGTACGACGAGACCGACGACTCGCTCATACGCATCGCCACCTCGTGGTACGACACCCACCGTGACACCCGCCACCGCATGCTGGCCAATTTCTATCTCGGCTATATACTGATGAACCGCGGCTCATACGGCGAGAGCGTCCGCCACATGCTCCTCGCCGAAGACCTCGCCACCCAACTCAAAGACACATTCCAGCTTGGAATAATATACCGTAATCTATGTATCATATTCGGCAATGCCAATATCGGGCAGCAGGAAATCCATTATGCCCGCAAGTCGGCAGATTGCTTCCGCGCCATAGGAAAAACCGAATATGCCAGAGAGGCATTGCTTAATCTTGCCAAATCATTATACAACAGCGACAGTGTCACACAGGCCCTCCCTATTGCGGAGATGCTTTTGTCCGAGGCAAGACTCTCATCAGATACAACAATGTCTATCGAAATATATAAGCTTCAGGCATACGCGAACTTAAAAAGAGGCTCCTATGATAAGGCAATATCCTATTTCGACTCAGTAAGTGCTTTAAACGGCGCGTTGACAGACAGGCAAGACTTATACAATTACATGCTTGCCAATGTCATGTTTTCGGATATAGGACGTGTAGACTCGCTGACAGACAAATGTCCATCGGAAGACCTTCCATTTGAGTATTGGGCGAGAAAAGGTGATTATAAGAAAGCCTATGAGGAAGCTTGCAAGGCATTCAGGGAAGAGTCGGACATTCTCGCCACGCTTACACGTCAGCAGTTGTCATCGGTAGTCGAGGATATTAACAAACAGAAAGCCGACAGTGCGCTCCACGAATTATCAAGACAGCGACAGACGGTATATATGCTTATGATAATCTTTACCCTCCTGTCGTTTGCTGCAGGAACTTATGTCTATTTCAAACGGAAAAACCGCAGGCTTGTCGAGGATAATCTTGTAATGACAGTGGACCGTCTTGTGCGTGAGACAGAAGAAAAGGATGTCATGCTGTCGAGAAAAGAGGCACAGCTTACTCAGAACCTCATGGAACTGCATAGAATCCAAGACGCTCTTAATGAAAAGACCGGCGAACTGAATTCAAAAGAAATGGAACTGGCCAGCCGGGATAAGGAGATAGAATCTCTCGGCGACAATCTGCTGAGGCAATATTTTGAGAACATAAGGTGGATGTGTTCTGAATATTTCAGGGCACGGGAGGATGACGGAGGACGTGAAAGAATGGTTCAGGCAATCAGGAAACATGTGGAAGACTTTGGCGAATCCGCCGAAATAAAGACACGACTGACAGAACTTGCGAACAAACATACGAATGGACTCATCGAGTCATTCAATGTGGATTTCCCGAGCTTCTCGGATAGCGACAAAAGATTTTTCCTTTTCAATGTATGTGGTTTTGACATGGAGTCCATCTCACTATTTATGAAATCAAACCCACGTGCATTGGCCACAAGAAAATCCCGATTGAAAGCAAAAATCAACGCGTCTACTGTCAAATACAGGGACATATATCTCAGCAAATTAAAATAGTTTAACATTTTTGGCTGTTTCATGGGGGTATTTTGAATATCGAATTGTGATTTATTTAATTCCCGACGGTTCAGGTATATAACAGACAGTTCTGACTGGCCATAGAAATGCATGTAACATTTCACTCATTCTATATTCCTGTAAATCAGCGGAAAGGCCCAAGAGGTGTAACAGCGAATTAAGCCCCAAAAATTTGGTTGCTACATTGCCGAATGTGTACTTTTGTGAAAATAACAAAAGTGCCTTATGAAACATATTGCAAAACTCATCACTATTCTTTTGCTCTCTATCATGACAGCCTTCTCCGCCAAAGTCTATGGGGACGATAATAACACAGGAAATGGCAATAACGATGCACCCAAGCATATACAGTTACCTGCGTCAATGAACAGGGACAGGCTTTTGTCGTATATTTTGAACTTTAACTAACCAGCAACCCTCTATAAATAAGGTTTCTCCATATTTGCCCTCCAAATGTTAAATTTCACGTCTGAATTTAAATTTTATATACAAAAATTTGGATAATTTACGCAAAGGTTGTAATTTTGCAGCAAACGAGTTGTATTTGCAATCAATTTGCTAACCAATAGTTACAATTCAAGCGATATTTTAACCAATCAAAAACAGTAACGATTATGAAGAAGTTCCTGAAATTGACATTCGCGCTGGTGGCGCTGATGTTCGGGATGGCAGCTTGCTCGGACGATGACGAGCCTGTAAAGGATGATGTCATTCCCAACCTCCCCGGCACCGTGCCTGCTCCTGAATTCACCGGGATAGACGAGACCGCGAGGGCAAACTTTGCAAAGGGATATATCGATGCCACGCTTGTATCCGGCCAATGGTATCAGCGTGTGCAGATAGCAGGCTCCACCCCGGAGAAACCCCGATACGTATGGCGCGAGACCAACGGCGAGTCCGTGATGTATCTCAAGGATGGCAAGATATACGTCAAGTTCCTTCCCTATGCCCATGTGTATATGGAGGAGAATCCCGACGCATTAGGGGCCATTATTGACCTGGATTTCTATTGGCGCACCTCATACAGAGGCACAGGAACCTCTTTTCCGACCCTGTTCTGTGCATCGGAATTTGATTTTGACAAGCTCCCCGACACACGGCTGCAGTGCCGCGACATCCAGGTTGTGGAGCTCAATGACAGAAGACTGGCATATTCGATAGCCAACCGTAAGGAATCGGACATCACGACATTCTGCGTCTTCGGCATATCGAGAGGCATAGACCCCGAGGGAAAGATTATGGTAAGCTCGGTCGAGGACGGCTGCCGCCTTATGCTTGACAGATGTTATAACGTGCTCTGTGTAAGCGACGAGGGATACCGTCCGTTTATCGACGAGATTGCCGGGACCCTCGGCCTGAAATGACGTGACACCTGACTTACAGACATAATATAAATTTCCGCGTCTGTCCGGCGCAATATTGTGCCGGACAGCATTTTTGGATAATCCGGATTGTTAAATTTCACGTCTGAATTTAATTTTTATATACAAAATTTTGGATAATCGGTGTAATAATTGTAATTTTGCAGCAAACGAGTTGGATTTGCAATCAATTTGCTAACCAATAGTTACAATTCAAGCCATATATTAACCAATCAAAAACAGTAACTATTATGAAGAAGTTCCTGAAATTGACATTCGCAATGATGGCGCTGACCGGTGCGATGGCATCGTGCTCGTCAGACGAGCCCGAAGGGGGCGCGACTCCCGCTCCCGTTGAGCCGGGCATCGAGGCCCCAGTATTCAAGGGCATAGACAACAGCGCCGCCTCGGCCCTTGCGGACGGCAGCAAGAGTGTCACCATGCACAAGTCGGCATCATATACACGCACATTTTATCCGGCAGGCAACATATATCTATGGCACGTCTCCAAGGATGAATTTCCCGAGGAGCTCTGCGTCAGGGGTGGCCGTATCTACGAGCCCTTTGCCGAGTACGGACGCGAATACTATGCCGCCAAGGGCGGACAGGAGATGGCCAAGTCATTCGTCTTTCTCAATACACGGTGGATGCTCTCGTATGCCACCCCCGAGCAGACGCCCGAGATGATGTGCGCGAGCACCTTCGATTTCAAGGCACTCCCCACAGTGAGCTGGGACGGTGTCACGGTCAGTGTGGCCGAGCTCAACGACACCTCGTTCGCATTCAGCGCCCCCACGGACTCCAAGGATGTCGTGGCGTTCACCGTCTATGACATCACTCCCGGCATAAGCGCGGATTTCGTGGCCGTGGAGACTCCCGAGCAGGGTGTACGCGCCATGTACGACAGGTGCGCCGCCCACTATACCGGCACAGAGCTGGCACTCATACAGGAGGCCGGACGTGACCTCGGCATAAAGTAACGGAGACCTGACTTTCAGACATACATCATATTTCCGCCTCCCGCCGCGTATTGCGGCGGGAGGCTCTTTTTTGACGCAAGAGAAGCAATGCAGTTAGAATAACATTACAACCTTGTAAGATGGCAAGATATTATAACACGAAATTTTGCCGTCTAATGCCCCAGCCGCGACGCGGCGGTATGTGGGAAGCCCCACATCGAGTCCGCAGGGCGATGGTGTGGGGGGAACGAGCATAGAGATACCAGGCCTCGGAGAGGTCCTTTAATTCAGGTATGCCTCGCGGATGCCCTTGTTTATCAGGCCTTGTATATGATTAACGAACCTCTTCGAGGCCCGGTTTTATATCGGAATCTCTACCCCACACCATCGCCGTGTGCAGGATGTACGCCCTGACGGGCTATCCCGCCACACGGCTCGATGTGGGGCTTCCCACATATCGCCGCGTCGCGGCTGAGGGAATACTGCATTGCGCGAGGGGTGAAGGCGGGTATTGCAGAAACAAAAATTTAGATATATCTTTGTATCCAAAACCCAGATACCATGAAAAGAATATCTATCCTTTTAGCGGGGATGGCCTGTGCGCTCGCATCACAAGCACAGGTAGCAAGCCCAGCCATGCCTGACGAATCGGAGATGAAGGCCTACCTGATGGTCTATCACAAGGACGAGGACCACGGACTGCACTTTGCCATAAGCCGCGACGGGCGTCAGTTCAAGGCCCTCAACGACGACAATCCCGTGATGGCGGGCGACACCATAGCCACCCAGAAGGGTGTGCGCGACCCCCACATATACCGCGGACCCGACGGAGCATTCTACCTCACCATGACCGACCTGCATGTCTATGGCAGACGCGACGGCAAGCGCGACACCGAGTGGGAACGCCCACGCGAGACTTACGGCTGGGGCAACAACAAGAGCATCGTGATGATGAAGTCATACGACCTCATCAACTGGACGCACAGCATAGTGCGGTTCGACCGCCTCTTCAGCGGATGGGACGAGATAGGGTGCGCATGGGCACCGGCCACCATCTATGACGACCGCACGGGGCGGTATATGGTCTACCTGACCATGCGCCACAAGGACGAGCCGGCCAAGCTGTATTATGTGTATGCAAACGAGGCGTTCGACGGTGTGGGGACCGCCCCGCAGGTGCTTTTCCAATATCCCGACTCGACCAAGGCCGCAATCGACGGCGACATCACCAAAGTGGGCGACAGATATCACCTGATGTACGTGAGCCACGACGGTACCGCCGGAATCAAGCACGCCACCTCCGACCGCCCGACGGGAGGATGGAACTATGACCCGCGCTGGGTCGACGACTCGCCCGTAGGATGCGAGGCCCCACACGTCTACAAGATGATAGGCGAGGACAGATGGATACTGATGTACGACATATACCGCAACAAGCCCATGACCTTCGGATTTGTCGAGACGACGGATTTCGACACCTACCGTCCGCTGGGGATGTTCAACAACGGCAAGATGCGCACGCTCAACTTCTCGTCGCCCAAACATGGCGCGGTGGTGCAGATAACAGGCGAGGAGGCAGACGCCCTTGAGGAATATTGGGCCGCGAACGCGCGCGGATATGATAGGCACGTGCCCGACATAGAGCCCAACGCGGCCAATCCCGTGATTCCGGGCTATTATGCCGACCCCGAGATAATGTACTCCGAGCAGACGGGACGCTATTACCTCTACCCCACCACCGACGGCTACGAGGAGTGGCGCAACCACGACGCGCACATATACTCGTCGCCCGACCTCAGGACATGGACCCGCGAGGGAACCGCCCTTGACCTCAAGACCGATATCAGCTGGGCCGACGAGAAACTGTGGGCCCCCTGCATCATCGAGCGCAAGTATGATGACGGCTACAGATATTTCTATTATTTCGTGGCCGACGGCAACATAGGCGTAGCCACTTCCGACCATCCGGCAGGCAAGTTCACCGACCCTCTCGGCCGACCCATGCTGACGCAGCCCGAGAGCGGCCCCATGCGCGGACATCTCATAGACCCCGATGTGTTCCGCGACCCGCAGACAGGCAAATACTATCTCTACTGGGGCAACGGGTTCCTGGCCGTGGCCGAGCTGGCAGACGATATGCTGTCGGTTGCCGACTCGACATTCAGATATGTCATACCCTCGGCCAAGCGTCAGGAATATCATTACAACGAGGCTCCCTACGTCTTCTATCGCAACGGCAAATACTATTTCACATGGTCAGAGAACGACACCCGCAGCCCCGAATACCGCGTCAGGTACACCATGAGCGACTCGCCCACCGAGGCCACGGGGGATGTCAGCGACACCTTCGTGATAGCCAAAGACCCCTCGCGGCAGGTCTACGGCACCGGGCATCACGCAATCATCAACAAGCCCGGCACCGACGAGTGGTATATCGTCTATCACCGCTTCCAGCGCCCCGGCGGACTTGACCGCGGATGGTCTGCGGGCTACTACCGCGAGGTCTGCATCGACCGCCTCCATTTCAATCCCGACGGCACAATCCAGACCGTAAAGCCGACACTATAACCCTGTTCCCCAACGCCCGGAGGGGCACCGTCATCCATAGGGATGAACGCATATTCATGATTGAACCCCGCCAGTGGCGATGTCATAGGCAGCTACTTATGACATCACCCCTGCGGGGTTCGGATTGTCTATATACCAACCTGTCCCCGAGTTCCCGCTGGTCACCCGGGGCTATACATGACGACGGCCCTCCGGGCCTGTTACCGATCTCTCAGCTATTGAACTCGCGTTCGCGCTGTTCCTTGAATTTCTGCAGGTCGGCCATGGGCACGGGCCATTTCGACTTGCCCTGACGCTCGTAGGCTATGCCGTCGACCAGAGCCACCTCGGGCGAGGGGTCTACGTCGACACGATAGATTATCTTGTCGCCCACAAGCTCGAAATCGGTCGAGATCTTGCTGTTGGCAACGCGGCCCAGACGGTTGTGCACGGCGTCGCGCACGGCACGGTCAAACTTGTCCTTGACCGTGGCGAGGTCGTAGTTCTCGTGACGGTTGTTGAGATAGGTGAAGTCGTTGTGCAGCCCGGTGGCATATCCGCTGTCACCCACCCCGACATAGAGGCGGCCGCCACGGGTGTTGAGGAAGCTCGATATGACCCTGAGTATCTCGGTCAGCTGCTCGCGCTCGTTGGGGAACATGTGGTTGCCCGCCGGATAGATTATCGAGGTCTTTAGCTCGGTAAGCTGGTCCTCCTCGGCCACGAGCATCGACTCGGGCAGCTGTACCTTGAGGTCCATGAGCTGATATATCTTGCGGTGCAGTGTGCGTCGCACCTCATAGACGTTTGAGTGCTCGAGCATGTTGTAGCTCAGCACGAGGCGTGCCAGCTCTGACGTGCGCTCGTCGTTGTTGTCGCGCGCTATCTCCCAGAGCCATTCGGCCTTGTATGTCTTGTCGAGCTGGTTGATGATGCGCAGGTGTGTCAGGCGTGTCTCGATGTCGGGATACGAGGCCACGAAATCCTTGTTGTCGTTGAGCAGCTTGGTGAGGCGGTCGTCGCCGATCTTGCCGCTGTCGCCGAAGAGGCGTATGGTCTCGACCAGCTCCATGCGGTTAGAGAAATATGTGACGAGCTGCGTGTCGTTGAGCAGACGCGCCATGATGCGGGCCACGGCCAGATAACTGTAGGTCTGTATATGGTCCTTGCGCAGCATACCCTCGCGGTCTATGAGGTGGATGAGCTCGCGCATCTGCTCAGGCTCGATGAAGTTCTGGGCCGAGCGGGCACCGTCGATGTCGGCATGCTCCGAGGCGTCGACCTCGGCGTCGTCAGGCTCGAGCAGGTGGTCGTCGCAATAGTTCTCGAGCAGGCACTTGAATGCCTCGGTCTGCTGGAAGCGCTCGTCCGAGTGCTCGACAAAGCTTCCCTTGATGGCCGTGTACTGGTGTATGGTGTCGATGCGGGCTATGACGAATTCGCCTTGCTCGAGGTCTGCCTCACGCCGGTCGATATAGAGCGAGAAGCCACCCTCGCTGATGCACAGGTAGCGGTCGGGGTCGACACGGCTCACCTGCACCAGCCACTCGTCGTCGGGCGTGAGGGCGACCTGCAGGTAGTTGTGTATCAGCTCGCGCATATTGAACATCAGTTGTCCCGTGGCCTCGTCGCGTCCCATCACCTCGGCCTCGTACAGGCACAGGCGCCCGGTCTTGGGGTCGGTAAACGAGTCGGCGGTGGGGATGATGGGATATGACACCATCTGCTTGGGGGTGATGATGCCCTCGCCGACAAAGGTGTCGTCCTCGATGCGGCAGCGCAGGTCATAGCGATGGCCGGGCACAGGGCCGAGTATCACTATCTGTACCTTGTCGCCCACGTCGGGGGTGATACCCTCCATGGCAGGACGCATGTTCTGGTTAGGCGAGAAGAGGGACTTCTCGACATCGCGCCACAGGCGGTGGAACTGTGTTATGTCCTGACGCGAGGCCTTGAGCTTCTCGGGCACGCGCTCGTTGAGCAGCACGCGGATGCGGCGGGTGCCGAAGAGGTCGGTGGGGATGCCGTATTTCATGTGCTCGCCACGCTCGACGGGACTGAACGTGAACGAGTCGCCCGAGAGGCTCATCAGGGCGTTGTTACCCTCGAAGAGGAGCGTCTCGGTCGAGAGGGCGGCCGCCTTCGAGACGGCTATCTTGGAGCAGAGAAGGTTGATGTCACCCAGGTCGTTCCATGTGAACTCGAGGGGAGCCGATATGTTGAACAGGGTGGAGAGCGCCTTGCGCACAAGCTGGTCGGCGTTGACCGTTACGAGCAGGGTCACGTAGCGGTAAAGCTTGGAGCGGTAGAGGGCCCTCTGGTAGTCGGTCTCCTCGCCCTGGAGCAGCAGACGCAGCGAGAGGGCCTTGACCATTTGCTGTATGGCGGTGCGCTCGGTCGGCCCCGTGAGCACGTCGATATGGCGGCTCTCGTTGGCGATATACATGTCGAGCATCTCGACAAACGCCTTCGAGAACAGGTGCATGAACCTGGGGTTTGAGTGCGACAAGCGTATGATGTCGAATATGTCGTCTATGTATTGCGACACCGACTTCTTGCGCAGCGAGAAGAGGGCCATCGCCACGCGCATCCTCTCCTCGGGCTTGTAGAGGTAGCCCGAGAGCTTGAGGCGCTCAAGGGTCTCGTCGATATATTTCTGGTCCTCGCGGGCGTTGATCTTCTCGAGCGCCGACACATAGTCGGAGGTATGGGTGATTATCTTGTTGAGGCGGTCCTGATACTCGACCCTCTCGTGGGGGGTACACTGGCGCAGGTAGCTCGAGTTCTCGAGCAGGTTGGTGCATATCGAGTTGAACGACTTGAGCAGCGGCATGCGGCGCTGACGGCGCTTGCGCACAGCCGGGACGGGCGACGCCTCGGGGGCAGGGCTGTTGAGCCATTCGGTGAGGTGACGCGACACGGCATCTGCCACGGTTATGACCCAGAGGGGATTTCCGGCGGCAAGCTGGTCGCGCGACTCGGCCAGTTCGGGCAGCGTGCGGAAGAGACGCCTCAGATAGCGGTGCATCCCGAGCCCGGTCGAGTCGAGCTCGAGGAACTGGTCGACGGAATAGAGGGGTATGCCGCGGTTCTTGCCGCTGACAAGCTCCAAATCCATGCGCACCATATTGATATCCTTGACACGGCACTTGACAACCTCGTTGAGATGCAGACGGTCGTGGTTGCCGGGATACAGACGGAACATGAGGCCGTTCCAGTCGGCCACCTCATAATAGCCCGCCGAGTTGAGGTCGGTCTTGATACGGAACTCGTATGTATGTCCTACGGTATATATCTGCGGTATTATGGCAGCTATGTCCTGCATGAATATGGGGTCGCCAGACGGGTCGAATCCCTTGACTATACACTGCAGGCGTTGAGGGCGGTTCTGCCTCTGAAACTCAAAAGCCTTGACGTCATACTCGCGTCCTCTCGAAAAAATCTGAAAATAGAGGTTGCCCCCTACCACTTTACTCCCGCGGACGGGAAACGTAATCTTTTCTCCTTGTTCCATTGATGGTATTATTTGATAATTATAAAGATATGTTCTGACATTAACATTAAAAGACAAATAAAAATCCCCCGGCCCGGCATCGCGGTCACTGGAGATTTTTGATGACCCGGTTGCCCGGGCGGTTGTTGAGGGTGAGCGAGGCAAAAAGCTCAGACTCGGCGTTGCGGTTTTCCGAGCGGTAGGATATGAAATAATGCTCGCGCCCCATGAAATCGAATATGAACGACGCCGTGTCGACAGGCTGCCAGGGCTCGCGTCCGGGCATCACACGCTCTGTCACCTTCACGTCAAACCCCTTGACCTCGACGGCCAGGCTCACCGCTCCGTCCTCACGCACGCCGCGCAGCCCGTGGCGCCTCAGCACCACCGTGCCGTCGTCGCCGCATATCAGCTCGACAGCCGGAGCTGCGGTGACACCCTCCTGCGATATGACACCTCCGAGAAGATACTGCCTTACCGGCCCTCCCGAAGGTTTCCGGCCCAGAAACGCCACCACAGCAGCCGCGAAGACGACTGCGATGACATAGAACTCGACGCTCTGCAGGATGGATAACGGAAGCATAACGCAAAGTTACAAACCTTTCGCGAATAGATGGCCGAATATCAGTGAAAAGTTGTAAATTTGTAACCGAAAATTATCATAATGACAAAATATCACGACCTCACCCACCCTTTCGGGCTTGAACTCGGAGGAAAAATAGAAAATCTGCGCATAGCCTATCACACATACGGCACCCTCAACGCGAGCCGCGACAACGTCATCTGGGTATGCCACGCCCTCACGGCCAACAGCGACGTGGCCGACTGGTGGCCGCACACCGTCGAGGCCGGACGGTTTCTCGACCCTGACAGATGGTTTGTGGTGTGCGCCAACATACTCGGTTCACCATACGGCACTACCTCACCACTCCACAACGACCCGGCCACAGGCAAGCCGTACTATCTGCGGTTTCCCCGCTACACCATACGCGACATCGTGAACGCCCACCGCGAGCTGGCCTCGCATCTGGGCATAGACCACATACACGCCCTGGTGGGATGCTCGGTCGGCGGATTCCAGGCCGTGGAGTGGGCCGTGATGGAGCCTGACAGATTCGGCAAGCTCGCCCTCATGGCCACAGATGCCGTGGCCACACCCTGGACCATAGCCATCGACGAGACGCAGCGCATGGCCATAGAGGCAGACCCGACATGGGGCGACGAGCGCCCCGACGCAGCGGCAGGCGGACTGGCAGCCGCACGCGCCATCGGCCTTCTGAGCTATCGCGGCCCCTCGGGCTACAACATCTCGCAACGCGATACCGAGGAGCTGCCCGAGGTGCACCGCGCATCGAGCTACCAGCGATATCAGGGGGAGAAACTGGTGAGGAGGTTTGACGCGTATTCATATCACGCAATCCTCGACGCCTTCGACACCCACGACGTGGGACGCGGACGCGGCGGAATGGCAGCCGCCCTGCGTGGCATCAAGGCCGAGACGATAGTGGTCGGGCTGACCACCGACATCGTATTCCCGCCCGAAGACATGCACCATCTGTCAACACTCATCCCCGGCGCGAGATACACCGAGATACAGTCCCCCTTCGGGCATGACGGATTCCTGGTCGAGTCTGACCAGCTCAACGCCATCATGCTTCCCTTCCTCGGGGTCACGACGGCTTGACGGGGCTCGCCGAAGGTGCAGGGGTCTCGCCCTGAGATAGCGGACGGTCTGAGTTATAGTCGATGGTGAGGACGTCTGCCCCTGAGGTCTCGTTGAATATCCTGAGGCCGAAATCGGGAGCCACGGCGATGATATGCTCGAACAGGTCGCTCTGTATAGCCTCGTAGGCGGTCCACGCCGTGGTCGAGGTGAAGCACCATATCTGCAGGGGCACCCCGTTCTCGGTCGGCGGCATCAGGCGCACCAGTATCTGGTTGTCGCCCGAGATGCCGGGATTGTCGAGGAGCCACTGGCACATGTAGGCACGGAAGAGGCCCATGTTTGTCGAGACCGTTCCGTTGACGGTGGCCAGCCCCGGATCGGGCACCAGCTTCTTGCCTGACGCTTCGAGCTTGTCGACATAGGGCTTTACGATGGGATATTTGTCAAGCACGCTGCCGAGCGTATCCTTGTCGAGCGTGGTGATGCTGTACGAGTCGAACAGTATCGAGCGCGCTATCTGTCGCACCCCGCTGTCCTTCATGCCCCTCCAGTTCTGGAACGAGCCGGAGATGAGGGTATAGGGAGGTATGGTGACGATGGTGTTGTCCCAGTTCTGTACCTTGATGGTGGTGAGCGAGGCGTCTATTACGATGCCGTTGGCTATTGACGAGGGCACCACAATCCAGTCTCCGACATGGAGCATATCGTTCTGCGCGAGCTGTATGCCGCCGACAAGACCGAGTATGCTGTCCTTGAATACCAGCATCAGCACGGCGGCAAACGCGCCGAGGCCGCCCAGAAGCACCGCAGGAGACTTGTCTACGATGATGGCTACACAGATAATTACGGTGACAACCCATATTATGCCGAGTACGGTGTCGAGTATGCCGCGCAGGGGGAGGTTGCGGGTATTGCGTTTCTCCTCAAAGCGCACCCATGCGAACGAGCTTACCGAACACAGCGCCATGCAGATGGTCAGGGCCGTGTAGACAAGCGCGACCCTGTAGAGGACAGTGTTCAGCAACGACGTGCCTGTCAGGGCGAATGGCAGCAGGGCCAGCACAAGCAGCGGGGGCACTATATGGCTGCATCTCGTCAGCACATGACGCTCTATCAGCGTATGCGCCACATCGGGATTGCGCACCAGTATCACCTTGCGTATGGCGATCTTGATGAGATATGCCAGCGTTATGCCCACAAGCATCGCCACAGCGACGATGATGATGACATAGATTATCTCGACAAGGGTCTTGTCCCTGCCGAGCCCGAACCAATCCAGAAAACGATGGATATTGGACAGCAGCCACTGGGCCACCGTATGAGACGGGATAATGTCATTGAGAAGCATAAGCGGGCGTTGATTGACGTGATTATGTCAATACAACGCCCGTATGGCGGATAAAGTTCGGGAGATCACATATGCAGCCTATGCCCCATGCGCTCCTGTTTGGTGAGCATATAGCGCCGGTTATACTGGTTTGCCGGTATCTCGATGGGCACATTCTCGACCACCTCGAGGCCGAATCCCTCGAGCCCCCTGCGCTTGACGGGATTGTTGGTCATCAGGCGCATCTTCTCAACACCGAGCATATGCAGTATCTGCGCACCCACGCCATAGTCGCGCTCGTCTGCCTTGTGGCCGAGATGAAGGTTGGCGTCCACGGTATCAAGGCCCTCCTCCTGCAGCTTATAGGCTTTTATCTTCTCCATCAGGCCGATGCCGCGCCCCTCCTGGTTCAGGTAGAGTACGACGCCCTTACCCTCCTTCTCAATCATCTCCATCGCCTTGTGCAACTGCTCGCCGCAGTCGCAACGCATCGAGCCGAATATGTCGCCTGTGGCACACGACGAGTGTACCCTGACGAGCACAGGCTCTTCGGGTGTGATCTCACCCTTGATGAGCGCGATATGTTCGAGCCCGTTGCTCTTCTGGCGGAAGGGAATAAGCCGGAAATGTCCGTAGGCAGTGGGCATGTCGACCTCGACACCCTCCTCGACAAGGCTCTCTGTGGCCAGACGGTAGGCTATGAGGTCGCGTATGGATATGAGCTTGAGTCCCCACTGGTCGGCACGCTCGCGCAACTGCGGCAGACGTGCCATGGTGCCGTCGGGATTGAGTATCTCGATGAGCGAGGCCGCGGGATTGAGCCCGGCGAGGCGCGCAAGGTCGATGGCAGCCTCGGTGTGCCCCGCACGGCGCAGCACACCGGCATCCTGGGCATAGAGGGGGTGCACATGGCCGGGACGTCCGAAATCCGAGGGCTTGCGCGACGGATCGGCAAGAGCGTTTATCGTGGCGGCACGGTCGTGGGCCGAGACACCCGTGGTACAGCCGGGCAGCAGGTCAACGGTCACGGTGAACGGAGTTCCGAGCATCGAGGTATTGTCGGCCACCTGATGCCCGAGCTCAAGCTGCTCGCAACGGCTGATGGTGAGGGGCGCACAGAGCTCGCCGCGCGCGTTGGTGATCATGAAATTGACATGGTCGGGAGTGACTTTCTCGGCAGCGATGATGAGGTCACCCTCATTCTCGCGGTCCTCGTCGTCGACAACGATCACGAACTTGCCTTGGCGGAAATCTTCGATAGCCTCGGCGATGGTGTCAAGCTTTATATTTTCCATAATCGGTCTTGATTAGCTTTGTGGATTGATGAGGTTGATGATGCGCCCGGCCACCGTGCTCACCGTCTCGAGCTCGGCACGCAGACGGCGCTGGGTGTACCGCCCATATAGCCAGACAGGCACACCTATGGGGAAAAATACTATCATGACACGCGACAGCCACACCTTGTGGCACGGGCTGATGAACCATAGCGAGCGTATCACGGGAATATCCATGAGTGTATTGATGACCATCTTGTCGCGCGAGTTTGACAGGCGGTCTATGAGCTGTTCCATATCCTCGCGCAGGGCATGGAGAGCCGGGCGGTCATAGCCCCTGAGCCAGTATGCCGCGTATGACTGTGACGCTGGATTGTCAGCCAGATAGGCCGCGACCTCGTCCTGAAGATGGCGCAGGCGCTCGACGGCGATGGCCGGACGTACATCCTCCATGACAACCTCCTTCATCTCGACATTGCGCACCTCGCTCACACCGAAGAATTTGCGGAAGAAATTCATGTAGGCGTCCTTGTTGAACACCGCCGAGTCGTTGACAGCCTTATAGGTGAAGAACACGCCGAGAGGCAACAGTACGGCTGCACTGAGCCACATACCCTCCCATACGGGTATCTTTCCGTCGCGGGCCATCTTGTAGCCCATGTTGTCTATGATATAGTAGAATATGAACAGGAATACCGAGATGACCAGCGGCGTGCCCAGACCACCCTTGCGGATGATGGCACCAAGAGGAGCACCGATAAAGAAGAATATGATGCACGCGAACGAGAGGGTGAATTTCTTCTGCAGCTCTATGGCATGGCGGCGTATGGTCTTGAGCTCGTCGGCCTGCTGCAGTGCACGGAACTCATACTCCTGCTTGGCCCTCTGCGCCTTGCCGAGAGCCTGATTGAGATAGTTGAGCTCTGTGCCCGACGACGCACCGCGCATCAGCGAGTCGACATTGAGCGGCTTTGCCACGGCGACATCGGGCTTGAGCCTCTGCACCGCAGGGACCGAGGTCGACGGACGGTAGGTCTCGTATGGCTCGGACTTCAGCAGCGACTGCATCCTCAGCGTGGTGCCGTATGCATGTGCCGCCGAGTCGGCGACGGCACCCACCGAGTCGATGGTGGCCTGCAGCTCGGCCATGTTCTTGCCCACATACTGGTTGCGCATCCCCTGCTCGTCCATGCGGTTGAAATTGGCGTCAAACTTGACCATGATCTCCTTGGTCGTGAAAGACTCGCGGCGGTATGGCACGTTCCTCATCTGCGCCCCGGCATCTTTCAGGTTCTCGAACGACTCGCCCGACCACAGCTGAAGGAAGAGCCTTGTCTTGTCGGGGGTGATTGACATTTTGCCAGAGTCAGCCAGGATAATCGACGAGTTCTCAAATCCGCGCGACACGTCATATATCATCATGTCATAGAGCACACCGGTCTCGCGGTCTTTCTTCTCGACAAACAGGTTGTAACCGGGAATCTGGTCATAGAACACCCCTTCGGGAATCTCGACCTCGGGGGTCTTCTGACGCACCGAGTAGAGCAGGGTCCACATCTTGGTCTGCGCCACGGGCAGCACATTGTTCTGGAAGAAGAACGCCCCGATGGCGATGAACACCATGAGGATAGTGAGGGGTGCCATGGTGCGGAGCAGCGATATGCCCGACGCCTTCATGGCCGTGAGCTCGAAATTCTCGCCCAGATTGCCGAATATCATCAGCGACGCCAGCAGTATCGCCAGAGGCAATGCCATCGGCACAAATGTCATGGCGGCATAGAAGAACAGCTCGCCCAGCACATCGACCCCGAGTCCCTTGCCCACCATCTCGTCGATGTAACGCCACAGGAACTGCATCAGCACTATGAAGAGGCAGATGCAGAACGTCATCAGGAACAGAGGCAGGAAGCTCTGCAGGATGAACAGGTCCATTCGTTTTATGCGCAACACGTTACGGTATTCGGAGTGAGGTTTTGCAAGGTTGGTTGATACGGTTGATTCATAAAAGGCGTCCAGCCATCATGTCGGACTGAACGCCTTTATGGGGTTATGTAGCGTCTGCGGCGGCTTACTGGATGCCGAGACGTGACTTGACGGCGGCGGTGATGTCGGCGACATCAGAACCTGTATAGATGGCCTGGCCCTTCTCGAATACGAAGGTGTACGAACCCTCGGCGCCGACGGCCTGGACAGCCTGCATCACTTTCTCCTGGATGGGAGCCATGAGCTGCTGCTGCTGACGCTGGAGATCCTGCGAAGCGGTGGCCTGGAACTGCTGTATCTTGTTGTCGAGCTCCTGCATCTCCTGCATGCGGCGGTCCTTGATGGTCTGCAGTGTGCTGGGGTCAAGGGCCTGGAACTCCTCATATTTCTTGCGGAACTCTTCCTGCAGCATCTTGAACTCTTCGGCGTACTTCTTGTTGGCAGCCTCAAGCTGCTCGTTGGCTGTCTTGAGCTCGGGCATTGACTCCATTAGAGACTGGGTGTCGATGATGGCGAATTTCTGCGCGAATACGCTAAAGGGGAGAGCAACCAGAATTGCGATTAAAAGTCTTCTTAACATCGGTGTTTTGATAAGTTTAGTTTTATGAGGTGCAAATATACTCAATTTATTTGGAATAACCTAACTTTTCGAGGACCTCGTTGGATACGTCGATTCTCGGTGAGGCGAATATGATGTCTGCCGACGACGCACGGTCGAATATGCACTGGTATCCGCGCTCCTCGGAAACCTTCTTGACCGCATTGTACACATCGTCCTGGATGGGCTTCATCAGCGACTGGCGCTTCTTGTAGAGCTCTCCCTCGGGCCCGAAATATTTCTGGCGCAGCTCGGCGGCGCTCTTCTCCTTGGCCACGATCTCCTCTTCCTTCTTCTTCTTCTGCTCGTCGGTCAGGAAGACCATCTCGTTCTGATAGTTCTTATACAGGGTCTCGGCCTCCTTGGCCACCCCCTCGACCTCTTTCTGCCAGCGCAGCGAGAGCTGGTTCAGCTGCTCGTTGGCCATCTCGTACGAGGGTATCGACGAGAGTATGTAGTCCATGTCGACGAGGGCGAACTTCTGGGCGGAGGCTCCGAGCCATCCGCACACCATGACGGCGAGGGTTATGAATAGCTTTTTCATCTATGCGTGAGTTGAGAGTATTTGGTTTTAAAACTGTTCCTATATCTGTTAAGACATCCGGGAAGCCGAAAAGTTTAACGGCATCAGAATTCCTGACCCAGAATGAAATGGAAATGCGAGCCGCCCTTCTCTCCGTTCACCTTGTCGAAACCGTATGCCCAGTCGATACCCATCATGCCCACCATGGGGAGGAAGATGCGCACGCCGGCTCCGGCCGAACGCTTGATGTCGAACGGCGAGAAATCCTTGATGTCGCTCCAGGCGTTACCACCCTCGGCAAATGCCAGACCGTAGATGGTGGTCGAGGGCTGCAGCAGGAAGGGGAAATGGAGCTCGACACCGAATCGTGTATAGGCCCTGCCGCCACCCTCATAGTAGGGGGTGAACTGGCCGTTGTCATATCCGCGCAGGGCGATGGTCTCCTGTGCATAGGTGTACGACCCCGACATGCCGTCGCCACCGACATAGAATGTCTCGTAGGGGGACTTGAGATAGCGGTTATACGAGCCGAGCAGACCGATGTCGGCACGGGTCATCAGCACGAGGGTATATTTGCTGTCCACACTGTTGAGCGGGGTGTAGGTGCGCGAGAGGAACTTGAGCTTCCAGTACTCGACCCAATGGTAGAGCTGCCGATGTGCCTCGTCGGTGTTCTCGCCCGCAAGCTTCTTCCAGTCCTTCTTGCCGAACAATGAGGCGGGCGGGGTGAGCTGTAAGCTCAGCGAGAAGCTTGAGCCGCTACGGGTGTACTGCGGGTTGTCTATCGAGTTGCGCGCCAGTGTCAGGCCGAGCACGAGCGAGTTTGACGTACCGTTCTGCATATTGAGCAGATAGGCCCAGTTCTTGACATGATACCAGGTATAGCCCAGGTCGGCGTTGAAGGTGAAATAGTCGTCGGGCCAGCTGAGACGCTTGCCGAAGCCTACGTTAACGCCGAGCATCTGCAGATACTTGTTGGGGTCGTAAGAGTCCTCGTACGAGTTGTTGTAATAGTCGTTATAACCGTTGCCGTATCCATAACCATAGCCGTAACCGTATCCGTAGCCATAGCCGTTATAGAGGCTGTTCATATAGCGGCGTCCGTAATACGACGAGTTCACGCCGGTCTGGCGGCTGTAGTAGGCAGATACAGAGAGCTGGTTGGGTCGTTTGCCGCCGAACCACGGGTCAAGGAACGACACAGAGTATGCCTGATAGTAGCGGGCGTTGGTCTGGGCGGATATGGTGAACTGCTGTCCCTCGCCCTGGGGGATGAGGCCCTTGTATGAGTTGGGATAGAAGAGGTTCTTGATAGAGAAGTTGGTGAATTTGATGGCCACCTTGCCGATGATGCCGGTCTGGCCCCAGCCCATCGAGAACTCGAACTGGTCATTGTTCTTTGACGCGAGGTTGAAGAGGATGTCGACCGTGCCGTCCTCCTCGTTGGGCTCGGGACGGATGTCCATGTTCTCGGGGTCAAAATGCCCGGTGGTGGCAATCTCGCGGGCCGAACGCATTAGGTCGGTCTTGGAGAAGAGCGCACCCGGCTTGACGCGCAGCTCGCGGCGGATGACCTTCTCGTACAGGCGGTCGTTGCCATTGATGATGACGTTGTTGATGCGCGCCTGCGGGCCCTCTATGATACGCATCTCAAGGTCAATCGAGTCGCCGTTGACATTCTTCTCTATGGGTAGCAGCGTGAAGAACAGATAGCCGCGGTCCATGTAGTAGTTCGAGATGGCGTCGTCATCCTCGAGAGTACGCTTGTTGAGCAGCTTCTGGTTGTAGACGTCACCCTTGTCGATGCCGAGCACCTCCTGCAGAAGTTCTGTGGGATAGACGGTGTTGCCTACCCATGTGATGTCGTTGATGAAATACTTCTTGCCCTCGTCAACGGTGATGAAGACGTCGACGTTCTTCTCGTCGTAAGGTACTACAGAATCACTCACGATGACGGCGTCACGGTATCCCTTTTCGTTATATTTCTGGATGATGCGTGCGAGGTCATCCTGATAGTCGCTCTCGACAAATTTCTTCTGGCGGAACAGGTTGAGCAGCTTGCCCTTCTCGTTGGTCTTCTTCATGGCGCGCTGCAGCTGGTTGTCAGACAGCACCTCGTTGCCGTCGATATATATCTTGTGCACCTTCACCTTGTCGTTCTTGTCGACATCGACATTGAGTATCACCTCGTTCGGGGCCGACAGCGACTCCATCTGCGTGATGTCGACCACGGCATTGCCGAATCCCTTGGCCGAATAGTATTTCTCGATGATCTGCTTGGCGCGGTTCACGATATTCTGGGTTATCTGGCTGCCGGGATGGAGCTGCAGGGCATCGTCGAGGTCTTTCTGCTCGCTCTTCTTGATGCCGTGATAGCGCAGCTCGGCCATGCGGGGCTGCTGACGCAGGTTCAGGCAGAGCCATGCCTTGTTTCCGGCGGTCTTGTCGACGGTGATCTGCACGTTCGAGAAGAGGCCCTGACGCCACAGGCGCTTTGCGGCATCCGTGAGGTCCTGTCCCGGGATAGGTATGCGGTCACCGACCTTGAGGCCGGCATACGACAGGATATTCTTCTCCTCATAGTTGTCGGCTCCCACGATGCGGATGCCGGCAATCTCGTATGTCTTGGGCAAGCCCGTGAATATCACCGTCGGGTTGATGACGGTATCTGAGGGTGTCTGCGCCGAGGCCGGACGCGCCGACACGAGCAGCAGCCCGACGATGACGGGCAGGATATGTGAAAGGACGGAAGGTGTTCGCTTCATCATTTTATTTGGTCGGAAGTGAGGCCGAAACGGCGCTCGCGGTTCTGATAGTTGGCTATCGCTGCATAGAAGTCCTCTTTCGAGAAATCAGGCCAGTATGTGTCTGTGACATATATCTCTGAATATGCTATCTGCCACAGCAGGTAGTTGCTGACGCGGTGGTCGCCCCCGGTGCGTATCAGCAGGTCGGGGTCAGGCATCCCGGCGGTGGTCAGATAAGCCTCGAGATCGGCGTCTGCCGCCATGTCGCCCGGTGTCTTGCGGCCTGCGGCGACATCCTCGGCAAAGAGACGCGCGGCGCGCAGCAGCTCCCACCGGGCCGAATAGCTGAGTGCCAGCGTCAGGGTCAGGCCGGTGCAGTGCGATGTGTCGGCAATGCACTTCTCGAGCCTCTCGCGGGCCTCGTGTGGCAGACGCTCCATGTCGCCTATCATGTCGAGGCGCACATTGTTTTTGATCAGGTCGGGGGTCTCGCGCTCGATGGCCATCACGACCAGATGCATCAGGGCATTCACCTCGTCGGCGGGGCGGTTCCAGTTCTCGGTCGAGAACGTGTAGAGCGTCAGGTATCCAACACCAAGCTCCGAGGCCGCCTCGGTGATGCGGCGCACTGTATTGACCCCTTCGGCGTGGCCGTGGCTGCGCGAGAGTCCGCGCGCGCGGGCCCAACGTCCGTTTCCGTCCATGATTATCGCCACATGTCGTGGCAGGCGGCTGAGGTCTATGTCTGCTTTGTTCATATATGCTGTGTTCTCTGTGATGAGGGTTGAGGCTTCATTATATCTTTCAGTCAAGGCGGTTGCAGGCCACACATCTCCGTCCGAACTCATAGCTGAGAGACAGCGTGATGGCCGAGGTCCAGTCTGTATTCTTGATGAATGACGACTCTATCAGATACGGATCGTCGAGCTGGGGAGAGTCAACCTTGTCGCCGAACACCTTGGTCATCGTGAACTCGAGGGCCAGGTTCCAGCGAGGACGGAGCTTGTATTTCACGCCCACACCCATCGGCAGTGTCATCGCCACATGCGAGCCGTCGCCTGTCGACGCCATGCTCACCCCGACACCGAGCGCGATGTATGGGGTGATGCGTGTGAGGCGCTTGTAAGTCTCGCCGATGCCGTAGTTGAAGAAATTGAACTCTCCACGTGCCGAGAGGTCCCAGAGGGTCGACTTGAAATCGTATGTCTCCGCTCCGGGTATCACGTTCTCCATGTCGGCGCTCGACCCGCTCAGCGACGCCACGGACAGCACTCCGCGCAGGGCCAGACGGGTATTGGCCAGATAGCGGAACGACAGGTTGCCCCCGAAGCCGGGATGGCTGAAAATCGAGCTCTCGTTGAGGTCGCCGAGATAGCCCGTCATGCCAAGACCGACACCGAGGTCAAACTTATACTCCTCGGGCTGGGCCACGTTCTGTGCGGCCGCACGCTGACCCGTCAGCAGGGTCGCGGCGACAACGGCAAAGGCTGTGGCGAGCTTGCGGAGATATTTCACCTTGACTGTCAATATATGGGTTTGAATGTATAGCGGTTTATAACACCTCGGCGAACCTCGGGCACGAGGGTGCCGTCGGCCTTGAAGCCGCCGAACATATAGATATAGGGGCACTCCCACTCCTCGATCGGGGCTATCACCCTGGCCGCGGGAGTTGCGTGGAGCGTATGGTCTATCACGAGGATGTCAGCTCCACCCACACGCGGCATCGTGGCCGGGAGCTGGAGTGATGCGTCGGCCTTGCTCCAGCTTATGCCGAAATCCCTCGATACATAAACGGTGTCCTGCGATACGGTCTTGCCGTCCTTGCCCGGCATCAGGCCATTCATGGCCACGAGCACCGACTGCTCTGTCACCCTCCATGTGCGGGTGTCGACCTTCGGTGTATTATACGGGAACATGGCCACTCCCCATGCAGCAGGGATGGGATTGTTGCTGAGACGCCCCCATGTGGTGCCGTCGTATGCCCAGGCATCTCCGGTGACATTGCCGTCTGCGTCACGCCCGCCGACAATCACGGCCGTGGGCGATATGTTCCACTTGCTCGTGAACTCGACAATATCGCTGGTGCCGTGCACGGGACATCCTGCCGGGACAGCCCGCTCGTCTGTAGCGGGATATGTGATATGCTTCCATGAGCCCGAGCTTTCGAGCGCGCCCAGGAGACGGCTGCCATATCCGCCATAGATGTATGTCATCTTAGTGCCCGTGGCGGTCCATGCGTGGCCGTCGGCCGAGCGGTATAGATTGCCCTTGGCATCATTGCAATAGAGGGCATCCGAGGTCGAGGCCACGGAGGTCACATCGGCTCCCGAGGGGAAAGCCACCGTCTTGGCCGTATAGGTCATGGCGAACGCGTCGTCAATCACAGCAATGCTCACCGAACGGCCGTCGGTGGTGAAACAGTGGGGCTTGCCGCCGAACATCACGGTCTTCTGCGCCGTGATGGCGCCCCCAAGTGCTGTGGGGAGTTTACGGACGTTCTTCTCGTCCCAGCTCAGGGTGTCGGGCACGGTCTTGTGCACATTGACCTTGACCTGATATGTGCGGCGTGCCGAGCCGTCGCGCGACACAATCTCCATCATCACAGGCCCGTCGGCAAAGTTGATTGAGTCATTGGGGCTATCTATGAAATTGACTGTGGTGTCGCGGTCAGTGCCGTGTATGCGGTATGTGAGGTTACAGGCCGAGGCCGACTCTGTGCCGACGTCGACAAGCAGTGCCGACGTGCGCGTACCCACCGGGAGAGAGTCGGCATTATAGATCTCTGCCCGCACAAGGTCGATGGCAAAATATACCGAATCGAGCCTTGTCAGCACACTGTCGTTGCGCTTGAGCGAGAACGAAGACACCTCGCAGTTCACGTTGTTATTGAGTGTGACTGTCTGTTCGACGTCCTCGTTACAGGCACTGAATATGCCCGCAAGCAACAGGGATACAAGGAGATATAAGGGAAAACGGTTTGTCATAATGAGATGTGAACGCGGCAGGAGAGACCCATCCGCAAGTTTTCAAGTTGCAAAGTTAACAACAATTTCGTTAAGACACTAAGATGAAAGGTGAAAAAAACCTAAGAACATCCCCTCAAACCCTCGATTTCATAACCTCCCCCCATCCATCCACAAAATAACCCCCATAACCCCCTTTAACCTTTAACCACCCCTCTACCCCAGCCAGTCATGGGCGCGGGTGCGGACGGCATTCGACTCGCGCAGCATCTTGATAAACGCTATCGCCGAGCGTTTGCGATAACTGTTCCTGAGCATGTGCACGCAGCCATCCATCTCGTTCTGAGGCACATCAAGCCTTATGGCCTTGATGTCGCGCTCGTTATATGCCGTAGCCTCGGCAAGGACGGTGGCCAGCTGGCTGTGGCGGATGAGCTGCAGCAGTATGTTGACCTCGTTAAGCTCTATGCGTATGTTGAGACGGCCTCCCCACCCGGCTATGCAGCTGTCGAGCGCATTGCGGGCCTGGAGCCCCTTGGACGGCAGCGCAAGGTCATATCTGGCCAGGTCTGCCAGACTAACGCTGTCGCGCGAGGCCAGGATATGTCCCGGATTGACTATCACAGCGAGATGATTGTCGAACAACACGTGCGACTCTATCTCGTCGATGCGCTTGGTGGGGCGGAATGCCAGAACGAAATCGACGGCGCGGGCCTTGAGCATCTCCATCAGCTCGGCCATCGGCTTGTAGAAGATGTTGAGCCTGACGCGGGGATGTTCTTTCATAAACGCCATGATGGTCTCGGTGAGTATCGGGCTGAATGAATATGTCACACCTATGTCGAGACTTCCGGCCATCATCTTGTCGAGGTCCCTGACACGTGCCACACAGGTCTCGGCATCGTGCAACGTGTGCTGTGCCAGCGGCAGCAGCTCGCCTCCGGCCTCGGTGAGGGTCAGGGCGTGCGTACCGCGCTCGAAAAGCTGTGTGCCCAGCTCGTCCTCGAGCTGACGCACCTGCTGCGACAGGGTGCTCTGGGCTATGTTCAGGGCCTTGGCCGCCTCGGAGAAGCTGAGGAGCTCGGCCGCCCGGACAAAATACCTTAGCTGGCGTAATTCCATATCGTATGTGATGTCATCAGTATGATTTCCGCAAAATTACGGATTTTTTATGATTATCTCGTGGCCTGGAACGAAATCTTTCGCAACACGAACACCGGGATATTGGCTCCTATGACCATCCCGAGCACAATGAAGACACAGGTCAGCGAATTGTAGCCCAACAGGTAGGAGAAATGCGAGTAGTCGGCCTCGCCCGAGGCCCCGAGGCACCCCACGAGGGCCTCGATGGTGCGGTAGGCATACATGCCCGGAATCATCGGCAACAGGGCCGGAAACAGACATGCCTCGGCGGGAGCCTTGGCAAGCGGCGCCATCAGCACGGCCACAAGGCCCACGGCAAGTGCCGCGATGGCCGAGGCCGGGACAATGTTGATGCCCAGCAGCTCGGGGCTCATCAGGATCATACGCAGCGAATGGCCCACCGCGGCGGCGAGGGCACAGACGAAATACATGCGCGAGGGGGTATGGCTGATGCTCGAGAAACCGATGGCCGCCATAGCTGCAAACAGTCCGTCCTCAAGAATTTTCAAAAAAAGTCCGGTATCCATACATCAGAAATATTTAAGTCCGAATATGGCGATGGCGGCACAAAGACCTATCGAGAGACAGGCGGTGAGCACGCACGCGTCGACGAAACGGCTGAACGAACAGAGATAGTGGCCGTCTATGAGGTCACTGGCAGAATTGATATACGGCACACCCGGTATCAGGTAGAGCACACTGGTTGCCATGGCTATGCCGGGTGTATCTCCCCACCCGAAGAGTGTGGCGCCCGCACAGACAGATGCGGAGACAAAGGCACAGCAGACAAAGGTGAGCCGCAAGTCGCGGCCACAGCCAAGCATCCACTGCTTGAGATAGAATCCCAAAAGTGTGGCCAGGAAAACTACAAGCATTGAGGCGGCGTCACCTCCGAAGAGACGGCAGAACGATGCGTTTGCCAGCGAGGCGAGCAGGGGAATGGCCCTCTTCCCACCCACCGGGGCACTTATTATATGCCCGAACAGGCGCCGAGAGGTGTCAAGGTCATGGTTGTCGGCGATGCGCCAGCTCAGACGGCTCAGTTCGGTATTGAGGGTGAAATTGATGCCGCACTTGCGTATGGGGCTGACAAAAATCTTCTGGCCCGGCACACCGGGCACAGTGAGCGAGAGCTGTATGTGGCGTGGCATCACAGTCACCCCGGTCTCGACACCGAGAGCCCGCGACATACGGCCCACATTTTTCTCAATCCTTATGCACGTCGCGCCGCTGCCGCAAAGCCATGATGTATAGTCGGCCAGAAACTCACCGGTCTCCCTGAGTTTCGACTCCATATACGTCTCAGTCGTCATCATCGTCGTCCTCCCTGTCGGCAGGCACATCGCCCGGAATATAGAACATCTCCCTCTCGCGTCCCAGCTCTATCAGATGATGGTGGCGCACATGTGCGGCATGATGATCCTGACGCACCGAGCGGACAAAATGAACGAAGAACGCCATGAGCAGCGCGCCCACAAGTAAATACCAGAGTAACATAGGGTTTTCCATAATCAGAACGGTTATTTGTGAAACTTTGCACAAAGTTACAACTACCTACCCCCTATGGTTCACGCCTCAGCAAGGATTTTTCCGATACCCCCCATCGGAAAAACCGTCAGTAATGAATTCTAAAAAACATCCGTCAATTCACTCGTAAGTATGATATTTTGCCTATATTTGCATAACTGAAGGAGGCTGTGTGACTCCTCCCGATTCATGATGAATATAAGCATATATAAATCTGCATTTGGAAAGGATATGGCGCAGCTTAACGACTTTCTGACAAGGATTGACATGTCAGTGCTGAATGATTATGTCGCTGCTAATGGCACGAGCATTGTCTATGCCAGGGGCGAGAGAATTGTTCAGCAGGGTTGCTTGTGCCGATATGTGGGTGTCGTGCAGGCGGGCTATTTCAAATATGTGGCTCTCAACACCAAGGGCGATGAAGTGGTGACAGGCTTCTCATTCGAGGGCGAGGTCGTTACCGACTATGTGCAGGGATTCCTGTATGACCAGCCTTCACTTACCTCCATTGTCGCGGGATGCGATGCGGAGATTCTGGGGGTATCGGTCGAGGATGCGCGTCGGTTTATCGTAGAGCGCAATCCCGGTTTCGTCGCCGAGGTTTCTTCCAATCTGTTGCAGGAGGCCTATTGCCGTTATCTGAATATGCTTGTAAAGACACCGGCTGAACGGTTCCATGAACTTGTCTCCCGCTATCCCGGTGTCATACACAATCTGCCCATTCAGGAGATTGCCTCATATTTAGGCATCTCCCGCCGTCAGCTGCACCGCATCCGAGAGGCTGAAAGCGCCACCGCAACCGCAGAAAGCGGGGATATCTAATGCGGGAATGCCCCGCAAGCGGGGCAGGGAAAAATAGCCCCGAGGCTTGCCT
>DAAQ01000031.1:12948-35334 GCA_001701225.1 Bacteroidales bacterium H5 | reverse complement strand
TCGCCATGCGGGGCTCGGTAAAGTAGCCTTGGGGCTATGTTTCCGCGCCCCGTACGGGGCGGGGCGATTGGGTCACCTCCTTGCGGGAGGGGGCGGTGAATATCCTTATGAGCAGGGCGGTGACGAAATATGCGCCCGTGAGTATCCACAGAGCCCAGAAATAGCGGCTGATGTCGGGCAACGTAGATGCATTGGCCTTGATGCGTATGAATCCCTCGACACCCCATGTGGCGGGTATAAGGTCACTGACGGCCATCCAGAATGGGGAGAAGGCATATCTCGGCCATGTCAGGCCCGACAGGAACAGGAAGAATACCGAGGTGAACACAATCAGCACCATCGAGGTCTCGCGCTCGCGCACGAATATCTGCAATGTCTGCCCCAGGAAGCTCGTGGCCAGCAGCATCACCAGTATGAAGGGCATATAGTCGGCCACGTCGCCCATCTGCGGCAGGTCGAAGATAGCCGGTACAATCGCCATCACATAGTATGCCATGGGTATATACAGCATCACATAGCATGCCGAGCGCCCCAGTATGGTGGCGAGGGGTCCGGCGCCTGTCTCGGAGCGGTCAATCCTCTCAGGGTCGCGTCTGCGTCGGTCACGCCGGGTTCCCGCCAGCATCATTATGCCCATGAGCATACCCTGCTGGAGTATCAGGATGACGATGCCGGGGATGATGAACGAGGCGAATCCCTGCGAGCTGTCGCCTATCGAGTTGGCCTGGGTGTTGACCGGGAGTCCCGAGACGACTGTGGCCAGACCGCCACCCATGGTGGCGACACGCTTTGCCGTGATGGTCTGCGCCTCGTGCATCTGCACGCTTGTCAGCGACAGCAGTATCTGGCGGTAGCGCAGCAGCAGCGACATATCCTGATAGTAGGATATGACCCCCTGCCCTCCCGAGCCGATCTGGCGTGCATAGTCCGAGGGTATCTCGATGATGGCATAGCAATCCTTCTCGGCCCACGCGCGGCGTGCCTCGGCCATGTCGGCGGCATATCCCGTGATGTGGATAGACTGTGTGGCGTCGAGCGTGCGTGCCAGCTCGCGGCTCTCGGCGGTGCGTGAGTGGTCGACAATCACCGTGTCGATCTCCTTGACCACCTCAGGGTTGTAGATGAGCGTATATACGATGGGATAACCCAGCGGCAGCGCGAAGAAGAAGAGCATCACGCCGACATCGGTGAACACGAGCCAGCACTCGCGCCGCCAGACCCGAAAGAAATCTTTAAGCCATTTCATCTCTTAAACCTTTAAACTCTTAAGGAACATAGACAGGATGTATGCAGCGGCTCTTGAGGCGCCGCAGCCCCAGCAGCGGAACCAGCGTCATGCCCAGCATCACGGCATAGTAGATGCGCGAGTAGTAGAGCGGCAGTCCGTTGAGCGACTGGTCTATGTAGATTAGGAAATAGTAGCGTATGGGGAGTATGTATGCGAATATGCCGATGGCACCATACATCTTGTCGACAGGGAACGAGAATCCGGCTATCGAGAAGGAGAGGATGCCCACGAGGCTTACCAGAATCAGCGACAGGCGCACGTTGGGGGCTATCTCTACGGCTATGAGCGCGAAGGCCTGGCTCGATAACACAAGGAGGATCATCGCCAGCACCATATGCCATGCGGGACAGTGGAGGGGGAAATGCAGGAATCCGTACATCACGGCCTGCATCCCTATGCCCATGACGGAGAATATCACCGCCTGTGGCAGCAGCTTTCCGGCAAGGGCCACCACTATCGACCCGTTGGCCGTGGCCAGCCACTCGGGCGACGTGCCCCATTTGAATTCGGATGTCACCGAGAACACCGTCACCACCATCACCAGCAGGGCTATCAGCCCCCCTAAGAACGAGGTGGACAGGTATATCGAATAGTTGGTGCAGGGGTTGCCTATGGGGTGCGAGTCGAGCCTGAGCGGCATTATCATGTCCGAGCCGTTGATGAGGCTGCCCACACCTGCGGTGGTCAGTGTGGCCTCGACTATCGAGCCGGAGGTGGTCACCGCAACGGTCTTGAACCCCTTGAACGAGAGTGTGCCGGGCACGAAGATGCTCATGTTGCTGAAGAACGACAGCGTTGGTGTGCGGCCGCTGAGCGCGTTCTCCTGAAAATCGGCCGGGATGTAGAAGAATCCGAATGTCTTGCCCGTCCTCACCAGCTCCATGGCCTCGTGGAAGCTCTCGGCATCGACCGAGATGTCGATGAGTTCGCCGGCCTTGAGCGAGCGGGTGATGCGGCGCGACATCGACGAGTGGTCCATGTCGACCATGGCCACAGGCACCTTGAGGGGCAGACCCTCGTGCATCAGGTTGAGGAAGAAGAACGCACCGGCCACCGGCACGATCACCATCATGAAGAGGTAGATCTTGCGCGAGCAGAGCGTGCGTATGCCGCGGCGAAGCGATGCTAACATATCAGTCGGTTTTTATGACCGGGAATCCGGCGTACTTTATTTCTTGAGATAGATTATCGTCATGCCCGGACGGAGCTCGGGTATGGAGTCGAGCGTGCGGGCCTTGATCTCGAATGTCTTCGAGTCCCACTGTCCCACGCTCTTGGTGGCCTGCCATGTGGCATAGCTGCCCAGGTCGCGCGAGTAATAGATGCGGGCCTTGGTCTTCTTCTTGTCGAGGGCGGGAATCATTATCTCTATCTCGCCGCCGAGGGGCATGTCCTTGAGCAGGTCCTCGCGGACATTGAAGGTGACCCACTTGTCGTCGAGCCTCAGCAGGCTCATTATGGGGGCACCCATCATCACCAGCTCGCTCACCTCGGGATATATCTGGTCGATCTGTCCGTCGCAGGGAGCGGTGAGATACTGGTCCTCGAGCACGCTCTCGACCTCGGCGACGCCACCCTTGGCCACGTCTACCATGGCTGCGGCGCTCTCCTTGTCCTGGCGCTGCGCGCCCTGCTCGGCGAGGCTCACCTGGCTCAGTGCAGCCTTGTGTGCGGCCACGGCGGCATCGTATGCGGCCTTGGCCTCGTCACGCTTCTGCTCTGAGACGACACCCTCGTTGAAGAGGTTCTCCATGCGGCGGTATGTCTTCTCGGTTATGGTCACGGCAGCCTCGGCCTGTGCGGCAAGCTGTCTGGCTGTGGCTATTATCTGGGGACGTGTGCCGTCGTCGACCTTGTTCTCCTGTGTGCGGGCCACTGTCTCCATGCCCTGGGCCTGCATCAGCTTGGCCTCGGCGAGCGACGAGTGGATGTGTACCAGGGTATCCCCCTTGCGCACGCGGTCGCCCTCGTGCACGTAGAATTCCATCACCCTGCCGGGAAGCTTGCCGGATATGCGCACGCTGGTGGCGTCCGCCTGGCCCTCGACTATCTCGTCGGGTTTGTCGAGGAACACGAAGCCGATGATGGCCAAAACGATGGTTGCCACCACGAGGAGGCACATCGAGAAGAGCAGCACCTTGTTTTCTTTCTGCTCTGTTGTCTGCTGGGACTGATTGTTATCTTTCATAGCTCATTGAATTTCGGGGGTTGAGAGTGTGCCAAGGACTTTGGCAAGATATACATCACAGAGGTAGAGGTCTATGCGGGCGTCTATGTCCTCGCTGTGGGCCTTGAGCCATGCGGTCTGGGCCTCCATCACGTTGTCGACTGTCATCACGCCGTCGCGGAATCCCAGGTCGGCGCAACGCAGGTTCTCGTCGGCCTCGGCCAGGTTTGAGGCTGTCATGGTGCGTGTCTTGACGGCCTCGTGTGCCTTGAAGGTGGCCTGGCTCACCTGGAGGTCTATCATCTCGCGGGCGTTCTCGAGCTCCATGCGCATCGAGTTGGTCTGAGCCTTGGCTGCACGCAGTTTGTTATAGTTGCCGCCCCAGTGCCAGATGGGTATGGTGAGCATGGCCCCCACGGAGAAGGCTCCGTTGAAGCGTTTCTTGAATCCGTCATAGAGGTTGGGGTTCGAGAAGGAGTATGCGCCAACCAGCGCGAGGTTGGGCATCATGGCCGAGCGGGCCACATTCTCTTTTTGCTTGAATATCTGCACCCCGAGCTCGAGCTGGCGCAGGTCGTCGCGCCGGGCATAGACCTCGGACATGTCTATCTGCCTGTCTGACGTGGCCTCGCGTATCAGGTTGTCGCTGTCGAGCGAGCCGTCCTCGTCGGCCACCGTGTAGGGTGTATGGATGGGGAATCCGCACAGCTGGGCCAGCGCCATACGGCAGAGTGCCAGGCCGTTGTCGACCTTGGTCATGTCGACCTTGGCCGAGTTGAGCTTGACATCGACCGTGAGGAGGTCACGGCGTGTGGCCACACCCTGCTTTACCATCAGGTCGACATGGTGGCGCAGGGTGTCGAGCAGGTTGACGTAGCTGACGGCCAGACGCTGTTTGGCCTTGAGCGATACGAGCTCCCAGTATGCGGCGTCGACGGCATATACGATGTCGCGCGCCTGGTTGTTGCGCTTGGCGCGTGCCAGCTCCTCGGCATAGCCCGTAATCTTGTTCATGGCGACAATCTTGCCACCCATGAAGATGGGCTGTGTCAGTGTCACGGCCCCGAAAAATACGTTGTGGATGTCGTAGGTCAGCGCCTCCTTGGGCAGGAATGCAACCTGCTCGGGCACCGGCTGGCCGTTGACGGTGAGGGGCTCGCCTGTCATCGGGTTCTTGACAAGCTGGAACTCGTAGCCCTGTTTCTCGAGGCTGAATGTCTTGACCGGCAGAAGCTGGTCAGAGTCGAACATCGAGAGCTTCTTCTGATTATACATGTATCCACCCGCAAAGTCGATCGAGGGGAGATAGGCGGCAAAAGCCTCGTCTTTCTGATACTTGGCGGCACGTATCTCCTCGGCGGTCTGGCGCAGCAGCTTGTTGTTGCCCATGGCCAGTGATCGGCATTGCTCGAGGGTGAGCACCGACCCGGGCTCGACTGTAGGGGCGGCAGGCTCGGCCCCGACGGCACTTATTGCGGTCAGCAGGGCCGAAAACAATGTGACGGATAGCGCTTTCAGGCGACAATTCATAATTATGGCGGTGTTAAAACGTGATTCAGATGCAAAATTAGTCTGTTTTTCCGAGACAGGCAATCTCAGAATCGCCTACATTTTGTTCTGTTTCACATATAACACCGCCCGGGGCAGAGTTGTTTTTGCGTCAGTTTGTCTAAAAGTCAGAAATATTCATTTCGATTTCCTGTACATCCCCATCACATCCTCGGGGGTGATGGTGCCCGTGATGACGATGAGGTTGAATTCGTTCTTGCCTATCGTGCGTATGAAATATGAGTTGACGCCGTTGTGCGGCCCCGACATGAATATGTCGACCTTCTCTCCGCTGTCGTTGACGTGCATCAGGTTCTCGTATTTTCCCTCTTTCAGCATCTTTTCGCTGTGGAATTTCAGTTCGGGAATCAACCCTTTCTTCTCGCACGTCAGTATCTCGATACGGTCGAGCTTGGAGGCGAGGGCTCCTATGTCCATGCCGTTTGCCTTGGCGTTCATGTCGGGCATGAGCTTGAACATGGCTTTCGAGATGCACACCACCGTCACCTCGTCATAGTCGGCATAGTGCTCGAAGATGGATGTGGGGAGTGCGAGTGAGCGCAGGGAGCAGACGATGCAGAGCATCAGGGTTATGATTATGCGTTTCATATTGTCGTCTTTTTAGTCGGTTCTTTTTCCGGTTATGTTTGAAATCACTGTATTCATGGTGCTGACGGTCACGGAGTCGGCCTTGACCATCTCCTTCTCGCCTTTCTCGATTGCCTGTGCGAATATCAGCAGGGCACGCTGTGTCTGGGCGTAGGCTTCCTCGGGGGTGGCGCAGGTGTCATCGAGAGGTTGGGCTGATGCCGCCGGAGGGGAGGTGATGAGGTATGAGCCTATCGAGACCACAACGGCGAGCGAGGCCACTATCCCGGCTACGGTGCGCCACAGGCGTATGCGCCGCCGCCTTCGGTCGGCACGGTCGAGTGCGTCTATCATCTCTCCGAGCCGTGCCCCGAATCCCTCGGGAGGCTCTGCATCGGGGATTGCGTCAAGCAGCCGCTGCTGTTCGCCGGGGGTGATGTCATCTGTGGCAAATCTGTCTGTAAGCCTTTCTAATTCCTTGTCCGTCATGGCTTGAGGTATTTCGTTATCAGTTCTCTCATCTGTCTGCGGGCCCTGTAGAGCAGCACCCGCACGTTGCCTTGGGTAAGTCCCGTGGCCTCGGCAATCTCGCCGAATTCCATCCCGTCGATGTCGCGCATTGCCATCACCTTGCGCTGTGGCTCGGGGAGCCGCTGCATCATGCCTGTCAGCCGGGCCATGCTGTCGGCGCTCTCCAGGGTGTCGGTCTCCTCGGCCCTGTCGGGTATGTCGGCCGAGGTGGCGGGTCTCGAGCGCATGGCGTCGGCGCATACATGGCGCAGCACCGTGACGCAATATGCGCCGGGGTTGTCGGGGATGCCTGTGGTGTCGCGCATGCGCCAGAGCCTCATGTATGTCTCCTGCACGAGGTCCTCGGCGTCGGGGGGACTCTCCGTGACACGTAGCGCGATGTTGTACAGCAGGCGGCTGTGGGGCAGGTAGAGGCGTTTGAACTCGTCGGCCTCCATCACTGATTCTCGCTGATGATTCTCGCGAGGTCGTCGCGGCTGAATTTCCCGTCGATGCACACGACGTCACATTCGCCGTTCTCCTCGGCGAATATCAGCAGCCGTCGCGCCGTGTCGGGTTTCTTGCGGTCCATCCGGGCCAGGATGCGCACCTTCTCGCCGTTGTCGCTGACACGTATCAGCTCCTCGTATCCACTGGATGTGAGCGAGGAGATGCGTCCCGCCAGTCCGCGGCGCGTATGGTCGGAGGCTGAGTCTATGCTGAGCACCCGCACCGACTTCAGCTTGCCGGTGATGCCGTGGCACGACGATGTTATCGTCCCCAGCGAGATAAGCTTGGTGAAGAACGGGTTGATGTAAACGTAGTCGGCGCCGTCGGTGTGGCGGTATTCGTCGAAGATGGCGTCGAGGGCTCTGTCGCCGTTGTCGCGGCATACGCCGGGCAGCACGGCGAGGATTGCGATTGCAAGTGTGAGAATGAAGCGTATCATAGGCTTTTTTCTTCTTATGACCGCATCCGCGCGGATTCTGTTACAGAAAAAAGCATTTTTTTATCGGAGGCCCCTGAAATCGAGTCCCGAGGGGGCCTGGTATATGCGCAGTCCGAAGCGGTGTACCGAGGCTACCACGTGGTCCATTATGCCGGCCTGGAAATGCTCGTAGGGTTTCCATGAGGTGAGTGTGGTGAAGAGATAGAGGTCTATGGGGATGCCGTGTCCCGTAGGCTCGAGCTCGCGCACCATATAGACCATCCCGTCGCTTTTGTTGAGCTGGGGGAGCGTGGATATGTAGTGCTCCAGCCAGTGCCGGAACAGTGTGAGGTTGACATACTGCTTCGATGGGTCGAGTCGGCGTCCCCACTCCTCCTCGCGGAATCCCTCTATCATCTCGGGCGTGCAGAAATCGACCGAATTGACATCGACGGTGAACGAACGGTTGACCCTGCGTCCCCCCGAGTCTGACATGCCGCGCCAGTTCTGGAACGATTCGCTTACCAGGGCATACGGGGGCACCGTGACTATGGTCTTGTCGAAATTCTGCACCTTGACGGTGGTCAGGCCCACCTCGAGCACGGTGCCGTTGATGTTGCGGGCCGGGACCGTAATCCAGTCGCCGGGACGCAGCATGTCGTTGAGTGTGAGCTGCACTCCGGCCACGACACCCATTATCGAGTCCTTGAACACCAGCATCAGCACCGTGGCCGCGGCACCGAGGCCTGTCATGATGGCGAGAGGGTTCTTGTTGGCCAGGATGGAGATTACGATGATGATGCCTACGCAGATCGAGATGACCTGGAGCATCTGCAGTATGCCTTTGAGCGAGGATACACGCCCTGTCGACTCGGAGGCCATAAGTTCGTAGACGGCCACCAGGAAGCGGTTGACCAGATGGACTATCACGCACACCACGGCTATGCGGCATCCCACCGAGGCGAGGCCGTGCATGGTCGTGTAGTGGGCGAGCGACGGCAGCAGCGTGGCCTGGAGCACCAGCACGAAGGCCAGTTCGGCCACGACCCTGAGCAGCGGCGGATTGAAGAGTATGTCGTCCCATTTGGCTTCGGTGAACTCCACGAACCTCAGCACCACGGGGATGACGCCGCGCGTAAGGAGCAGATAGATGCCGTAGGCCACTCCGCACGACAGCAGCGCAGAGATGACGGTGGTCCAGAGGGTGATATTGTCGGGATTCATGCCCCACGAGGCGAGCAGTTCGGATAGCTGGTCGAAAAGCATAGTGCGGATTAGTGTGTCTGTATATTGTGTCTGTATATATAGTTGGTCTAGTTTAACTAGTTCAACTAGTTCAACTAGACCAACTGTGATTGTCTTTGTTGTTCTCAGAGTGTCCACTCGGCGCCGTCGCGGGTGTCCTTGACGGTGAATCCGAGCTCGGCCAGACGGTCGCGTATCATGTCTGATGTCGCCCAGTCTTTGGCAGCCTTGGCCTTGCCGCGCATCTCGAGCAGCAGGTCGACGGCTCCTTCAAAGGGCTTGAGCGAGGCTCCGCCGTCGGCCGACGCGCCACCCTGCTCGGTGCGGATGCCGAGGATGTCGACAAGGAACGTGTCGAATATCGAACGCAGCTCGTCGATGTCGGCCTGTGTCGCCGTGGCCTTGCCGTCCTTGACCTGGTTGACCAGGCGCAGGGCGTCAAAGAGATTGGCGATGAGCACGGGGGTGTTGAGGTCGTCGTCCATTGCCTCGTAGCATTTCTCGCGGATGCCGCTGACGTCGATTGTCGAGGTCGACGAGGGGGTGAGCTCGCGCAGGCGGCGGTATCCCTCGGTCATGCGCTGCAGTGCCTTCTCCGAGGCCTGCAGAGCCTCGTTCGAGAAATCGACCGTGCCGCGGTAGTGGGCCTGGAGGATGAAGAACCTGATCGTCATCGGCGAGTAGGGCTGTGTGAGCAGCGGATGAGTCCCGTTGAAGAACTCGTCGAGCGTGATGAAGTTGCCCAGGCTCTTGCCCATCTTCTTGCCGTTGATGGTGATCATGTTGTTGTGCATCCAGTATCGCACGGTCTCGTGGCCGTTATGGGCCATTGACTGCGCAATCTCGCACTCGTGGTGCGGGAACATCAGGTCCATGCCGCCTCCGTGGATGTCGAATGTCTCGCCGAGATATTTCTCGCCCATGGTTGAGCACTCGAGGTGCCAGCCCGGGAAACCTTCGCTCCAGGGTGACGGCCAGTGCATGATATGCTCGGGCGAGGCCTTTTTCCACAGGGCGAAATCGGCGGGATTGTGCTTCTCGCTCTGTCCGTCGAGGGCTCGTGTGGTGGCATAGAGCTCGTCTATGTTGCGTCCAGAGAGCTTGCCGTACCGATGGTCGCGGTTGTACTTGGGCACGTCGAAATAGACCGAGCCCTCCGAGATATAGGCATAGCCGCTGTCGAGTATCTTCTTGATATACTCGATCTGCTCTATGATGTGGCCCGAGGCATGGGGCTCGATCGACGGAGGCAGCACGCCAAGGGCCTCCATGGCCTTGTGATAGCGTGTCAGGTAGTGCTGCACCACCTCCATCGGCTCGAGCTGATCGAGGCGCGCCTTCTTGGCTATCTTGTCTTCGCCCTCGTCGGCGTCGTGCTCGAGATGGCCGACGTCGGTGATGTTGCGGACATAGCGCACCTTGTATCCGAGGTGCTGCAGATAGCGGAACAGGATGTCGAACGTGATGGCCGGACGTGCGTGCCCCAGATGGCCGTCGCCATAGACTGTCGGGCCGCACACATACATCCCCACGCGTCCCTCGTTGATGGGCCGGAAAGGCTGTTTGGTGCGCGACAGGGTGTTGTAGATGGTCAGGTTGTTGGGTCGGATGTCAGCCATTGTCGTCTGTCAGGCTTTGCCGCTGTTGATGAAGGGGTTGGGTATCTCGCCGTTGCCGCCGGGATTGCCTACGGGACGCTTGGGTCGGATCTCGCCGAAGGTCGCTTCGTACTTCTTGACGTTCTCCATGAGGGCGCCCAGGAGGTTCTTGGCGTTCTCGGGGCTCATGATGATGCGGCTCTGCACCTTGGCCTGGGGCATGTTGGGGGCCATGGTGATGAAATCGACGAAGAACTCGTTGGGGCCGTGGGTGATGACGGCAAGGTTAGAGTAGATGCCCTTTGCTACCTCGGGCGAGAGCTCTATCTTGATTTCGTTCTGGGGTTGCTGTGGATTTGCCATTTTTCTTTTCGGTGTGTTTGTGGGTTAGTGAATTGTGTTTGTTTATGCCTTTTCGGCGGTATAGATGGAGCAGACTCCGAGACACAGGCTGATGACCCGTGGAGAGGAGAATCCGGCCAGCTCCATCAGCGAGGCCATCGCGTGTCCCTGGGGGACGGCGGCGATTGACTCGGGCAGGTAGCTGTATGCCCTGACATCCTTTGACACCAGCCTCCCCACGGCGGGGATGACATGGCGGGTGTAGAGGTTGTAGAAGGGCCTGACAAGGGGTGACCCGGGGGTGGAGAGCTCGAGTATCACCACGCGCCCTCCGGGGCGGAGCACACGCCACATGGAGCGCAGTCCTGTCTCGATGGACGAGAAGTTGCGCACGCCATAGGCGCATATCACGCCGTCGAATGTCGCGTCGGCAAACTTGAGGTCGAGGCAGTCGCCCTGCTCGAGGGTGATGCGGGTGCCCTCGGGGAGCCGTGCGGCGCCGACCTTTGAGCGCCCTATGCGCAGCATCTCGTCGGAGAGGTCTACGCCGACAATCTCGGGGGTGGCATGTGTTGCGGCGAGCTTGAGGGCGATGTCGGCGGTGCCGGTGGCCACGTCGAGCACCCTCGGGTAGCGTGACGCGGGTCCGAGCAGCCCGACAGCCTTGCGGCGCCAGCTGTGGTCGAGCCCCATGGTCATGGCACGGTTCATGAAATCGTAGGCCGGGGCGATGCTGTCAAACATCTCCCTGACCTGGCCGGTCTTGTCGTCGCCTCCGTATGGGGTGATTTCCTCGACTTTCATGCTGCGTGTCGTCCGGGGTGCGGGGTCTTGTCAGAGGTTGAGGTTGGTGAGGCAGTCGAGTACATTCTTAGCGATGCGGTCGGCCAGATGCTCCTCGGGGGCCTTGACGAATTTCTTGCCTGTGATATGCTCGTAGAGCTCGATATAACGTTCGGATACCTCCTCGCAGAATGCGTCGGTCATCTCGGGCACCTGCTGCCCCTCCTTGCCCATGAATCCGTGGGCCATGAGCCATTCGCGCACGAACTCCTTGGAGAGCTGGCGCTGGGGCTCGCCCTTGGCAAGACGCTCCTCATATCCGTCGGCATAGAAATAGCGCGACGAGTCGGGGGTGTGTATCTCGTCGATGAGCATCACCTTGCCTTCGTGGAGGCCGAACTCGTATTTGGTGTCGACGAGGATGAGGCCCTTGTCGGCGGCCATCTCCGAGCCTCTCTTGAAGAGGGCGCGGGTATATGCGGCCATCGTGTCGAACTGTTCGGCGGTGACGATGCCCTGGGCTATGGCCTCCTCGCGCGAGATGTCCTCGTCGTGTCCGGCCTCGGCCTTGGTGGTGGGGGTGATGATGGGCTCGGGGAAACGCTGGTTCTCGACCATTCCCTCGGGGAGCTTGACGCCGCAGATCTCGCGTACGCCGTTCTTGTAGGCGCGCCATGCGCTTCCGGCCAGGTAGCCGCGGATGATCATCTCGAGACGCAGGCCCTCGCAACGGCGTCCCACTGTCACCATGGGGTCGGGAACGGCAATCTTCCAGTTGGGCACGATGTCGGCGGTGGCGTCGAGCATGGTCGATGCTATCTGATTGAGTGCCTGTCCCTTATAGGGGATTCCTTTGGGCAGGATGACGTCGAAGGCCGATATGCGGTCGGTGGCCACCATGACCAGAAGGTCGTCGCCGATGGTGTAGACGTCGCGTACCTTGCCGTGATAGACCGAGGTCTGACCGGGGAATTTGAAATCGGTGTTTACCAGTGTTGTTGACATATCTGTGAGTATTCAGAGGGTTTCGATAACGCAAAATTAGTCAATTATCCCGAATTAACGAAAACTTTTTGAGAATGTGGGGAATTTTAATTATTTTTGCAGATATGTATATCGTCTCTGCAAGAAAATACCGCCCCTCGACATTCGCGAGCGTGGTGGGGCAGCGCGCCCTGACCTCGACGCTCAAGAATGCCATCGCCACGGGGCGTCTGGCCCACAGCTACCTGTTCTGCGGATCGCGCGGCGTGGGCAAGACGTCGTGTGCCCGCATCTTCGCCAAGACCATCAACTGCCAGAACCCGACACCCGACGGCGAGGCTTGCAATGAGTGCGACTCGTGCCGCGCCTTCAACGACGGGAACTCGATGAACATAATCGAGCTGGACGCCGCGTCGAACAACGGTGTCGACGACATCCGCCAGCTTGTCGACCAGGTGCAGACGCCCCCCTCGACAGGACGCTACAGGGTGTTCATCGTCGATGAGGTGCACATGCTCTCGGCGGCAGCTTTCAATGCCTTCCTCAAGACCCTCGAGGAGCCCCCGAGCTATGTGATATTCATTCTTGCGACGACCGAGAAACACAAGATTATCCCCACCATCCTGTCGCGCTGCCAGATATACGACTTCAACCGCATCACCGTCTCTGACATGGTTGAGCATCTGGGCTATGTCGCGTCTCAGGAGGAAATCACCGCCGAGCCGGCGGCACTCAATGTCATAGCCCGCAAGGCCGACGGCGCGATGCGCGACGCCCTGTCGATATTCGACCAGGTGGCGGCATCGTCGAGAGGCAACATCACCTATCAGTCGGCCATAGACAACCTCAACGTTCTCGACCATAACTATTACAACCGTCTGCTCGACTGTTTCCTTGCGGGGAAGACCCTGGAGACATGGATTATCTACAAGGAGATACGCGACCGTGGATTCGACTCGCATTTCTTCCTGACGGGGCTTGCCGACTATCTGCGCGACCTGATGGTGGCGCTGAGCCCCACGACAATCGTGCTCATCGAGGCGGACGACGAGGTGCGCCAGTCGATGGCGCAGCGTGCGGCCAAGTGCTCGCCGCAGTTCATATATCGCGCCATGAACCTCTGCAACGAGGCCGACATCAACTGGCGCGTTGCCTCGAACAAGCAGTTTCTCGTTGAGCTTACGCTCGCCAAGATATGCCAATTGCAAAGCCCCTCGCAGGATGACAGCCGCGGCAGTGACGGGGGGCAGTTACAGAAAATCTCTGCCGCCCAACAGCCCCGCCCGCAAGCACAGGCACAGCCCCAGGCTCAGCCGCAGATGCAGCAGCCTCCCGTGCAGGCTCCGCAGCCTGTGCAGCCCGCTACGGCGACGCATACGGTTCCCGCAGCTCCTGTGTCGGTGCCTCCTCCTCCCCCTGCGCCCGCAGGTGTCAGGCCTGCCGCCAAGACGGTGAAGCGTGTCGGGGCACAGACATTCTCGCTCCACTCGAACGGGGCCCCTCAGCAGCCGGGACAGGCTCCCGCGCAGACGGTGGCCGCGGCTCCGGCGCAGCGCACCGACGCCTTCACGCGCGAGCAGCTTAACGCCGCGTGGCAGGAGTTCATGAGTGCGAATCCCGCACGTCATATCCTCGTCAACACCATGCGCGCCTCGTTCCCCACGCAGGTCGAGGGTGCGGCATACAAGATGATGATCGAGAACGAGAAGCAGCGCGAGGAGATGGAGTCTATGCTGCCGTCGCTGCTGGCACATCTGCGCGACAGGCTGCGCAACGACCTCTTCACGCTGTCGATAGAGATAAACCAGGGGGAGGCCTCCCCCCATACATGGAACGAGCGTCAGGTACTCAACCACATGGTGGAGAACACTCCCATATTGGGTGAGCTTATCAATGATTTCGGGCTGACAATCGGATAAAGGCCGATGGTCTGGTTATTATAGTTTTTATAGTTGGTCTAGTTCAACTATTCCATCTCCTCCCCCTCTCCATGCAATGCCACATAGACAATAGATGCCTTTGCCGGGCCGATGAGGTCGGCTATGGTGTCGAGGTCTGCCTCGCGCAGACGCTTGATGCTCTTGAACTGCGTGAGCAGTGCGGTGCGTGTCTTCTCTCCAATCCCCTTTATGCCGTCGAGGGCCGAGACCGTCTGCCCCTTTGAGCGGCGGTTGCGGTGGTGGGTTATGCCGAATCTGTGTGCCTCGTCGCGCAGTTGCTGCACCACCCTCAGGGTCTCTGAATTTTTGTCGATATAGAGCGGAATCGAGTCGCCGGGGAAATATATCTCCTCGAGCCGCTTGGCTATGCCCACGACCGCTATTGTGCCTCTCAGGCCCATGTCGTCAAGAGCCTCGACGGCCGCCGAGAGCTGCCCCTTGCCGCCGTCGACCACGATGAGTTGCGGCAACCCCTTCCCCTCGTTGACCAGACGGGTGTAGCGGCGTGTCAGCACCTCCTTCATCGAGGCGAAATCGTCGGGCCCCTCGACGGTTCGGATGTTGAAATGGCGATAGTCCTTCTTTGACGGCCTGGCGTCGCGGAACACCACGCACGACGCCACGGGATTTGTGCCCTGGATATTCGAGTTGTCGAAGCACTCGATGTGGCGCGGCAGCTCGGTGAGGTGGAAATCCGACTTGATGCGCTCGAGCACGCGGTCGGTCCTCACCGACGGGTCGCGCTTCTCGGCGGTCTTTATCTTGTCTATGTGATGCTGGCGCGCGTTGCGCACGGAGACATCGAGCAGCTTGGCCTTGTCGCCACGTTGCGGGATTGTGAACCTGACACCCTCCATCTCGACGTCGGGCGCCTCGGCCACTATCACCTCGTCGTACACGACCCCGAACTGTCCCGCTACCTCGTTCATGGCATAGCCCAGCATCTCGGCGCGTGTCTCGTCGAGCCGCTTGCGGTATTCGAGCGTGACGCTCTTCACCACCGCCCCGCGTCGCACGTGCATATAGTTGACATAGACATCCCCCTCGTCCTCATAGATGCCGAATACGTCGACATCCTCGACGGTCTGCGATACGATGACGCTCTTGGAACGGTAGCGCGATATGAGGTCATACTGTATCTTCAGTTCCTGGGCTTCCTCAAAGCGCAGCTCGGCTGCCAGATGTTCCATCTCGCTCCTGAGATGCTGCAGCAGCTCGGATGTGTCGCCGCGCAGTATCGCCCTCACCCTCTCGATGTCTGTGCCATACTCCTCCGCGCTCACCAGTCCGCGGCAGGGCCCCTTGCACCGCTTGAGGTGATAGTCGAGGCAGAGCCTCCCCTTGCCTCCCTTGATGAAATCGGTTGTGATGGCATGGCGGCACGAGCGTATGGGATAGAGCTCGCGTATCAGGTCGAGGGTCGCGCGGGCCGACCCGGCGTCGGTATATGGCCCGTAATATTTCGAGCCGTCCTTGATGCGCTCGCGTGTCATGAACACGCGGGGATAATGCTCGTTCGTAACCACAATCCACGGGTATGACTTGTCGTCCTTGAGCAGTACGTTATATCGCGGCTGATGCTCCTTGATCATCGAGGCCTCGAGGTTGAGCGCGTCCTGTTCGGTAGGCACGACTATATATGTCATGTCGGCTATGGCGCGCACCAGGAGGTTGGTGCGCAGCGAGTCGTGCGTTCTGTTGAAATAAGAGCTCACACGGCGTTTCAGGTTCTTGGCTTTGCCGACATAGATGACGGTGCCCTCCGAGTCGTAATATGTATAGACTCCGGGGGTGTCAGGGAGGATTGAGATTTTCTCCTCGAGGGCTGCAGACTTGCGGTGTTTGGGCATATTGGTTTTATGAAATGAGGACCGGGGGCGTTGTCCGTCGCCGGACAGTGGCCCCCGGTCCTGTCTGATGTCTTATCTCAATAGGTGATGAGCGACGACACCTCGGCGTCGGCCGGAAGGTTGGCGCGTCCGTTGAGGGCGGAGAGCTCGATGATGAAGTTGATGTAGATTTTCTTCGGGTTCATCTGCTTCACCAGGTTGTATGCTGCGGCCATTGTGCCGCCTGTGGCGAGCACATCGTCATGCAGTACCACGATGTCGTCGGGGGTGATGGCGTCGCGGTGTATCTCGATTGTGTCGGTGCCATATTCCTTGGCGTATGTGGCCTGGATGGTGTCGGCGGGGAGCTTGCCGGGCTTGCGTACGGGCACGAAGCCTGCGCCCAGCTCGAAGGCCAGGATGGAACCGCCGATAAATCCGCGGCTCTCGATGCCCACTACTTTAGTAACACCTTTGTCGCGGTAAAGTTGTGACAGGTCCCAGCCGATGATGTGCAGACCGCGCGGATCCTTGAATAGTGTTGTGAGGTCCTTGAACACGATGCCCTTCTGGGGAAAGTCGTAGACATCACGAATGCGTGATTTGAGGTATTCCATGTTGATTTTTGGTATTTGGTTTTTCTGATTTCTCTTTCGGACTAGTTGAACTAGTTAAACTGGTTGAACTAGGAAAACTGGTGTTCCACGTGGAACAAATTGGGATTATCTTCCTAAAAGCAAGAGCAGTATGTTTACGTCTGCCGGAGAGATGCCGGGGATGCGCGATGCCTGTGCCACAGTCTCGGGGTCTATGCGCTGCAGCTTCTGGCGAGCCTCGGTCGAGAGGGCCTTGACTGTCGAGTAGTCTATCTTGCCGCGCAGACGCAGGTTCTCGAGACGGTGCAGCTTGGCTGCGTTATCGTGCTCGCGCTTTATGTATCCCTGATATTTCATCAATATCTCGGCGGCCTCCACTATCTCGTCGCGGCGCTCGGTCTCGATATTGTCGCCGATAAAGCGTGCGAGTGCGGGGAGCTGTTCTGCCAGGGATGCCACAGTCATTCCGGGTCGCAGCAGCAGTGCCTCGAGCTTGACGCCCTGCTTGAGCGGCTGCTCTCCCCTCTCCTCGAGCCAAGGATTTATTGTGGCCATGGGGACCGAGTATGCGCGCACGAATTCGATGAGCGCGTCGCGCTGGGTGCGCTTGCTCTCCATGAGCGCGAACCGTTCGTCAGAGGCCAGCCCGATGGCGTGGGCGCGTGGCGTGAGGCGCATGTCGGCGTCGTCCTGACGCAGCAGTATGCGGTATTCGGCACGCGAGGTGAACATGCGGTATGGCTCGTCGACACCTTTTGTCACGAGGTCGTCGATGAGCACTCCGATATATGCCTCGTCGCGTGCCAGGGTGAATCTCTCACCCTCATCCCTCACGGCAAGGGCGGCGTTTATTCCGGCTACGAGCCCCTGTCCGGCAGCCTCCTCATAGCCTGTGGTGCCGTTGACCTGTCCGGCAAAATAGAGCCCTCCGATCAGTTTTGTCTCGAGGGTGTGGTGCAGCTGTGTGGGGTCGAAGAAATCATATTCGATGGCGTAGCCGGGACGGAAAAGCTGCACGTTGCGCAGCGCGGGGATGGTCTGCAGCGCCTCGAACTGTATGTTTATCGGGAGCGACGACGAGAAGCCGTTAAGATAGTATTCGGTTGTCGTCTCACCCTCCGGCTCGAGGAAAAGCTGATGCTCGTCCTTGTCGGCGAAGGTAACGATCTTTGTCTCTATACTGGGACAGTAGCGGGGACCGATGCTTTGTATCTGTCCGTTGTAGAGGGGTGATTCAGGGAGTCCGCGGCGCAGTATCTCGTGTGTCTCCCTGTTGGTGTAGACCGTGTGACAGGGACGCTGACGCAGAGTGCGCCGCTCGGTGGGGAGATATGAGAATTTGTGCCAGTCGTCGTCCCCCTCCTGGAGTGTCGTGAGCGAGAAATCGACCGACCTCCCGTCGATGCGCACGGGTGTGCCTGTCTTCATGCGGTCGGCGCGGAATCCAAGGCTGACAAGCTGCTCGGTGAGTCCGCGGGCCGGAGGCTCGGCCACGCGTCCCCCTTCGATCTTGACGGGGCCCGTGTGCATGAGTCCGTTCAGGAAGGTACCTGCCGTCACCACCACGCAACGCGCCCTGAAGGTGACGCCGAGGGCCGTGACGACCCCCGCTACCCTACCCTCTTCGACCAGCAGGTGATTCACGGAATCCTGCCACATGTTGAGACCCGGGGTATTCTCGAGAATGCCGCGCCATGTCAGCGAGAACGCCATGCGGTCGGCCTGTGCGCGGGGACTCCACATGGCCGGGCCTTTCGAGCGGTTGAGCATCCTGAACTGTATGGATGCCCTGTCGGTGACTATGCCCGTCATGCCGCCGAGGGCGTCGATCTCGCGCACTATCTGCCCTTTGGCGATGCCACCCACCGCGGGGTTGCAGCTCATCTGGGCAATCTTGTTCATGTCTATGGTGATGAGCAGGGTCGAGGCACCGAGACGGGCGGCGGCGTGTGCCGCCTCGCATCCGGCGTGTCCGGCTCCGACCACAATCACGTCATAATCGAACAGCATATCTGATGTTTGTCTTGTATCTTGTGTTGTCTGTTTTATCGCATTGAGTCGAGCAGCGCCAGGGCCTCGTTCTCGTGGGCCTCCATCACCTCGCGCTCGCCGGGGCCCTTGTCGTTGATGCCGCAGAGATGCAGCACGCCGTGTATGATGACGCGGTGCAGCTCGCGCGCGGGGTCGGCCCCGAGCCCCTCGGCATTCGAGGCCACGGTGTCGAGCGATATGAACATGTCGCCGCTCACCCTGCGTCCGCGCGTATAGTCGAATGTGATGATGTCGGTATAATAGTCGTGCGAGAGGAACTGACGGTTGACCTCGATGATTTTCGCATCGTCGCAGAAGATGTATGTCAGCGGTCCCGTGATGCGGTCGTGCCGACGGGCCACCTCGTCAATCCACCTTTCGAGGAGTGCGGTGTCTATGGCAGGCATCCCGACTCCGTCGGTGAGCCATTGCACTTGACAATGAGTTGTGTTCATGTCAGCAAAGTTAATGAAAAAATCAAATTTTGGCAAAAATCGCCGCCGCCGATTTTTCTGACCCGAAATCAAAAAGCCTCAAAATCCACTTAATTCGCTGGTTAATAATGAATTAAGTGAATTTTAAGGCTCTGAGATTTTAATATTTGAAATCTGACGGACGGATGCCCGCAGATTTTCAACTCTCGCGAGGTTGAGATTATTTCTTGTAGAGCACCGGATTTGTGGCCGGGTCGTTATACATCTTCATCTGGCGGTAGACCTTCATATACTTGCGTCCGGCGGCGATGTCGTCGAGCAGGGTGTCGATAGCGGCTGTGAGGTCGTCGCGCTGCTGGAGCAGTATGTTGAGCTTCGCCTCGCACTTGGCCTTATGCTCGGCCGACGCGTCGGTGCGCGCTACCTCGGCGGCCATGTGATAGATCTTGAGCGCGAGAATCGACAGGCGGTCTATGGCCCATGCCGGAGACTCGGTGTTGATGGTGGCGCCGGGCTGCGGCTTGACGTCGGCAAACAACTCGCGATAGTATGTGTCAATCTCCTCGACCATATCGGTGCGGTCCTGGTTCGAGCGGTCGATGCGGCGCTTGAGGGCCAGAGCCTCCACCGGGTCAATGGCCGGGTCACGGATGATGTCCTCGAGGTGCCACTGCACGGCGTCAATCCAGTTTTTGGCGGCCATCACGGCCTCGATGCTCCCCTCGGAATAGGGATTGGCATGGGGGGCGTCCACATGGTCGGTTTCATGGTATCTCTGGGTGGTATCCATGAATATGTCGAAAAATTCGCGGGCTGTCTTCATTGTCTGAGGTCTAAGATTAGTTATGTCCTTGCAAATATGGCAAAAGTTTTTGCAATAAGCAAACTAAAATCGCTAATTTTGCAGACTATGCAACGAGTATTGTTCCATTCAACCATCTTTGGCCCCATACACTCGCGCCGCCTGGGGGTGTCGCTCGGGGTCAACCTTACGCCTAACGACGGCAAGGTCTGCACATTTGACTGTCTTTATTGCGAGGCGGGCTTCAACGCCCAGGGCCCCGGCACCACCGGGTTCGCACCCCGCGCCGAGGTGGCGCGCCTGCTCGAGGACAAGCTGCGCTCGATGCGCGAGGCCGGCGAGCCCCTTGACGTCATCACCTTCTCGGGCAACGGCGAGCCTACGCTGCATCCCGACTTTTCGGGGGTCATCGACGACACCCTCCGGCTCAGGGACAGGTATTATCCCGGGGCCAAGGTGAGCGTGCTCAGCAACTCGACACGCATATTTACCCCTGAGGTCGCCGACGCCCTCGACCGTGTCGACAACAACATACTCAAGCTCGACTCGGCAGTTACCACGACCATGTTGGCCCTCGACCGCCCTACCCTACCCCACCTCACCTCCGAAAAAATCATCTCGGGCCTCACCCGCTTCTCGGGGCGCTGCATCGTGCAGACCCTGCTGGTGCGAGGCGAGCACGAAGGTGTCAGGGTCGACAACACCACTCCCGACGAGATTGACGCCCTCATCGCCGCATACCGCCGCATCAGCCCGCGCGAGGTGATGATCTACTCGATAGACCGCAAGACCCCCGCCGAACATCTCGAGAAAGTGTGCCGCCCCGAGCTTGATGCCGTGGCCGCACGCATCGAGGCCGAGACAGGAATCAAGTTAGTCACCGCATAAATCCCCCCGACACCCCATGGAGATTCTCAAGCCGCGCCCCCTCGTGAGGGGCGACAGGGTAGCCATCCTCTCGCCCGCAAGCATCATCAAGCCGCAGACCGTCTATGAGGCGATGCCCGTGCTCGCCGACCACGGATGGACCGTCTATGCCGGCGAACATACATTCGACCGCTACGGCACCTATGCCGGGACAGACGAGGCGCGCTATGCCGACCTCGAGACGGCACTGCTCGACCCCGACACACGCGCCATCATCTGCGCACGCGGCGGCTATGGCGCCGTACACCTGCTCGAACGACTCAGCCGTCTGCCCCTGCGCGACGACCCCAAATGGATTGTGGGATACTCGGACATCTCGGCCCTCCACGCGCTGATGAGCGCCAACGGCATCGAGAGCATCCACGCCCCCATGTGCAAGCATATAGCCAAATACAAGGGGCGTGACGCCGATACACGCCGCCTGTTCGACCTGCTCGAGGGGCACAATCCCGAGGTAACCCTCCCGGGGCATCGGCTCAACCGTCCCGGCGCCGCCAAAGGGCCACTGCTCGGCGGTAATCTCGCCGTCACCGCGGGCCTCGTCTCAACCCCCTTCTCGCCGTTCCGCCCAGGGTCGATACTGTTTGTCGAGGATATCGCCGAGCCGATATATAAGGTGGAGCGCATGTTCTATACCCTCCGTCTAAGCGGTGTGCTCGGTCAGCTCGGCGGACTCATCGTGGGCCGGTTCACCGACTACACCCCCGACCGCGACAACGAGTCGATGGAAGCCATGATAGACCGCGTCACCGAGGGCTATGACTACCCTATTGCCTACGGCGCACCCATCGGCCACGTCGACCACAATATCCCCATGCTCTGCTCGTCACTCGCCACCCTCACAGTCACCCCCGGCTCGGCCCGGCTCACCCAGGCGTGAAGCGGCATCCATGATGAAGACACTCATTGCCATCCTCGCTGCCCTGCTTTGCATTTGGCTCACAGGCTGCACCCCGCGTCTACGCGCGAGGCGCTTGTCCGCGCCGACTCCATCATGGCCGCCGCCCCCGACTCAGCCCTCGCCATCCTCGACGCCCTCGACCCCGCCACCCTCAACAGCGACGCCAAGAGAGCCCGCTACGCCCTGCTGCGCTCACAGGCCCTCGACGACCCCTTCTGGTGTGGCCGCAACTGGCAGAAGCAAAGAAGGATTATAAGAAGGCGACAAACACACGCGAGAATCTTCTGCATCTTAGCGACAGTATTTTCGGACAGGCTCTTACAGAGAATTTTGACCGAGCATTTAAGGACAGGCAAAAGTATGATGATGACATAAGCCTCACGAAGGAAAGACATGCACGTATACTCCGTAAGGTGTTGATTCTGAATGTATAACGGGTATTCCGCGACCCCCATGCGGGGGCCGTAGGTCGGGGGGATGGCGCTTCCCCCAAGGCGAGCCTTGGGGCTACGTTCCCCGGCCCCGCGCAAGGCGGGGCACCATAGCATGTGCCCGAAGGAGGAGGCAGACGGACAGCCACATTACGAAGCAGACAGGTATTCACACCACGAATCCGACATGTACCGCACCATCCCCCCGGTAAATTGCCGACCACATGCCGCATCGACAGGTATTCAACGAATCCGGCATATAACGCACCATACATCCGATAAATTGCTGACCATATGTAGCATCGACAGCCGTCGCCCTGCATCCGCGGGGCGCAAAGCCAAGACGGCACGATGTCGCGCACCTTATGGCATCTCCTGTATGGGATGTGAGGCAAAAATTGCAGGTACATCATCCCCCTATCATAGGGATATGGTGGCACCGCCCATTCCTCATTCCTAATTTTTTCAGGCCCTGAGGGCCGTCGTTATGACTAACCCGGGGTGACCGCAGGGA
>DAAQ01000031.1:0-12871 GCA_001701225.1 Bacteroidales bacterium H5 | reverse complement strand
GGATTGTCCGTTTCCCGGGGTTTCCTACGGTCACCCCGGGCTAACGATGACATCGCTCCCGCCGGGAGCTCTTTGGGTTGCCCTGTGCGACCTGGGGGATACGATGGCCCCACATTCCTAATTTCTAATTGTTTCAGGGCCGGGAGCTCTTTGGGTTGCCTTGTGCGCCATGCTGGTGCGCTTGCGGGCGTGGCAGGCCACACCCCTACGACTTGGGGATGCGGTGGCGCCGCCCATTACTAATTCCTCATTCCTCATTGATAAGGGTCGGGGTGAACTTGTTTGGGGGATAAGGTGTTGACATTTAAGGGGGGAGTGCGGCTTTTTAAGTTTTTTAAATAAAATAAGTGAAATACATCGCAAAAATCATCTAACTTTGCAAGTTGAATCTCCCCCGCTCTCCAAAACATACCAAACAACACTAACAACTATTCTATTATGGAACAGAAAGAACTTGACCGTATCAGCTATGCTCTCGGACTGAGCATGGGCCAGAATTTCCGTGCGAGCGGGATCGAGAAAATCAATGTCGAGGATTTTGCCGACGGTGTCGCCTCGGTCTTCTATGGCTCGCAGCCCAAGATGAGCTATGAGGATGCCAAGGCCGAGATTCAGAAATATTTCACCGCCCTCGAGGCCAAGCAGCAGGCCGAGGCTGCCAAGATGGGCGAGATCAACGAGGCTGCGGGCAAGCAGTATCTCGAGGAGAACGGCAAGCGTGCCGAGGTCAAGACCCTTCCCTCGGGTCTGCAGTATGAGGTAATCACCGAGGGTGACGGCCCGCTGCCCAAGTCGACAGACCGTGTCGAGGTCCACTATACAGGCAAGCTCATCGACGGCACTGTGTTCGACAGCTCGGTAGACCGCGGTGTGCCCGCCACATTCGGCGTGACACAGGTAATCCCCGGATGGGTCGAGGCCCTGCAGCTGATGAAGGCCGGCTCAAAGTGGCGTCTCTTCATCCCCTCGCAGCTTGCATACGGTCCGCAGGGTGCAGGCCCCATCGGCCCCAACTCGACCCTGATATTCGACGTCGAGCTGCTGCGCGTACTCTGATACCCTCACCGCCATGCGCAGTCTTATCCTCCTCTCCATAGCAGCCGCACTGGGTCTCCAGGCCCGTGCGGCCGAACCGACCGACTCTCTGGCCGCGGCCCTGGCCACATACTGGGGTTCGGCCATCAACACCACCGCCCTCTCCCAGGCCGAGCGCGACGCGTTCGCCAAGGGGTTTGAGGAGAATTTCCAGTCTCAGGACTCAATCAAGGCACAGTATATACGTGGTGCCATGATGGCCGCAAACATCTCGCGCTCGATTGCCGAGGCGGCCATGATGGGGCTCGACGTGAATCCGACGGCTCTGGCCGAGGCGTTCGGCAAGGTGGTGCGCGGAGGCTCGGTAGGGTTTACCCCCGAGTCTGCCCAGGCATATATCGACCGTCAGATAGCTCCCGAGGAGGCGCGTGAGTTCTCGGCAGAGTCTCAGGCACAGTTCCTTGCCACCGAGGCTGCCCGGCCGGGAGCCGTGACCACCCCGTCGGGCCTGGTGTTCCAGGTGCTCACCGAGGGAGAGGGCCCGATGCCCACTGACGGCGACACGGTGAGCGTGCTCTATACCGGGCGTCTCAGCGACGGCTCTGAGTTCGACTCGACCGACAAGCCTGTCGACCTCTCCGTGAGCGGAGTGGTGCCCGGCATGTCGGAGGGCCTCAAGATGATGAAACCCGGCGGCCGATACCGCCTGGTGATACCGTCGGACCTCGGATATGGCAACCGCGGCATACGCGGCGTGATACCGGGCGGCGCGGCACTCGACTTTACGGTTGAGCTCGTCGGCATAAAGCCCTCGGGACAACAGTGACAACCATTAACAAATTCATATACACACAAAAAAGACAATGAAAAAGATTGTTTTGGCTTGCGGAGTTGCCGCAGCTATTCTCGGAGTGACCTCGAGCTGCTCCAAGACATCCTCGAGCGCAGGCGACAGCGCCTTCAGCGACTCGCTCTCGACCTATCTCGGCGAAAGCCAGGGCTATCGTTTGGCATCAGACTACAATACCCAGCTCGGCGACGAGGAGAAGTCCAAGATGAAGAAAGACGACATCCTGCGCGGTCTCAAGCAGGTGATCATGACCGATACCACCCAGCAGGGCTATCTGACAGGTCTGTCGCTCGGCCTTCAGGTTGCCGGACAGCTGATGCGCTACGAGCAGGCCGGTGTCGAGGTTAACCGCGCCAAAGTCTACGAGGCATACGCCAAGGCATTCATGGCAGACTCCGTGAGCATGGAGGAGCTGCGCGAGTCGCAGGCCGTATTCCAGACCCTGGCCCAGCAGGCCCAGCAGAAGATGATGGAGTACTATGAGGCCCAGGAGGCTGCCGCACGCGAGGCCAAGATGAACTCGCCCGAGGCCCAGGAGAACGGCAAGGCCGGCGAGGCTTATATCAAGGAAGCCAAGGAGAAGGATCCCTCTATCGTGGTCACCGAGTCGGGTCTGGCCTATAAGGTCATCACCGAGGGTACAGGCGAGGCTGTAGGCAAGAACGGCCAGGCCACCGTCAAGTATAAGGGTCAGCTCGTCGACGGAACCGTGTTCGACAGCAACGACCAGGGCGTCAAGTTCAGCCCCCGCAACGTGGTGCCCGGTTTTGGCGAAGGCCTCTCGATGATGAAGAAGGGCTCGCACTACGTGCTCATGATTCCCGGTAACCTCGCATACGGTGCTGATGGCGCACCCCAGGCCGGCATCGGCCCCAACGCCACCCTCATCTTTGATGTAGAGGTTACAGACGTAGAGCCCGGCAAGTAAGCCCCTTCCGAAAGGACATAGAAAATAATTTCCCCGAGTGGCCGTCAATGATTTGGCCACTCGGGGAGTTTTTTTTATATTTGCAGGGTGAACCTCTTCCACTCCGTGGTTGTATTCACTGATAGACACAAACCATAAAGATTATGCGACACATATTCTTATCCCTGATGCTGGTGCTCGGCGGCGCGCTGGCCGCATCGGCCAAAGGGCAGATAACCTTTGAGCGCGAGAAGGCCGATTTCGGCACGGTCAAGGCATCGGGGGGCACCGTGACAATGACATACCCCTTCACCAACACAGGCGACGAGCCCGTTGGGATAGTCACGGTGACCAACGGCGGCTGCGGCTGCACCAAGCCCGAGTTCCCCCAGAAACCCGTAAAGCCGGGCGAGAAGGGTGAGATTGTCGTGAGGTTCAATCCCTCGACATTCCGCGGCGAGGTCAACAGGGTGGTCAAGGTGCAGACCAGCTCGCAGAAAAAGCGTGTCAAGCTCACATTCTCGGGCGTGGTAGTGCCCTGACAAGTCAACCGACACACAGACCTGATTTCTCATGTTTCAACGACTCATAGCCATATTCATTCTCGCGACAGCCGCTGTCACGGCCCGTGCCGACGGCGAGTGGACCGAGAAGACCCACGATTTCGGTGCCTTTGACGAGGAGATGGGCACCGTCTATTGCCGCTTCGGGCTCGTCAACACCGGCACTGAGCCTCTGGCCATACTCAGTGCCAGGGCCAACTGCGGCTGTACCAGGCCCGAGTATTCGAACGACCCCGTCAATCCCGGCGACACCATCTGGCTCAAGGTCGGATTCGACCCCAAGGGGCGTCCCGGCAAGTTCCAGAAGCAGATAACCGTAGACTGCTCGTCGGCTCCCGTGCGCACGCGCCTCACCATCCGCGGCACGGTGATAGGGTCGGGCAACACGTTGCGCTCGCGCTTCCCGGTCGAGGCCGGGCCCGTGAGGATGCGAACGCGCACCATCCCATACGGCAAGGTGCTCAAGGGCACGTCGCCGGGCCAGTATGTCGAGGCATACAACGCCTCGTCGGACACCATACGTCCCAAGGTGCTTCATAGCCCCAAGTATATCAACGTGATAGTGCAGCCCGCGGCGGTGGCTCCGGGCGAGCAGTTCATACTCTCGACCATATTCCACACAGACGCCACGCGCGAATGGGGCATAGTGACCGACTCGATCGTCATGCAGCCCGACGCCACGGCATCATCGCAGCCCGTCACCATCGAGACCGTGGCCATAGTGAGCGAGGATTTCTCAAAGCTCACTGATGCCGAGCGTGCCAAGGCCCCCCTCATCGACACCTCCGTCACGGCGATAGACCTCGAGAAGGTGTGCCGTTCGGACAAGGCGTCGACCCACCGTTTCGACATCTCCAACCTTGGCAAGAGTCCCCTGATAATAAGGCGCATATCGTGCAGCGACCCGGCGGTAGACGTGTCGGTCAAGGACACGCGCGTCAAGCCAGGCAAGAAGGTGCCCGTCACCGTGAGGGTAGACCCCTCGAAGATAGGGCGCACCGAACTGCTCAACGCCCGCATCAACATCATTGCCAACGACCCCGAACACCCTTCGACCATGGTGCGTGTGGTGGGCGAGGTCACCGAACCCTAAATCACACCCAAGCCATGCAGCATCCCGAAAACTCAGAAGATTTCGCAGGCCTCACCGTCAACTCGGGCGTGAGCCAGCCACCCATAGTCAACCCCTACCTGCGGCGCCGCAAGCGCCAGGCCCTCCCAACCCCCGGCGAGATGGTCGAGGGCATCCTCAAGGGGGATGTCACAATGCTGTCGCGTGCCGTCACGCTGGTCGAGAGCCTTGTGCCCGCACATCAGGTGCTGGCCCAGGAGGTGATAGAGAAATGTCTCCCCCACTCCGGGCGCTCGCGCCGCATCGGCATCACAGGGGTGCCGGGTGCGGGCAAGAGCACCTCGATAGATGTGTTCGGACTGCATGTGCTCAAGCGCGGCGGCAAGCTGGCCGTGCTAGCCATAGACCCGTCAAGCGAGCGCACCAAGGGGAGCATCCTCGGCGACAAGACACGCATGGAGAAGCTGTCGGTGCATCCCGATGCCTTCATCCGCCCTTCCCCCTCGGCGGGGTCGCTCGGCGGCGTGGCACGCAAGACCCGCGAGACCATAGTGCTATGCGAGGCTGCGGGCTATGACAACATATTTGTCGAGACCGTCGGCGTGGGTCAGAGCGAGACCGCCGTCCACTCGATGGTAGATTTCTTCCTGCTCATCCAGCTCGCTGGCACGGGCGACGAGCTGCAGGGCATCAAGCGCGGCATCATGGAGATGGCCGACGGCATCGTCATCAACAAGGCCGACGGCGACAACATACCACGCGCGCAGCTTGCCCAGGCGCAGTTCCGCAATGCCCTGCACCTCTTCCCCACCCCTGCCTCGGGCTGGACCCCCGAGGTGCTGACCTATTCGGGTTACTATGAGCTGGGCATCGCCGAGGTGTGGGACATGATAGACCGCTATTTCGAATTTGTCATGGAAAACGGCTACTTTGAGCGCCGCCGCGCCGAGCAGGCCCGCTGGTGGATGTACGAGACCATCAACGAGCAGCTAAGGGCCAATTTCTACAATAACCCCGAGATAGAGAAGCTGCTGGCCGAGAAGGAGATACGTGTCCTTGGCAACCAGCAGAGCTCGTTCACCGCGGCCAAGGATGTCCTTGACCGTTATTACGCGCTCAGATGAACCTGCTGAGGCGCATAGTGGGATTTTATGTCGAGGGATTCCGCTCGATGACCGTCGGGCGCCGTCTGTGGGCGCTCATCCTCGTCAAGCTCGCGTTCATATTCCTGGTGATGAAGCTCTTCTTCTTTCCCGACATCCTCGAGCGCGACTACCCCGACGACGCCTCCCGTGCCGGTGCCGTCCGCCACACCCTCATAGACAGGAGCCGATAAGACAGACCTAAGACATAAAGAGATTCACATGAGCCTTACCTTGAACTTATATCATATCGTCATCAGCACTAAATACCGTAGGATGACCATAAATCCCGAGCATGAGCGGGACCTCTATCGGTATCTGTGGAGTCTCCTTGATGGCCGTAAGTGCAAGCTGCTCCGCATGGGTGGCATTGCGAACCATGTGCATATCCTGGCCGACCTGCATCCTACGGTCAGTCTGGCCGCAATAGCGGGCGAGCTCAAGCGCAAGAGCAGTCTGTGGATGAAGCGGTCGGGTCTCTTTCCCATCTTCGAGGGCTGGGGCGAGGATTATTTCGGAGTATCGAAGTCATCGGGAGACAGAGATGTGCTCATCAATTATATCAAGAATCAGAAAGAACATCATAAAAATACTTGTTTTGAAGAGGAATACCGCCGTCTTGTCGAGGGCTCAGGCCGTCAATGGGACGACAGGTTCCTAACATGAACCCCCCGGGTGCATCTACCATGACAACGTCCCCTCCGGGGACTGGTTGTGGTTGGTGGCATCCCGATTCCCCCGCATTGGCATGCGGGGGCTAACCGAGAGAGCGTCCCCCTGTGGGGGACTATGGGAAGACCGGTTCCCGCAGGGGACGCCATCATGGTTAGCCACCGCAATAGCTTGCGGTGTCGGCGGGATTGCGATTGTGGCTTATTCGCGGTTGCCACCTCCATCGTGTAGTCCCCCGCAGGGGGACGCCATTACGGTTATCCCCCGCATGCCAATGCGGGGGGTGAGGGGGCTTGGGACACCCCCACCCGGAGTCCCCGGCGGGGACGATATTATGGTTGCTCGATCTCCCCTCTTCTGGGGTACGATATTATGAAACAATAATTTAATCTTCACAATATGCAAGACCTGATTACAGTAGTCGACTGGTCGCGGTGGCAGTTTGCGCTCACTGCGATGTATCACTGGCTGTTTGTGCCTCTGACGCTCGGCCTGAGTGTGATTGTCGGTATAATGGAGACAATCTACTACCGCACACGTTCTGCAAAGTGGCTGGCCACCACCAAGTTCTGGATGACCCTCTTCGGCATCAACTTTGCCATAGGCGTGGCCACCGGCATCATCCTCGAGTTTGAGTTCGGCACCAACTGGAGCAATTACTCATGGTTTGTGGGCGACATCTTCGGAGCCCCGCTCGCCATCGAGGGTCTGCTGGCCTTCTTCATGGAGTCCACGTTTATCGCCATCATGTTCTTCGGGTGGAAGAAGGTCTCTCCCGGCTTCCATCTTGCCTCGACATGGCTCACCGCCATCGGTGCCTCAATCTCGGCACTGTGGATTCTGGTGGCCAACGCATGGATGCAATATCCTGTGGGCATGGAGTTTGACCCCGAGCAGATGCGTAATGTCATGGACGATTTCTGGGCCGTGGCCTGTTCGCCCGTAGCGGTACACAAGTTCTTCCATGCTGTATTTGACGGCTGGGTACTCGCCTCGGTGTTCGTGTGCGGTGTCAGCGCGTGGCTGCTGATGAAGGGACGTCGCCGCGAGATGGCCCTTGACTCGATAAAGATTGCCGGATGGCTCGGTGTCGCAGGTATGCTGCTGACCCTGTGGAGCGGCCACAGCTCGGCTGTAGACGTTGCCCGTGTGCAGCCTATGAAGCTGGCCGCCATGGAGGGCCTTTATGACGGCTCGAAGGGTACCGAGCTGGTGGCCTTCGGTATACTCGACCCCGCGAAAGAACGTACCGACAGCCGGGATCCCTTCTATTTCAAGGTCGCTATCCCCTATGGACTCAGCATACTGGCCAATATGGACCCGCACTCGTTCGTGCCCGGAATCAACGACCTGATAGAGGGGCGCGGATATGATGCCGCAGGCAATGAGGTGAACACCGTGAGCTATGCCGAGCGCATAGAGCGCGGACTCCTGTCGCACGAGGCCCTGCGCGAGTTCGACAAGGCATACGCCGGGGGCAACGAGGCCGCAATGGCTGCCGCCAATGTCGGAATCAAGGAGAACTATCAGTATTTCGGCTACGGATACCTCGACTCGCCCGAGGAGGCTGTGCCCCCTGTGGGGATGACCTTCTATTCGTTCCATATCATGGTCCTTGCCGGAGGCTATCTGCTGCTGTTCCTGTGCGTGGCGCTCTGGGCTGCATACAGGCGCCGCTCGCTGTGGGAGGCCCGCTGGTGGCAGTGGGTGTCGATACTCTCCGTGGCTGTGGTGTGGATATGTTCGGAGGCCGGATGGGTCACCGCCGAGGTGGGACGCCAGCCCTGGATAATCCAGAACATCATGCCCACACGCGCCGCCATATCGGGCATCTCGGCAGGGTCGGTGATGCTGACCTTCTGGCTCTTTGCCGCCGTCTTCACAGCACTGCTGGTGGCCGAAATGACTATCATGTTCAAACAAATCAACAAGAAGGAGGAGGACTGACCTATGGAACTTGCAACTCTTCAACAATACTGGTGGCTGCTTATCTCGGTGCTCGGCGCCGTGCTCGTGTTCATGCTCTTCGTGCAGGGTGGCCAGACATTCCTTTTCAGCGAGTTTGACGGTTCTGAAGACCAGGACAAGATGATTTCGTCGCTCGGACACAAGTGGGAGCTGACCTTCACCACCCTCGTAGTGTTCGGCGGGGCGTTCTTCGCCTCGTTCCCGCTGTTCTACTCGACCAGCTTCGGGGGCGCCTACTGGCTGTGGATGCTGATACTGCTCAGTTTCGTGCTGCAGGCAGTCAGCTATGAGTTCCGCTCAAAGCCGGGCAATATCTTCGGCCGACGCACCTACGACGTCTTCCTCCTCATCAACGGCGCCGTGGGCCCGATACTGCTCGGTGTCGCCGTGGCCATGTTCTTCTTCGGGGCCGAGTTCACTGTCACGCGCCGCAATATCCTCGACGCCGGTTCGCCTGTCATCTCGCAGTGGGCTCCCACTCACGGCCTTGAGGCGATTGCCAACTGGAAGAACCTCGTGCTCGGTCTGGCCGTGTTCTTCCTGGCGCGCACACAGGCCGCGCTCTACCTGCTCAACAATCATCCCGAGATCGGGTTTCTCAACTATTTCTTCTACAAGAACCAGCGCAGGGTGCTGACCAACGGCATGGCGTTCGTGGTCTTCTTCCTCATATTCCTGGGGCTGCTCCTCACGACCGACATGTACTTCACCCTGACCGACCCCATGGTCAACCACGGACGCCCCTTCTTCTACCATCAGGAGTTCAAGTACTGGTATAATTTCTATGACATGCCCTGGGTGGCCGGGGTGTTCATTGTCGGGACCGTCATGGTGCTCTATGCCATCTTCCGCTCGGCATACGCCGAACATTGGACCAAGGGAATATGGTGGAGCGGCATCGGCACCATACTTGTGGTGATGAGCCTCTTCTGGATAGCCGGATTCTGCAATACGCCATATTATCCCTCGCTGCTCGATCCCAAGTCGTCGCTCACCATCTACAACAGCTCGTCGAGCCATTTCACGCTGACGGTGATGAGCTGGGTGTCGCTGATAATACCGTTTGTGATAGCGTATATCGCATACGCCTGGTATTCGATGGACAGGAAGAGATGATATAGTTGAACTACCTCACATATCTCACATAGTCTCCATACCCCTCTGCGGCCATGCTGTCGAGGGGTATGAATCGTAATGAGGCACTGTTGATGCAGTATCTCAGGCCTCCACGGTCGCGCGGGCCGTCGTCGAACACATGGCCCAGGTGGGCATCACCGTCGCCGCTGCGCACCTCGGTACGCACCATGCCGTGGCTGGTGTCGGTCCTCTCGGTTATCGACGAGCCGGGGATGGGGCGTGTGAAGCTCGGCCATCCGCATCCCGACTCAAACTTGTCTGCCGAGGCGAACAGGGGTTCGCCCGTGGTTATGTCGACATATATGCCGGGCCGGTTCTCGTCCCAGTACTCGTTGTCAAATGGGGGCTCCGTGCCGTTATACTGTGTCACCTGATACTGCATTGGCGTGAGGCGGCGGCGCAGCTCGGCGTCTGTGGGACGGTGCCAGCGGTGTGCGGCATTGCGCGCCAGCTCGAAGAGCTTCGGGTCGATGTGGCAGTATCCTCCGGGGTTCTTGTCGAGATAGTCCTGATGATACTCTTCGGCGGGATAGAAGTTGCGTAGCCTCTCGGCCTCTATGGCCAGTGGCGCGTCATATTGGCGCTGGAGCGAGTCGAGGGCCTTGACGATGACGGGTTTCTGCTCCTCGGCGGTATAGTAGATGCCGGTGCGGTATTGCGTGCCCCGGTCGTTGCCCTGGCGGTTGACGGATGTGGGGTCAATGGTGAGGAAATAGAGCCTGAGCAGGAATGCGAGCCCTACCCTCCCTGGGTCATATGTCACCATCACGGCCTCGGCGGCGCCTGTCTCGCCGGTGCATACCTCCCGGTATGTCGGGTCGGGCACGCGGCTGTTGGCATAGCCGGTCTCGGTAGAGATGACGCCGTCTATCTGTTTCAGGAAATGCTGGGTGCCCCAGAAGCATCCCCCTGCCAGGCAGATGCTGTCGGTCTGTGCTGTGTGTCGGTCTGCGGTCTGCATATCGTTGAGGTTTTTATTGTCGGCATGGCCTGTGCAGGCGGCCGCCAGGAGGAGAGCCGCCAGAGAGTAGAGGAGCTTCATATTAAAACAACCGCGCGGGAGGTCTGTTAAGTGTCGGAGGATAGTTAAAATAGATTAATATTTATTAAATTCCTCACGCCCGTATGCGCCGATATGTGAGAATTGGCTATTATTTGCTATCTTTGCAGTCAGAAAGTCACGGAGGAGGCCACGGTGCTTCCTCCAATTCTTTATATAAACGTGATATGATAGACAAGCATGAAGTTGAGGCCGCAGTGGCCAAGGCCATCGAGGGCACGGACGCATTTGTCGTGAGCCTGACGGTATCGGCAGACAACGACATAGTGGTCGAGCTCGACTCGCAGACGGGTCTCGACCTGGATTTCTGCACCGAGGTGAGCCGCAAGGTCAACGAGGCTCTCGACCGCGATGTCGAGGACTACTCGCTCGAGGTCGGCACCGCGTCGCTCTCGGCGCCCTTCAAGGTGACCGCCCAGTATGAGAAGCACATCGGCGACAACGTCGACATCCTCACCCGCGACGGACGCAAGTTCACAGGCCTGCTCACAGCAGTCGACCCCGAGGCCCGCACATTTACCGTCGAGGTGACCCGCAAGGTCAGGCTCGAAGGCGAGAAGCGCCCCCGCATGGTTGCCGAGCCCGAGACTTTGGGCATGGACGACTGCCGCAGCGTGGCATATCACTTTGACTTCAAATGACAATCAGAGAGATTAATAAACCGACCCCATATCCCACATATAGACAAGCAAATGGCTAAGAAAGAGGAAGCTCCCAATATGGTGGAGCGTTTTGCCGAATTTAAGGAGCTGAAGAATATTGACAAGACCACTATGGTCAGCGTGCTTGAGGAATCGTTCCGCAACGTGCTGGCCAAGATGTTCGGTACCGACGAGAACCTTGACGTCATCATGAACCCCGACAAGGGCGACGTGCAGATATTCCAGAACCTCGAGGTAGTGCCCGACGGCGAGGTGACCAACCCCAACCTGCAGATCTCGCTGACCGATGCCCGCGCCGACGAGGACCCCGACGTCGAGATCGGCGAGGAGCATACAAAGGAGATATTCTTTGCCGATTTCGGCCGCCGTGCCATCCTCAACCTGCGCCAGACGCTGCAGTCAAAGATCCTCGACCTGCAGAAAGAGGCCATCTACTCCAAGTTCAAGGAGCTCGAGGGACAGCTTGTGAGCGGTGAGGTCTATCAGACATGGTCGCGCGAGACCCTGCTGCTCGATGTCGAGAAGAACGAGCTGCTGCTCCCCAAGAGCGAGTCTATCCCCGGCGACTATTTCCGTAAGGGCGAGACCGTGCTTGCCGTCATCTCGAGTGTCGACAACAAGAACAACAATCCCAAGATTACGGTATCGCGCATCAGCGACACATTCCTGCGCCGCCTCTTCGAGCGCGAGGTGCCCGAGATTATCGACGGCCTCATCTCCATCCAGGCCGTGGCCCGCATCCCCGGCGAGAGGGCCAAGATTGCCGTCGAGAGCTATGACGACCGCATCGACCCCGTGGGCGCATGCGTCGGCGTCAAGGGCTCGCGTATCCACGGCATCGTGCGCGAGCTCCACAACGAGAACATCGACGTAATCCACTATACATCCAATCCGTCGCTCTTCATACAGCGTGCCCTCAGCCCTGCCAAGATCTCGAGCATCCATCTCGACGAGGAGGCCAAGAAGGCCGAGGTGTTCCTGCGCCCCGAGGAGGTATCGCTCGCCATCGGCAAGGGTGGCATGAACATCAAGCTCGCCTCCATGCTCACAGGCTATGTCATCGACGTCTACCGTGACACCCCCGACCAGGTCGAGGACGACATCTACCTGGACGAGTTCAAGGACGAGATCGACGGCTGGGTCATCGACGCCCTCAAGGACATGGGCTGCGTCACCGCCCGCGAGGTGCTGCGCACTCCGCGCCAGGAGCTCATCGACAAGGCAGACCTCGAGGAGGATACCGTCGACAACATCATCGCCATACTCAAGGCCGAGTTTGACGAGGACGACGAGGCCGCACCCCAGGCGCCCGCTGCAGACGGAGAGCCCTCTGAAGAGGAGTGACCCGGCCCGGACGCTCACGTCTCACCTCTCCACCCATCACATCCACAACAAAATCATATAAAACGCCGAGCTTTCATCCCCAACTGCTTAGCACCCGAAATATATGCCGAGAATAAAGATTAGTCAAGCCGCCAAAGAATTCAATGTCTCGATCCCGACCGTGGTCGAGCAGTTGCAGAAAAAAGGCATCTCTGTGGATGCCAACCCCAACACACGCATCGACGAGAAAGCATACGACATTCTTGTCTCAGCCTTCCAGCCCGACCGCAACGAGAAGGCCAAGGTGGACAGCATCCGCCGTGACAAGGAGAAGACATCCGCGACCTCACCGAAGGAGCCCGCACAGGCCACGACCGAGGGCGACGCGCATGTGCGCGCCGCCGGGCCGCGTGTCATCGGCAAGATTGAACTTGACGCGCATAACAATCCGGTGAAGGCCGAGCCCAAGCCGGAGCCTAA
>DAAQ01000048.1 GCA_001701225.1 Bacteroidales bacterium H5 | reverse complement strand
CGGATCCAGGATCTTTTGCAGCAAAAGTATGCCTCAGAGTATCAGTGTCCGCAGGGGCTTTGCATCACACCGGACTATATCATCGTATCTCTGTCCGCCCCTACCTGCGCCAGAACGAGGGGAGGAGCAGCACGAGCAGCGTGAATATCTCGAGACGGCCTGCAAGCATGTCGAACGTGAGCAGCCATTTGACGGCCGCCGGGAGCGCTGCATACGACCCCGATACCCCCGTGGCGCCATACCCCAGGCCGTTGCAGCCGATGCACGAGGCCGTCATGAAGAGTGAGTCGGTGACCGTATAGCCCCACAGGGTGATGATGCCGGTCGAGAGCAGGGTCAGCAGCAGGTAGAGCGACACGAAGGCCGACACCCTCGACACGAGGCTGCTCTGCAGCGCGCTGCCGTTGAGGCTGACGACGTATGTGCGCCTCGGGAATACGGTCTTGCGTATCTCGTTGCCGAAATTGCGCCCCAGCACCATCAGGCGGTCGGTCTTGATGCCGCCCGAGGTCGACCCCGCACACCCTCCGCAGAGCATGAGCAGTATGGTGACGAAAAGCGAGAAGGGCCCCCATGACTCGACCTCGGCGATAGAGAATCCGGTCGAGGTTATGGCCGACACGACATGGAACAGGGGATAGACCACGAGCCTGTCGGCTGTCGCGGGCGCACCTCCGATGATGGCCGAGGCCACATAGAGCAGCCATGCGATGCCCACCGTGGCCGCGAAGCATCTGAACACGTCGTTATCCCACAGGCGCCGCAGTCCCATGCGCCATGCGGCATAGAGTGTCATGAAATTGAGTCCGGCCACGAACATGACCCCTGTCAGCACCACAAGCACATAGTCTGACTGCCACCAGCCCACCCCCTCGTTGCGTGTCGAGAAGCCCCCGGTGGCTATGGCCGCGAATGTCTGGCACACGCTGTCGAAGAGGTCCATCGGCCCGAGCCACAGCAGCACCACCGACATGAGGGTGATGACGCAGTAGACACCCCAGAGCGACAGGGCCGTCTGGCGTATGCGCGGGTGCAGCTTGTCGTGGGTGATGCCTGTGGCCTCGGCGTTGAACATGGATATGCCCACTGCCTTGTTGAGCTCGGGGAGCAGTGCGAGCATGAACAGGATTATGCCCAGGCCCCCTATCCACTGTGTGAAGGCGCGCCAGAACAATATGCCCCGGCTGCATGCCTCGACGTCGGTGATCATGCTCGCCCCGGTGGTGGTGAAGCCCGATATGACCTCGAACATCCCGTCGGTGAACCCGAGCGGCGTTCGGCAGAGCATGAACGGGATGAGGCCGAAGAGCCCGAACACAACCCACACGAGGGCGGTGATGATGAATCCCTCGCGGCCCCGTATGTATGTGTCGGTGTGGCGCGTGAACCATTCGAGCACTCCTCCGGCTGCCCCCGCTGCGGCTATTGCCGCCGCAAAGGCCATCCAGTCGCTCTCGCCATACAGCAGGCATACTCCGAGCGGCACAAGCATCAGCAGCGCCTCGATGAGGATGAGGCGCCCGATTATGCGGGCTATGGATGCGTAACGGATTGATGTCTTCATGGGAGGGTCACTTGCGGAAAAGACGTTCAACCTTGGAGAGCGCGCCCGAGGTGAAGAGCACCACCACCTGGTCGCCGGGGCGCACCACGGTATGGCCTTCGGCCAGCATGCCGCGGCCGCCGCGTATGAGCCCCGCCACGGTGAGCTCTCTCGGCAACCCGAGCGCCGAGATGCACTCCGACACAATCCTTGCTCCCTCGGGGGCTATCATCCCGGTCACCTCTGCCTTGTCGAGCGAGAGGCACTGGGTGGTGGCCACGTTCGAGTCGAGAAGCACATTGAGTATGCGCCCCGCGTTGAGCAGCTTCTTGTTGACAATCTTGTCTATCGAGAGACTTTCGGCCTCGGGCACATACTGCAGCTCCTCGATGCGGGCCACGGTCTTGGGGACGCCATGCTCGCGTGCCACCATGCACGAGACTATGTTGGTCTCCGAGCTTCCGGTTAGCGCCAGGAACATGTCGCAGTTGTCGATGCCCTCGTCGCGCATCGTGCTCACGTCGTTTGCGGCGGCGTTGACGGTCACGACTTTCGGGAACCTCGACGCTATCGCCTCGCAACGCCCGCGGTCTGGGTCGATGACGGTGATGTCGTGGCGTGTGCCAAGCATCCCGAGCAGGTTCTCGGTGACACGCCCGGCACCTGTTATCATGATGCGGCGCACTGGGACAGGCTGCTTGCCGCACACCTCGGTGAGCCGGTCGATGTCGGCCGGAAGCACAGAGAAATATATCGTGTCGCCCTCGAGCAGTATGTCGTCGCCACGGGGGATGATGATGCTGTCGCCACGTTTTATGGCCGAGACGTGATAGAAGCGGGGATTGTCGGGAACATCGCGCAGCGGATGTCCGCACATGGTGCCTCCGTGCTCCATGCGCACTCCGGCCACGATGAGCTCGCCGCCGTGGAATGCCGACCATTCGCTCACCCAGTTGTGGCCGATGAACTGCGCTATCTCCTGTGCGGCCAGTTTCTCGGGATAGATTGTGCGGTCCACGCCACAGCGGCGCAGCATGGCGTCGACCTCGCCCGAGGCAAACTCGGGATTGTCCACGCGGGCCACACACCGCCGTGTGCCGCAATCCTTGGCAATCTCGCAAGCCAGCAGGTTGACCGTCTCGTCGGGCGTCACTGCCACGAACAGGTCGGCCCTGTCGGCCCCGCAGCGCAGCAGGGCGGCGCGCGACATGGGGCTCCCCTCGAAGGTGATGAAATTGCCCGTTGCCTCCAGCTCGGCCAGATGCTCGCGGTGAGAGCCCATCAGCACTATATCCTGATTCTCGACAGAGAGCATCTGGGCGATGTGTGTGCCCGTCTCTCCGTCTCCGGCAATTATGATTTTCATATCGGTGTCTTTATGTCGTCACAAAGGTATAATAAAATAACGAGAGATTAAGGCCGGATTGTTTGAATTCATGAGAATGTTTTTCCCCTTTTGCAAATTCGGGTCCGAATTGTTTTGAATGTTGGAGGTAAAGATGTAATTTTGCATCATATCGGGCAAGAGCGCCCGTGTCTTACATACAAAAGCGTTTCGTGCTTTATTCCATAACTGAAGAATTCGCAGACCTTTATTTTGCAGTATGACACTGACGGACGAATGATGTAACAACTCAATCGAAAAACCTTTTAACCGAATGGCTAAATTAGTTGTAAAAGATACTACGATCAGGACTCTTGCCAAAGATGGTATAGATTATATCTGCATCACCGACATTGCACGTCAGAAGAATCCTGACGAGCCCAAGGACGTTGTGAAAAATTGGATGAGGGTGAAAAATACTCTTGAATACCTTGGGTTGTGGGAGTCTTTGAATAATCCCGACTTTAATGGGGTCGAATTCGACCCCATTTTGAGAGAGGCCGGTTCGAATTCTTTTACGATGAGTCCAAGCCGTTGGGTAGAACTTACAGGAGCAATAGGCATTGTCAATAAGTTAGGACGTGATGGAGGAACCTACGCACAGCGGGATATTGCATTTAAGTTTGCAAGTTGGGTTTCTGTCGAGTTCGAGCTGTATCTTGTAAAAGAGTTCCAACGCCTTAAAGAAGAGGAGCAAAAAAATCTCGGATGGTCTGCAAAACGGGAATTGTCTAAAATTAATTACCGAATCCATACCGATGCCATCAAACATAATCTTATCCCTGCCGAAATTACCAAAGCACAGGCGAGCATCATCTATGCAAACGAGGCGGACGTACTGAATGTAGCGATGTTCGGTATGACGGCCAAACAGTGGCGCGACAGCAATCCCGACCTCAGGGGGAATATCCGCGATTACGCCTCGATCAATGAGCTTATATGTCTCTCCAATATGGAGAATCTCAATGCTGTATTCATAGAACAAGGGATACCTCAGCCTGAACGGTTGATAAAGCTAAATCTTATAGCAATCCACCAGATGGGTGTCCTCGAAAGCGGAGATGCCAGTCGAAAACTATTAAAATAAGTTTGTGACAGGACATATCGGCAAACCATCATTTCCCTATCTTTCAGTTTTATTGGGGCGGATGGTGGTTTTTTGTTGCTAATGTCGGGGCGATTGAGTAACTTTGCACGATAATACAAAAGCTGATTACAATGGACTTGTTTGACAAAATATCGGCCGACATCAAGGCGGCTATGCTTGCCCGCGAGAAGGTGAGGCTCGAGACCCTGCGCGGCATCAAGAAGGAATTTCTCGAGGCCAAGACTGCCAAGGGTGGCGACGGTACCCTCTCGGACGAGGCTGCCACCAAGATTCTGGTCAAGATGGCCAAGCAGCGCAAGGAGACCGCGGCTATCTATGACGAGCAGAACCGCATCGACCTGCGCGACAACGAGCTGGCCGAGGCTGCCGTAATCGAGGAGTACCTGCCCAAGCAGCTCACCGACGAGGAGCTGACCGCCGAGCTCAAGAAAATCATCGCCGAGACGGGCGCGACATCTCCCAAGGAGATGGGCCGCGTGATGGGAGTGGCCTCCAAGGCCCTCGCCGGACGCGCCGACGGCCGTGTCATCTCGGCCAAGGTCAAGGAGCTCCTTTCATAACACCACACAATTCTCAAATTCATCAAGATGCTTACTCTTCAACAGATAAAGGAAGATCCCGAACGGATCATAGCACGCCTGGCAGTCAAGGGTTTTGACGGCAAGCAGGGCGTAAACGACGTTATAGATTTCGACGACGAGCGCAAGAGCCTCCAGTTTCAGTCCGATACTCTCGCAGCCGAGCTCAAGAAGAAGGCCGACTCCATAGGCCGTCTCATGAAGGAGGGTCGCCGCGAGGAGGCCGACGAAGCCAAGAAGGAGGTCGCAGAAATCAAGGAGAAGCAGCGCGAGCTCTCAGAGCGCCTCGCCAACACCGAGAAGGCTATCCGCGATATCCTGTTAGGCATACCCAACGTGCCCTGCGACGCTGTGCCCGAGGGCCTCACCGCCGCCGACAACGTTGTCGAGAAGGATGGCGGCAAGATGCCCGAGCTCCCCGCCGACGCGTTGCCCCACTGGGAACTGGCCAAAAAGTATAACCTGATAGATTTCGAGCTCGGTGTCAAGATCACCGGACCCGGATTCCCCGTCTATATCGGCAAGGGCGCTAAGCTGCAGAGAGCCCTCATACAGTTCTTCCTCGACCGTGCGTCTGAGGCCGGATACCTCGAGATCCAGCCCCCGTATGTCGTCAACGAGGCTTCGGGCTATGGCACAGGCCAGCTTCCCGACAAGGAGGGCCAGATGTATTATATCAACGAGGACAACCTCTATCTGATTCCTACCGCCGAGGTGCCCGTGACCAACCTCTATCGCGACGTCATCATCCCCGGCGACAAGCTCCCCATCAAGAACTGCGCCTATTCGGCATGTTTCCGCCGCGAGGCCGGAAGCTATGGCAAGGATGTGCGCGGCCTGAACCGCCTGCATCAGTTCGACAAGGTGGAGATTGTGCGCATCGAGAAGCCCGAGAACTCGTATGCTGCCCTCGAGGAGATGAAAGACCATGTGCAGGGTCTGCTCGAGAGCCTCGGCCTGCCCTGGCACATACTGCGCCTGTGCGGCGGCGACATGAGCTTCACCTCGTCGATAACTTTCGACTTTGAGGTATATTCGGCTGCCCAGCAGAGGTGGCTCGAGGTGTCGAGCGTGTCGAACTTCGAGACATATCAGGCCAACCGCCTCAAGTGCCGCTATCGTGCCGAGGACAAGAAGACCCGTCTGTGCCATACGCTCAACGGCTCGGCCCTCGCGCTGCCCCGCATCATGGCCGCACTGCTCGAGAACAACCAGACCCCCGAGGGTATCGTGGTTCCCGAGTGCCTGCGCCGCTACACAGGGTTCGACATCATCAACTAATCCCGGCCCAGGAGCGTTGTATATATAAAATTTCAAGTTTATGGAGACAACACGCCAAGCCAAGATCGCACGCCTCATCCAGAAGGACCTGAGCGAGATATTCCGTCAGCAGACAGCCAAGACTCACGGCACGCTGGTCAGCGTCAGCGCCGTGCGTATCTCGCCCGACCTGAGCATAGCGCGCGTCTACCTCTCGATATTCCCCCCCGAGAAATCGCAGGAGATACTCGAGGGTATCAACGCGCAGTCAAAGACAATCCGCTATGAGCTGGCCCAGAAGGTGAGGTTCCAGTTGAGGAAATGTCCCGAGCTGAGTTTCTATATCGACGACTCGCTCGACTATATCGAGAACATAGACCGGCTGCTCGAGAAAAAAGGCTGACCCCCCTGCCGATGCCGGAGAAACCCTGAAGACACCTGATGCTCGCACTGCGTATAGCCCTGCGCTATCTGTTCGCCAAGAAAAGCCATACGGCTGTCAACGTCATCTCGATGATCTCGATGGCCGGGATAGCTGTGGCTGCGATGGCCATGGTGTGCGTGCTCTCGGTGTTCAACGGTTTCACCGACCTGGCATCCGAAAGGCTCTCGGCCATTGACCCCGACATGAAGGTGACGCCGCGCTCAGGCAAAGTGATTGCGGCATCCGACTCCATAGCCGCGGCACTCGCCCGTATCGACGGGGTGAGGGCCGCGGCTCCCGTATTGGAGCAGAAGGCCCTGGCCATGTCGGGCGACGCGCAGCTCCCCGTCACAGTCAAGGGTGTGCCCGGGGGCTACCAGAGCTTCACGGCGCTCTCCACGCTGGTCATAGACGGGGTGATGATAGACCCCGCCGACACAACCTATGCCGCTGAGGGGTATCCCGGGCCGTTCGCCCTGCTCAGTGTCGGGGCGGCCATCAATACGGGTGCCCGTCCTTCGCTCGAGAGTCCGTTGCTGCTCACCGTGCCCCGCCGCACGGGGCGCATCAATCCGGCCCTCCCGCTGGCGGCTTTCGTCACCGATACACTCTATGTCAGCGGCGTGTATCAGTCAAACCAGATGGAATATGACGAGGACATGATGCTTGTGCCGCTCGAGACGGCACGGCATCTGTTCGACTATTCCGACGAGGCCACCTCGATAGAGCTGGCACTCGGGCATGACGCCGACCCCGCACATATGCTTGCCGCCGTCGAGGAGGCCCTCGGGCCCGAATATATCGTGGCCGACCGCCTGCGCCAGCAGGAAGAGTCGTTCCGCATGATACAGATTGAGAAATGGATTACCTTCGCCATGCTGCTCTTCGTGCTTGTCATGGCTTCGTTCAACATACTGTCCACCATGTCGATGCTGATTATCGAGAAGGAGGACAACCTGCGCATACTGCGTGCCCTCGGGGCCACCGACGGCATGATAAGGCGCATATTTCTTGACGAGGGGCTGCTGATAGCCCTGATAGGTGGTGCGACGGGCATACTGCTCGGCATCGTCCTGGCGCTGCTGCAGCAGCATTTCGGCATCATCGCCCTCGGGGGAGACCACTCGCAGATGTCTGTCGTGGCCTACCCGTGCCGTCTTGCCGCGGGCGACGTGCTCATCACCTGCTGTGTCGTCACCGTGATAGGTCTGGTGTCGGGTCTTGTAAGCTCGCGCTCCGTGTCATCACGCGCATAGGCTCGCCCCAGAATTATTTCCTCATGTCAGTGTACGACAATTTTGGTTGCGTCGCGGGTGCCGCGGGCATCGGTGACGGTGACGATATAGACTCCCTGAGGCATGGTCGAGGTGTCGATTGAGGTATGTGTCGTGCCGCCCTGGACGGAGGTCGTCATCACCGTGCGTCCTGTCATCGAGACGACGCTCACCGAGCATCGCTCGCCCGATGTCTCGCCCAGCTCGACCTCGACCGGAGTACCCTGACGCGGCGCCGTGGGGTAGACCTTGACACGCATCGGGACGCCGGTCATGGCGAGTCCCGACTCATTGCGGGTCACCTCGTAGGCAATCTCATATTCCTCCGATCCATCCGCATTGGTCACAGGGGCCATGAGATAGTATCGGTCGCCCATCATCAGCAGCTCGTAGCCGCTGGCGTCGGCAGGCCCGTAATACCCCGAGGGGTAACGGACGGTTGCAATCTCGTCGCCGGTCTCGCTGACGACCCGGAATCCCGAGCGGCGTACAACCTTTCCCGACACCTGCTCGTAATCATTTCCGTATCGCACGGAGACTGTGGTGTAGACGGGTATTATCCACTCGTAGGCGGCGTCGGTGTTGAAGAGTGTCTGTGTGATGACCTGCGTAGCCATTCCGTCGGCCGACTCTGATCTCGGTACCAACGGTACGGGAACGGGTGTCACGGTCTCTCTGCGCTCGACGGGTGGTTCAAATTTATCCAGCGGGCCCCAGCCGTGTGACGCGTATTCGGCAGTGCATAGGTAGACCTGGTTTGTCTCCATGTTCCATGCCCGGAAGAGGGTGGGATAATCGTAACCGATGAGGTCGGCATAATAGTAGTCTGTCTTGTTGAAGGTCCCGAAATAACACATCTCCTCATCATCGGGATATAGACTCGAGATGCTCACGCCATAGCCCTCCTCTCTGAAGAGCAGCAATACGTCCCTGAACTCCATCCCTGTCAGGTCCACGCCTATGTCGATGGGTGTCCATGTCGTGTCGTAGCAGTAGACTTCGAGCGGGCCTTCGACTGCCTTGCTCACTTGCGACACGGCCTCTGTTGTGGGATATTGCGGTGTCTCGACAGTCCCCACGGTGTTGAACTCGTCATCGAGGATGGTGAACTTGCGTATCTCTGTGTCGAGGTCGATGTCGGTGACAAGCATCCTGGTCTGCCCGTCGGCAGTGAACATAGAGTGTATGAACCTCGGGTCGGCCGGAATGCGCATCCCCTTGTCTGCGATGAAATCGGCGTGCGACACGAGTGGCAGCGACACTGCGGCGGCAAGGATAAGTATGGCGGGGGTATATCTCATATAGCTGTGGTCATGGGATTCGGTAATGCAAAGTTAGCCCTTTTCTTCTGATAATCCAACATTATGGCTGCACTTTCTGTTGGAAACATTAAATAAAGCGGGTCGGATACTTACATATCCGACCCGGCAGTTGTGTCTGGAGGTATAAAGTGTCAGCGCACCGCAATCTTGGTGGCATTGCGTGTGCCGCGTGCATCGGTCACCGTGACCACATAGACTCCGGGCTGCATTGCTGCGGTGTCGATTGAGGTGCGGGTCGAGCCGGGCTCGATGTTGCGTGTCATCACGGTCTGTCCCGATACCGACACCACTGCGACGGTGCAGCGGCTCCCCGATGTCTCGCCCAGCTCGACCTCGACGGGTGTGCCGCGGTGGGGAGCGGTGGGGTAGACCTTGATGCGGATAGGGGCGCCGACTATGTTGAGTGCCGACGAGCCCTGTGTCACCTCGTAGATAATCTCGAACTCCTCGGTGCGGCTCAGGTTGGTGACGGTTGCCGAGAGGTAATACTTGTTGTCGACCATGAGCAGGTCATAGCCGTCGCTATAGCCTGTGCCATAGTATCCCGAGGGGTATGTCACCTCGGCAACGGCCGAGCCGTTCTCGCTCATCACCCTGAAGCCTGTCGAGCATAAAGTCTGCCCGGTGACGCGCTCATATTCATTCTCGTAGTCTGCGCTGACGGTAGAGAGGATCGGGACTATCCATTCGTAGGCCTCGTCGGTATTGAAGAGGGTCTGTGTGACATAGATGCTGTGCATGTCGCCACATTGCTCGGAGGTGGGATAGAGGCTGACGGGTCTGGGGCGGCGGGATTCGGTTGAGGTCTGTCCTTCGCCGTACTTGCCGGTATTTCCCCACTCGTCATATCCGTATTCGACCGCATACTCGATGCCGCACTGTGCGGCGCTGTCCCATACGCGGAATCTGTTCGGATACTCCATGCCGAAGATTTCCTGATAGTAATAGTCCCACTGGGCGTCGGGGAGATAGCGTGTCTGGCCGTCTACGGTCTGTTTGCGTGAATAGCCTTCCGAGTTACACATCTGCTCGAATTCGGCGGCGGAGATGCCTTCCCACCTCATGCCTTCCTGGCGATATGTCTCGTGCACCCCGATAGGCCCGCTGATTGCCTGATAGCGCGTAGATGTGGCTGTGACCTCGGGATATTGCGGGGTCTGGAATGTCTTGATGACGTTGAGACTCTTGTCGAGGATGGTGTATTTGCATGTACTTTCGTCATCGTTCCACTCGCGTGTCAACAGCAGGGCCTGATTGCCGGATGTGAACTGCGAGTAGATGAAGTTGATGCTTCCATCCATTCTCTTGCCTGTGTCCGTGATGGCTGCCGACGCGGGCACCTGCGCCAAGGCGAGAAGGGCGACGAGCCCCAGACGATAAGTCTTTTTCATGAAAAGGATTGATTAGGGTTTGTGTGATGGTGTGTTGTGTGGTATGTTTCCGGTTGCAAATATATGATAAAAAATGTGATTCACAAAATCCGTCACAAAAAAACGGGCCCGGCAACAGTCTGCCGGGCCCGGATGTGGCGCTTCGTAAAGCGGTCTGTGGGTCATTCGAGATAGCCGAACGAGCGGAGCTTGTTCTCGCGGTTGCGCCAGTTGGGCTCGACCTTGACGAACAGTTCGAGATAGACGCTCTTGCCGAAGAATTTCTCGATATCCTTGCGGGCCTCCATGCCCACCTTCTTGATTTTCTCACCCTTATGGCCTATGATGATGCCCTTCTGCGAGTCGCGCTCGACATATATCACGGCCATGATGTGGATGGAATTCTCCTTTTCCTCGAATTTCTCGACGATGACCTCGACCGAGTAGGGGATTTCCTTCTCGTAGAGCAGCAGTATCTTCTCGCGGATAATCTCGGTGACGAAGAACCGCGCGGGCTTGTCCGTGAGGGCATCCTTGCCGAAGAAGGGTGGCGAGACGGGCAGCAGCTCGATGATGCGGTTCATCAGGTTGGCGACGTTGAAATGCTCGATGGCCGAGACGGGGAATATCTCGGCCTTGGGGAGTATCGACTGCCAGCGTTCGGTGAGTTTCTCGAGCTCTCCCTGCTCCTTGACGAGGTCAATCTTGTTGATGACGAGGAGTACGGGTATGGTCTCCTTGGCCACTTTCTCGAGGAATCCGGCGTTTTTCGAGGGGTCTTCTACCACATCGGTGACATAGACGAGGATGTCGGCGTCGGTGAGGGCGCCCTCGCTGAAATTGAGCATCGACTCCTGCAGCTTGTACTTGGGCTGCAGCACACCCGGGGTGTCTGAGAATACAATCTGATATTCGGGGGTGTTGACTATGCCCATGATGCGGTGACGTGTTGTCTGGGCCTTTGAGGTGATTATACTGATGCGCTCGCCCACGAGGTCGTTCATCAGCGTCGACTTGCCGACATTGGGATTGCCCACGATGTTGACAAATCCTGCTTTATGAGTGTTTTCTTCCATATATCTGGGGTTCGTTTTGAGTTATAACAAAAATAGCACCTTAAAAGATGCTATTTCCGTAATAAATTTGAGTATCCGTGCAGACGGGCCTGTATCAGAGGTCCCACACGAGATACATGGCGCCCCAGGTGAAGCCGGCTCCGAAGGCGGTGAGGATAATCTTGTCACCCTTCTTGAGGCGGTCCTTGTACTGGTTGAGGCAGATGGGAATCGAGGCGGCCGATGTGTTGCCATACTCCTCGATGTTGACGAGCACTTTCTCATTCGGTATGCCGAGACGCGAGCCTACAGCCTCGATGATGCGGAGGTTGGCCTGATGGGGCACGAACCAGTCGATGTCGTCGACCGTGAGCGAGTTGCGCTCCATGACGTCTTTGGACGCGGTGAACATGTCGGTCACGGCGTTCTTGTAGACGTTGCGGCCATCTTGGAACAGGAAATGCTTTCCAGCCTTGACAGTCTCGACAGTGGCGGGCATCACCGAGCCGCCGCCCTCCATGAGCAGGTGCTCGAGGCCCTGGCCGTCGGTATGGAACACGCCGTCACGCACGCCGACACCCTCCTCTTCGGTGGGCTCGACCAGTACGGCTGCTGCGCCGTCGCCGAACAGGGTGCAGGTGGCACGGTCCTCATAGTTGACCATCGACGACATCTTCTCGGCAGCGACGATGACGATTTTCTTGCGCAGCCCCGAACGGATATATCCGGTGGCGTCCTCGAGTGCCACGATGAATCCGGCGCAGGCGGCCTGGATGTCGTATGCATACGCGCCGGTCATGCCGGTCTGATATGCGATCACCGAGGCTGTTGCCGGGAACCGGTAGTCGGGGTTTGATGTGGCGCAGATTATGAGCTCGATTTCCTCGGGCTTTGTCCCGGTCTCGGCCAGGAGTTTCTCTACGGCCTTGATGCCCATATACGAAGAGCCTTTGCCCTCCTCGTGGAGGATGTGGCGGCGCTTGATGCCTACTCGTGTGGTGATCCATTCGTCGTTGGTGTCGACCATCTTCGAGAGCATTTCGTTGTCTAAGATGTCGTCAGGGGTATAGGCGGCTATCCCTGATATACGTGCGTTCAGCATTGTGTGTGAGAGTGCGTGGAGGTGGTTAGAGATGGGTACATAAAATCACACACCGACGCGGTTTCCTCTGCAAGCGCCGAGGAATCCATGCCGATTTGTCCGGGCAGTCTGTCGTTCACCTTAGGTGCTGCGTGTGGTAGACTGGGTGGTGTCGTGATTCTGTTCTTTTTTGAGCCTCCGGCCCTTTTGGGGCCGGAGGCTGATGCCGTTATCCGGGATTCAGACGGCGGCAGTCTTCTCGATGGCGATGCGTCCGCGGTAGTAGCCACATTCACCGCACACGGTGTGATAGAGGTGCCATGAGCCGCAGTTGGGGCAGAGTGCCAGGGTGGGGACTACGGCCTTGTCGTGGGTACGACGCTTGGCGGTACGGGTCTTGGATTGCTTTCGTTTAGGATGTGCCATGACTTATTTGTTTGAATTTTGTTACTATATTTTATTATCGTTGTCCGTTTGCCACCGGCCTCTTTGCACGGGGCGTGGCGCGGGACGGATTTGGATTCTATCGGTCTTCGTCACCCTCTTTTGACGCGAGTCCCTTGAGGCCGTCCCAGCGCGGGTCTGTCTGTTCGGGCTCGGATGCCGGGGTGTCCATCGTGTCCATCTCTTCGATGAGCTGCTCGGCCAGGTCGGCGTCCTCGTCGTCCTTGACGGCGCGGTGTTTGCGCAGCAGCGCGCTCATGGCCCGGTTGCACTTGCCCATTGGGTGTACGTGCTTGAGGGGGATGGCCAGCGAGGCGGTGTCGTATATCATGTATGAGACGTTGAGGAACGAGTTCGACTCGGGTATCACCAGCAGGTCGTCTGTCTCCGAATAGTCGTCGCCATACTTGACATTGATGGTATATGACGCGTCGATGGGATATATCAGGTCGTCCAGACAGCGGTCGCATATCAGCGTGACAGTGCCGGTGATGTGGAACACGAGCTCATAGAGGTCGTGCTTGTGCGTCACCGCCAGCGACACGTCAAGATCTGCGTCGTGTATGTCGGCGCTCTCCATGTTGACGAAAAACTGTTTGCCGAGGTGATAGCTGACCTCTTGCGTGCCTTCGGGCATCGTCTTCAGCGGGAGGCGGAATTCTGAAAATTTTCCCACGTCAATAAGGGTTGAAAAAACTTTGCAAAGTTACGTTTTTTCTTTTGATTGCCAAAATATTCGCCCGAAAAATTTGCCCGACCGTTCTCACGAATAGTCGGGCCTGGATGTATTCACTAATCCTTGGGGGATATTTAGTGAATGGGGGATGGGGATGATTTTGATGTTGCAAAGGTAGGTAAAATTTCGTTTACCTCCAAGAAAATTCGTCAGATTCGGTCGAGTACGGTGCCCACGAGGTCATAGACTGCGGTCTTGTAGTTGGGGTTGGCCTCGGTGTTCATGCGGTTGGCGATGATGGAGCATACGGTCATGGCGCGATGGCCCATGAGGCGTCCCAGGCCCTGCAGGGGAGCTGACTCCATCTCGTAGTTGGTGACCTTGCGTCCGTTGTGGCGGAAGTGCTCGATGCGCTCGTTGAGGTCGGGGTTTGAGAGGGGGAGGCGCAGCTTGCGTCCCTGCGGCCCGTAGAATCCGACAGCCGAGATGGTGACGCCGCGCACCATGTCGTCGCGCCCGATGAGGTTGACCAGCTCCTCGTCTGCATCGACCACATAGGGCTTGGCCCACAGGGGATTCCAGCCTACAGACTCGCAGAAATCCTGCTCGAAGCCGAGGTCGGCCACCTCGTTGCGTCCGGCATAGTAGTTGAGCACTCCGTCAAAGCCTATGGATTTCTCGGCAATGACGGGTGTGCCCAGCTTGAGCTCGGGCTGCAGGGCACCCGACGTGCCTATGCGCACCATTGTGAGGCGGCGCTTGTGCTCGCGCACCTCGCGGGTCTTGAAGTCGATGTTGGCCAGTGCGTCGAGTTCGTTGATCACGATGTCGATGTTGTCGGGGCCGATGCCGTGCGACAGGCACATGATGGGTTTGCCGTTATATGTGCCGCCTATGGTGTGGAACTCGCGCGACGAGACCTCGAAATCGGTCGTGTCGAAGAATGACGCCACCATGTTGACACGTGCGGGGTCACCCACAAGGATGATGCGGTCTGTGAGCTGCTCGGGGAGGAGGTGCAGGTGGAATACCGACCCGTCGGGATTGATTATAAGCTCGGATTCGGGGATGATTTCTTTCATATCGGTCTGTATTTTTGATGATTATAATTGTATGCTATATCGGTCTGCATATCCGGTATGTACCGCCGGGTATGGCCGTGAGGAGGCCGCGCGACTCCATGTCTATCAGTTTGCCCATCAGGCGGTGTGTGGGCAGGTCGACACGTGCCGAGATGTCGTTGAGGCTGGCGTCGCCACGGTTGACGAGCACAGCCATTATGGATTCCTCCTCGGGCGTCAGTTCGTCGAACAGGGCAGGCTGTGTGCCCTCGGGCTCGCGCAGCGGCCATCGCATGGCGGCGGCGACATCCTCGGCCGATGTGACGAGCTGTGCCATATTGGAGGCTATGAGCGAGTTGCATCCGCGCGAGAAGCGGTCTGACACACGTCCCGGCAGGGCGAAGACGTCGCGCGAGTATGCCCCGGCCAGACGGGCCGTGAACATGGCGCCCCCCTTGTGGTCTGACTCGGCCACCACGAGGCAGTCTGAGAGTCCGGCCACGATGCGGTTGCGGGCCAGGAAATTGCCACGGTGTGTGGCGTCGACCGAGCGGTAGTCTGTCAGCAGCATGCCCCCCGAACGCACCATGCGCACCGCCGCGTCGCGGTGTGTGGCGGGATAGAGGGTGTTGAGTCCGTGTGCCAGCACCCCGATTGTGGGTACTCCGGCAGCCAGGGCGGCGCGGTGGGCGGCGATGTCTATGCCGTATGCGAGTCCGCTCACCACCACGAGGGGCTCGGTCATGGTGGCGGCGAGGTCGCGCACCAGAGTCTCGACGAACTCCGTGCCGTAGGTTGTGGCGTGACGTGTGCCCACGACTGATATGAACCTTGCCGAATTGAGGTCGGTGTCGCCGATTCCGTACAGCATCAGCGGGGCGTCGGGACATTCGAGCAGCCGTTGCGGATAGTCGGAATCTGTGAAGAATATCGCCCTGATGGAGTTGGACTCTACGAATATGGCTTCACGCTCGGCCTCGCGCAGGGCCTCGGCCCTCACCGCGTCACTGAAAGGACGTGAGTTGACTCCCGCGACAGCCGAGAGCTGGCTGGCGGAAAGCGAGAAGAAATTGTCAATCCCACCGACACGCCCGATGACATAGCGCGCAAACTCGATGGTGAGTCCGCGTATTGAGCTGAGGGCTATGCGTTTTATGAGGTCGGGCATATCGGGGAAGGGGATTATTCTATATCCAGCATCCGGGCGGCTTTGTCGCCGCGCGACAGGCGTCCGCCCTCGAGGATTACCACCGTGACTGTGGCATGCACCACATGTGCGCCGGTGGCCCGGTTGTGAATGTCCTGGACGAATATGAATCGGGCTCCGTCGCGCCTCACGGTGAGGGATGAGGTCATCTCGTCGCCCATGGTGAGCGACGACAGGTATTCGATCTCAATCTTGCGCACCACGGGGTCGACCCCCTCGATGTGCATCTCGCGGAACGATGTGCCACGGGCCTCGCAGAACTCGTGGCGTGTTATCTCAAGATAGTGGAGATAGTTGGCGTTGTTCACTATCCCCTGTGCGTCAGTCTCGTAGTCACGCACTTTTATCGTGGTCTGGAACAAGAGATTAAAGTTTAGAGATTAAAGTTTAAAGATTAGAGATTAAAGATTAAAGATTAAAGATTAAAGAGGGTTTAGAGCTTAAAGATTAAAGAGAGGAGATTAAAGTTTAAACATTTCTCTATAAACTTTAAACTATAATCTTTACCTCCCTCTTTAAACTTTAATCTTTAATCTTTAAACTCTTCTTTAAACTAAGCATTATACAGATATCTTTTTATTGACTTTTTGGGGGTCTTCTCGAATTCGTTGGCGATGAGCTGTATCTTGTCGATGCGCTCGTAGGGGGCGACGAGCTTGTTGAGCTCGGTGCGCACACGCTCCATCTCTTCGGGCAACCGCTCGTTCGAGATTTTGTCGCGGTCCATGGCCTCGTAGTCGGGATAGACGAGTGCCATGAGGCGTCCGCCACGGTCTACGACAAGACTCTCGGCAACGTATGGCATATTGTTTAGCTTGGCCTCAATCTCCTCGGGGTAGATGTTCTGGCCGTTCGAGGAGAGAATCATTGTCTTGTAGCGTCCGCGTATGAAGATGGTGTTGTCGTTGGATATTGTGCCCATGTCGCCCGTGTGCAGCCACCCCTCGGCATCAAGCACCGCCTCGGTGGCGTCGGGGTTCTTGTAATAGCCCTTCATCACGTTCTCGCCGCGCACACATATCTCGCCCGGTATCCTGGCGGGGTCGGGCGAGTCGGCAATCTTGGCCTCCATGATGCCGGGCAGCACGCGTCCCGACGAGCTGACGATGAACTTGCGCCACGGGGTGTAGCTGATGAGGGGGCCGCACTCGGTCATGCCGTAGCCTACGGTGAAGGGGAAGCCTACCTTGTGCAGGAACTCCTCGACCTCGCGGTTCAGAGGGGCGCCCCCGACAATGACCTCCTCGAACTCACCTCCGAATGCGGCGATGAGCTGCTGGCGTATCTTGCGGTAGACCATCTGGTTGAGGCCCGGTATGCGGGTGATGTGCCTGACATATCCCTTCTCGAGTATGGGGCGCAGTTTGTTGCGGTATATCTTCTCGAGTATCAGCGGCACACAGATGATAAGATTTGGCCTGACCTCGGCGAATGCCTTGAGAAGCAGTTTCGGTGTCGGGAGCTTGCCGAGCATGGTGATGTGTGTGCCCACAGCGAGGGGCACCAGCATGTCGAAGGCACAGCCATAAGCATGGGCCAGCGGCAGGAACGACAGGCACCGCGAGCCGCGATAGTGGAGGCGCGAGCCGATGCCGAAGACCACATTGCCCTTGAGGTTGCGCAGTGTCAGCATCACGCCTTTTGAGAATCCCGTGGTGCCTGAGGTATAGTTTATCTCGGCCACGTTCTCTTCGTCAAGGTCGGGATAGACGACATCGGCAGTGGTGAATCCGTGGGGATAGAGGCGTCTCATGCGGTCTGACAGCTTGGCCAGGGTGCGCTCGGCCTTGCCTGAGTTGGAGGGGTGCTCGGCCAGCACCTGGCGGCTGTCGAGCGAGAAAACAGCCTTGACCTCAGGAATCTTCTCGAACTCCATGTTGTCGAATATGGCGTCGCTGATGAAAAGCATCACGCTCCCCGAGTGGTTGATGATATGCTGGGCGTCCTGTACGTTGAAGTCGTGGAGCACCGGCACTATCACCGCACCGTATGTGAGGGTGGCCATGTATGTCACCACCCACTGTATCGAGTTCTTGCCCATGAGGGCTATCTTGTCACCCTGCCGGACACCGCACTCCCTGAACAGCAGATGTGTGGCGGCGATGCGTCGCGCCAGGTCGGCGTATGTCATGGTCGAGCCCGAGCCATAGTCCGTCAGTGCCGGAAGGCTCCAGTTCTGCCTGAACGATGAGGCGTATATCTGTAGCAGCTTATCGTGATTCATAATGCTCTCATAAACATGAATATATGTTATATAACGCTGATTTACAAACCATTGTTCAGCGTTATACGTCGCTGTCGGAATGGGTCCCGCTCCAACGCAAAGGCAAAGTAACTAAAAATCATCGAAATAGCAAAATAATTGTCAGGACTAAAATCCCGAGACGGTTTTCATCCGCTTTTTTTTGGCAGGTTCGGGATAAAGGCTTAACTTTGCCGTTGTCATGCATGCACACGCGTAACACACACACGGCATACACGCCTGACTTACCTAATCAAATCCAAATACATCAACATGAGAAAAATTTTATCTTCAGTGCTTGTGGCGCTCTGGTCGGTTCTTCCCGCCGGTGCCACCACATGGGGTATCATCGGCGAGTTCACACAGTGGGCCGAGGATTTCCCTATGACCGAACAGCCCGACGGCACCTACACCGCCACCGTCCCCTCGATCTCGGGCGAGTTCAAGTTCCGTGCCGACAATGACTGGTCGGTCAATTTCGGAGCCGCCGCCGGTCTCCTTACTCCTATCTCGGGCAACGTCACATATCCGCTCGCACAGGATGGAGCAAATCTCCGCATGGCCGCTCCAGTCGAGAATGTTACCTTCACCCTCAATCCGGCAGCAAGCACGGTGGTCATCTCAGGTTTACCCACCGACATGGAGCCAGTAGTCGTCCCCGAGGTCAAGGACCTATATCTCATCGGTGGCCCGCAGGGATGGTCGGCCAACCGCGGTATGCTTATGTCGCACAACCTGTATGCCGACACCTATTCATGCACAATCAACCTGGGGGCCAACGACTATTACGCCTTCGCAACGCGTCTCGGCGAGAATGAGGTAGACTGGGCGACACTCAATGCCAACCGCTACGGGCCTGCCCAGAACGATATGGTGCCCGTCGAGGATGCTCCAAATACTCTGGTCAAGCAGACCGACTCTGCATGGAAATGCGAGAAGGCCGGAATCTACCGCATGCAGGTCGACCTGAACGCCATGACGTTTGTCATCAGCGAGATCCGCAGGACATGGGGGCTGGTCGGTGATTTCTGCTCATGGTCCAATGATGCCGACATGACCCCGACCGGTGAGCCGGGCACATACACCGTTACGGTTGACAATTTCAGCGGTGATTTCAAGTTCCGTGCCAACCATGACTGGGAGTACTGCATCGGCTCGGCCGACGGGATGCCCATCACCGCAGACGGCACATACGTCGTCAGCGATAATATGGGAGCGATGAACCTCAATATCCCCCAGGTTGCAGAGAGGGTGACATTCACACTCGACACCCAGAATTTTCTGCTCAAGGTGAGCGGCATAGATGACTCGGGCATAGAGGGAATCTCTGTGGATACTCCCACCAATACACGTTATTACAACCTGCAGGGTATCCGTGTCGACAATCCCGCCGACGGCATATTCATAAAGGTATCGGGCGGAAAGAGCTCGAAGGTACGGCTCTGACACACCATATATAAATAGGTATTAAAAACGAAGGCGCCCTCCCGGAATATCCGGGTCAGGGCGCCTTCGGCAAGCTGAAATAGAAGGGTTATTTATTGACGCGGAACTTATCAGCTCCGGTTGTGAGGAAGTCGATGACCTGACGGGCGGCTGCGATACCGGCATTGATATTTGCCTCGGCGGTCTGCGCGCCCATCTTCTTGGGAGTGAAGAACACGCGGTCGCCAAAGAGTGCCTTCATCTCCTCGGCACGGTCGGGTGCCACGTCGGCGGCATACTTGAGGTCGGGACGTTCGGTGAGGGCCACGATGAGGCTGTCCTCGTCAATCACCTCCTTGCGGGCGGTGTTGATGAGCAGTCCACCCTTGGGCATAGACACGATGAGGTCGCGTCCTATCGAGCCGCGTGTCTCGGCGGTGGCGGGTATGTGGATGCTGACGACCGAGTTGGTGCTGTAGAGCTCCTCGACAGAGTGCATGGGGGTGACTCCGGCCTCCTCCATCACAGAGTCGGGACAGTAGGGGTCGACGGCCGACACCTCCATCTCGAAACCGCGGGCTATGCGGGCCACATTGCGGCCTACCTGCCCGAAGGCCTGTATGCCGAGCCGCTTCCCCTTGAGCTCGGTGCCCGAGGTGCCGTTATACATGTTGCGCTCCATCATCACGGCCATGCCGAACACAAGTTCGGCCACGGCATTCGAATTCTGTCCGGGAGTGTTCTGGACGCTCATTCCGGCTGCGGTGGCGGCCTCGAGGTCCACGTTGTCATATCCGGCACCGGCGCGTACCACAATCTTGAGGTTCTTTCCGGCGGCGATGACCTCGGCGTCTACCTTGTCAGAGCGCACGATGAGGGCGTCGGCATCGGCCACGGCCTCGAGCAGGTCTGCCTTGGCGGCATATTTCTCGAGCAGGGCGAGTTCGGCTCCGGCCTCCTCGATGACCTTGCGCATACCCTCGACCGCCACAGGGGCAAAGGGCTTCTCGGTTGCGATGAGTATCTTCATTGTATGGGGGGGTTGTGGTGGTTATCAGTGAAGTTTCTCGAAATCCTTCATGGCGTCGATGAGCACCTTGACGCTCTCGACGGGAAGGGCGTTGTAGAGCGATGCGCGGAATCCGCCCACCGAGCGGTGTCCCTTGATGCCGACAATGCCGCGTGTGGTGCAGAAATCGACGAAATCCTTCTCGAGCTCCTTGTATTCGGGAGTCATCACGAAGGTCACGTTCATGATCGAGCGCGAGTCCTTCTCGGCTGTGCCTACAAACATCTTGGACGAGTCGATGGCGTCGTAGAGCATGGCTGCCTTCTCGAGGTCGATCTTCTCCATGGCCTTGACGCCGCCTATCTCCTTGTAGTAGCGCAGGGTCATCAGCGATGCGTAGACGGGAAGCACGGGAGGAGTGTTGAACATCGAGCCCTTCTTGATATGTGTGCGGTAGTCGAGCATGGTGGGGATGGCACGGTCTACGTGGCCAAGGGCGCTCTCCTTGACGATGACAAGTGTCACACCGGCGGGGCCCATGTTCTTCTGCGCTCCGGCATAGATGAGGTCATACTTGGCCACGTCGACGGGACGCGAGAAGATGTCTGACGACATGTCGGCCACAAGAGGGCAGGGGACGTCGGGATCCTGGCGCAGCTCGGTGCCATAGATGGTGTTGTTGGTGGTGATGTGCAGGTAGTCGAGTCCGGCAGGCACCTCGTAGCCGCGGGGATAGAAGGTGTAGTTGGCATCCTTCGACGAGGCGAGCACGTCGACCTCGCCGAACAGGCGGGCCTCCTTGATGGCGTTGGCAGCCCATGTGCCTGTGTCGAGATAACCTGCGCGGGTGCGCAGCAGGTTCATCGGGGCCATGGCGAACTGGAGGCTGGCGCCGCCGCCCAGGAAGAGCACGTGATACCCTTCGGGCACCTCAAGCAGCTCCTTGACCAGAGCCTGGGCCTCGTCCATGACGGCCACGAACTCCTTGGAGCGGTGTGATACTTCGAGAATCGACAGTCCCGTACCGGCAAAATCCTTGACGGCATCGGCTGTATGGCTGATGGTATACTCGCTCAGGATCGAGGGTCCGGCATAGAAATTATGTTTCTTCATACCTGATATTTTTGAGTTGATTTTCTATCTTGCAAATTTAAGCATAAAAATCGGGAATCGGAAATCGGTGCATGTGATTTTTTCACGGTTTCGCCATCCCGGATTCCTGATTGTCAGCCGTGGCGCTCCAGCGGCGTGTCTGGAGCTCTGCGGCCTTCATCTCGGCGGGGTTGTCGGCGGGTGTCCATAGCTGCCGGTGGCCCAGCGTGTCGGGCATATACTGCTGTATGGTGAAATGCCCGGGCCAGTCGTGGGGATACTTGTAGTCACGCCCGTAGCCCATCTCCTTCATCAGCGATGTAGGGGCGTTGCGCAGGTGCAGCGGCACGGGCTGGTCGCCTGTCTCGCGCACCAGTGCCAGCGCGGCGTCTATCCCCATGTAGGCCGAGTTGCTCTTGGGCGACGTGGCCAGATAGACGGCACACTCGGCCAGGGGTATGCGTCCCTCGGGCCACCCTATCTTGTGGATGGCGTCGAAGGTGGCGTTGGCCAGCAGCAGGGCGTTGGGGTTGGCCAGACCGATATCCTCGGCGGCCAGTATGATGAGGCGGCGCGCTATGAATTCGGGTTCCTCGCCCCCCTCGACCATCCTCGCCAGCCAGTAGAGGGCGGCGTCGGGGTCGCTGCCCCGGATGCTCTTGATGAAGGCCGATATGATGTCGTAGTGCATCTCGCCCCCCTTGTCGTATGCCGCGGGATTCTCCTGCAGGCGGTTGGTGACGAGGGCGTCGTCGATGACCAGAGTCTCGCCCTGCGGGGTCGACTGCTCGAGCAGGTCGAGTATGTTGAGCAGCTTGCGGGCGTCACCTCCCGCAAAACGGAACAGGGCCGTGGCCTGGCGCACCTCGGGGTGATGCGATGCTAGAATCTCGTCGTTGGCCAGGGCACGGTCGAGCAGGGTCTGCAGCTCGGGCTCCTCGAGCGGTCTGAGCGTGTAGACCTGGGCCCTCGACAGCAGCGGCCGTATCACCTCGAACGACGGATTTTCCGTAGTTGCTCCTATCAGGGTCACTGTCCCGCTCTCGACGGCACCGAGCAGGCTGTCTTGCTGCGACTTGCTGAACCGGTGTATCTCGTCGATGAACAGGATGGGCCTCCCGGTGGCGAATATGCCCGACGAGTCGCGGGCGCACCGCTCGATGACCTCCCTGACCTCCTTTACCCCCGAGTTGACGGCCGAGAGTGTGTAGAAGGGGACGTTGACGGTGTTGGCGATGATGCGTGCCAGGGTGGTCTTGCCCACTCCCGGAGGGCCCCAGAGTATGAACGAGGCCACACGGCCGCTCTCTATCATGCGGCGCACGATGCCCCCCTCGCCGACAAGATGGGTCTGGCCTATGTAATCGTCGAGCGTGCGTGGACGCAGACGCTCGGCAAGTGGTGCGTTGGTCATTGGTCTGTTTGCTTTATCAGGTACAAATTTAGTGAAAATAGCCCGGAATGATGTGTTAAAGGAAATTAATTGGCGGCGGATTCTTTCTGCCTTAAGAATTTTTCATTAATTTTACGGCGTGTCAGCGGGAACTCTGCGGCGCTTGCCGAACTTTCGGGCTCGACCGGCGTTGATTCTGTAAAGGGCCCCGTGGCTCTGACTTGAATCAACACGAAAAAGCTAACGTTTTTAAACTATTTTGCAATGAGCGCACAACGTAATACCGGAACCCCCAAGACCATGCGTAACATATTTGGCATCATAATGATTGCCATATATCTCGGCGTCGGCATCCTGTTTCTCTGCGGATATTTCAACATCCTCTTCCCCACATGGACGTGGGTTCGCTGGGTAGGCGGCGCTCTGTTCATAGCATATGGTATCTGGAGGGCTTACCGCCAGTTTGCCGGAATCGACCCGGGATACGGCAACGACCCGGACCCCGACGATGAGGACGACCCTACATCGTTCCGTCCCCGCAAGTGACACACACTGAGACGATTTCTAAAATCACACCTGACAGATGAGATTCAGCATACACAATATATTGCGTGTCCTCCCCGTCGCCCTGATGGCTGCGGGGATGCTCGCGTCATGTTCGGGCAAGAAGGCCGAGCCAAAAAGACAGCCTATCGCCAAGGTGGCTTGTGACGAGTCGTTCGAGTCGATAATGGAGCAGGAGATTGCCGTCTTCGAGTATGTATATCCCAAGGAGGATGTCATCGCATACTATGTGCCCGAGAGCGAGGCCATAGACTCGATCATGGCGATGGGCTCGGTCAAGAACGCCGTGGCCACACGCGCCCTGACCGAGCAGGAGGTGGCCTATCTCAAGTCTAACAAGAAGATAGTACACCAGCAGAAGATTGCCGTCGACGCCCTGGCGCTGATAGTCAATCCGGCAAATCCCGTCGAGATACTCTCAAAGAAGGATATTGCCGAGATTCTGTCGGGCGACGTTACCCGCTGGGACCAGGTGGAGCCGTCAAAGCTCGGCGACATCAAGGTGATATTTGACCACCAGGGCTCGTCGACCGTCAAGTATATGCGCGACTCGGTGCTCGACGGACGCCCCTTCGGGCCTAATGTCTCAGCTGTCAAGTCCAACCCTGAGGTGTTCAAGGCCGTGGCCAATGACCGCAATGCCATCGGCATCATCGGCGTGAGCTGGGTGACATCCGACATGTCGGGCCGCGAGAAGTCTGTCGAGGAGATGGCTCAGGCTGCCGAGGCCAGTGACACGACGGTCATGGACTTCAACAGCGACGTCAAGGTGCTCAAGGTGCGCGGCAACGACGAGGTCACCGCCTATAAGCCCTATCAGGCATACATATTCGACGGCTCATATCCCCTGCACCGCTCAGTCTACATGATATGCACCGCTCCCGGAGGCACATCGCACAGGTTCTACAGCTTCGTGACAGGTTTCCAGGGCCAGAAGATAATCCAGATGACCGGAATCCTGCCCGCCACGGTGCGTCCGCGTATGGTGAGCGTGGAGTAAACCTTAAGTCGCGGCTACACAATATTAGCCGGCCGAAAACGTTTAATCAGAAATACAACAAAACAACAATAAGTTAACCGATCGATGAACTTACGCATTATCACTTCCCTCTGCATCGGAGGACTCTCTCTGGCTGCTCTCGCCCAGGGCGGCTATCAGGACGGCGTGGACTACTATAACGCCGACCGCTTTGACAAGGCAAAGACCATCCTCGAGAAGACACTTGGCGACGCCTCGACCGACAAGGCCGTCAGCTATTTCTATCTCGGCGAGCTGTCTCTGCGCGACGGCAATACCGCCGCTGCCAAGACCAATTTTGACAACGGTGTACAGGTCAATCCCGCCTATGGCTTCAACTATGTCGGCCTTGGCGAGATCGCACTCAAGGCCGGCGACAAGAAGGAGGCCGAGAACCAGTTCAAGGCTGCCGTCAACTCTGACAAGAAGAACGGCGCCATCTATGCGGCCATCGCGCGCGCATACTCTGAGGTTGACCCTGTGGCTTACGCCAAGGAGATTGACAAGTATATCGCCCAGGGTATGAAGGTCTCCAAGGATAAGGAGCCTCAGGTATATGTGCTCAAGGGTGACCTCGCCAAGGCAAACGACCTCGGCGCAGCCGCAGGTTTCTACGAGCAGGCCATCATCTATCAGGAAGAGAACGGCAGCGTGAATCCCGAGGCATACGTCAAGTATTCGAACCTCTATAACAAGGTGAACCCCGATTTCGCCATCGCGAAGCTGGTCGAGCTCAACGAGAAGCTCCCCACCTCGGCCCTGGCTCAGAGCGAGCTCGCCGAGAAATACTATGACGCCAACCAGTTCACCCGCGCGGCCGAGCAGTATGGCAAGTATATCAAGAACCCCAACCACTTCCAGGGTGACGAGCAGCGCTACTCGGGCCTCCTCTATTTCGGCAAGAAATATAAGGAGTCTCTCGACGTGGCCAACCAGGTGCTCGCCAAAGACCCGAACAACGAGTATATGCAGCGCATGGTGATGCTCAACGAGGCCGCCCTCGAGAACTGGCCCGCAGCCGAGGCAGCCGGACAGAAGCTCTTCGCCCACAACGATGCCAAGTTTACAGCTACCGACTACTCGACATACGGCGAGGTGCTCGGCAAGCTCGGCAAGCCCAACGAGGCTGTGGCTGCATACGAGGCCGCATACGCCCTCAACCCCGAGAAGAACAAGCAGATGCTCGCTGAGATTTCGGAGATGTACAACAAGCTCGAGAACGACTCGATGGCCGTGGCATATATGCAGAAATATGTCGACCTCGGCGATGCCTCGCTCAACGACTATTACATCCTGTCTAACCGTTACAAGAACCTCGCGCTGACACGTCCCGAAGGTTCGCCCGAGCGTGCAGAGGCAGCATCCAACGGTATCAAGTACATCGACCTCGCCCTGGCCGATGCCGCCAACAAGGGTCCCCTCTACCGCAACAAGGCCGCCCTGCAGATGATCCGCGATGGCAAGCCCACCCCCGAGGTGATGGAGACATACGAGGCCATGCTCGCTGCCTTTGACGAAGATGCCGCCAACAAGGAGAAATATGCCGACGTCTATAAGAACACCTATACCACACTCGGTTCGTTCTACATGGCCGAGGATCCCGCCAAGGCCAAGATGTATCTGAGCAAGGCTCTCGAGATGGATCCCGAGAACGAGGGTCTCAAGAAGGCTATAGACAAGCTCTGACAACCATACTGACATAGGCTATATGTCATACCCGGGAGCCGCCTCCATATCGGAGGTGGCTCCTTTGTGTTAAATAGTGTTAAAAATGGGGGGGGGTAATTTGTCGGTTCAGAAATTTTATGCTTACATTTGTCGGACAACATGACTTACTTGTCTAACCATAAATCTATTGTCATATAATGCACACACGAATCCTATCGTTTGCTGTTGCCCTTTGCGCCTCTGTGCCGGGGCTGTTGGCCGCTCCGTTCGAGTATCAGGGCCTGTGGTTCGAGCCCATCGACGACACAAATACCTGTGCCGTGGTCTCCAATCCGGATTATAATTTCAAATATCAGGGTGAAGTGGTCATCCCTGCGACGGCCAATGGCTATGCCGTGACCCGAATCAAAGACAACGCGTTCTCATATTGCGAGGAGCTGACATCCGTCACCCTTCCGGCCTCGGTCACCGAAATATATATGCCTGTCTTCTCGTCCTCTCCCAAACTTGCCTCTATCAATGTCGATGCCGCATCGGCCTCTTTCACGGCAATTGACGGCAATCTCTACGACAAGGATGTGACCACCCTTGTTGCGGTCAAAGGCATCGCGGAATCAATAGACCTCCCGGAGTCGGTGATACGCATAGGTGGATATGCTGCTCAACTGAACAGGAATTTTACAGAGATGACGCAGGGTGGACACGAGCCTTATCAGATACAGGAAATCGGCGAGCTTGCATTTTGGAACACGGGTATCAAGAGGTTCAGCTCGTATGCGACGATTGTCGGAGCGGAGGCCTTCGAGGGTTGCGCGGATCTTGAGTCCATTTCTCTCCCCGCACTTGAGGCTATCCCCAACCGTCTGTGCAACTGGTGCAAATCATTGCGGACCATCAATATCAACTCGGCAGTGAGCATTGATTTCCAGGCTTTCGCAAGCTGTGAGAGTCTGGAGAGTGTTACACTCCCATTCAGAGTGGAATCGCTTGGCGAGCAGGCGTTTGCTGACAACCGTGCCCTTAAGTTTGTCGATTTTGGCAGGTCTTTGACTGAGATAGGCGAGAATGCGTTCCGCAATTGTACCGGTCTGCGTTCTATTCAGTCAAATATAGCAGTTCCTCCGGCCAATGTGGCTGCGAATGCATTTGAGGGTGCGTCGGTTAGCGACTGTATCCTCTTCACAGAGATCCCCGATGCTTACCGCAACGTTGCACCGTGGAACGGTTTCAAGAAGGTGATGACAAATAAGTTTGTCAAAGATGGTGCCGAGTTCTCGATATATGTCGATTCACCTCAGTATGGTGCATTTTTCAAGCTGCACGATTCGGCTGTTAGCTCGTATGACATTCCGGCAGCCGTGTCTTACGACGGCCTCGACATTGGGGTCAAGACCATCTTCGGCGAAGCGTTTAAAGAATTACCCTCTCTACAGAAAGTCACAGTCCCCTCGTCTATAGAGTCTATCTGGCAGAACGCTTTCACTGATTGTCCCGCATTGACCGATGTTGTGATGGTCGACGGACTTTACGGAGTGTCGAATTTTGCTTTCAATGGATGTAATGCCCTGACACATCTGTCGCTTCCGGCTACGGTGGAGGCTGCATATTCCATCGCACGCAACTGCAACGCCCTCACCTCTATCGACGTTGCTCCGGCCAATGACATCATGTTCTCGGAAGATGGTGTGCTCTATCTGCGTAAGAACGAGATGAATCCTCAGTTGCTTTATTCCGTGCCGACGGGTCTGGAGAAAGTTGCCGTTCTGCCCGGAACGACCGGAATTCAGCCAATCGCCTCCCTTATGCTCAAGGAGATTGATTTCCCCGAGAGCATGGAAAACTTAGGCAACTATCTTCGCGAGTGTCCGGCCCTCACATCTATCAGTTGCCGCTCGGTGACACCTCCTATGCTTGCGTATCGTTATGGAGTAGCTGAGGAGGTATATCAGAACGCCACCGTCTATGTCCCTGTCGGCGCGCTTGACAACTATAGGAATAATGATGCGTGGGGGCAGTTTGTCAATATTCAGGAAAAGGAATTTGAATCCTCCTTCACTGAGATTGCAGTCGGCGGCGTGACCGTCCGTGTAGCCGGAGGCCGCATTGTGGTCGACGGAGCCGACTCTGCCACTGTCTACGACCTCTCTGGCCGTCCCGCATATCAGGGCCCCGCAGCCGACCTCCCCATCCTTCCCGCAGGTGTCTACATAGTCAAGGCCGCAGACACCGTTGCCAAAGTCGCATTATAAACCTTATCCCCATATCCTCCCGCGGGCTGCCCACCACGACAGCCCGCGGCTTTTTATATAATGAGGAATTAGGAATGAGGAATTAGTAATGAGGAGTGGGAGTATGATATGAGGATAAGCAGACGTGAGGGGGTGACATATAGAAAATCCATTGCGAGGTGTAGGTCTGAGAAACCCAGCCGCGAAGCGGCGACCTGTGGGAAGCCCCACATCGAGCCCGCAGGACGAAGGTGTGGGGTGGAGACGGGTATCCCCTTTCGGGCATCGGAGATGTCCGCTAATACTCAACGTATGACATCGCCCCTTGTCGGGGCTCAGGGATATATATGCCATCCTCCCGGGGTTCCCTTCGGTCACCCCGGGTTAATCATGACATCGGCCCTTGCGGGCCTCGGTTGTGCGGGGTGATTTCTTTTCAGGATCTGCGGGATTCGGTTGTGTGGGGACGATTTTTTATCCTGACCCTTGCGTGCCTCGGGTGGGATAGGCGAATTCTTCTCCGACATGCGTGCCTCGGTTGGGATGGCTCTTTCCTATATCGGGGGCGGGGATGTGCGGAGCCGAGAGACGGAGCGGCGGAGCCGCGGTGATTATCGGGAAACCCGCGCGCAGTGTGGGGCCCGCAGGATACCAATATGAAGACAGTCTCGGAGAGACGTCATTATGATATCCTCTGGGTG
>DAAQ01000032.1 GCA_001701225.1 Bacteroidales bacterium H5 | reverse complement strand
CTGTAATAAGGCACTGCGTGATGCCTGACCATGTGCATCTTGTGGTGTTTGTGCGCGAGCCGATGGAGCATCCCCTCGGATATGTCATCGGAAAGCTGAAGGCTGCGTGCTCGCGCCTGTACTGGGATGTGTTCGGCGTGGAGAGGGAAGGTATTTTTGAGGAAGGCTTCAATGACAAAATAGTGTGTAGGAAGGGGCAGTTGGAGCGGTTCATAAGATATGTCGAGGATAATCCTCTGCGGCTGTATGTCAGGCGCGAGCGTCCCGAATATTTCAGCCGCTGCCGTTGTGTGATGCTGGACGGCGAGGAGCACAGTGTCTATGGCAATTTCATGTTGCTCCGCAGCCCCGTGATGAGTGCCGTGAGGGTGAGCAGCAAGTTCTCGCCCGAGGAGCTTGCCGACAGGCAGAGGGAATGGGAGGAGACAATAAGATGTGGCGGCACGCTTGTGTCGCCGTTCATAAGCAATGCCGAGAAGGAGGTTCGCGACCGAGGTGAGGCCGCAGGTGCGTCGTTGATAAGGATTGTGAACAACGGCCTCCCCGAGCGATATAAGCCGTCAGGCGAGGAGTTCAACCTGTGTGCCGAGGGGCGGTTGCTCATCATAGCTCCTGCCGCCCACAGGTCGCGGAGCGAGTCCGTCAGGCGAGACGAATGCCTCGCCATGAATGCCCTGGCCGAGAAGATAGCCGCCGGGGCACGGGAGCTGGTGCTGAGAAACGCCGGGAAAGATACCGAGGACGGGAGCGTTGCTCCCTGAACGGGACACTGAACGGGACTGATGGGCAATTTTTGGTGCTTTAAGTTTTTTTTTATAAATTTGCCATTCCAAAGAATACGATAACCATGACCATCAAGGAGTCGATGCAAGATATACTGGAGCGCGAGGCCCGGGCCCTGCGCTCCATTCCCTATACGCCTGATTATGACCGTGCCGTAGAGCTGATAATCGAGCATGTGCACCGCCGCGGCGGCAAGCTGGTGACAGCCGGCATGGGCAAGGCGGGTCAGATAGCCATGAACATTGCCACGACATTCTCGTCTACAGGAACCCCGGCTGTCAACCTGCATCCGTCAGAGGCACAGCATGGCGACCTCGGGGTGGTGCAGCCAAACGACGTGATGCTGCTCATCTCCAATTCGGGCCGCACGCGCGAGGTGCTCGAGCTCGTGACGCTGACAAAGAACCTCTACCCTGACATCCCCCTCATCGGTATAACGGGCAATCCCGACAGTGAACTAACACGCCTCACTGATGTTACACTCTTGACGGGTGGTGCTCCGGAGGTATGCCCTCTCGGCCTCACTCCGACGACCTCGACGACGGTTATGACCGTAATCGGCGATGTCCTGGTGGTCAATGTGATGCAGGCTATCGGCTTCACGGCCGGGGACTATGCCAAGCGGCACCACGGAGGGTATCTGGGATGCAAGTCGCGTCTCGACTCGGATGCCGAAGGTCTCTGAAAAACTATATAAAACATACGATAATGAACAAGGTAATCTTTATTGGCGAACTGACCCTGAACGTGTCGCTGCAGCCCGACGGCAATGCCACCACACGTGTCGGCGACCGTGCCGTGGGCGCGGCCATGCTTGACGGACGCATGGGTGTCGAGACTATTTTTGTAGGCGAGGCCGGTGCCGATGCCGTGGGAGACCACATAGTATCGCAGCTCTCGTCAGCCAAGGTCGACACCGCGAGCATCGACCGTTTCACCGAAGGGGCCACTCCCGTCAGGATTACCTCAGACCAGAGCGCTCCCGACAAGTCGGTGACGCATACCTCATATCCCGCCGAGCCGGTCAACCCCGTATGGCCCCGCATCAACGAGGGTGACGTGGTGGTGTTCGGCTCGTATATGGCTCTCGACAAGCGCAATCATCCGCGTGTCATAGAGCTGGTGAGCCATGCGCGCGCCCGCAAGGCGCATGTGGTCTACCTGCCATATTTCGAGCCGGGTCAGGTGACACGCATAACCCGTGTGATGCCCGAGGTGTTCGAGAGTCTTGAGGCCGCCACGCTGGTGGTGGCTACGGTCGATGACCTTGCCGCACTCTATCCCGGTGTGGCTCCCGATGCCGCGTTCCGCGACCACATAAAGTTCCATTGTCCCCGTTGTCTGGTGCTTGACCGCGCCGGGCTGAAGATGAGGTTCTTTGACGGTGACGAGTCGTGGACACTCGACTGCCATCCCACCGAGGGGAATGATTTCGACTGGACCGTAGGTGCCATAGCCGGTGTGACCCGCGCGCTTGTCGAAGGTGTCAGGGATCCCGACGACATCATGGCCAAGGCCAACGAGACCGCACATAGCAACTTAGCCGATTCATTGAAATGAAACAGACCTCGATAGACGCCACTTTCATACCCGCTACCACCGATGTGGCCACTCTGCGCGCCCGGCTCGGCAAAAAGGGACGTACCCCCGCCGAGACCCTGAAGGCGCTGGAGCCCGAGTCGTTCACGGCCGTCTATGACCTGCTGCGCCTGCTGGCCCGCGAGAGTGCGGCCAAGGGTGAGGAGGAGCGTGCCATCAGCACCCTGAGCGAGCTCGAGCTGCACATCTCGCAGTTGCCCGACTCGGAGTCCGGCCCGCTGCTTGACCTGCGCGCCGGCATAATGCAGGTGATCACAGCCCTGTATATCAGTGCCGACTCGCTCGACAGCGCCGCCGCCACGGCGGCGGCCTCGACGCTGAACCTGCTGGCACGTCAGCCCAAGCGCAAGGATGTGCCGTTCCTCGAGATACTGGGGTCGTTGCTGTTCGATATCGCGTGGCTGCACTCGTCTAACGGCGAGTACAAGCAGGCCGAGCGCGAGATGGAGAAATCCATCAAGGTATTCGAGCGGATGGCCAAGACCAATCCGGCCCGTTATGCCTCGACCGTTGTGACCGCCCTCGGCACAGCCACCTCCGTATATCACAACCGCGTGAAGCAGGCCGAGCTCCTTGCCCACTATCAGGCCGCCACGACAACCTATACCCGCATGGTGAGTGCGGGAATGACAGAGGCCACCGACCGTCTGGCCGAGTCGCTCACCAACGAGGGTGACACCCTGGCGCGTATGGGGCGTCACCGCGAGGCGATACAATATTATACGCGCGCGCTGAAATATCTGCAGCGTGTCGAGCCGGACTTCACCGAGCGTCAGCTCAGGGTCTCGATAGCCCTTGGCGAATCCATGCTAAAGGTTTCGGCCATGAAGGAGAAAGCCATACATCTGCTCAACACCATGCTTCACAAGGCCCTGAAGATTAACGCTCCGGCCCAGCATCAGCGCATCTCCGAGACATTGGCCAAGGCCAAATCACCAGGCCTCGACATCCTCGGCCTCTGGCACAAAATATTTCCTAAATGAGTAATTAGAAATTAGGAATGAGGAATCTTTAAACTTTCCTCTCTAAACTTTAATCTCTAATCTCTAAACTTTCCTCTTTAAACTCTAATCTTTAAACTTTAAACTTAAACCAACTCCATGTCAACATATACCCCTTCGACCAAAGCTGATATTGATGTCACCGACGTACGCATTGCCGTCGTAGCCGCCGAATGGAACGGCCACATCACCGGCCCGCTCTCCGACGGTGCTGTCAGCACCCTCAAGGAGCGCGGCCTCAAGGATGACCAGATAGAGGTCTTCAGCGTGCCCGGCACAGTCGAGCTCACATACGCCGCATCGCAGCTCATCGAGGCATCTCGTTTTGATGCCGTCATCATCATCGGGTGTGTCATCAAGGGTGATACCCCCCATTTTGATTATGTATGCCAGAGTGTTACCCAGGGCATGACCGCCCTTAACGCCGACTGTGATACTCCAGTGATATTCGGTGTGCTCACCGTGCTCGACGAGCAGCAGGCACTCGACCGTGCCGGAGGACGTCTCGGCAACAAGGGCTCCGAAGCCGCCGACACCGCCCTCAAGATGGTAGAGTTCAGGCGCAAGGTATAAACAATATGAACTAGTTGAACTAGTTAGACTAGTTCAACCAGACCAACTAAAATCACCCCCCTCTCCTTGGAAAAGCTGATGCAATATGTGTGGCGGCACAGGCTGCTGCTCCACACCGACCTTGTCACTGTCGACGGGCGTCGGGTATGCGTCATTGACCCCGGGCGGCAGAATGTCGACGCGGGGCCTGATTTTTTCAATGCCAAGGTGAGGATTGGCGACAGTCTCTGGGCCGGAGATGTCGAGATGCATGTCCGCGCCAGCGACTGGCACCGCCACGGCCACGACGGCGATCCGGCCTACGGGTCGGTGGTGCTCCATGTGGTCGACCGCGACGATATGCCCATCATGCGGGCCAACGGCGAGGTGATACCGCAGATGGTGATGAGGTGTGACCCCGGGTTTCACCGGCGCTATTCGGCCTTGGTAGACCGTGCCGACATCGACCTGCCATGTGCGGCCGAACTCCCCTCGATACCCTCTCTGTTTGTCGGCGACTGGCTCACGGCCATGGCATACGAACGTGCATACGCAAAGGCCGCACATCTTGCCGAGATTGCGGCACGGTTTACAGGCGACTGGGAGGAAGCCACCTATGTCATCCTGGCACGCGCGCTTGGATTCGGCACCAACTCAGAGCCTATGGAGCGGCTGGCCCTGTCGCTGCCGCTGAGATTCCTGCGCAAGCATTCCGACTCGCTTACGTCGCTTGAGGCACTGTTTTTCGGTCAGGGCGGTTTCCTTGACAGCGCGCCGGGTGCTGACCCGTACGTCGAGCGGCTGAGGCGCGAGCATCAGTTCCTGACACACAAATTCGGTCTCCGCCCCCTCGAGTCGCCCGGCTGGAAGATGGGACGTCTGCGCCCCGTCAATCTCCCCCACAGGCGCATAGCCATGCTGGCGATGCTCGTCAGCGACAATTTCCGCCCCGTGGCGAGGATGCTTGAGGCCGAGGGGCCTGACGAGGTGATAGAGATGTTCCGCAAGCCCCTGTCACCCTACTGGGCATCGAGATACACCTTCGGGCCCGAGGCTGACCGCACATTCGAGACCATGAGCCGCGCATCGGCCTCGGTGCTTGTGATAAATGTCGCTGTGCCTCTGCTTGTGGCCACAGGGCTGGCGAGGCATGACGACACCCTGATAGCCCGTGCCGTCGACTGGCTGCAGCAGCTTCCGCCCGAGAGCAACCGCATAGTCACGGCATTCGCCACTGCCGGACTGCGCAGCCGCGACGCCTTCACCACCCAGGCCCTGATACATGTGCGCCGCAACTATTGCGAACAGCGCAAGTGCCTCTATTGCCGCATAGGCCACCGCCTCCTCGCCGCAAGGGCAAGGAGAAGAGAGTAGGGGAGAATACAGTTTTTTAGTGAGGGCATTGCAGAATCCCGGATCTTTTGGTTGATGGTGCCCCGCGGATGCGGGGCGTGATCCTAATAGCCTCGGGGCTTGACCCGAGGTGTGGGATGATGTGTGGTCTGCGGCCCCCGCATGGGGGTCGCGGCGCATGGATTGTGGTGCGCGGACCCCCGTGCGGGGGCCCGAATGTTGTGGGATGCCTTCGAGACCTATGGGCAAGCCCATAGGCTATTATGGCGGTGCCCCGCGTCCGCGGGGCAGGGGTTCAATAGGAGGGGGAGTTTTTATAACGCCCTTATATCCCAACTACTCTACCCTGAAAGTCTTCCTGTGCATTGGGGTCAGTCCCAGCCGCTTTATTGCCTCGCGGTGGGCCTTTGTGGGATACCCCTTGTTTATCTCCCAGTCATATCCGGGATATTCTGCCGCGAGGGCTGTCATCAGCTCGTCGCGGTGAGTCTTGGCCAGTATGGAGGCTGCCGCGATATTGCCGAGCTTGCCGTCACCCTTCACTATGGTCTGATGCGGTATGTCGGCGTATGGCTTGAACCTGTTGCCGTCGACGACAATGGCTCCCGGCCTCACCTCGAGCGCGTCGAGAGCGCGGTGCATGGCCAGGATGGAGGCGTTGAGTATATTGATGGTGTCTATCTCCTCGGGCGATGCCCAGGCTACAGCCCAGGCCACAGCTTCAGACTCGATGATGGGACGCAGTTCGTTGCGGCGTGTCTCAGAGAGCTTTTTCGAGTCATTGAGCAACGGGTGTGTGAAACCGTCGGGCAGTATCACCGCGGCGGCACATACAGGGCCGGCCAGACATCCGCGTCCGGCCTCGTCGCAGCCCGCCTCAAGGACGAACGCCGTGAGTGATGAAGGGAGCATTCTTTCTGTCAGACTTTATCTACGAATCCATATCCGAGTCCCGACTTGTTCACCAGATTCTTGGCGTATGTCGAGAGCTTCTTGCGCAGGCGCGAGATATTCACGTCGACCAGACGGGGATTGTCGAGCTGTTCGCCGGGCCATGCCGCTGCAAATATCTCCTCGCGCTTGAATAGCTTGTTGCGAGAGCGCATCAGCAGCGTGAGTATGGTGAACTCGGTGGGAGAGAGTGACACTGCCTCGCCGTCTATGAGCAGTCCGCGCGAGTCGACGTTGAGTATCAGCGTGCGGTATTCGATGATGCGGCTGTTGGCTGTAGGATTCATGTTGCGGTGCATGCGCAGCACCGAGCGCACGCGCGCCATCATCTCGCGCAGCGAGAAGGGACGGCTTATGAAATCGTCGGCGCCGAGGTTGAGGCCCTTGATGACATCGTTCTCGCTGTCGCGCGAGGTGCAGAATATCAGGGGCACACCGGCTGTCAGACGGTCTTCCTTGAGACGTTCCAGCAGATCATAGCCGTCAATCTCGCCGGGCAGGTCGATCTCCGATATTATCAGGTGATATTCGTCGACCGGCAGCATCAGCGCGTCTTCCGCAGACGTAACCACCTCCACGTCATACCCTTCGGCACGCAGATTGTCAAGAAGCATGGCATTAATGGTCGAATCGTCGGAAATTAGTAGAATCTTTTGTGGCGAGATTGCTGTATTCACGTTTGCAAGAAATTTTCTATTGCAAATATAGCTAAAAAAGTCACTTACCGCAAAGTTTGTAACAGGAGTGTGCAGACTTTGAAATTAAAATGTCTTAATCTTCAGGCGAGCGGACAATAAATCATGGCAAACGCTGTTACAGACCCTGTGCTGTCATTATTCTTCAGATTCGATACACTCGGCGAAGAACGGCATAGCGAATGTCGATTTAATCCACAGACCGTCCCCCTCGAGAGTCCTGGACCAGCTTCCTTTGCCGAGGAGGTTGCAGCGGTACACAAATTCCTCACCCTCACGGCTCTCAAGAGCCTCTATCTCCACCATCGCGTTTTCGGGCAGCCTTATCAGGTCGGGCAACCGGTAGGTGTATGTCCCGTCCTTCACATCTTCATTCCGATATTCGAATGTGAGGGGTGCGGGGAGGATATTGTCAAACTTGTCAGAGACATCCCCCGTGACCCTCGACATGTCGTATATGTTCACCCGGAATTTCATACGCTTCATCATGTCGTCGCTCTCTTCGATATAGAATCCCACATTGTCGAGCCACAGGGCGCGTCCGGGCTTGGCATGGAACTCAAATCCGTATGTCTCTCCAGCGAGGCTGCCGACATCGAGCGATGCCTTCATCATCCCGGTATGATGTTTCTTGCCATGACGCTGCTTCTTGTATTTGCGGGGACGCACGGTCAGTTCCGGCAGGGCCGTTGTACTCTCTTCGAGAATGATGACGTTGTTGCCTGACGTGCGGTCAAGGTCGGCGAGAGCCACCGTCTGCGGCCTGAAGCCGACATATCCCACAACAATGCTGTCGTTGGTCCGGGCCCTGTCGATCGGGAGCGAGAAATGTCCCGTGCTGTCGGCGAGGACTCCTGTATGGCGTCCTTTCAGCAGCACGGTGGCATAGCCGAGGCCGGTATCTCCCTTGCTCCTGACAATACCGTCGAGCGTATCGGCACTCATCCCGACACCTGCGAGGAGGAACAAGAGTATTATGATAATTCTCATAGTTCGCTTTGATGTTGTCATCTCACGGTTTCCTTATCTGGCCGTGGCCGGTGAGGAGGTAACGGGTTGTGGTGATCTCGCGCAGTCCCATGGGGCCGCGGGGGCCGAGCTTCTGGGTCGAGATGCCTATCTCGGCGCCGAGTCCGAACTGGGCGCCGTCGGTGAACGAGGTGGGCAGGTTGACGTACACGCAGGCGGCGTCGACACGCTGCCTGAACAGGTCGGCTGCCTCGTCTGAGCCGGTCACGATGCTCTCGCTGTGGCCCGAGCCGTGTGCGTCGATGTGGGCTATTGCGCCCTCGATACCGTCGACCGTATAGACCCCCATCTTCATGTCCATCCACTCGCGGTCACGGTCGGCGTCGGTGGCGGCGACGAGGAGTGTGTCTGGGTATCGGCCCCTGAGCGCGTCGATGGCGCGGGGGTCGGCATGGAGCTCGACACCCTTGGCGGCGAGGGGTGCCAGCAGTTCGGGGAGGTCGCCGAGGCGCGACTGATGTACGAGCAGCGAGTCGAGGGCATTGCATACGCTGACACGGCGTGTCTTGGCGTTGTCGATGATGTCGCGCCCCATGGCGAGGTCGCCGTCGGCGTCGAAATATGTATGCACCACCCCGGCGCCTGTCTCGATGACGGGCACACGCGCGTTGTCGCGCACAAAGTCGATGAGGCGTCGACCTCCGCGCGGTATGCACACGTCGACATATCCAGTGGCGCCGAGCAGTGCGGCGGTGGCCTCGTGGGTCGAGGGGAGGAGCACTGCCGCGTCGGCCGGGAGGCTGCACTGCGCCAGGGCACGGTGTATCAGCGATATGGCGGCGCGGTTTGACGAGTCGGCGTCATGGCCACCCTTCAATATGCAGGCGTTGCCGCTCTTGATGCAGAGGGCGAAGACGTCGAACGTCACGTTAGGCCTTGCCTCATAGACCACACCTATCACTCCGAACGGCACACGCACCCTGCGCAGGTCTATGCCGTTGGGGAGCGTGCGGTGCTCGATCTCCTCGCCGACAGGGCAGGCGAGTGCCGCGACATGACGCAGGTCTGACGCTATCCCGTCGAGGCGAGCGGGGGTGAGCTTGAGGCGGTCGTACAGCGGATTGGACGGCTCCATGCGTGCCAGGTCGTCGGCGTTGGCCGCGAGCAGTTGGGCACGCGATGCGTCTACCATATCGGCAAGTGCCGTGATGGCTGCCGAGCGGGCGGCGTCGCTCAGGGTTGAGAGGGTGCGTGATGCCTCACGCACTCTCCTGAATATATCGGTGTAGTCTGTTGTCATGATTGCGGAGTTATTCGATATACAGATAGTCGTAGTGTACCACGGGCTTGCGGCCATGGCGTCCTACCGATTCGGCGGCGGCTGTGCCCGACATCGAGGCACGCCCCATGCCGAGTGTGCGGCCATCCGGGCCGATGATGGTCACGATGTCACCCTCTTCCCATTCACCCTTGACTGCGGTGACACCTACGGGGAGCAGGCTCACGGCGCGGTCGGAGACCAGGGCCGAGGCGGCGAGCTCGTTGACACGCACGACCCCTTTGGCAAAGGAGCCGCTGTGCGCTATCCAGCGCTTGATGTTGCTCAGTGGTGCCGGGGATGGCTCGAAGAGGGTATGGGGCACCGTGTCGGGACGCTCGATGAGGTCTACGAGTATCCCCGGACGGTCGCCGCGGGCTATCAGCACGGCAACCCCCTCGGATGCGACCTTTGAGGCAATGCCGCACTTGGTGCCCATGCCTCCGCGGCCGAATCCGCTCTTGGTGGCCACGACATACTCGCTCACATCCTTGCCGGGCTCAACACGCTCTATGAGCCGTGACTCCGGGTCGGCGGGCGCGCCCGTGTAGATGCCGTCGACATTCGAGAGTATCACCAGGGTGTCGGCATCGGTCATGGTGGCGATGAGCCCCGACAGCTCGTCGTTGTCGGTGAACATCAGTTCGGTGAGGCTTGCGGTGTCGTTCTCGTTGACAACGGGTATCACCCCGTTCTCGAGCATCGTGAGCATACAGGCGCGCTGGTTTAGGTAGGATGTGCGCGAGGCAAAGTTTTCCTTCTGCGTCAGCACCTGTCCCACCACTATCCCGTATGCCCCGAAAAGCTGGTTATAGAGGTTGATGAGCTTGATCTGTCCTATCGACGAGAACAACTGGCGCGAGGCTACGGCATCGAGGGGGCGTGAGGGTGTCACCGCACCGCGTCCGCACGCCACCGCGCCGCTCGACACCAGCACCACCTCGTGGCCAAGCTCGCGCAGTCGGGCTATCTGGTCGACCAGCGATGACATATTGGTCACATTGGGCATCCCGTCCTTGCGGGTCAGCACATTGCTGCCCACCTTCACTACAATCCTGCTCATTTCACGCTGGCTTTGAGTCCGTCAATCACGGCGGCCGTGAATCCGGCGCGCTCCATGGCGTTGAGGCCACGGATGGTGAGGCCTCCGGGAGTCGTCACCTTGTCAATCTCGGTCTCGGGATGTGCGCCATCGGTGGCGAGCAGCGCCACAGCCCCGCGCAGGGTCTGTGCCACGATCTCCTGTGCGGCCGATGCGCGGAATCCCAGTTCGACACCCCCTTCGGATGCCGCACGCACATAGCGCATGGCATACGCAATGCCGCACGATGCCAGGGCGGTGGCACCCGGCAGCAGACGCTCCTCGATGACCATGACCTGTCCGAGCGGGCCGAATACGCTGAGTGCGTCAGCCGCCTCGCCCGAGGCGTTGACGATGAATGTCATCGACTCCCTCACGGTCATTGCAGTGTTGGGCATCGCTATCGAAAGGCGCGCGGGCACGCGGTCGCCGAACATATCCCTCAGTGCGGCACACGGCACCCCTGCCACGATGGCCGAGACCTCGGTTGTGGCCGGATTGATGGCCGGGGCAATCTCGGCGATGACACCGGCTATGAGCCAGGGCTTCACGGCTACTATCACTATGTCGGCGCCTGTCGCCGCATCGGTGTTTGAGGTGGTGACACGGACACCGCGCGAGGCGAGATCCTCTATCTTGGCGAGGTGCGGATTGGCCACCGTCATGTCTGCGGGCGCGACGGCCCCGGCGGCAAGAAGGCCGCGGGCTACCGCGCCTCCCATGGCCCCTGCACCTATGATTGAAACTTTCATCTTGGTTGAAGGCTGAATATTCATTGTAATCCGACCGCAAAAATAACAAAAAATCACGACACACCACAAAAACGGCATATTTTATCTGACTCCAAACCAAAGCTCACAGGCCATTGTTGAAACTACAGTATCAAAAACATTCAACAAAATGCAATACACAGCTTCAATCCGTACAGGGGTATCGCGTTTCTGGTGGATTCCCCTTCTCACCGGGCTTATCTCGCTCGGACTCGGCATCTGGTGCCTCTGTTCCCCTCTGGCATCGCTCACGGTGCTTGCCTATATCTTCGCGGGGCTTTTCGTCGCGGCCGGTGTGCTTAACCTATGTTTCGCGCTCTTCACCCGTAAGTTCGGCCTGAACTGGGGATGGAGCCTTGTGACGGGTATCCTCGAGATAATCGGAGGTGTATGGATGTTCACCCTCCCGCAGCCCGCGCTGGTGTCGGCGTTCATCTTCATCATCGGCATCATGATTCTTGTCATGGCCATAAACTCGCTTGGCGAGGCGTGTATGCTGTCGTCATTCTCCGGCGCGGCATTCATTTGGATGCTATTGCTGCTCACCATCACCATCATCTTCGCCATCGTCTTCCTGTCGAGCCCGATTGCCGGAGGAATCGCCGTATGGCTCTGGATCGGCATCTCGCTCATCACTTTCGGGGTCTACCGCCTCACCCTGGCCGGAATGCTCAAGTCGATGGGCCGGTAAACCTTCTCGCGGAGGAATGACCGCAAATCCCGAAAAAAGTTATATCTTTGTACCCCAAAGAAAAAACAGATATGACACAGATTGTAGTTACCCTCGAGAACGGAGCCGACAGCACTCTGCTCCGGCGTATGATAGAGAACATGAAAGGCGTTCTCAAGGCATCCGTCGTGTATTCTCCCACAGATTGCTCTTCTGAATGGATTGAGAAGATGAGAAAACTGCGCGATAGTATCGACCCGTCAATGATAGACATGGATGACGAGCGGACACGATATATTACGTCGAAATAATATTTGGGAGATTAACAATCTGTAAATCAATATTATAATAAAATATTATGCAAATTTGCATAATATTTTTTTGGGAAGGTTAAAATGGTCTGAAAATTTGATAATTACGGTCTGATTATGTAAATTTGCAATAGCATTGCAAATTTACATAATCATGGCAACAGATACAGGCAATAAGTTCATAGGGCGCATGATGTCAGGCGCCATAAGGGAGGCCGCGGGCTATTTTCCCGTCATCACCCTGACCGGTCCGCGGCAGTCCGGCAAATCGACATTGTTGCGCCATATCTTTCCGGATGTGCCATATCGCTCGCTCGAGGATATTGACATACGTGAGTTTGCAAGCAGAGACCCCAAGGGGTTTCTTGGCGGTTTTGCCGAAGGAGTGATTATTGACGAGGTGCAGCATGTGCCGGAACTGCTCTCATACATCCAGGGAATTGTCGATGACGACCCGTCGCGTAAATTCTACCTCACGGGGAGCTCGCAATTCTCGTTACTGAAAAATGTCACCCAGTCTCTGGCCGGACGTACCGCCGTATTCGAGCTGTTGCCCCTCTCGCTGGCAGAGATTGCCGGTCTTGACAGTGGGAAGGATGCAGACGGCCTTATGTATGACGGCTTCTACCCTGCGATCTGGAGCGGCAAGAACATACCGCGCCTGCTCTATCCGAACTATACCAAGACATATCTCGAGCGCGATGTGCGTGACCTGCTCGCCATAAGGGAGCTTGACTCGTTCAGACGGTTTGTGCGTCTATGCGCAGCCCGCATAGGAAGCGTGTTCAACGCCTCCGAGCTCTCTAACGAGCTTGGCGTGGCGGTAAATACCATTAGAGCTTGGCTTTCGGTGCTTCAGGCATCCTATATAGTCTATCTGTTGCCCCCGTTCTATACCAACACGCGCAAGCGGCTCACCAAAAGTCCCAAGATATATTTCATCGACACGGGTCTGGCGTCGTATCTTCTTGACATAGATTCGCCCGGGACGATGAACCGCGACAAGATGCGCGGCCATCTGTTTGAGAATATGGTGATTATGGATGTCCTGAAATCGCGTTATAACGCCGGGCTGGAGGCCAACCTGTATTTCTACCGCGACTCTAACGGCAATGAGGTAGACCTGCTCGTAAAATCGGGACAGGAATACCGCTGCCTCGAGATAAAGTCGAGCAACACGTTCCATACCGATTTTACCAAGGGGCTGCGGTCATTTGAGAATGCTTTTCCCGGGCTTGTGGCAGACAAGACCGTCGTCTATGCCGGTGAGGATATGCCTGTAAGCTCAGATGGGGTCAGCATACTCAATTACCGCACAGCCGCGACAGACAAGTATTGAGGTCGGCAATCATCAGCTCGTGAAAGCATATATTTTGTATATTAATCATCATTTTCTAAATATTCAATACCATGATTAAGAAGATTATACTCGCTTTTATTTCTATGTATATGGCTCTGCCGTTTGTTGTGGCAGCGCACAAGGCAGAGCTCCCGACTATGGGATGGAGTTCATGGAATACTTATCATGTCAACATAAGCGACAGCCTTATCAGACGTCAGGCGGATGCGCTCGTGTCACTTGGCCTATATGACGCGGGATATGAATATGTCAATATAGATGACGGGTATTTTGGCGGACGCGACGCCAGAGGCAATCTCCTTATTCATGGCACACGTTTTCCACACGGCTTGAAACCGGTGGTAGATTACATACATTCTCTTGGACTCAAGGCCGGGATATACAGTGATGCCGGTAGCAATACATGTGGATTCTATTATGATAACGACACTATCGCTCATGGAGTGGGGATGTATGGTCATGACCGTGAGGATGCCGAATATTTTTTCAAGAAACTCGGATTCGATTTCATCAAGATAGATTTCTGTGGAGGAAACGGCCTTGGAGGTGAGCCAATTCTTGACGAGGAAGAGCGCTATACGGCTATACGTAATGCTATCCGCTCGGCAGGACGGCAGGATGTACGTCTGAATGTCTGTCGCTGGGATTATCCGGGTACTTGGGTCAGGAATGTGGGGTCATCCTGGAGAATGTCCCATGATATACGGCCCCGATGGAGTTCTGTCAAGGACATCATAGCTCAGAACATGTATCTTTCGGCATATGCAGGCAATGGAGCGTATAATGATATGGACATGCTTGAGGTCGGGCGGGGAATGACAGCCGAAGAAGACCGTACGCATTTCGGCATGTGGTGTATGATGAGCTCTCCTCTGCTCATAGGTAAAGATCTCACAAGTCTTGATAAGGCTACTCTGTCCCTGCTCACCAACCCATGGCTTCTGTCGCTCAATCAGAGCGACCTTATGCAGCAGGCTTATGTGGTATCGCGCAAGGCAGGAGGATATATCCTTGTCAAGGACTATGTCAGTGCCAATGAACCTGTACGGGCGGTGGCTTTTTACAATTCCTCAGATAATCCGCTTGATATGACATTGCATTTCAGGGATGTTGATCTTGACGGTAGGATAGAGGTATTTGATATGTTTGATGGAAAGGTGACGGGTGAGGTTATTGACTGTATGACTCTGAGCGTGCCTCCCCATGGTACACGGATATTCAGGCTGACCGGTGAAAGGCGTCTGCAGAGAGTCAGATATGAGGCAGAAACTGCATATATCAGCGATTATCAGGAACTTAAGAATCCAAAAGCATTCGGAACCGGTTTCTATGATGAGGATGACAGGTGCAGTGGAGGCGCGAAAGCCGTCAATCTTGGAGGTAAGCCGGAGAATGACTTGATATGGGAAAAAGTATATGTGAATGATTCCGGGAGATATGACATACGGGTCAAGGCTCTTGCGGCTGAGCCTGGGACAGTATGGATTGATGTCAACGGCAAGAAGACTGGAAAGCTTGAATTCAGCCGTGACACGACAATGACATGCAAGGTTTCCCTTAAGAAAGGATATAATATCATAAGGTTGCATAACGATACGGCTATGATGCCCGATATAGATTGCATTGTTGTTATCCCTGATGGCAAAGATGAGCACAATATGCTTGATTTCGGTAAGTTGACTGTCGAGGGACGCACAGACTATCTCGGATGTGACAAACCTTTACCCCGGTTCGGATGGCAGCTCATGTCTGACAGAAATAATCAGATGCAACTGGCTTATCGTGTGATTGTGGCTTCTGACCCTTGCATGATAAATCTGGCCAAAGGAGATATGTGGGATTCCGGCAAAGTTGAATCAGACATGTCACAGTGGGTGCCTTACGCGGGTCGGCCCCTACAACCCGACCACGACTATTATTTCCGGGTAAAGGTGTGGAATAAAGACGGAGAGAGTTTCTGGAGTCCCGTAGCGAAATGGAGCACAGGACTTATGGAAAGTGCCGGTGTGGGTGCAGAATGGATAGGTCTGGATACCATTCAGCCTGGCGACTCCCAGCAAAGGCACAGCCGTCTGAGGGCACGTTATCTGCGCAAGGAGTTCACGGTGGACAAAGAGATAGCCAGAGCTACGGCCCACGTCTGTGGGTTAGGATTTTATGAATTATACATCAATGGCCATAAGGTGAGTGACGATGTCCTTACACCTGCCCCTACCGGCTATGATAAAAGTGTGATTTACAATACTTATGATGTCAAGTCTCTTCTCAATCGCGATAATGCGGTCGGAGTAATCCTAGGGCCGGGATATTTCTATGCGATGGCCCAGAACTTTGAGACTAATGTGAGGAGTACATTCGGATTTCCCAAACTATGGATGATACTCAGTCTGGAATATACCGACGGAAGCAGACAACAGATTGTAAGTGATACATCATGGAAAATCAGCACTGACGGTCCCATCATCTATTCGAATATATATGATGGTGAATTCTATGACTCGCGCAAGGAGATGCCCGGATGGAGTACTATAGGATATGACGATTCGGCATGGCAGGGTGCACGGGTGGTCGAGGCTCCCGGCAATCTGAGGGGCAACCTTACTGCGCCTATGTGTATCTATGGAGTTGAGAAACCTGAAAGTATAATACGCACTCGTCGAGGATGGCTCGTGGATTTCGGAACCAATAATTCAGGACGGGTGGGTTTCCGCGACAAGGGGATATGTGGAGATACCATCCTCATTAGGCATGCGGAGATGATACTCCCCGGAGATACAGCTATCTATGTCGGAAATCTCAGGAGCGCTGAATGTACGGATACATATGTGTCTGACGGTAATAGGAAAAGATGGTCCTCCAAATTTACATGGCAAGGTTTCAGATATGTAGAGTTGTCGCCTCATGAAGCAGTCGATACCGCATCAATCTGCCGCTATCTGATTTCAGACCGTATGGATGATTCGGACATGGCTATCTCGTTTATAAGTTCCGACCGGATGCTCGATAAGGTTATCGGTAATGCCCGCAGAGGTATAATGAGCAATTACAAGGGAATGCCTCTCGACTGCCCTCAACGCGATGAGCGTATGCCATGGCTCGGTGACCGCACAACCGGCGCTCTCGGTGAGAGTTATGTGGTCAACAATCATGCATTATACAGCAAATGGGTAAACGATTTGCTGGACTGTCAACGGGCCGACGGTGCCATCAGTGATGTTGCTCCGGCATACTGGCGGCTGTATAATCACAATATAACCTGGCCCGCAGCACTGCCTATGGTTTGCGATATGCTTTATACACAGTATGGTGATTTAGCTCCGATGGCTGAGAGTTACCCGGCAATCCATAAATGGTTGAATTTTATAAAAGGCAAATCCATGAGCGATGGTTTGTTGACCTATGACCGTTATGGAGACTGGTGTATGCCTCCGTCCTCTCCCAAGGAAATCCATAGCAATGATTCCACAAGAATAACAGACGGAAGCCTAATCTCGTCATGTTACTATTATTATCTGTGCAATCTCATGCATGATTATGGCAGGATGTTCAGGCAGGACAGCATTGCAGACTATTATCATGAAGAGGCCGTCAATATCAGACAGAATATCAACGTACGCTTCCTGAAGGATAGTACATACTCCAATTCGACAGTCACGGCCAATCTTCTGCCACTGGTCACGGGTATAGTGCCGGATTCACTTACAGAAGCTGTCAAGTCTAAACTGCTCGGCAAAATAAAGGAATATGACTGTCACGTCTCATGTGGGGTGATAGGAATACAATGGCTTATGAGGTACCTGGCTGACACTGGTAATAACGATATGGCATGGCATATGGCCACTACCGACACATATCCCGGATGGGGATATATGGTGAGGAAAGGCGCCACAACCATATGGGAACTGTGGAACGGTGATACTGCCAGTCCCGACATGAACAGCGCAAACCATGTGATGCTTTTGGGCGACCTGCTGCCATGGTGCTATGAGAAACTTGCCGGGATTGCTCCTGACAGAAGAAATCCGGGCTTCAAGCGAATTATCATGAAACCGGATTTCAGTATCACCGGACTTGATGGTGTAGTCGCGTCACATAACTCACCATACGGGGTCATCAGAAGCGAATGGCATAGGAAAGACGGGCATATTGACTGGAGAATATCCATACCTGTCAATTGTAGTGCCACGGTATTTCTTCCAGACGGCGACGTGAAAGAAATCGGTTCTGGATATTGGGAACTTTAAAAATGGCGTATATTTCATGTTCTGACATAACGTCGGTATAATACGGGTCACCAGCCGGGATTTTGGGTGAGGTTGGGGTTGCGGTCCATCTCGACGAGGGGGATGGGCCAGAGCTCGTGGCGGGGCTGATATGTGCGGGTGTACATGAGGTCGCCGAAGATGTCGCGGGCATCCTTGACCGATGACTCGAGCAGTCCCCAGCGGCGCAGGTCCCAGTATCGCTGTCCCTCGCCCGCAAGCTCGAAGGCGCGCTCGCGGCGTATGCGGCGTGCGGTCTCCTCCTGGTCGCCGACAGGGATGTCGGCCATTCCCACGCGCTGACGCACCTTGTTAATCTCGGCCACTGCCAGGTCGGGACGCCCGGTCTCGTTGTGGGCCTCGGCCAGCATCAGCAATACGTCGGCAAGACGTATCAGGGGGAACTCGTAGGGGGTGCGGGTATATTCGCCCCAATATCCGTCGAGATTGCCTGTGGGTATCCACTTGCGCCAGAAATAAGAGTTCCACCCCTCGGAGTTGCGCATGAAGGACATCGCCTCCATAGGTGCGCCCCCGGCTGTCGGGTCGGCGAACACAAACATCTTCTCGCGTGGCGACGAGCCAGCGTCGGTGCCGAGATAGCGCGAGTAGGGGGTGATGACATTGAGGCACAGGCGCGGATCGCGCAGACGGTAGGCATCCATGACGCGTGTGGTGTCACATTCGAGCAGGTCGGTGATGCAGGTACTGCCCTGGTCGATGGCCACACTGAGCAGACGGCGGCGTTCCTGTGAGGTGGCCGTGTCATATCCCGGAAAGATGGTATTCCACTCGAACTCCGAGCCGTCGGGACACTCGTACATATCGACCAGTGTCACCGAGGGTACGATGCGGTTGGAGGCTATGAGGCGCATGGTCGACTTGTTGCCGAAATATGACACTATGTCGAGGGCATATCCCGCCACATTGCCGTCGAGCGACTGGATGGAGAATATCATCTCGTCGCTGTGGCGTCCGTTGTAGAGGCGGAACAGCTCGTCGTAGTCGGGATGCAGGGCATAGCCGTAGTCAGCGTGGCGGTTGTAGACTATCTCGTCGAAGTCGGCCTTGGCCTCTTCCCACATTCCGGCAAACAGGTAGACCTTGCCGCGCAGGGCATAGGCGGCTCCGCGTGTGGCGCGTCCGAGATCGGCGGCCTCCCACCTGACTGGGAGCGAGGCGATGGCCTCAGTGAGGTCGTCTATGATATGTCCGCGCAGCTCGTCGGCGCTGATGCGCGGATTGCTGAGTGTGGCGAACTCCTTGTTTATGTCGCAGGTCTCGTCATAATAGGGCACTCCGCCCCAGCACTGCAGCATCCTGAAATATGCCATCGCCCTGAGGAAGCGGGCCTCGCCTGTGACCCGCGCGATGGTCTCGGGACTGACGGGCATCCCGGGGGCATGGCGGATGACGGTGTTGCAGCGGTGGACGAGCTCATAGAGATACTGCCAGTGGTTCTGTACGCCTCCGCTGTTCGAGGCGAACGAGCTCCCTCTCGACACGTCGGCCCACGGCGATGTTCCGTCGGCGAGGTCGCCGCACATTTCGAATGTGAATTCCATGCCGAAGCACCAGGGCTCCTTCATGGCCGAATAGAGCCCTATGGCGGCCTGACGGGCATGTTCCTCGGTCTTCCAGAATGTGGCGTCTGACATCTGGTTGCCGGGATTGTAGTCGAGCGACTCGCACGATGCCGCCATGAGCGATGCGGCAGCGAGGATTGGCAATAGCAGTCGGTTTATCATCATGGGGAGTGGTCAGAAAGTGATGTTGAGTCCGAGCGAGTACTGGCGTACGGCGGGATAGCCCACACCGGCGTCTATCTCGGGGTCGAGACCCGGGAAACTTGTGATTGTAAAGAGGTTGTCGAAGCTGGCATACAGCTTGAGGTTGCTGACCGAGAACCGTTCGGTGAACTGCCGGGGCACGGTATAGCCCACCTGCAGGTTCTTGCAGCGCAGATATGAGGCATCGTGCACAAAGGCGTCGCTGGCTATGTTGTTCATCCCGTTGGCACTGTTGCGCAGGCGCGGATATTTCGAGTCATACGGATTCTCGGGTGTCCATGCGTTGTCGGTGATGTCCTTGATGAGCGACTGGCCCATGACGGTGACGAAGCGGAAGGCCTGGTTGTTGTAGTAGACCTTGTAGTCGCCCACACCCTGCAGCAGCATGCTGATGTCAAATCCTTTCCATTGGGCCCCGAGCGATATGCCGTATGTGAGGTTGGGGAGCGAGCCGCCCCCTATCTCCACGCGGTCGTCGTTGTCGAGACTGCCGTCCCCGTTGGCGTCGGCATAGAGGAAATCGCCCAGCTCGGGGCGCGGGAAGGTGGAGAAATAACCGGGATTGCGGTCTACGAGCGCCTGTACATAGTCAAGGTCGGCCTGGTCGCGCACGATACGGTCGACGGTGATGACATAGAGCTGGTTGATGGGACGTCCCTCCTGAATCTTGTAGACCCCGTTTATCGAGGCCACATCGCCTCGGAACCGGGTCACGCGGTTGCGCACATAGCCCATGTTGAATCCGAGCCAGTATGTGACGTTGCCGATGCGGTCGCGCCAGTCGAGCGAGAGCTCGAAGCCACGGTTATTGACACGTCCGGCATTCTGGTCGGGCACCGCGGCGGTGCCGTGCTCGAGAGGGGCGGGGAGAGTGATGAGGATTCCCTTGGTAGACTTGTCGTAGAGGTCGAGAGACCCGCTCAGACGGTTGTTGAGCACCGCGAAGTCGATGCCGACGTTGGCCATATATGTCTTCTCCCACGACAGCGACGGGTTGGAGAGTACGGTCTGGGCGAATCCTCCGGCGGTCGTGCCCCCGAGCACATACCCCTGGGTCGAGAAGAGTGACTGATACATGTAGTAGGTTGTCGTGGAGTTGTTGCCGAGCGAGCCGTACGAGGCACGCAGCTTGAGATGGTCGAGCCATGTGCGCGCACGCTCCATGAACCGCTCTTGCGACAGGCGCCATCCTGCCGACACCGAGGGGAAATAACCCCAGCGGTGTCCGGGCGCGAACTTTGACGAGCCGTCGGCCCTCAGGTTGGCCTCGAGCAGATAGCGGTCGTCCCAGCTCAGGTTGACACGCCCGAAATACGAGCGCATGGCCCACTCCGTATAGTTGCCCCCGATGTTTCCGTTGGTGGTGGCGGCGTCTATGGATGTCATCGAGTCGTCGATGAGGTCGTATTTCAGGAAGCTCTCGTTCTCATACCTGTCATATTCCTGGCTTATGCCCGCGAGGGCGTCGAGGCTGAACTCTCCGGCCTTGAGCGAGTAGGTGGCCGTCAGCTCGGACGAGCGGAAGGTGTCCGCATAGTTGCGGCGGCGGATATATGTGCGCACCACCCCCTCGCGTATCAGCACGGGGCCGTCGGCGGTAAACCTGTACAGGTCGCGGTCGGTGAGATGGTGCTCCTCGCGGCGTGTCCAGTAGTTGTAGGTATATGAACCGCGTATCACCAGCCCTCTGAGGGGACGTATGGTCGCGTGCAGCCTCGCCACGGTGCGCCGCGTCCGGGTGGGAAATTCGTCCTTGTAGAACCACTGGCGCCGGTAGGGGTTGAAGTTGCTGACATTCTCCTCCTCGGGATTCTGGATACCTCCGTACAGGCCCGTGGCCGGGTCGTAGAGGGTCATGCCAGGCACGGTGTTGAATGCGCCCGACCCGAAGATGACGTCGCCCCCTGCGGTGGCGTTGTCGGCAGACGGGTTGTTCGAGTCGATATAGCCGAACAGCTCCGTCCCCACCGAGAGCCACGGCCTGATGTCGACGTCGAGGTTGGCGCGGAGCTGGTAGCGGTCGTAGTCGGTGTGGTATATCATGCCGGGATTGTTGATGTATCCGAACGAGACGTTATATCGCGCACGGCGTCCGCCACCTGTCACCGACACATTGTGATTCTGCACCACCGAGGGGTTGCGGTAGATGTGGTCCTGCCAGTCGGTGTTGGGATATATTGTCGGGTTCTTTCCGGCATCGTTGCGCCACTCGTCTATCTTGCCCTGCGAGAAGCGCGGTGCCTGGCCGTTGGCCACGAGGGCTGCGTTCTGTATCTCCATGAAGTCGGCATAGTCCGTGACGAGGTTCAGCCGTTTTGCCACCGTCTCGAACGACACATTGCCGCTGTATGTGAGCCGCGGGGCCGAGCCCACGCCGTGGCGTGTGGTGACGAGTATGACGCCATTGGCCGCGCGCGAGCCGTAGATGGCCGACGATGCGGCATCCTTCAGCACCGATATGTTCTCGATGTCGTGCGGGTTGATGTCGCTCAGTGCTATGCCCGTCATTCCGTCCACCACCACAAGGGGAGCGGCATCGTTGAGGGTGCCCTGTCCGCGCACACGTATCTTCTGCGCCTCGTAGCCCGGGGTGTTGCCTCCGGCATTGGTCACGGTGAGCCCGGGCGCGAGACCCGCAAGGGCGTTGGTGACGTTGGTGACGGGGCGGTCGGCGAGAGCCGAGGGCGACACGGTCGATACGGCGCCCGTCAGGTCGACCTTGCGCTGCGTGGCATATCCCACAACCACCACCTCGTCGAGCTGCGAGTGCGCGGGGGTGAGGGTGATGGTGCAGTCGGAGGTCGAGGGCCCTACGCTGACCGAGGTCCTGTCAAAGCCTATGTAGCTCACCGAGAGGGTGAGCGAGTCGGGCACGGATGCGAACGAGAAGCGGCCGTCGGCCCCGGTGACTGCGGTCTGTGACGGAGTGCCCGAGGCGGTCACTGTTGCGCCTATCACAGCCTCGCCGTCGGGGTCTGAGACTGTCCCGTCGAGGGTGCGTGCCATGGCCGGAGCGGTGGTCGCTGCCAGCAATGTGATGAGTGTTGTCGCGATAGATAGCTTGCACATCTGCGGTTGGTGTTCTGTCTGTACGATGCAAATTTAGCATCCTGTCCGCAGAGTGCAAAGGTGTCGTAAACAGACTCCCCGAATCTGTCAACGAGCGGTGTCCGGGTCAGTCTGTCTGTACGACCAGATAGCCCGTGAGCTGCCAGAAACGCGAGGGGTCAGTGATGTCGAGCCGCCATCCCCCGGCGCTTTCCGTGAGCCGGTATGAGTCTGCCGGATGCCGTGTCAGCACCTTGGGCTTGCTGTCGCCGCAGTCGACCGAGCGGAGTGTGCGGCGGTCGGTGGTGACAAAGAAGTCGGGGTCGAAGTCAGAGTCCATCAGGCGTGTCTTGCGCAGGAATCCGGTCTGGAGTATGCGGTGCTCGCGCAGGCTGTTCTTCGAGGCCACCACATAGTGGCAGCGGTTCATCTCTGACTCTATCTGCATGGCCGACCGCTCTGCCGAGTCCTTGCGGCCCGTGACCTCGCCGAGGGTGACGTTGAGCGAGTCGACGGCATAGTTCAGGTCGGCTATATGCTCGTTGGCCTCGCGCAGCCGCGAGCGCAGGGTCTCTATCTCGCGTGTCTGCGAATCGAGCTGCCGTTTCATCACCTCGATGGCGTCGGCGAGGCTGTTCGAGAATAGCTCGGACTCCCTGAGCTTTGCCTCGAGCGCCTCAAGCTGCTCGCGCCGCTGGCGCAGTGTAGCGCGCACGCGGGCTATGTCGCGTACCAGCGCGGCATGTGTGGCACGGCTCTCGGGCGACGGTGTGCCCGAGATTGACATTATGTTCTCGAGGTGCTTTATCTCGTCCATCCCTTCGGAGATCTCCTTGACGAGCTCCAGCAACTGGTCGCGCTCCGCGAGGGCGGTCGCGAGTTCCTGGCGCGATGCTTCCATCAGGTCGTCGCGCGAGTTGTCGGGAATCCTGTCGGCACACGATATGGCGCCAAGGGAGAGTAGCATGAGAAAGAGGGGCTTCTTCATGTGAGTGAACCGTGATTTCAAGTACAAATATACGAATTTTCTGTAAATCGGACAGCAAATGTCGACAGACATCACGAATCCGTAGACCAACGACATGCCCCCCGGCTTGCGGATATTGCGGATAACCCTTAATTTTGCAGACTGAAACTTATGGAGAACAAGACATCACGCATATTCGACCTGGTTTTCTGCCTCCTGTTCATGCCGCTGCTCATCATACTGGGGCCTGCCCGGTCGTGGGCCACGCAGTGGCCGCTGTTCTTCGGGCTGGCGTGCGTGTTCCTGTACGCATGCTATTTCGTGATAAGGCGTGTCGGGATTCCGCGTCTCGTGATAGCCGGAAACTACCGTCCCATAGCCGTGACCGCCGTGGCGCTGGTGGCGTGCAACGCCGCCATCACGCTCTACCCGTTGCCCGACATAGATTTCGTGACTCCGGCCATGAGCCGCTATCAGACCTCGGTGCGCGATTTCAGCGTCACCATGGGGATGTGGCTGATGTTCGCCTTTGTCATAGGATATGCCCTCACGGTGTCGTTCGTCACCGAGCTTTACGGGCAGCTCCTCCTGCAGAAGAAGATAGAGAACCAGCGCGACAAGGCACGTCTGGCCATGTTCAAGGCGCAGATCAGCCCGCATTTCCTGTTCAACACCCTCAACTCGCTCTACAGTCTGGTGATAGGTACGTCGCAGAAGGCCGAGGATGCCTTCATCAAGTTTACCGAGATACTCAAGTACACATACGTCACCATAGACCGCGAGCATGTGGCGCTGAGCGAGGAGATGGCCTATATACAGAACTATATCGACCTGCAGATGCTCAGGCTCAACGGTCATACCGAGGTACGGTGGAACCCCGACACCGACGACGGCGGCGCGCAGATTCCACCCATGCTGCTGCTGACGTTTGTGGAGAATGCGTTCAAGTATGGCGCCTCGACCAGCAAGGACTGTGTCATCATCATAGACCTGACCTTGCATGAAGGTGTCTTGCGGCTGCATACGCGCAATGCGGTGATGAAGCATGCCGACATGTTCCGCACCGAGGTCCCCGCCGGAATCGAGAACTGCCGCGGCCGCCTCGAGGCCCTGTATCCGGGCGACTATTCGCTCACTACCTCCGAGGAAGGGGGGTATTTCGAGCTTGACCTTAACGTGAAACTACATTGACCTGCGATGGAGAGGAAAATCAGATGTGTGGCCATAGATGACGAGGTGCTGGCCCTCGACGTGATAGAGAAATTCTGCAGCCGCCTGGGCGGGATAGAACTGCGCGTGTTCACCGACCCCGCCGAGGGGCTTGAGGTCATACGTGAGACCCGCCCCGACGTGGTATTCCTCGATATAGAGATGGAGGACATCACCGGCCTGGCCATCGCCCGCATGTTGCCCGAGGGGACCTGCTTCATATTCACCACCGCCTATCTCGACTATGCCCTCGAGGGGTTCAACCTCGATGCCGTCGACTATCTGCACAAGCCGTTTGCCTACAGCCGCTTCCTCACGGCCATGGAGAAGGCCACGCGGCGTCTGGCCATGCCGGTGAACTCGGCGGCTCCGCGCAATCTTGTCGTCAAGCAGGACTATACCAACGTGAGCATCCCCTTTGGCGACATACTCTATATCGAGGCGATGGAGGGGTATTCGAAGATATTCCGCACCCAGGGCGACTGTGTGATCTCGCGCGTCATACTCAAGCAGGTGTGTGCCATGCTTCCCCCGGGTGAGTTCGTGCGTATACACCGGTCGTTTGTGGTGCCGGTGTCGAAGATAAAAAGCTTCACCCGCCAGGAGGTGAGGCTGGCGGGTGGCAAGGCTCTCCCTGTCGGGAGGCAGTATGTGGCCGCGGTCAAGGATCTGTTCAAGGCCTGACACGCGGGGTGCGGCTGAGAAGGGGGAGCAGACGGTCGTGTATGGCCGGAGCGCCGCACACCACCGAGACACCGCGGTCGTGACGGAAGCGGGTGCATATCCCTCCGGCCTCCTCGAGTATCAGTGTCCCGGCATTGACATCCCATTCGTGCAGGTTCAGCTCCCAGTATCCGCCGAAGAATCCGGCTGCCGTATAGCAGAGCTCTGTCGCCGCCGAGCCCAGGCGGCGTATGTCGCGCACCAGGGGGAGTATTGCCGCGAGGTTGTCGAGGTTGTTGTCGGGATTGGTGTCCTTGTCGACGGGAAATCCTGTGGCTATGACCGAGCGCGAGAGTGCCGTCTGGCCTGACACCCGGATGGGTGCGCCGTTGAGCCATGCCCCCTTGCCGCGCTCGGCGCTGAACATCTCGCCGAGTGCCGGGAGGAAGACCACACCAAGCTCGGTGCGCCCCTCTCGCTCCACACCGATGCTGATGGCCCACGCCGGGAGACCCGAGAAGAAGTTTGTGGTGCCGTCGACGGGGTCGATGACCCACCGGCATCCCGAGGTGCCCGCGGTCTCACCCGATTCCTCTGACAGGATGGCGTGTGCCGGATAGTGTGTGCGGATATACCCTGTGATCAGTTCCTCGCTCTCCTTGTCGGCAGTGGTCACGATGTCACTGTCGTTGAGCTTGTTGTGCATCTCCAGACGGTCGTTATGCCTGAAATAGCGCATGGCGGCGGCTCCGGCCTCGCGGGCCAGGGCCTCGACCTCGCCGAGCGTCGGGAAATCATTCCTTGCGGTCATTGTCTGTGTCATTGTCTCTGTTGTCGGTCTTGAGCAGTCCGTGACGTCGCAGCGAGTCATGTATTATCCACTGCAACTGTCCGTTGACGCTGCGGAACTCGCGTGCGGCCCACGCCTCGACCATCTTCATAGTGTCGGGGTCGAGCCTCAGCAGGAATCCTTTTGTACTCTCCTTTACTGCCATATCACTGATAGAGCGAGCCTGTGTTGACTACGGGCTGCGCGGGTTCGTCGGCACAGAGCACCACGAGCAGGTTGCTCACCATGGTAGCCTTGCGTTCCTCGTCAAGCTCGACGACACCCTCTGACTTGAGCTGGTCGAGAGCCATCTTCACCATCGAGACTGCACCCTCGACAATCTTCTCGCGGGCGGCGATGATGGCCGAAGCCTGCTGGCGGCGCAGCATCACGGCGGCAATCTCGGGGGCGTAGGCCAGATAGTTGAGACGGGCCTCGACGACCTCGATTCCGGCCATGGCAAGACGCTCGTTCAGCTTCTCCTCGAGCAGGTCGACAATGGTGCTTCCGGCGCCTCGCAGGGTCACCTCGTCATGGTTGTCGGTGTCGTTGTCGTATGCGAAATGGCCCGTCACCTCGCGCAGGGCCGCGTCGCTCTGTATGCTCACGAACCTGTCGATGGCCGTGTCGACATCAAACACACAGCGATATGTATTCTTGACCTTCCACACCAGCACCATGCCTATCATCACCGGATTGCCCACCTTGTCGTTGACCTTGATGGGCTCGATGTCCATGTTGCGGATGCGCAGCGAGATCTTGCGCTTGGTCATCAGCGGATTCACCCAATAGAAACCCGACTTGCGGAAGGTGCCGCGATAGTTGCCGAAGAAAATCATCACCATCGCCTCGTTGGGCTGCTGCGTGAAGAACCCCAGGCAGCAGAATACAAAGATGGCGGCGGACACGCCGATGATGACGCCTGTCAGGGACGGCATTTGGGAAATTACCCCCAGCGCGAGAAGCGGAAGGAGGATGATGAGGACAAGAAGCATGGCGAAACCGTTCACCGCCACACCCCTGTAATCAAACTCATGGTCAATGGACTGGGTCATAGGACTAAGATTTTAAAAGGATTTATAAAATGATATTATTTTGATATTGCAAAGATATATCAATTCCCCCGCATTTGCAAATTTTCTTGCGGGTAATAAAAAAAGAGAATGTGGCATAACCCCGACAGTGTAGCTCTTCGGCAAGATCGGAGCGATATCATTATACTTATCTTCTATAGTCATTTCTTTGGCGACAGCGTAAATGCTTTCGGCCCGGTCTGCCGTTCAAACCCCTCGAATTCGGTGGGTTAAAATTCGGATTGTAAAGCTGTTCCCAAATGCCTAAATCCTCTATTGTGTTGCGGTTGTGATTCGAATTTCTTGTTACTCGGGAGTTGATTCATAATCCTGATTTCAAAGTGGTCGAATTTGACCACTTTAGAATGAGTGACGGTTTACCGAAAATATCTCCTATTGAAAATCTTCCAGTTCATGCTCTCGCAGATATGTCGGCATGCGAAGGGTGATTTCTTATGTGGTGGCATCATGCTTGCTGGAGCTTATATCGTGTACGGGTTCGAATATGACAATATCACAATCCACTCCGGCAAGTCGGTTTTCAATCATTTCCTTGACTTTATCCCATTCTAATCCGCCTAATCCGGCTCCAAGAGGCGGAATAGCGATGCTCTTTATGTCATAATCTTTGATGATTTGTGCGAGGTTGTCAAGACCGCGCTCGATATAGCAGTATTCAGATGGATTACGCCAGTGTATTTTGGTCGGGAAATTTATAACCCATACGGGAGTGCCGCTATTCTCCTCACGGACTACCAGAGAATTGCCGATGCCGATAGTCCGGTTTTTGCACGCTTCACGATATAGGCGGAAATTATTATTGAATCGCTCCTTGAACTGCAAAGCCAGGCCTTTTCCCATCACACCGACAAGATTTACGGGATTTATTATAGCCTCCGTTCCGGCTTCGAATATATTTCCATGGGTAAAGTTAATCATAATCGGATGATTGTTTGTGAATTTGAGATGTTGTCTGTGCAAAGTTAGTAAAATATGATGATTTTTTTTGCGGGAGGATGCAGTATTTGGGGTGTTTGGCTATCTTTGTAGTGTGAACCATGACTTGCAGATAGATAATGATGTGCTGGTTGAGGAGTGCCTGAAAGGTGACAAGGATGCACTCAATCTCTTCTATGTCCGTTTCGCGCCGAGGATGCTCGGTGTGATACGCCGCTATGTGCCGGGTGGCAAGGATGCCGAGGATATTCTGCACGACGGGTTCATCGTGGCCTTCACGCGTCTGGGGTCGTTGCGCGACCGCAACCGGGTCGACTACTGGCTTGCCTCGATAATGAAGAATCTGTCGCTGCAGTTCCTGCAGTCGCAGGATGTGGCGGGTCTGCTGCACGACATCCCCGAGATGGAGGACACCCCCGAGATAAATGAGATAATAGACCTTGAGGTGCTTGAGTCTCTGGTGAGGAAACTCCCCACAGGCTATCAGAAGGTTTTCAGGCTGGCGGTGCTCGAGAACAGGTCGCACAAGGAGATTGCCCGCTTGTTGGGGATAGCTCCGAATACCTCTTCGTCACAGCTATTCCATGCCAAGCTGATGATGCGCAAGCTCGTCACCGAATATTGGCGTCAGGCGGGTGTGCTATCGCTGCTTCTTGTGGGGCTGACGGGAATATTCGTGTTGAGGGGATTGCGCGAGGATCCCCCTGTGGTGGCGGATGTGTGTCGCCCCGTGGAGCTTTCCCAGGAAGCTCCGCGCCGTGTGGGTGAGGACAAGGACGAGGACAAGGACAAAGCTGAGGAGACGGCGGATGATGTCCCCGCACCGCCCCCTGCCACCCCGGTATATGCCGTGGCCGAATCACACCGCACCATTGTCGCAGACTCGCTCCCCGAGCCTGCCTCCGACATTGTGCCTGAGATGGAGCTTGCCGTAGTCCCCGTGCCGGAGGGAATTGCGGCAGACTCAATCCCGGTGGCCGACGATGTACCGCTATACGCGTATGCCGATGAGGTGAGGTTGCCCGTCAGTGACGACGGCTGGTCGCTCGGCATAGGTGTAGACGCGGGGCTTTCCCGAGGGAGGATTAGTGGAAATACCTCCGATCTCCCGGTGTATGTGGGGCCGGGCGACACCAACGCCCCTGTTGAGGATGACCCGTTGCTCAAGGACGGGGTGTACAGGTATGGCGATGTCGCCCATCATAATCACCTGCCCATATCGGTGGCCCTGTCCGTCAACAGGATTCTCGGGAGCCGTTTCGGGGTCGAGACGGGGCTGACATATACTTATCTCCATTCCACGTTCGAGACAGAGAAATCGACCGCCGAGTGCCACTGGCATTACATAGGGGTGCCGCTCAAGATGAACATCAACCTGCTCGCTACGGACAGGATAAGGCTGTACACCTATGTCGGAGGACGGGTGGATATTCCTCTCTATTCCAATTCCGTAGTGACGAGCGAGTCGGCACTCCCTGACCTGAGGCCGGGCCGATTTGATGCAGCCACGGTGTGGTCTGTCGGCGCGGGATGCGGTTTCTCAGTGAGGCTTACCCCGCAGACCGAGATATTCCTCGAGCCTACCCTGCAATATCATTTCGGAAAGGGACAAGAGGTGCCCAACTCATGGACCGACAACCCCTGGACGGTGTCGCTGCCCGTCGGCTTCCGGCTAAACTGGTAAATTTTTTCAGCGGTGCCATGCAGTATTCCGGGTATTGTTCCATCTTAGAGAAAAAGAACTGATTAAGAATCATATCATGTCAAGACTCAACTTAACATTATCCTCATTCATCACGCGCCTGTGTGCTGTCATGGTGTCGCTCCTCGGTTTCGGATGCTCCTCCTCGTCAGACGAGCCTGACATCCTCGTGATGTATGGCACGCCGATGGCTACATTCGAGATAAAAGGCAAGGTCACCGACACTGACGGAGCCCCGGTGTCACGTGCCGTCATGCGTGTGTCACATCCCGACGTGGATTCCGACAGGATGCCTTATGTGTCGGCATCCCCTGACGTGGATGGCCGGTATCTTCTTGAGGGTGACATCCCCTATATGGAGCGGATAAAGGTAGTCTGTCTGCCCGGCGATGAGGGGCTTGGGGCTGATTCGGTCATCATCACTCCGCAATATGTCAGGGGGCATGCCGTGCTTGAGGCCGATTTCAAGCTGGAGAAGAAAAAGGACGGAGAATGAAATCTGTTTCACTGAGACAGAGACTGGCCTTCGAACTGAACCGGAGGCTCAGGCATGAGCGCCGGAGGAAACATATCCTCCGGCAGCTTTTCTGGGAGTGTACCAGGCGTTGCAACCTGTCGTGCCGGCATTGCGGCAGCGACTGCAAGAGCTCGTCATCGCTCCCCGATATGCCGGCGGCTGATTTCCTGAGGGTCGTCGACTCGCTGATGCCTCATGTGGACCCCCACAAGGTCAACATCGTCATAACCGGTGGCGAGCCGCTTGTGCGCGACGACCTCGAATATGTGGGGCGGCAGCTCTACAACCGCGGATTTCCGTGGGGCATAGTGACCAACGGCCTGATGCTGACTCCCCGGCGGCTCGAGACCCTGCGCAGGGCCGGGATACACAATATCACCGTAAGCCTTGACGGGCTGGAGGAAAATCATAACTGGATGCGCGGCCACCCGATGTCGTTCTGCCGCGCATACGAGGCGATAAGGCATATCTCCGCGGCCACAGACCTCAACTCGGATGTGGTGACGTGCGTCAACCGCCGCTCGCTCGGGCAACTGTCACAGCAGAAAGAGTTGCTGATTGATGCCGGGGTGAGGCGATGGCGGCTCTTCACAATCTTCCCTACGGGCCGTGCGGCCGCATATCCCGAGTTCGAGCTGACGGATGCCGAGACAGATTCGCTGATGCGGTTCATTGCCGACACGCGCCGCGAGGGGCGGATACATGCCTCGTTCTGCTGCGAGGGTTTCATGGCGGGATACGAGGGTGAGATACGCGACTACCTGTACGAGTGCCAGGCGGGGGTGAGCATAGCGTCGGTGCTGCTCGACGGCGCCATCGGCTCATGTCCCAGCATCCGCGCCGACTACACGCAGGGCAACATATATGACGATGATTTCTGGGATGTATGGCAGCACCGTTTCGGCCCTTACCGCGACCGCGGATGGATGAGGACCGGGCCTTGTGCCGACTGCAGTTTCTGGCGTTATTGCGAGGGGAACGGCTTCCATCTGCGCGACTCCTCAGGGCGCCTCATGCACTGCCATCTGATCAAGGACACAGATTTGCAAACCTGACGGGGTTTTAGTAATTTTGTCGCGGAATACGAACGGTATGCCATGCCCGACAGTCTTATATGATACCTGAATCTCTCAATTTAAGGATTGACACCACACGTTTTGTAATGATACTCGGGGTCGTCCTCGTTCATTGCAATCTGTTACCATATATTGACAATAGTGCGGCATCTCCTATGACAGCCTGTGTGATAGAGCTTTTCAGTTCTAAACTCCCGGAGATGTGTGTCCCGTTCTTCTTTTTCATATCAGCATACCTTCTGCAGACAAAACATCCTGTGCTGTTACGGGCAGGATATGTCGGACTGATAAGAAAACGGGCCAGAACGATTTTACTAGCCTATCTGCTGTGGAATACCATAACAGTATTGTTGCGGACTGCGGTCAATCTCTCACCATTGGGCCGTTATGCTTCAGGCGGTCATGATTTTGAGTCAGTTGCCGGGTGGCTGCTGGATGTATATTGGGTGCCCGAGCTGATTCCGTTGTGGTTTTTGAGAAACCTCATGGGATTCATACTGATTGCCCCTCTTTTGCAACAGATTCTCAGGAGGAGTCCTGCCTTTCTTCTGCTTATGACCTACCTTGTCGAAATCTATACGTCGATAGGAGGTATATTATACTATGCATCGGGTATGGTGGCCGCATACTTATGTACTCCCCGACGGTTTGAATATCGGATAGGACGAATGTGGGCATTAGCCCCGGTATACTGTCTTTTTTCTGTCTGGATGGTTCTTTTTCCGTGGGATGCGTCATTGGAGCCTGTCTATCCCCTGATCAAGATCATGGGTTTCCTCGGTTTTATGTCGGTATGCTCGCGTCCGTTTCCTCTGAGCGTGAGATTAGGTTCGCCGGGAGCCATATTCTTTGTCTACGCCGTCCATGGAGTCATCTCACCCTATGTCCTCAAAGGGCTTGTGATGCTATGTCCCTGGGACGGAGAGGCATGGCTGGTTGTCTATATGCTGTCATTTGTGATTGTGACAGGACTATCTTATGTCTCCTATATATGCTGCTGCAGATGGACGCCATGTCTGTCAGCTCTCCTGACTGGCAATCGCTCTGCTGTGAGGCGAATACCTGACACCGATATGCCGGGAAGGTAGAGTTTAGTAATTTTGTGTAGGTGTAATTAAATCGGATATTATGATTTCGGATAATCATGTGAAGGCTTCGGTCGCCTGTCTGGAAGTGCGGACGCCCAAGGGGATTGTGACGCTCTTTGCCGTCACGAATGCCTCGGGGGCCCTTGTCGAGCTCTCGACGTTAGGTGCGGGCATAACGCGAATCGCGGTGCCCGACCGCGAGGGCAAGATGACAGATGTGGTGCTCGGCTATGAGGACGAGGCGGATTTCCTCTACGACTCTCCTTGCGCGGGCAAGACTCCGGGACGTTTTGCCAACCGTATGGCGGGGGGCACCTTCGAGCTTGACGGCAAGAGGTATCATCTGACCCTCAACGATGGCGAGAACTCGCTGCACGGAGGGCCGGAGGGTTTTCACAACCGTATCTGGGACTATGAGATAATCGACCGCGGGGTGAGGTTCGCATATCTGTCGCCCGATGGCGAGGAGGGATATCCGGGCAATCTGCGGGTCTCGGTGACCTATGTATGGAATGACGACAACACCCTCGACATCCGTTATGAGGCCGAGACGGATGCCCCGACGGTGGTTAACCTGACCAACCACGCATATTTCAATCTCGCGGGACGCTGCCGCGGCAATATCCTTGGCCATCAGCTGCAGATTGACAGCCGGACACGCGTGCAGAGCGACAGCCATGACATCCCCACGGGGCAGATCCTCCCAGTCGAGGGGACTCCTCTCGATTTCCGCTCTCCGCGTGAGATAGGGAGCCGGATAGACGAGGACTTCGAGAACCTGCGTTCGGGGAAGGGGTATAACCACTATTATCTCGTCGATGGCTCGGGATTGCGCCATGCCGTCACACTCCGCTCACCCCTCTCGGGTGTATGCCTCGACATCCACACAACAATGCCGGGCCTGATGCTATATACAGGCAACTGGCTCGCACAGGCTCCTGCGGGGCCCGGCGGATATGCCTACCGCGACTATGACGGTGTGGCGCTTGAGTGTCAGTTTCCACCCGATGCCCCCAACCATAGCGGGTTCCCGCAGACGGTGCTCCGTCCCGGCGAGCGGTACAGGCATACAATCAGCTACCGCTTTTCGGTAAAATGACAGGTCGGACGTGTCAGACAAGTCCGACCTGTCCGGCCATTCAGGCCATTACCTTCTCCAGGGTCCTGAATGCCTGCAGGCCCTGATGGTTGATGTCAAGAGCCTCCGCTTCGGCAAGATAGCGGTCGCTGTGGGCCTTGTCGCCGAGTCCGGCATATCCGAGGGCGAGCATATAGAGGCAGTGGATGCGGTTCATCATGTCGAGGCTGCCGTCCCACACCTGCAGGTCGGGGAGGCTGACGGCGAAATAGTCCATCTTCACCTTGTCGTGCAGATGCTGCTTGCCATAGTCGGCGAGGCGGTTGAAATATGAGCGTGCCCTGTTCTCGTCGCCGAGTGCCCTGAAGGCAAGTCCGGCATAGAAGATCTTGTCGGGCTTGGCGTCGTTATAGTACATCGCCGCAGCCGGTTCGGTCGGCCCGAGGGTGGCCTGGGCGAAGCACTCGCGGGCTTTCTCATCATCACCCTTGGCTCTGTGGCAGACACCGAGCAGATAGTAGAAATCGTTCTCCTGTGCGCCATACAGCTTCCCTTCGCCAAGGTGATGGGGATATTCGAGACATTGCTCCAGCAGTACTATGGCATCGTCGTGACGCCCGTCGGCGATGGCCTGTTTGGCCAGCTCGACGCGCGAGGTCTGATACTGCATCGGTACCTTACCCTCGCCACCTTCCCATGGGTGGAACCTGTGGGCATCGAGCTTTGCTATGGCCTCCTCATACCGGCCTGTCTGGTTGAGCAGGGTTATCTCCTCGAGCACGAGGTCGTCGCGCTGCGCGACGAGAGCGGGATATTTGCCGAGAAGGGCGAGGCGTGTGGCATGGGGATGCTGCAGCTTCTTGTATAGCTGGTCGAGCTCCATGAGTATGCGGGCGTCTGTCGGGTCGAGTGCGAAAGCCTTCTCCATACACTCGAGAGCCCGTGCCGCGTCGTCGCGCTTGTTGAAATAGAGCAGCGCGAGGTTGCGCCATGTGGTGGGGAAGGCCGGATTGAGCCTGGCGGCGAGCTCCCAGTACTCTTGCGCGAGGTCATACTGACGCTTGTCATAGAAGAGGTTGCCCAGATAGTAGCAGGCGTTTGCGTCGCCTGGATTCATCTCTATGGCGGCACGTAGCGCAAGGATGGCCTCAAGCCTGTTTGGGAACACCATGTCGGGATTGGCGGCAGCCCCGGCGGCAAACTGCGCCTCGGCTCCGTCGGAGTCCCCTTTCTGCGCCAGCGCCCATCCGAGATAGTAGTGGGTCATCGGAGTTACCGCACCCCCGGTGATGGCTACATTCCATAGTGCGCGGGCCTCTTCCCACAGTCCGGCGGCGCAGTAGTCGAGGGCTATCTCGTCGTAGTTATGAGCGCAGCCGCGCATCAGCGAGCGCAGGTTGTCGAGGATGGCCTCGTCCGAGGTGATGAGATACTTGACGAACAGGCATCCGTAGTTGAACCTGTCAAATCCGAGCGACTCGTCGCAGAGCGCCACGGCCTCGGCGTCGCGCCCCATGCGGCGCAGTATAGCGGCCTTGAGGGCTCGGGCCTTGGCGCTGTGCCAGTTGCGCAGCAGCGAGCGGTCGGCCTCATAGAGGGCGTCGTCCATGCGGCGCTGCATACAGCTTATCTGAGCGCAGGCAAAATAGCCCGCATCCTGCCATGCGCCGTTCCATGTCGCCTTGTAGAATCGGCTGTATGCCTCGTCCATGCGCCCCTGATATTTCAGTGCCAGGCCGAGGTTGTATATCGGCTCCCCGTCATAAGGGTTGGGGTTGCGTTTCTGGAGTATGCCGACAGCCTTCGTCAGATATTTCTCGGCCAGGTCGAAGCGCCCTTTGCGGATATACCACAAGCCCATGGCGTTGTTGCATCGCACGTCGTCGGGGTCGCGGCGCAGACCCTCCTCATAGTAGTCTACGGGCGAGTATGTGGCGTGGCGGTACTGCTCGAGATGGAGCCCTGTCAGGAAGAGCTGCTCTACGGTCTTTATCTCGCCGGGGAGCAATGCGGCCTCGGCTGCCGGGGGGATGGGACGTATCTCGTCCGGTTCGGCGTGCCATGTCATCACCGTGCGCCCCTCCTTGATGAAATCGAGGGTGAGGGTGTCGAACGGAGCGCCGTCGGTGGCCACTGTCTCCTCGAAAATCTGCTCGGGGCTCACGGTGACCTCGCGGTTCATGTATCCGCGCCCGTCGTCGCCCCTTAGGCGCAGTATCACCGTCTGGCGCGAGGTGGCGAAAACCTTGATGTGCACGTTACCTCCGTCGGCCGGCTCGATGTTCATCAGCAGGTCTTTGGTGGCGTTCTTCACCACCCCTAACTCGCGGTAGGGGAGGAAATACTGTGTGAACTCCTTCTCCTCGTACGGCATCAGCCATGTGAAGTCCGGCTGGTTCTCGGTATATACACCCGCCATCAGCTCGATATAGGGGCCGTCGTCGTCGGTGAGGCAGCGGTCCCAGGCACGCCCGAAATCGCCGTTGCCCCATGTCCACTGCTTCTTGCCGGGCGAGACGTGATGGCTCGCCACATGCAGCATCCCGGCCTCTGTATCGCACTCATAGCCCCCCTCGAAGTCATAGCCCGAGTTGACACCCATATATGAGGTGGGTACGAAGATGTTCTTGTAGTTGGCTATGTCCACTCCGGCCGAGTAGTCCATCTTGTAGTATGTGCCTGTGGCTATGGGGAACGAGCTCACGGCCCTCTTGCCGTGGTCGAACACCGCATTGATGTCGGGCGGGAACACCGAGCGGTAGTGGTCGTTGACGGCCACCGCCGGGTTAGCCCACCACAGGAAGGTCTGCGGCATGTCCGTGCGGTTGTAGAGCACTCCCTTTATCTCGAGGTATGCGTGGCCGGGACGCAGGGTGAATCCGGCCATCCCCTTTTGGTGGAACATACGTTCCATCTCGCTGACCCAGACGGTCACTGCGCCGTCGGGATGCTCCTCGATAGTGCAGTCGACAGGCATATATGTCGACGGACGGTGGTGCTGGGGCCAGTTGAACTCGATGCCTCCCGAAATCCAGGGTCCCGCCAGCCCGACAAGCGCGGGCTTGATGACGTGGTTGTAATACACGAAATGGCGCTGCTTTATCTTGTCGTATGCCATCTGCACACGTCCCCCGAGCTCGGGGAGTATCATCACCTTGATGTATTCGTTCTCGATGAACACGGCGTCCCACTCGCGGTCGGTTTTCTCGTCTGAGATGGACTCTATGACGGGGTAGGGGTAGACCACGCCGCTCGAGCCCTGATATACGCGTTTCTCGAGGAATATGGGGTTCTTCTCGGGCTTGCCCACCTCATAGGTAGGTATCACCACTTTTTCTTTCCATGCCTTTACCATAGGTATGTCGTGTTGACTAGTTTTATCGTTGTTAGAAATCGGTTGACATTATCTGCTCCCCGCCATCGGCGGTGAGTTCCTTCTCGATCTCCTCGAGGCTCTTCCCCTTGGTCTCGGGGAGCCGGACGATGAAGAAGAGTGAGCCCACGGCGCAGATGGCGGCATATATCCAGAAGGTGCCGTAGCTGCCGAGCGCGCTGTTGAGCAGAGGGAACGAGTAGGTGAGGGTGAAAGACCCTGTCCATAGGGCGAAGGTGCATGCCGCAACCCCGACGGCGCGTATGCGGTTGGGGAAAATCTCGGCTATGAGCACCCAGGCCACGGGGCCGAGTGTCATGGCATAGCACGCGATGGCGAGCACCACGAGTATCACCATGAAGAATCCTGTCACCTCCATGTAATAGCATGTGCCCAGCACGGCATAGATTATGGCCAGGCCCCCGGCGCCGCCGAGCATCAGTTTCTTGCGCCCGAGGCGGTCGACGGTATATATGGCCACAAATGTGAAGATGACGTTGGTTATGCCGGTAAGCACGATGTTGAACAGCATTTCGCCGAGGTCATAGCCCGCGTCCGAGAAAATCTCCTGGGCATAGTTGAAGATGACGTTGGTGCCGCTCCACTGCTGGAAGACAGCCGTCACGACGCCGAGGATGAGCACCCCCCTGAACCGTCGGCTGAAGAGCATCCGCAGTCCGCCGCGCTCTCCGGCCTCGGCCTGTCCGGCCATGACGGCATCAATCTCCTTGCGGGCATAGGTAGCACCCCCGATATTGGTGAGTATGCGCTCGGCCTGAGGTCTGAGCCCCTTCATGGTGAGCCAGCGCGGACTCTCGGGGATGAAGCACGCCAGCAGCAGGAACAGCCCAGCGGGGAAGGCCGCACTCCAGAACATCCACCTCCACCCCGACTGCACATTCCACGAGTCTGCGGGGGGTATCATGGTGCCCGCAGGCATCGGCTCGGCTATGAGATAGTTGACAATCTGTGCCCCGAGTATGCCGAGCACGATGGTGAGCTGGTTGAGCGAGACGAGGCGTCCGCGTATATGCGACGGTGCCACCTCGGCTATATACATCGGCGACAGCCCCGACGCGATGCCGATGGCTATTCCCCCGATGAAACGTATCGCAAGGAATGCCTCGAAGAGGTCGAACGCGCCCGTCCCGTAGGCCGAGGTGAGGAATATGAAGGCCGAGATGATGAGCAGTGGCTTGCGTCCCAGACGGTCGGCGAGAAATCCCGACAGCATGGCGCCGACAAGACATCCCGCAAGGGCTATGCTCATGGCCAGACCCTGCTGTCCCGGAGAATCGGCGATGCCGAAATAGACCTCGTAAAACGGTTTCGCCCCGCCTATCACCACCCAGTCGTAGCCGAACAGCAGTCCGCCCAGCGCCGACACGGTGCAGATGAAATAGACAAAACCACGGTTGAATTTTTCCATTGATGATATGATTTTTGGTAAGTATTTTTCCTGTTGCAAAATTACACCCCCTGCCCGGCCCGGAAAATGACAAAATCATGATTATACATGGACAATCTTACTTTTTTATCTCGGGATATTCACTAACTTTGCAGGCATGAGAATCAAGTCGGGCTTCAGCGGCGAGCGTTCGCTGGTTCTGCCCAAAGTCATCACCGAAATCATGGAACGGGACCCCCTGACGAGTCTCCTCCATATCACCGACATCGGCTATTATCCCCGCGCCTCGCACCACTACCGTCACCGCGACCCCCCGATAGGGCAATATGTGTTCATCTACTGCATCGACGGCCACGGATGGTATGAGCTGAGCGGGGTAAGATATGATGTCGGCCTGGGCCAGTATTTCATACTCCCGGCAGGGATTCCACACACCTATGCCAGCTCGGACGAAGATCCATGGACCATCTACTGGGCACATTTCAGCGGTACGCATGCGCGTCATTTCGCCATTGCCAGTGCCCCGCAGACCATCGCTCCGGCTGTCGATTCAAGGATTGCCGACCGCATCAACCTCTTCGAGGAGATATTCAATACCCTCAACGACTCCTTCGCCCTCGAGAACATCCGCTATGCCGTCGCTACGTTCCATCATTTCCTCGAATCGCTGAGATGCCTGCGGCCATACCGCAAGGTCGGTGAGCAGGGGCATGATCCCGACGTGATAGACTCGACACTCCATTATATGCGCGAGAATATCGAGCGTCGCCTCACGCTCGATGACATCGCCTGTTATGCCGGATTCTCCCCCTCATATCTTTCGGCGCTGTTCAGGAAGCGCACCGGATACGGCCCCCTCACATATTTCAACCTCATGAAGATACGCAAGGCGTGCGAGCTGCTCGACACCACCGCCATGAAATTGAACCAGATTAGTTTCAAGCTCGGATTTGAAGACCAGTTCTATTTCTCGCGCCTTTTCACCCGCATCATGGGCCTCTCCCCCAAAAACTACCGCAACCAGCAGAAAGCCTGATTCCCCTTCCGGCTCTCTTTCTTAAAGCTGTGAAAGGATATTGGGCGTTGTGCCTCACGACATCCTGACGTAGCTGTTGCGAGATTTTACCGTCCGCAGCAGTCTGTTCCAAAATGGAACGTACTGGCCTTTTTATGTATTTCGATTATGAGCGCGACGCTCTCGTTGATGGCCGGTTCAGCTACACATTCCCTGAGGAGATCACACTTGAGAAGGGAGAATATTATGTCGAGCTGGAGTTTCTCGAGAATTTCAGCAACGCACTTTTCCTGATGAAGACACGCCCCATGACCGGGAGGACCCGCTACCGCTATGCCAGCCAGTCGGACTGGGAGACCATGCCGTTCGGGCCCCGATATATGTCGGGTACGACACATTGAAATAGTACAGATTCAATCCATATACAGAGAGTGCCCCCCCGACAAGGGCGGCACTCTCTGTATATGGATTGTTGACGGAATATCAGTGTCTGAGGACGCGATAGGTCGAGCCTGTGCCCTCGGCGCGGATGATGTACACGCCGGGCATCATGTCTGCAAGGCTTATTGTGGCCGATGAGGCATCCGCGGGGGTGTGCGCCAGGCGATAACCCTGGATATTGAATACCGAGAGTCCTGTGAGGCCCGAGGCGGAGGCTGTCACGGCATCGCCCTCGAGGGTCCATGCGGTGGTGTCGGCTCCCTTTATGACCCCGATACCTGAGGCGACATTGATATATTCGCCGTAGACGGTACGCTCCATGAAATAGTATTCCTGAGACTCGTAGTCATAGTCCTCGCTGACGAGTTCTGTGGGGTTGCCGGCCTCGTCGTAGGTGTAGGTGTATCTGGTCGAGGCGATAAGCTCCGTCACACCCTCGAGTGTCTCCGTCTCGTCGAATTGAACCATATTTCCGTGCTCGTCCATGATGGCTTCCTGCACGTTGATGTAGGTGGGCTCGTTGAGGATATTGCCCTCCTCGTCGAAATACTCGGTGGTGGTGAGGCGCATCGAACCGTTGGCGTCGAGTGTCTCCATGCTTGTGGTGCGCCCGATCTGGTTGATGTCGTTGGTGGTCTCCCTGATGATGAATCCACCCTCGGTGTATTCTACAAGATAGTGGCCGTCAGGCTGGTCCTGGTAATACACCACAGCCGATTTCAGACGGTTGTTACCCTCGGTCAGTTCGAGCAGGTCGCCGAATACGGTCATCTGTCCGTTGGTATTCTCCCATACGATATCCTTGTACGAGAGTTCGTCATAAAGCTCCCAGTCCTCGCCGTAATTCACATAATAGCGGTATTCGTTGGCTTTGCCGTCGCTGCCGTAGCCCCATGCCGACCTGTAGGCGGGTCTCAGCTCATCGCCCAGCGGGAGCGACTTGACCACCTCGACGATGTTGCCGTCGTCATTGCGGGTGATGGAGTTGGTCTCGCAACGGTAGTTCCTGACCCAGTCGCCGTCGGTCCAGTCGCTGGAGATGCGCTCTGTGAAGAAGCCGTGGACCTTGGTGTCATAGACATACTCCGTCTTGCCGGAGTTTGTCCATGTCTCGCCGTCCTCGCTTTCGGTCTGGAGCACTGTCAGCGGATAGTTGAATTCGTCGTATGTCGTGACGGTCTTGGATAGGGCTCCATCCTCGTCGACAAGTTCCTCGGTGCAGTTGCCCCTCATGTCATACTTGAACGAGACTTTGCCCAGCTCCATCCAGCTTTCGCCGTCGTGCATGTAGTCTGTCTGGCTTACAGGACGCCAGATGGGTGCGTCTGCCATGCTGAGGCTGATTTTTTTCATGTTCCCCTGCCCGCGGGCCGACTTGAAGCGCAGTCCGTCGGCACTCGCCGAAAGACATACCGCACAACATAATGTGAATGTGTAGAATTTTTTCATGCAATCTGAATTAAATGTTACCTGTCTCCCTTCCCGGTACGGAATCCCGGAAGCAAAAGACCCCGCAAAGGTACACAAAAACTCGGAAATATGGAATTAAACCGACAGAATAAAGCTAATATCGTCGGAATAATTACATATTTTTTATATCAGTTTGTCCGAATCGGATATACGGTTGATTTATACATTTAAATCCCCATATCGTGGCCTGTTGACAGCGATATGGGGATTTAAAATTTCTAACAGAAGGGATGGACTTATCCGAGCTCTCCGCGCATGAAGTCCATGAAGGCCGAGAGGGCGGCTTTGCCTCCTTCGCCCATGGCAATCACAACCTGCTTGTAGGGGACATCCGTGACATCGCCGGCTGCATAGACACCCTTGACGGCTGTGCGGCAACAGCGGTCGACCTCAATCTCGCCACCTCGGTTGATTGCAAGCTGGTCCTTGAAGAGTGCGCTGTTTGGCTTCTGGCCGACCTGTACGAAAACACCCGATACGGGATAGACAGACTCCTCGCCGGACGCAAGGTCCTTGACCTTGATGCCGGAAACGCTCGTGCCGTCGCCCACGATTTCTTCTACCTGCGATGACAGATGTATATCGACATTGGTGAGGGTGGCCACTTTCTTCTGAAGCACCAGGTCGGCTTTCAGAGAATCGGTGAACTCGAAGAGGTCGACATGGGGGCAGAGGCTGGCAAGGTCGATGGCCGCCTCTATGCCCGAGTTGCCTCCGCCGACCACTGCCACACGTGTCCCGGCGTAGTACGGGCCGTCACAATGGGTGCAGAAAGACACGCCGTGACCTACGTGCTCGGACTCTCCCGGCACTGACAGCTGTCTCCATCCGGCACCAGTGGCTATGATGAGCGCACGGCTCCTGAATGTCTCGCCCGTGCAGCGCAGCTCTTTCTCGGGACCTTCAATGGCGGCACTGTTGACGATACGGTTCTCGAATATCTCGATAGGATAGTCAGCCATGTGCGCCTTGAGGTTTGCGGCAAGCTGGGGACCGGTGGTCGAGTTCACCGAGATGAGGTTGCCTATATCCATGGTCTCGAGTACCTGTCCTCCGATAGCTCCGGCCACAACGGCAGTCGTGAATCCCTTGCGGGCACAATAGATTGCTGCCGCGCATCCGGCGGGGCCTCCGCCGAGCACGGTGACATCATATTCGCGTACGGTGGGGGCCACGTCATCGGAGCATTGCGAGGTGCCGCATGCCTTCTCGAGTTTTGCCAGCAGCTCGCCCAGTGTGATACGTCCCACACTTACGGGAGTGTCACCGGCATAGACCGCGGGTACCGACTTGATGTCGAGCTCGCTGACCACACCGGGTACCACAGCACCGTCGGTGACGGTATGCTCTACCTGTGGATTGAGCAGGGCGATGACATTGAGTGCCTGTGCCACGTCAGGGCAGTTGGTGCAGGTGAGCGAGACGAAGGTGCGGAGCTTCAGTGGGCCTCTGAGGGCCTTTATACGTGCTGTCAGGGCAGCGTCCGGGAGATTCTTGCCCAGGCCGTCGGCGTTGAGCACCGCCAGCAGGAGGGTCGAGAACTCATGTCCGTTGGGAATTCCACAGAATCTCACTCCTGTCGGTGTCCCCTCTTTCACTATCCCGAACTCAGGTGCCTCGGTGTCGGCTTCCTCGGTCTCGACAGAGAGTCTGGGCGATGTTGACGCCACATCCTGAAGAAACTCCAGCATCTCGGCTCCGCGGATGTCGTCAGGGCGCGATGACATCCTGAGGGCGATGTCAGAATTGAGTCGGGAGAATATGTTTTTAAGCTGCTCTTTTATAGTGTTGTCAAGCATAGTAAAAAATGTTTTGTCAATAGATGCGTATCACAGAAAAAAGTCCCGGCCAAAGATAGCCTCCGGGCTGGGACTTGAATTCAGATGTCTGGGATTTCAGATCTCTCAGATTTTGCCTACAAGGTCGATGCTGGGTTTGAGGGTGGCCTGCCCCTGTCTCCATTTGGCAGGACATACCTCGCCGTCGTGGGTAGCTACGAACTGTGCGGCCTCGACCCTGCGGAGGAGTTCTTCGGCATTACGGCCTATGCTGTTGTCCTGGATCTCCACAAGCTTGATGATGCCCTCGGGATTGCTGACAAATGTGCCACGATAGGCCATGCCGTCCTCCTCGATCATCACGCCGAACGCGCGGCTCAGCAGACCGGTCGGGTCGGCCAGCATGGGATACTGGATCTTCTTAATGCTGTCCGAGGTGTCGTGCCATGCCTTGTGCACGAAATGCGAGTCGGTGCTCACCGAGTAGACCTCTACGCCGAGGCGTTTGAAATCCTCGTATTTGTCGGCCATGTCCTCAAGCTCTGTCGGGCACACAAAGGTGAAATCGGCAGGGTAGAAGAAGAATACTGCCCACTTGCCGAGCACATCCTTGTCGGTCACTGTCTTGAACTCGCCATTGTGATAGGCCTGTACCTTGAATTCGGGGATGTGAGAGTTGATTATAGATTCCATATGGTCTTGTTTGGGTTTTAGATTGTTTCCGGCAGTAAAACATACGCCCTGTCGGGACGGTTCATCCCCTCAGCCATATCTTAAGTAAATTTAGAAACCGTTTGACAACAGAAGTTAAAAACATATACCCGAACACATGGCCGCAGGCGGTCGGGGATGGTGGAATCCTGCAAAAAAAGAATTGGATAATATATGTTAAAATATTTGGCAGTTTATTGAATTTGATATAATTTTGTACTGAATACAAAATTAAAGTGATTTTACATGAAGAATATGATTGATAAGGCCGGGGCTCTCAGGAAGATTGCCGACGCAGGTATCAGGCCCTCCATACAGAGGCTTGAAATCCTGGAATTCGTATCCTCATGCGAGACTCATCCTACTGCCGATGAGATTTATTCATTCGTACACAGGAACAATCCCACACTGTCACGGACCACTGTGTTCAACAATGTAAAGTTGCTTGCAGAGAAGGGGCTGATCAACGATATCAACATATCGTCAGAATCTACCCGCTACGATTCGACGCTGCATACCCCGCATGCGCATTTCATGTGCCGCGACTGCAAAAAGATTTTCGACATCCCGCTTGACATGTCATCATTGACTGTCCCGCCCGAATTTCTTTGTGACAACGTGAATGTCTATTTTAAGGGCATTTGCCCGGAGTGTGCCGCAAAGACAGATACAGAGAACTTAAAACAACATAAAACTACAACAGAATGAAAGATCTGAAAGGAACCAAGACTGAGCGTAACCTCCAGGAAGCCTTTGCCGGTGAGTCAATGGCACGCAACAAGTATTCGTATTTTGCATCAAAGGCCCGTAAGGACGGCTACGAGCAGATCGCAGCAATCTTCGAGGAGACTGCGAACAACGAAAAGGAACATGCCAAACTGTGGTTCAAGCTCCTGAACGGAGGCGAAATCTCAGGCACAATGGACAATCTCCAGGCTGCCGCCCAGGGTGAGAACTACGAATGGACCGATATGTATTCAAAAATGGCCGAGGAGGCTGACGCCGAGGGCTTCCCTGAGATAGCCGCCCGCTTCCGCGCTGTCGCCGCCATCGAGAAGCATCATGAGGAACGCTATCGTCGTCTGCTGCAGAACATCAAGGAAGGCATTGTCTTCTCGCGCGATGGTGACACTGTATGGATCTGCCGCAATTGCGGACATATCCACATCGGCAAGAAGGCGCCCGAGGTTTGTCCCGTATGCCAGCATAAGCGCAGCTTCTTCGAGATAGAGGCCCGGAACTACTGATGCCGTGAGCAGATGGCCTCCGGCGCCATCTGAGACAGCCTGCAGGTCATGTGTCGCATGACCCTGGCCTGAACGTCATCATGGCAGCCCGATTTTCCCGGCCCAATGGCCGATAGATTAGAGAGAGACCCTCCTTCCGTACTTGGTACAGAAGGAGGGTCTCTCTCTGTCAGCCGTATGCGGGAGCAGACGTAGGCGTTTATCCACAGACTGCGGTTATGATGGACTCTGGTGCCTCCTCTTTCCCTGTGTGTACCAACCCGGCAACCTTGCTGGACCATGAATCCGGCCCTGTCTCCCGGGTCGCTTTGACATCCCGGATCGATGCAGAAAACATCACTATTGCGTCCAATATGGTTGAAATCTCTGAGACTAATCCATACTGTACAGTTTATTTTTGATTTTCGGCGATATTCGCTAACTTTGCACAGTGCCGGATATTTCATCCCTATGGTCTCACGGAATATGGGTATGGAGTCGGTGAAGGATAAGACATCTGTAGTAGAATCACATCTTTATGGGCGCCGAGCATCTGTATGTTATCGGGAACGGCTTTGACCGTTATCATGGTGCGAAATCCTCGTATTGGGATTTCCGGGGATATCTCCTGCGGCAAGATGAACTGTGCGCCAAGTCCTTCGAACTTTTTTTCGGCCCTCGCTCGCTCATCAATAACTTTGCCGGTCCGCTTGGTTTCAAGCTGTCGACCGTATTCGGCAAAGGTCTGCCGTATCCGCGGAACACATGGGCTACAAAATATCTATGGAGCGATTTCGAGAGGCATCTTGGCGAATTTGATCGTGAAAAGGTATTTGATTTCCTCGATATGCAGCTGCCTGCGGTCGATGAGGATGACGACAGGTTCACCTATGCCGACTTTTACGCGGCGGTTGACTCAATCGCCGCCACGGTTGAGGAATGCACCTTTGAGATGCAGTATCGCTTCCATCGCTGGGTCAACACGCTACAATACGCCAAAGGTTTCAAGGGCAATATGATTGGGCTGGATCGCGACGCCCTGTTCCTTAATTTCAATTACACGCTGTTTCTTGAAGAGCATTATGGTGTCGCGGCCGACAGAATCTGTTACATACATGGCGACCGCAGGCAACCGTTCGGCTCGCTGGTACTCGGCCATAGGGAGACCGATGCGGAAGCGGCTTTTGAACGTTGGTGCCACAGACATGCACGGCGCAGACGTTACCGCCCGAACCTGAAAGACCGTCAAGGCCACTATTTCGCCAACGACAAACTTGCATATCTCGCTTATTTTCACGATGATGAGCGTGACGGAATGCATGGCTATCGGCTGCCTATAAGATATTATGCAGTCGAACAGGCGGTAGAGCTCACCGAGGAATATTTCAGGCACAATATAAAGCGATGTGATGAAATCATCCGCCGCCACAGCGACTTTTTCAAATCTCTTAGTGACGTAAAGCAGATTACTGTCCTCGGCCATTCGATGAGCGATGTCGACCTGCCGTATTTTCAGGGAATTCTGCGTCATGTCGGGCATCCTGAAAAGATAGAATGGCAGTTCACATGTAACTGTGACAGAGATGTCGCCAACAGAAATAGATATTGCAAATTGTTGGACATAGGGTCTGAGAGCAACGCCCGGGTGCCACATACCATCTCAGACTTCAAGGCAGCCCGGGCTGGCATCCATTCGCACCGGTAATGGTGTGACCGGTCAACCGCAAGGTTCCATTGCATGGATGTGAGACAGCAGTGCCACAACGGGCACAATTTGAAAACCATCCGAGCAAGTAGGCAACCGCCGAAAACACGGAGTCAATGGTTATGAGGATGAGTCCCCCGGTCTCATCCTCTTTTCATGCAAACTGCCCGTCAGCCAGCATGAGTCGATGCCTATATCCCAGGCCTCAAGCATCATATGGGTGCATACTATGGATGCATCCATCTCTCCGCAGTCGTAACCTTCCACGAAGGGACTTTTCCAACTCAGACGTGTATCGTAGCAGACGAGAAGAACTGTCGGAGCGTTATATGTGCTTCTGGTTATGGCCCGGATTTTGCCCAAAGCTTCCGGGCTTTGAAGGACATATATTTTCTGGGGCTGATAGTTTACGGCTGTTGGAGCAATCTGTCCGGCTTTAAGGATAAGATCCAGTTTATCCGGTTCAACCTGTCGGGAAGAAAAAGAGCGCACCGACCAGCGCGCTCTTGCAAGTTCGAGGAAATCGCCCATATTTTACTGATGGAAAATTTTGGCGACAATCTGCCATTTGCCGTCTATCCTGACGAGCGAATGGAAGTCAGTGAATCCGAGTCCGTGCCAGTCTTCGAGAACCACGCGGACGGTTGCGGCTGTACCGACCACCTCCATCACGTCAACCTCATATCTGGTCTCGGGAGCTGCGCCAAGCTGCGAGATTGCGGCATAGAGAGCGTCGATACTTCCGGCACAGAGTGCGCCATTGAGATAGCCGTACATGATTGCGTCTTTGTGGAACGCCTTCTTGGCTAACTCCACATCACCGGTGGAGCATCCGTTTACATACTGCATCACCGTGTCCTTGATTTCTTTATAGTCTTTCACCATATTGTTTATTATTGATTGTGTCTGAGTTCTGGTTATAGGTTTTTGCCACACATTTCCATTCTCCGTTGAGTTTCAGGAGCAGAAGGAAATCTGTAAAGTCGATTCTTCCTCCCCAGCCTTCTTCAAGCACACGCACCACAGCAACGGTTTCCTCTACTGACAGCACGTCGATCCGGGCTTTGAAATTGTCTCCGGCACCCACTGTATCGACATTGCGATAGAACTGTTCGATAGAGCCATGCTCCAGTACTCCGTCAAGTATGCCGAACAGTACGGCATCGTCGGTGAAGAGCTCTTTTGCATACCTGCTGTCCCCTTCGGCAACACTGCGCACAAAGTTCCCTGCGGCCTTTGCCACTGCTTCGTATTCTTTGATATCGTCTCTCATATTGATAGTTATCGTTTTGATTTTATGATTGCAAAATTAGTATGGTAATCACAGTAAAACAAGTACCGAAAAATTATTCATATATGGAAAAATTTTTCGGTATTCTGATTTTCAGCAATATTCGCTAACTTTGTACTCAAAAAATGACGACATGGCATACGAAAAGAAAATACCCGTCGACCTTGATTGCCCTCTTCGGTTGACAATGAGCCTCATAGAATCGAAATGGAAATCGTGTATCCTTGACGAACTGCGTTCCGGCCAGCCTATGCGGCCAAGCGAAATACATAAATGTCTGCCGGAAGCGGCGCCTCGAGTACTAGACATCCAGCTCAAGGAGATGGTAGAAGACGGTCTGGTCATCAAGACCATATTCCCGGAGTTGCCTCCGCGCTCGGAGTATCGTATAACCGCACTCGGGCTATCGCTCATACCAATTATTGACAGTATGCTCATATGGGGTAAAGAGCACATGGATCTGTTCGAACAAAAATACAAAGTCGATTGAGTCGAGCAGCCCTAAAGCAAGCCGACTGATTGTAACCCATCCTCACACTGATGGCATTACCGCTTGCTGGAACTTGATCTTAAATATCGGAATTTCAGATGAATAGCTAAGTGTCTGCAAAAAGACAGGTGTGTTGTGCAGTATAGGGGTAACAAAAAGCGATTGACAAGTCTGTTTTTTCACTTGTCAATCGCTTATATTTCAAAATATTTATGCCTTAAAATCCGGCTGATTTTCCAATCAATACTCCTCCTCGTTGAAGAAGAAGTCTTCTTTGGAGGGGTAGTCGGGCCAGATATCTTCGATGCTTTCGTAGGGTTCGCCTTCGTCTTCGATTTCCTGGAGGTTTTCGATTACTTCCATGGGGGCGCCTGAGCGCATGGCGTAGTCTATGAGCTCGTCTTTGGTGGCGGGCCAGGGGGCGTCCTCGAGCTTGGAGGCCAGTTCAAGTGTCCAATACATTGTCGTTTCGGTTAGAGAGTGTTCGTTTTTTGTTTTAGCGCGCAAAGGTACGCATTTTTCTTTATATACAACTATCATGGCGCTTGGTTTCGTATGTCGGGGAGATTTTTTTATCGCTTTATGACACTGTGTTAAACATGGTTAAACGCTGAAATATATTGTAATAAAATTGTTGGCGATTTGTAACTTAGTTGTAACTTTGCAGTCGGGAACCCCCTCACAGTGCGCTATTGTCCGGTGCATATATGCCGGAGCTGCCAAACATCAATCATAGTAAACCATTAAAACATAAACCACAGCATGAAACACCTCCTTATGTCTGCCGCTATGTCGGCGATGGCTGTGATACTGCTGTCGGGATGCCGCACCAATGGTAATTCCGCGACCCGGGACGAGGACTCGGCTCAGGGGGACGGGGTTGTGATTGGCGGGCGTTTTGACGCAGACAGCGCTTATGCGTATGTCGACCGTCAGGTTGCTTTCGGGCCGCGTGTGCCCGGCACCGAGGCGAGTGCTGCCTGTGCCACATGGCTGCAGGATGAGCTTGTGCGTCATGGGGCAGATACCGTGAAGACCCAGACGGGTGTCGTGACTGCATATAACGGCGACCGTCTGCCGATAACAAACATAATGGCTTCGTTCAAGCCTGAGGCCAGGGAGAGGATATTGCTTCTCGCCCACTATGACACGCGTCCGTGGGCCGACTCTGACGACCGCGAGGAGAACCGCCTGCTGCCCATCCCTGGTGCCAATGACGGTGCCAGCGGTGTAGGCGTGCTGCTCGAGGTGGCGCGTCATCTCGGCCAGCAGGAGCCGAAGGTGGGGGTTGACATACTTTTTGTCGATGCCGAGGACTACGGGCAGTCGTCAGGCTTTTCGATTCACGATGAGTCGTGGGCATTAGGTACCCAATACTGGGTAGCCCATCTGCCGTATGCACAGGATTCCTTGCCGCGTTATGCCGTGCTGCTCGATATGGTGGGGGGCATCGATGCCAAATTCCACAGGGAGTATTTCTCAAACCAGTCCGCTCCGGGCATTGTCGACAAGGTATGGAGCGCGGCGGTGCGTGCCGGATATGGCGACAGGTTTGTCAATGTCGACGGCGGAGCCGTGATTGACGACCATTTCTATGTCAACCAGGCCGGGATACCTGCCATCGACATCATAGAGTCGAAGAACGAGGTCACGAAGTCGTTCAATCCAACATGGCATACGGCTCAGGACAATATGGACAACATAGACCGCCGGACGCTTAAGGCCGTGGGACAGACGGTGCTGAATGTGGTATATTCAGAGAAGCCCTGAACCCGGACAGCTTCTGTATGAAAATATAGCAGGGACGCCCCGCACGGGAGCGTCCCTGTTTTCTATTGCCGGTATGCCGGTGCGTCAGAGGGGGATGCTCAGTGACACTATCGACTTGGAGGGTAGGTTGACGGAGAGGCCCGATTTGCCTGCCTTGTAGCCGCTGAAGGACTTGAGCTTAACTTTCTCAGCCTGTCCGAAATCGTTGTAGTCGTCAATCGAGGCGGCGGTGAGTATCACGCCTGTTATCTTGTCCTTGCGGGCGCGGTCGAGGGGTATGGTCACCTCGGCAGGCTCGTTGAGGTCGATGTTTGTCAGGGTGATGTTGAGTATGCCGTCCTTGGTCGAGGCTGTTGCGCTGACGGTGGGCACCGTGCGGTCGCCGAGCACCTTGCGTGCGGTTGTCTCGACATCGAGGGGCACAACCGTGGCGTTCTGGTGAGGCACATACATCTTGAATACGTAATATGTGGGGGTGAGCACCATCTTGTTGTCCTTTGTGAGCACCATCGACTGCAGCACGTTGGCTATCTGGGCTATGTTGGCCATCTTGACACGGTCTGTATGGCGGTGGAACACGTTGAGGCTGAGGGCTGCCACCATGGCGTCGCGCATGGTGTTCTGCTGGTAGAGGTGTCCGCGCACCGTTCCGGGCTCCTCGTCCCACCATGTGCCCCATTCGTCTACCATCAGGGCTACTCTCTTGTCGGGGTCATAGACGGTCATGATCGAGTCGTGGCGTCCGATGACATCCTCGATCTCCAGGCACTTGCCCAGCGTCCAGTAGTACTCGTCGTCGTCAAACTTCGTGGCCGCGCCCTTGCTGCCGTTCCACCCTTTGACGGTATAGTAGTGCAGCGAGAGTCCCTTCATGTGGCGACGGGCCTTCTTCATCAGCACGTCGGTCCAGTTGTAGTCATAGTCGCTGGCGCCCGAGGCTATCTTGAAGAGCCTGTTGCCGTCAAACTCGCGGCAGTAGGTCTGATAGCGGCGGTATGCCCCGGCATAGTCCTCGGGGGTGAAATGTCCTCCGCAACCCCAGCTCTCGTTGCCTACGCCGAGATACTTGAGCTTCCAGGGTTTCTCGCGGCCGTTCTGCTTGCGTTTCTCGGCCATCGGGCCGTTCTCGGCGGTGATATACTCGACCCATTTGGCCAGCTCCTCGACGGTGCCGCTGCCGACATTGCCGCTCAGATATGGCTCGCAGCCTATCAGCTCGCACAGGTTGAAGAACTCGTGAGTGCCGAAGCTGTTGTCCTCGACGGTGCCTCCCCAGTTGGTGTTGACCATTACTGGACGGTTCTCCTTGGGGCCGATGCCGTCTGTCCAGTGATACTCGTCGGCAAAGCAACCTCCCGGCCAGCGCATCACCGGCACCTTGAGGGCGCGCAGTGCGCCCAGCACGTCATTGCGATAGCCGTCGGTGTTGGGGATGGACGACTCGGGGCCCACCCACAGGCCACCGTAGATACATGTGCCGAGATGTTCGGCAAACTGGCCGTATATCTCGGCCGGAATGGTGAGTGCCGTGTCGGCCTCCGAGAGATGCAGGTTGACTGTGGCCTTCTCTGTTGCAAGTACACCCTGCGCGCCGGCCATGATAATGGCCGCGAGGGGAAGAATGTGACGGATGTGGTTCATTTTTTTATGTCGTGATGGTATCAGTTGTCGTGAGTCAGTATCTGAAATCGCCGGGCTTGACGTAGACCTTGAAATCCTTTATCGCGCCGGGGACCGTGCTCTCCATGCGGGGCAGCATCTGTATGCCCCCCAGCGTGTGCTCGGCCCCGAGGTCGATGACGACCGCGTGGGGGTAGGGGATATCCCGCGGGGTGGTCCAGTAGGTCGATTCCTGCAGGTCGAATATCTTGTCTGCGGCATGGTTGCCGTGTGTCACCTCCTCGCTGTCGGCATATCTTACCGTCCACGGCTCGCGCGACAGGCGTTTGCCATCCTTGTCGAGCAGGTATAGCTCGGCGATTGCCGCCTCGGTGCCCTTGCCGATGGGCGACAGTGCCTCGATGCAGACATAGCGCCCCGTGGCGGGAACATCGAAGGTGAACTGCTGCCATCCGTTGCCGGGGGCACATGCAGCGGTCAGTGCGGGTGTCTCGCCTGTCAGGTCGAGTGTCTCGCCATCCTTGCGGTGCACGGGTATTGCCGGGAGGTTGAGGCTGTCGATTATCGGCTCTCTCAGGCCACGCGAGCGCGCCTCGCGCGGTCCGAGGATGTCATAGACCATTATCTCGTTCTCCCCCTTGCGCAGCCAGCAGCCGGGCATATAGAGGGTCTGCTGCGGCCCAATCTCCCATATGCGCCCGAGCGGATGGCCGTTGACATATACAAGTCCTTTGCCCCATGTGGAGAAGTCGAGGAACGTATCGCCCGGGCGGTCGACATTGAATGTGCCGCGATACACTCCGCGCGGCAGACGGCCGTCATTGCCGGGCGTGAATGCCCCGAGGGGCAGATACTCCATCGAGTCGTAATACTCGGCCTTGTCCTCGAGGTTGTAGACCGTCCAGCCCTTGAGGTCGCACACGAAGCGGTGGCCACCCCTCTGTTCGGTCACGGTGACACGGTCGGTGATTCCCTTGAAATCCTTGATGGCGCGTCCGAAATTGATGCGTCCCATCGCCTCGACCAGGATGTCGAGCACGGCCTCTTCCCGGCACGGCGGCAGGCGCAGCTCCTTCTCGCCCAGACGGCGGTCGAGCGTGCCCACATAGAGCCCGTCGACAAACACCTGCGCGTAGTCATGAGGGTCGCTCACGCACAGCACACCTCCATCCGGGAGTGCCGGGAGGACGGTGCGGTAGAGTATCGAGCCGAATCCCTGGTCATACTCCTCCATGGTGCGTATGTTCTCGTCCTTCTTCCCCTCGGGGAGGTTGGCGAACAGCGGCGCGACCTCCGAGAACTCTATGACGGGGATTGCCGTAGTCCTGACGGGTGCGGGGACGGGGGGCAGCTTCCTGTCCGAATACTTGGCCAGCGTCTTGCGCAGCTGCATGTATTTGGGTGTGGCGAGTCCCGACTCGCTGATGGGGGCGTCGTAGTCGTATGAGGTCACGTCGGGGGCGAATCCGGGCGAGTTCGCGCCCGCCCAGTGTCCCCAGTTGGTGCCTCCGTGGGTCATGTAGAGGCTGAACGAGATACCTTTTGATAGCATTTCGTCTATCCCCTCGATCATGGCCCCGGCGGGGCGTGTCTCGTGGTTGCCTCCCCATTTGTCAAACCATCCGCTCCAGAACTCCGAACACATCAGCGGGCTGTGGGGCCTCACCTCGCGCAGCTTGGCAAACTGCTCGTCTATGTTGGCGCCTGTGCCGAAATTGACCGTCCATATCAGGTCGTCAAGGCCGTTGTTGAGGAAGTTCGAGGCCCAGTCGCACTGGAACAGGGTCACCTTGTCGCCAAAATTGCGGCGCAGCATGTCGCGTATCTCGGCGACGTATGGCTTGTCGGTGCCATACGAGCCGTACTCGTTCTCGACCTGCACCATTATTATCGGGCCTCCGTCGGCCACGGTGAGGTCGCCCACCTGTGCGGCCACGGCCTTCTGGAACTTGTCGACACGCTCGATGAAATACGGGTCCTGTTCCCTCAGGCGGATGTCCTTCTTCTTGAGCAGCCACCAGGGCAGTCCCCCCATCTCCCATTCGGCGCATACATAGGGGCCGGGGCGTAGTATGACGTTCATGCCGTTAGCCTGACACAGCTTCACGAAGGCCCTCAGGTCGTTCTGGCCCTCGAAATCAAACCAGTCGGGTTCGGGCTCGTGAGCGTTCCAGAACACATACAGGCACACGGTGTTCATGCCGAGGGCCTTGCACATCTTGATGCGGTGGTCCCAGTATTGACGCGGTATGCGGGGATAATGCAGCTCGGCGGCCTTGACTACATAGGGCTCGCCGTTGAGCATGAATGTGCCGTCGCCGGCCTCGAAACGGCCCTGTGCCCCCATGCCCAGAGTGGCGGAGAGCAGTGCGACCAGCAGCAGAAATTTGATTTTCATTTATTTGTCAGGGATTGTCGGGTTTATTCATGGCGGAGGATGATTCAGGCTCCTCTACCGCAAAGATAATAAAAAAACAGGTGCGTCACATTCCAATTCCGGTGATTTGAATGATTTTTAATGTATCTTGATATATATTCCCTACAACACGGTTGTGCCGGGGGCTGTCCTTTGGTGAAAAGGAAGATTATGCCTGAGATTTGTTATCGTATCCGGCGCGGTTTGTTGTCGTATTCTTTATAAATATGATTCCGGCTATGGGCGGATGCCGCAATCTGAGAGGAACCATTGAAACAATCTTTCTTACCTGTTGAAAATGCAGTCGTTGCGATAGTGAAGTCAGGTTCTTGTGTTTCAGGTCATGAAAAAAATCTACAAATCTATTGTTACCTTTTACTGTTTCTTGCGCTGCAAAGTTATTGTTAAATTTTGAATTATGCAATGAATTCTGTGCCAAAAATGATTCCGAATCATTCACAACAACCCAATGTGAATGATTCGGAATCATTTTTAGCATATTTTTACCCCCTTCGGTCAGTGCAGCACTGCCACCACGCCGCCGTCCGGGAGGATGGTGACGGGGAGATGTCCCAGATGGTCGGTCTTGCGCCACTCGGTGCGGAGGTGGTGGCCCTTCTTTTTGTTGAAGCGGTCGGTGTAGAGCTTGGCCTCACCCCCGGTGAGCCGCAGGGGGGTGAGGGGGATGCGTAGCTCGACAGGCTCGCGGGTGGCGTTGACTCCGGCGATGTACCAGTCGTCGCCGCTGCGGCGCGCCATCACCACATATCGTCCGGGATAGCCGTCGATGAAGATGGTCTCGTCCCAGACTGTGGGCACCTGCTTCATGAACTCTATGGCCTCGGCGGGTGCGTCCGTGAGGTTGTTGGGCGCCAGGCCGAAATTCTGCACGGGATTCTGGTAGAGGATGGCTGTGGCGAGCTGGAAGGCGTCGCCCGTGCGCCGGATGTTGCCCCCGTCATTCCCCCGGTTCATGCGGCGGTTGAGGATGGTGCCTCCATATTCCATCGACGCGACGGTGTTGCGGGTGAAGGGATAGATGGTGGCCTGCAGCGACTCCTTGTCGCAGAAATCCTGACTGAAAATCAGGTTCTCCGAGGCAAGCACGGCCTCGGCGCCGACGAAATTGGGGTACATCCTCTCCCATCCGCGTGGCAGGGTGCAGCCGTGGAATATCACGTCTATGCCGTGGTCGGCGGCATCACTGAGGATATCCTCGTACAGGCGCATGGTCTCCTGCTTGTCACCTCCGAAGAAATCGACCTTGATGTTGCGCACGCCCAGGTCGCGCAGCCAGCGCATCTCCCTCTTGCGCACTATGGGGCGGTCCATGAGGTTGACGGGGCCCTGCTCGATGTCGTTCCAGTGTCCGCTCGACGAGTACCATAGTATGACGTTGACCCCCCGGGAGCGGGCATATGCCACGAGGTCGGCAATCTTGTCGCGCCCGATGCGGGTGTCCCACCAGTTGTCTATCAGCACATTGTCATAGCCCATCTCGGCCGCGAGGTCTATGAATGCCTTCTGGTCGTCATAGTTTATCGACCTGTCCTGCCACAGCAGCCAGCTCCATGTGCCTTTGCCGGGTCGCGCGGGGGTAGTGGCCTCGTATCGGGGTTCGGTGACGGCCCAGGGCACCACTGTCTCGACTATCGGCGCGAGCGAGGAGCCCACGGTGATGGTGCGCCAGGGTGTGGTGCCCGGCAGTGCCAGGCCCGGCGCGGCCGATCCGTTGCCGTTGTTCTCTTCGGGCATCGGGTATGCCACGCTGAACACGCCACCCTCGTTGTCGCTGAGGTGCGATGCGCAATAGTAGCCGTCGACCCCTGTCTCGCTCAGCAGGGCCCAGATGTCACCTTTCGGTGAGGCGACGCGGAAGAGCGCGGGCCACGTGAAGCCGTGGCCGAACTGCGACCGCTCGGTGAGCGGCGCATCCAGAATGTAGAACTCCTCATAGCTCGGCTTTGTACGTTTCCATCCCACCATGGCGTCGCTCTGCGGGGTGGCGAAGATGGTGGTCGAGTCGGCAGGAAAGCGGTAGGCCGTAGCCTCGGAGGCTATCACGGCGCCGTGCTGCCCCTTGTGCGACGGTATCTGATAGCGGAAGGCGATGTCGTTGTCGGCCACCTCCCATTCGACGGTCATCTCCTGTCCCTCGGGCCCGCGGAAGGTGGTGCTGAGGGTGTTGGCGCGCCAGTCGACACGGCTGTGCTTGATACGGTCCTGGACGAACGACCGGCTCACCGTGTCGGTCTTGGCCGATGTCATGGCCATGGCGCGCGAGTAATCCTTGCCGTCGGCCATCCTGAATCCGAGCGGCGACGGCTGTATCACGGTGATGCCGTCGTATGCCACGGCGTATGACGGGACACCTCCCGCGAGGGTATCGACAGTGACGGCCAACCGCCCGTCAGGGCTCGCGACGGTCTCCGCTGCCGCGGCCCCGGGAATAAATGCGGCAATGATGAGGGGGATGATAGGTTTCATAATATGATGTGGTTTGTGGTCACCTGAAGGTGCCGGACTTTTCAAAAAGGGGGGATGGGGTGTTCACTCGGTGAGGAGGCGGAGGGTGTAGATGTGGGGGGTGGTTGGGGTGTCGGCGGGGGTGATGGTGAGGGTGATGGGGGTGTTGATCGCTGCGGGGAGGGGGAGGTCGATGTGGGTGAGGGTGCCTGTTCCTGTCCCCGCGGGGAGGGTGCCTATGGGGGTGCGGTCGATGAGGATGCGGGCGCTACGGCGGGCGTCGGGACGGTAGGTGACACGCACTGCGGTTACGGGACGTGAGGCGGGGTTCATGCGGTAGGTGACGGTGCCTGATGTCTCGCGCCAGCGGAGGCCGTCGTCGCTGCCGGTGCGCGAGTCTTGCATGGTGATGAAGTGGTCGCTCTCGGGCTGCTGTTCGCCACAGGTCACGATGTCGGCGGTGATGGCGTCGAGGCGCATGAGGGCTTCTTCGGCGGCGGCTATGCTGTCGTGCGTGGCTTGCCAGGAGGCTTGGGTGTAGTGGGGGAAATAGACCATGTAGCGGCTCTCGCGGAGGGTGGCGAAGGGGCGGAGGGTGAGGCCCTCGAAGCGTGTGTCGGTGAGGCCGGAGAGGGTGAAGCGGAGGGGTTCCCCGGCAACGGGGGTGAGGTGGGAGAGAAGGTCGCCGTCGTCAGAGATTATGGCGGGGAGTCTGTGCAGGGGTATGCGCGGGCCGTCGGCTATGTGGCCGCCGCGGCTGTCGTCGGCAAAGAGGCCGTCCTGACGCTCGGTGCCTGTGGCGGCGGCGAGGACGACGGGGCCATAGAGGAATGAGACATAGTTGGAGCCGTCGGGGAGTGGTTCGGCCTTGAGGTGCATGGGGAGTGTGAGGGTCACGGAGTCGCCTCTGTGCCATGTGCGGCGCACTGTGGCGTAGCCGCCTGTGGGGATTATGGGCTGCGGGGTGCCGTTGACGGCGAGGGTGGCGCTGGCGGTCCATGAGGGGATGCGGAGTGCAAGGGCAAACTCACGGCCTTCGTCGCGGGGATTGACCTTGACGGTGACCTTCCCGGAGCGCGGGAAATCGGTGGAGAGCTCCAGCCCGGCGTTGTCTGAGGTGAGGACCGATGGGATGAAGAGATTGACGAAGATGGTGTCTGAGGCGTGGGCATAGATGGCTTCGCCGTATCGGGCGTGGTTCTCGAGGCCCGAGCCGACGCAGCACCACATGGAGGTCTGTGGCTGCGAGTAGACGCGATAGTGGCCGGGGCGCATGGGAGTGAAATATACGAAACCACCCTGCACGGGGTCGATGGTCGAGAGGATGTGATTGTAGAGGGCGCGCTCGTAGTAGTCGATATAGCGGGTATCGGCCGATGACTCGTAGAGCATCTTGCTAAGGCGGAGCATGTTGTAGGTGTTGCAGGTCTCGGGGCCCTGTTCGCTCGACATCATGGACGAGAAGTCGTCGGCGGGGTGGAAATGCTCGCGCACGCTGTTGCCTCCGATGCTCACCGAGCGGTGCCCGGTGACGTTGGTCCAGAATAGGCGCGCGGCGCCATCCCAGGCCTTGTCGCCGGTGAGGTCGGCGATGCGCTTGAAGCCGATGACCTTGGGTATCTGTGTGTTGGCATGCATACCCGTGAGTTTGTCTTCGCCCCGGAGCAACGGGTCGAGGAGGGTGCGGTGCGAGAAGCGCCGTGCAAGTGTGAGGTATCTGTCGTCGCCTGTGATTGCGGCCACGTCGGCGAATACCTCGTTCGGATCGCCGTGCTCGCTGGCGAGCATCTGCTGTATCTGCCGGTCGGTGAGCCCGGAGACGGTACGTTCCATCCAGTCGGTGAGGTCTATGAGCATGGTGCGTGCGTCCTCGCTCCCGGTCTGGAGCCATGCGTCGCGGAGTCCGGCAAAGATTTTGTGGATGTTGTAGAGGGGCACCCATCCGCCGTTGAGGCTGAATGCTCCGGCGCGGATGTCGCCGCGGCTCACCTCGTCCCATATCCTGCGTCCTCCGGGGGCGCCGCACAGATAGCCGTCGCCCGCGGCATCCTGGCACCGGCGAAGCTCGGCGAGCATATAGTCGAGGCGGTGCTTGATCTCGTCATCTCCCGTGGCGGCATACATGTATGAGAGGGCCGAGAGGTAGTGGCCTCCGATGTGGCCGTCAAGCCCGGTGTCCTCCCAGTTTGTATATGTTGGGGCCTTGGGGGTGAGCCCCGCCTCGCGGAGGTAGGGTGCGAGCAGACGGTCGGGATCGAGGGCGAGGAGGTAGCGGATGTCCATGCGCCTGGCGTCGTCGAAGGGTGAGGGGGTGAGGCGCACGGCGCTGACGGGATAGCTCTCGACGCGGGCTCCCTGTGCTGCCGCGCCCCACAGCAGCGCCCCGGCGATAAGGATGAGGTGGAGGGTTTTCATGATGGAAAAGGTTGATTTTGCAAAGATAGCAAAAATACCGTGAAAACCGGGGGCGCGGAGCGGGAAATAAGCTGACGGGGACGGCGAGCGTTGCTCCCTGAAGGGGCAGCGGGATGCCTGAAAAGGCTCGGCTATCCAAAAAAAGAAGCGAACCCGGCGATTGCCGGATTCGCTTTTGGGGTGGAGTATAGCGGACTCGAACCGCTCACCTCGACACTGCCAGTGTCGCGCTCTAGCCAGATGAGCTAATACCCCGTCTGTGGTTTTGCGTTGCAAAGGTAGTGCGTTTTTTTTGATTTTGCAAGAGTAGATGTGAATTTTTTTGACCCGGGAGGTGTTTTTTTGTTATTTTTGCTTGAAATATTTGAATTCGATCCCGAAGCCGAGTGAGATGCCCCATACGACCGGGAGTCTGGGATATGTGAAGGTGCGGTCGGGTGTGAAGTCGCCGTATGAGGGGGAGGGGTTGTCTGTCTCGGTCACTGAGGTGCCCATGGTGATTTTGTCGAACGGAATGCTCAGTGAGACCTCGCCGTGGATATAGAGGGTGCGCTCGTTCGCGGGGAAGAATTTGACACGCAGGGCGGGACGGATGATGTATTTGTGGGTTGCCTTGATGTCTTCGTAACGGACGGCATAGATGCTGCCGTCTTCCAGGCTGGTGTAGAAGTAGTCGAAGTCATCGTAGTATGGGAAAAGGTGCCCGAGGGGGCTGGCGCCGCCCGAGAGCATCCCTTCGAATGACCACCTCTTCAGGGGCAGGCGGTATGTGGCTCCTATGGTGAATGATGAAAGCAGGTATAGGGGTTCGTTTTCGTGGGATGCGAGGCTGTATCCGGGCACCTCGGGAAGAGGGGCGGCGCTATATCCCCACCACCGCATGTCGGCGTGGATACCCCAGTGGCGGCTGAAGAAATAGGTATATGATATGGCGGCCATGACGGACCGGCTGCTGCGATAGGGGGTGATGCCGTCTATGTAGGGGAGCTTGCTGTAAGATGCCTGTCCGAGACCGAATGTGAGGTCCATCCGTCGCAGCCCGAATCGGTCGGGGGCGGCTATGCTGTCTGACGGGGTGGCTGCATGGGCTTGTGAGAGGAGGAGTATGGCGGTGATAAGTGTGATTGCAGGTCGGATGTTCATGGTTGTGGCAGATAGGTTATGGCGCAAAGTTAAGGTTTTTAAGCGTGATGTGCAAGGGGAGGCGGATTTTTTGGGTTTTAGTGTGTTTTTGAGTAATTTTGCAGTGGAATAAGAGCATGAATATGACTGATTCGAGATATAGGATTCCCCTGCTCGGGATGACTCCCGATGAGCTGAAGGGGGTGGCTGCCGAGGCGGGGTTGCGCCCGTTTGCGGCAGGGCAGATGGCGCGCCGCATCTATCAGGGGCGCGTGAGTGAGATTTCGGAGATGACCGAGCTGTCGCTCAAGGCCCGCGAATGGCTTGCGGAGCGTTATTGCGTCGGCCTGTCGGGGCCTGTGCGCGAGTCGCTGTCGGCTGACGGGACCGCCAAGTATCTCTTTGCGGCCAGGACGGCCGATGTGGACTATATCGTGCCCGGGACGGGGGGTGGAATCGATGTGGAGTCGGTCTATATCCCTGACCGGGAGAGGGCCACGCTGTGTGTGTCGTCGCAGGCGGGTTGCCGCATGGGCTGCCGTTTCTGCATGACCGGGGCGCAGGGTTTCCACGGGTCGCTGACGGCGGCGGGGATTCTCAACCAGGTGTTCTCGGTGCCGGGGTCAGAGAATCTGACCAATATCGTGTTCATGGGGATGGGAGAGCCGATGGACAATATCGACGAGGTGATACGTGCCATCCGCGCGCTGACGGCTCCGTGGGGGCTGGCGTGGAGTCCGCGCCGCATCACGGTGTCGACCATCGGGCATATCCCGGGGCTGAGGCGTCTGCTCGAGGAGACTGACGTGCATGTGGCTATAAGTGTGCATTCGCCATACGGCGAGGAGCGCCGCAGTCTGATGCCCGTCGAGAACGCGTGGCCTGTGGCCGATGTCATCGAGATGCTGCGCGGCTATGATTTCGCGCACCAGAGGCGCCTGTCGGCTGAGTATATCATGTGGCGCGGGGTCAATGACGACCTGCGGCATGCCGACGCGCTGGCGCGGCTGCTGCGGGGGACGTCGTGCAGGGTGAACCTGATACGCTTTCATGCCATCCCGGGATTCGAGGGAAGGCCACCCGAGGCGGGCAAGATGGAGGCCTTCCGCGACCGCCTGAACGCGCAAGGCGTGACGGCTACGATACGTGCCTCGCGAGGGGAGGATATCGAGGCCGCCTGCGGCATGCTGGCGGGCGAGGGACGGGGGCAGGGAGCGGTGCTCCCTGAAGGGGGGCCTGTCTGACCTGTCTGACCCGTCTGACGGGTCGGGAGCCCTGTTAGTGAAAATTAAGGAAATTTTTCCTTAATAATTTATTTTTCACGAAAAAAGTCCGTATATTTGCACTCGGTAAACAAGGCCTCGCCGTCAGGTGGGCCGAAGGTAAAAAAGCAACTAAACTCAATTCTAATAAATCATACAATGAGTACAATTGATTTGACCCAGTATGGCATCAAGGATGTCAAGGAGGTTATCTACAACCCCAGCTATGATGAGCTGTTCAAGGCAGAGACCGATCCCTCGCTCGAGGGCTTCGAGAAGGGCACAGTGACCGAGCTCGGCGCTGTCAACGTGATGACCGGTGTGTATACCGGCCGCTCGCCCAAAGACAAGTTCATCGTCCTCGACGTCAACTCGAAGGATAAGGTATGGTGGACCTCTGAGGAGTACAAGAACGACAACAAGCCAGTCACTGAGGATACCTGGAAGGCTGTCAAGGAGATCGCCATCAAGGAGCTCTCGGGCAAGAAGCTCTATGTCGTAGACCGTTTCTGCGGTGCCAACAAGGATACCCGCATGGCTGTGCGCTTCATCATGGAGGTTGCATGGCAGGCTCATTTCGTAACCAACATGTTCATAGCTCCCACCGCCGAGGAGCTGAAGGACTTCAAGCCCGATTTCGTTGTCTACAACGCATCGAAGGCTAAGGTCGAGAACTACAAGGAGCTGGGCCTCAACTCTGAGACCGCAGTTGTCTTCAACACCACATCGCGCGAGCAGGTCATCATCAACACCTGGTACGGCGGCGAGATGAAGAAGGGTATGTTCTCGATGATGAACTACTATCTGCCCCAGCGCGGCATCGCCTCGATGCACTGCTCGGCCAACACCGACAAGCAGGGCAAGAACACCGCTATCTTCTTCGGCCTCTCGGGTACAGGCAAGACCACCCTTTCGACCGACCCCAAGCGTCTCCTCATCGGCGACGACGAGCACGGCTGGGACGACAACGGCGTCTTCAACTTCGAGGGCGGCTGCTATGCCAAGGTCATCAACCTCGACAAGGAGTCTGAGCCCGACATCTATAACGCTATCCGTCGCGACGCCCTCCTCGAGAACGTCACTGTCGACAAGGACGGCAAGATCGATTTCGCTGATAAGAGCGTGACCGAGAACACCCGTGTTTCCTATCCCATCGACCACATCGAGAGCATCGTGAAGCCCGTTTCTGCCGGCCCCGCCGCCAAGAACGTCATCTTCCTGTCGGCCGACGCATTCGGCGTGCTTCCTCCCGTGTCGATCCTGAGCCCCGAGCAGACCAAGTACTACTTCCTCTCGGGCTTCACCAGCAAGCTCGCCGGTACAGAGCGCGGCATCACCGAGCCCACCCCGACCTTCTCGGCTTGCTTCGGCCAGGCATTCCTCGAGCTGCACCCCACCAAGTATGCCGAGGAGCTGGTTAAGCGTATGGAGCAGAGCGGTGCCAAGGCTTATCTGGTCAACACAGGCTGGAACGGTACAGGCAAGCGTATCTCTATCCGCGACACCCGCGGCATCATCGACGCCATCCTCGACGGCTCGATCCTGACCGCTCCCACCAAGACCCTGCCCATCTTCGATTTCGTAGTTCCCACCGAGCTCCCCGGCGTGGATCCCAAGATCCTCGACCCCCGCGACACCTACACCGATCCCGCAGAGTGGACCAAGAAGGCCGACAAGCTCGCCGAGATGTTCATCCAGAATTTCAAGAAGTTCGAAGGTCACGAGGCCGGCAAGGCTCTCGTTGCCGCAGGTCCTCACCTGGACTGATAGAACCGTGACGGCATCCCGGCCACGGGGTGTCTGCCACTGACCCGCATAGCCCCCCGCCGCATCATACCGACGGGGGGCTTTTTGATAAATTCAGACTTGTCGGACACGTCGGACATGTCTGACCTAACCAAACACAATCCTGCAATGAAAAATCTCTTCTCTCTATCTCTTGTGTGCCTTGCGATGGTGTTGGCGGCGTGTGTCCGGCAGCCCGAGGAGACACACGATTTCTATTCGGAGGTGAGGTCTGTAGACCGTCTGGTGCTGGCGCAGATGACCATATCGAAGATGGCCACCGTCGATGACCTCAGGCTTGAGGACGCCCGCGGGCCCCGGCAGACCGCCGAGGCGGTGCTCGATGCCATGAAGATAGGAAAGCGCAAGGCCGCATACTCATACGACACCTATCTGCGGGCATACATCGACCTGTCGCGGCTGCAGCCGGGCGATGTCGTCACCGACGATGTGGCGCGCACCGTCACGCTGACCCTCCCCGCCGTGCAGACCGAATTTGCCGGACGCGACGCCTCGATACGCGAGGACCATTATCGTGTGACGGGTCTCCGCTCGGCCATAGACGCGCGCGAGCGCGCCGACATCAAGGAGCGCATGAACGCGCTGCTGCGGCGTGAGGTCGAGACGCGCCCCGTGTTCCGCGACCGCCTCACGGCACAGGCCAAGGCAAAGGCAGAGACATATTTCACCTCGCTTCTCGGGGGTGAGGGATATACCGTGATTGTCAGATTCAAAGACCGTTGAGCCCTATGAAAAAGACACTATATACCATATTGCTGCTTGCCGTGGTCATAGCACTCGGGGCAGCTTATTATAGCTGGAAGACGGCGCCCGAGCCCTCGCGCGTCGACGTGCACAGGTCGCTGATTGCCGAAATCGCGCCGATGGTGCGCCTCTGCTCGGTAGACATATACGAGGAGGTGCCTGTGCGCGGCGCCATTGCCGACCGTCATCTCTTTGCCCGCGCCGTGTTCAGGGGCAGCGTGTCGTTTGACATCGAGAAGCTACAGGCCGAGGAGCGCGGCGACACTCTGTTCGTCACGCTTCCGCCCGAGATAGTCGAGGTCTACGAGTCGACCGACCCCGGTTCGTATGAGGTGATAGATACCTGGAGCGACAGGCTGTTGGGGTCGGCCAATTTCACGACCGCCGAGGAGAATGCCATCAAGGAGAATGCCCGCATGGAGCTGCGCGACAGAATCTATCACAAGGGTTATGTGCGCCGTGCCCGAAAAGAAGCCGCCGAGAATCTAAGGAAGATGCTCGGCGGACTGACGGGGAAGACGGTAGTGGTGGAGGGAGGTTAAGGGTTAAGGGTTAAAGGTTAAGGGTTAAAGGTTAAGGGTTAAAGGTTAAGGGTTAAAGGTTATGGGGTTATGGGTGGATGTGGCTTATGTGGTTTATGTAGCGGATGGACTTTAACCCTTAACCTTTAACCCTTAACCTTTAACCTTTACCCCCTAACCTTTACCCCCTCATTCTATCCCGGCTATCTTGCGGAGTTTGGCGGGGATGGAGATGTTGTCGTTGACGGGGGCGAAGAGGTCGGCGCCGTTGCCGATGGCGTAGACGGGGACGAGGCCGCCCGAGTGGCCGTTGGTGGTCCAGCCGAGGCCGGTGACGCCGTCGATGACCTTGTAGACATCCTCGGTGAAGGCGTTGAACGAGTTGTAGAGTGTCTTGTTCTCGCCCTCGTTGCGCCCTGCCATACATTTCTCGAAGGCTGTCTTAAGCTGCTCCTCCTGTTCGGGTGTCACGGGGATGCCGCGCCAGAAACCGAGGTTCTCGGTGAGATATTCCTTCATGTCGGGCCACTCGTAGATGCGGCGCGACTTGTAGATGGAGCGCAGATACTCGGCAAACGAGTCCTTGGATACCTTCTGATAGTCGATATAGCCGAGGTGCAGGTCATATCCGACCTTGTTGTTGCCCAGGCCCATGCCGCCGGTCTCATGGTCGGCGGTGACGACGATGAGGGTCTCGTCGGGGTGTGCGAGATAGAAATCGTAGGCAAGCTGAAGGGCCTGGTTGAAGTTGAGCACCTCCTTGATGATGGTGCCTCCGTCGTTGGCGTGGCCGCCGTAGTCGATGTTGCCACCCTCGACCATCATGAAGAACCTGTCGCTGCCATTGAGGGCCATGCGGTCTAAGGCTGCCTGTGTCATGGCTGGGAGGGTGAGCGCTCCGGGCACAGAGTCGATGGTGAAATGTATCTGGTGATAGTCAATCTCCGAGGGGTTGAGCAGCAGGGCCTTCCCTGCGGGGAGGGCGGCGAGTTCGTCAAGGCCGTGGGCTATGGCCACGTTGTTGGCTGCAAACTGTTCGGGCAGGTCGGTGGGCTTGCCCGTCTTCTTGTCCTTGAGGCCGCGCAGGTTGGACCCGGCTATGAAGTCATAGCCCGACTCTGCCGCCTGCTTGCCGATTTCGTAATACATGCTGCGCGAGGGCACGTGGGCATAGAACGCGCCGGGAGTCGCATCGTCCGGCGGTACGGATGTCACGAGCGCGATGCCATAGCCGCGGTCGGCGAGCTGACGGGCTATCGAGGTGACGGCTGCCGAGTCGGGGGTCACGCCAAGCATGCCGTTGTTGGTCTTGTGGCCCGTGGCGAGGGCGGTCCCGGCTGCTGCCGAGTCGGTGACGGGCGATGACGCCGAATGTGTGGTCGACATGGACGCCACGGGGAACTGCATCATCAGTATGGGCTGCTCGTTGCCGAGCACCGTGCGGTTATAGACCTGGGCTGCGAGGCTCTGTGCCATGCCCATGCCGTCGCCGATGAAATAGAAGATGTACTTGGGTGGCTCGGCGGCGAAAATCGCTCCCACGGCCACGACAGCCGCAAGCAGCGAGAGAAGACGGTGTTTCATATCTGTGTATTGAATTTAAGTATTTCGTCTATCGGGTGGCGGGTGTTGGAGAGGCGCGGCACCTTGCGCTGGCCTCCGAGCTTTCCGGTCGAAGCCAGCCATGCGTCAAAGACGCCGTGACGCCCGGCGACCACGGTGAGGGGATCCAGGAAGATGCCCCCCGTACGCTTGGCGTCGTAGTCTGAGTTGAGGGAGCGCAGCTCGCGGTCGAGCGCGGCGGCGAAGGCTTCGGTCGAGGCGGGGGGACGGGTGAACTCTATGAGCCATTCGTGACGTCCGCGCGAGCGGTCGGTGGTATAGACCGGGGCGGCGGTATAGTCGGCCACCTCGCAGTCCATCTTGGCGCATACGCGGGTCATGGCAGCCTCGGCGTTCTCGACCATCAGCTCCTCGCCGAACGCGTTGATGAAGCATTTTGTCCTTCCGGCCACGGTGACACGCAGCGGGTCGACACTCTCGATGCGCACGGTGTCGCCCACAGGGAATCGCCACAGGCCGTTGACCGAGGTGAGGACGAGGCCGTAGATGTGCCCTTCCTCGACCTGCCATGCCGGTAGAATCTCGGGACGGTCGGAGAGGGTGTCGCATAGGGGTATGAACTCGAAGAATGTGCCGCACCCGAGCAGGAGCCTCATGGCCGGAGAGCCGATGCTGTCCTGGACGGCAAAGAATCCCTCGGAGGCATTGTAGCACTCGATATACCTCATTCCCCGGGGTGTGATGGGGGCATACTGGCTGCGGTAGGGGGCCATCGAGATGCCGCCATGGAAGAAGACCTCGAGGTTGGGCCAGACATCGTGCAGGTTTCCGGCTCCGGCTTTGGCAAGAACTCCGCGCAACACCGTGAGGAACCACGAGGGGACCCCCGAGATGTTGGTGACATTCTCGTGCAGCGATGCCTCGACCAGTGCGGGGAGCTTGCGGCTCCAGTCGGCCATCAGCGCCACCTCGCGGCGCGGCACCCTGACGAGGTTGGCCAGGGGATTGATGCGGTCTATGAGTGTGGCCGACAGGTCGCCCACCTTGACCCCGCGGGGGAGCGAGAGCTCGTTGGCGAAGCTGCCGCCGAGTATGAAGCTCTTGCCGCTGAAGAGGCGGCTGTCGGGGTACAGGTTGAGGTATGAGGCCACGGCATGCGCTCCTCCGGCATAGTGCGAGGCGGCGAGACCGTCGGGAGTTATGGGGATATATTTGCTTTTGCCGTCAGAGGTGCCCGACGACTGGGCGAAATGGCGTGTGACGCCGGGCCAGAGCACATCGGGCTCGCCTTCCACCATACGCATGACCCACGGACGCAGCTCGGCATATCCGACGGGGGCGGGGAAGGCGCGGCGCAGCGCATCGTATGACGTGTCGCTGTCGTCGAGGCCGTGGGCCGCTCCCCACCGTGTGCGCGCGCCGCGGGCCAGTATCCCTGCGAGCAGGGCTGTCTGCACCTCGCGGGTATGGCCGTGCCAGGACTCGGCCCGGCGGGTGATGCGCCTGAACCACGGACGCACAAGAGGCGTGAAATCTATCATCCTTCTTAGAGTTCGTCGGGATGCTTGCGGTAATACTCCTCGAGCAGGGGGCCGATATTGAAATAATATCCTCCGGCATCCTTGCCTTTGGAGTCCATGACGGTGACATACTCGTATGAGGGGTCGTAGAACACATGGTCTGAGACGGTATAGTCCATCATGTTGAGCAGCACATACTCGTGCTGAGGGTCGGTGACATACCAGGCGTTCTCCTCGTCAAGCCCCGTGCCTGTCGACACGATGGCCATCAGCAGATAGTTGAGCTTGTATTGCCAGATGTTGGCCAGGTTGGTCTTGCCCTTGCCGCGCAGGGCGTTGATGAGCATGACCATCTCGCCGAGGTTGAAGGGATTGTCTGCCAGAGCCTGCTCGGCATAGGCTATCACCGAGTCGCACTCCTGGCGCGTCAGCTTCTTGGAGCGGTTGAGGGTGGCGTCGTATGTTATGGTGCGCTCGCCCGAGCGATAGGGATTGTAGTCCTCGCGGAACATATATCCCAGATAGAGGCGGCGGTACTTGTCAATCTTCATCAGCGTGTCGTTGCGCTGGAATTCCTGCATCAGGCGCGGATAATAGTAGGGCGATGTGCGGTCCTGTGTCTCGCGGCGTATCTGCTCGAGGTCGGGTTTCTCGCGCTTGAGCTGCGAGAGCACCTGCGCTCCGGCAGGGATGGCCAGGGCGAGGAGCATCGTGAGTATGAAGGCTGTACGTTTGAGCATAGATGTATGGGTCATGAGGGCCAGGCGGCCATGAGGAGTGCTGTCGAGAGTCCTGCCATGCTCATTGCGATGGCGGCGGGGAGTCCCTTGGCACACAGATAGTTGATGAATTTGGGAGAGGGGAACTGGAGTATGCGTCCGTCGGGGGTGCGCCCGTAGGCCACCCCGCCGAGCAGCGCGCCCGCCACTGCGCCGATGACGATGCCGCCATGGGCTCCGGCGGCGAGGCCGATGAAGGCCCCGGCCAGCGAGGCCCCGGCTATGTAGGGGAGGCCGCGTCGCGACGAGGCGACGGCGGCGGGAAGGATGAAATTGAGCGCCACGACGATGATCATGGCAAGCCCCCAGAAGAGATAGGCTGACACAGTGAGGGTCACACCGGGCAACAGACCCGCCGTACACAGCGCCAGGAAGGCCAGCGCCGTACCGTAGGTGGTCTGTATGAAGGAGAATGCCACCGCCGAGACGATGAGTATGATGCAGAGTATGGCTATTGTCATCGGTGTTGTCTTTGTGTCTTATCTTGAGAACGTATTTATGGTGCCTAATGTTGTCACAGCAGGTAGCCGAAATATCTCAGCCGCTCCCTGAAGGCGCCTTCCCACCTCTCGGGCACCAGCACGCGGTATCCCTCGGCGCGGATCACATAGTCGGTCAGTACACTGTCTGACACCAGCAGTTCGTGCAGGTCGTAGGCGTCGGGGGCGACATCGAATATGACATAGCTGTCCTCGCACCGTCCGAAGCAGTTGCTCCGGGCCTTGAGCGCGGAGAAGAAATCCTCCCAGACGAGCGGCGGATTCTGGCATACCACCTGACGGAAGGAGGCTATCTTCTTGTCTATGTCGCGTGGAATGGCACAACCCTTGAGGAAAGTCTCGGGTGACACGGCATAGCGGCGCCCTCCAATCTCGCGTCCGAACTCAGACATCATCCCCTCATAAGGGTTGACCTCTCCCTCGGCCTTGATTATCAGGCGTTCCGAATCGAGGTCGAAGAGGTGAATCTCGGAGGGGGGCTCGTAGGTATATTTCTTGGTGAGCTTGAAGGCGTATGCCCCGAGTGGGGTCAGCCTGAAACGCCGCAGTCCCGAGAGGGCCGACGGGTCGGTGTCGGAGGGGACGGTGTATGCAGCCTCGACAAGTCCGAGCGACACCATCACGGCCACCACACCGAGAGCCGCGGGCACGGTGGCCTCCCTGAAGATATTGGCGGGGTTGAGGGTGTGCAGGGTGCGGGCGTTGCTCACGGATGTCTCGTCGAGAACCCTGAACGGCACCACGCGCACGGCGTTTGTCAGGTCCGGCATACCGTAGAGCGCGTCGTTGAGCTGCGAGGCTGTAATCCACCCGCAATCCTTGTCGGCGGTGAGCAGTGTGGTCACGGTCTGCCATATCGTGCGCAGGGTCGAGCCGTCGTATATCTTGAGGCCGGACTTGTCGATGAACTGCAGCACGGTGGCGGTCATCTCAGGCACATGCTGCGCCAGGGCTGTGACCATGGCCTTGACGGTATCCTGTGGCTGGGCGGCTTTTGACTCGCGGCGAACCATGGCGGCGTCGGCATATACGCCGTATGCGTTGAGCAGCATCGACGCACGCAGGTTGCGGGCGTTCTTGTCATCATCCTCGATGTCAAACTCGGTGAGCTTGAGCATCTTTGTGGCGCGGTTTACGGGGGCGGCACCTATCTTGAACTTGCCGCGCTCCAGCTTGCCGCTCAGGTACATGTTCTTGATGACGGGGAGCAGGGCCAGTGTCTCGGACTCGGTATTGATGAGCCTGATGGCCGAGTTGCCCGGTTCGGCCGTCTCGGGCGTCGGTACCGCAGGAGGCATCCCGAAGACGCCCGCGAACATCTTGCGCACGAAATCGGGGATGAAGAAATAGCTTGCCGAGCGATACCAGTGTCCGACCTGCATGAATCCGAACCAGCACATGGCCGCGACAGGTCGTGACGCGCTGCCGTAGTAGGACTGGCGCTTCTCCTCGAAGGGCGACTCGCCGGTCAGCTCCTTCATGCGGTTCTCCGAGATGTATATGTTGGCCAGAATCTCCATCCACACTCCCCGCTCGCTGTCGGTGATGATGTCGGCCAGTATGTGGCGGTTGGACTCCGAGGCATATATCTTGGCCACCATCTCGACCATCTCCTCCTTCTTGGTCTGTGTCTTGCGGGTCACGACATCGCGGATCTTGAGCATCCAAGACTCGTTTGACATGCGCATGAAATAGTCCGGGAAGGCTGCGGTGATCTGCTGGAGCATGGCGTGCAGCGCATCCTTGTTGAATGTGGCGTCGAGGTTGGCCTTGAGCCACTCGAAGGCGCGCTTGTCGTGGCAGGTGTCAAATATGATGAGCTTGTGGTCGCGGTCTATGTTCATGGCTATTTACCGAGTATGAAATTGATGTCTTCCTGAGAGAGCTGCTTTGATGTCGAGGCGTCGGCGCTGATGAGGTCGTCGAAGAGCTGGGATTTCTGTTCCTGCAGCAGACGTATCTTCTCCTCGATGGTATCGCGCGTGATGAGCGAGTAGGAGTGAACCTTGGCTTTCTGGCCCATGCGGTGCAGACGGTTGATGGCCTGCTCCTCGGCAGCCTTGTTCCACCAGGGCTCGAAGATGAACACCGTGTCGGCCACGGTGAGGTTGAGGCCTACGCCGCCTGTCTTGAGGGTCATCAGGAACACCATGCAGTTGCGGTCGTTGTTGAACCGCTCGACCACCTTGCTGCGGTTGGTGGTGGCGCCTGTCATCACCTCATAGTCTATGCCGAGCCTGGAGAGGCGTTCGCCCGTGAGCTCCAGTCCGGCGATGTAGTTGAAGAAGACCACGCACTTGTGGCCGTTGGCCACGGCGTCGGCCACCTGCTCGACCAGTTCCTCGAGCTTGGGCGAGTGCACGCGCCCGTCGGTGAGGCTCTCGGGCACCGAGGCGATGCGCCTCAGCTCGGTCAGGGCCTGGAACATGACGAACTGCGATTTCTTTATTCCCTCGGCGGCTATAGAGTTGTTTATCTTCTCCTGATAGAAGCGTCGGCGCTGCTCGTAGAACTCGGCCTGGTCCTTCTCCATCTCGACATAGAGTGTCTGCTCCACGCGGTCGGGGAGCTCGGTGAGCACATCCTTCTTGAGGCGGCGCAGCATGAAGGGGAATATCCTGCGCCGCAGCGACGCCATGGCGTCCTTGTCGTCGTCGCGCATGATGGGGCCCGCATAGCGGCGGTTGAAGTCGTCGATGTCGCCAAGCATCCCCGGGTTGAGGAACCTGAACAGCGAGAAGAGTTCCGACAGGTTGTTCTCGAGCGGTGTGCCGCTCAGGGCCAGACGGTGGTCGGCCTCCAACAGATAAATGGCACGGGTGGTCTGCGCCTCGATGTTCTTGATGTTCTGGCTCTCATCGAGTATGACATAATGGAAACGCTCTTTCGAGAATTTCTCGATGTCATTCCTTACCATGGCGTATGTGGTGAGGATGACGTTTGCCTTGCGGGCCTCGTCCATGTCGCGGTCGAAGGCATAGTATATATATGTGCTCAGGTCGGGACAGAACCTCTTTATCTCGTTCTGCCAGTTGAATATCAGGCTCCTGGGCATAACTATGAGCGACGGCTGCTCCTGACCGGGATATATGGCCGAGAGCATCGCTATGGTCTGTATGGTCTTTCCGAGGCCCATGTCGTCGGCCAGACATCCGCCCAGGTTGTTGTCGTAGAGGTGGCGTATCCATTTCACTCCCTCGGTCTGGTAGGGACGGAGCACGGCTTGCATGCGTGGCAGGTCGAGGGTCTGCGAGGAGAGGTTGTTGAATCCCTCGTAGACCTCGCGCTGCCGCTCGAATATCTTCGGGTCGAGCTTGTGGTTGAGCAGTTCCTCGATGTCGGGGAGGTCGAAATAGTTTATCCTGACATCCTTCCCGGCGTTGCGCTTGTCGCCGAAGATGCGTTCCAGACGCTTCATGTATGCGTCGTCGAGCACGGCGCGTGTGCCGTCCTTGAGGGTGACGTACCTGTCGCGGCGGTATTGCTCGAAGAGCTTGCCGAGCGAGATTTCCTCGTCGCCTACCTCGACGGTTGCGTCGCCCTCCAGGAAGTCGATGCCCGAGCGGAACTTCATCGACAGCTTGGGCTTGACGGGACTCACCTTGTACTCGCGCAGCCTGTCGGTGCCGAGTAGGCTGAAATCGTGCAGCAGCACCGGGAGCGCCTTGAGCAGGAACGGTCCGGCCACGCTGTGGGGTATGATGAATGTGTCGCCGTCGAGATAGACCTCCTTTGCCTCCTTGCGCGAGGGGGCGTGACGGGCAATAAGCTTGTTTACCGAGTCTATGTCGTCCTCGATGCGGTGGGGCTGGACGGGGCGTACAGTCACCTTGCCGTCCATCCCGACCGAGGCTATGTGTGTCAGCTCGAAGCGGCGCAGGAAATCCTCGTCTACACCGCGCACGGAGGCGGTGACACGCAGGTGCAGGGCCATGTCCGAATCGACTTTCTCGAAGACGAGTGTGGGGCGGCAGGTCACCTCCTCGGTGCTCATCTCGACCGTAGTGCCGTCATACTCGAGCTCGAAATTGTCGACATAGCTGTAGACGACCGACAGGAACTGCTCTATCATGTCTGGCGAGAAGCGCGAGGCGAAGAAGGAGAGCCGGGAATAATTGTCGCCCATGGGCCGGACGGGATAGAGGCCGTTGCGAGTGATGGCGAAATTGTCTGCTACAGGTGTGAAGTTGGCGGCTTCCTCGTCGACGGTCAGTGACTCCTGGGGTATGTGCAGCAGCCAGCGCGGACTGAGCAATCCTTCGGGTGTACGCTCGATGCGCAGCACAAGGTTGGCTATGGTGTCGTAGGGATAGAGTCTTGACCCGTTCGGACCCAGGATATTGTCGCAGTGCACGAGCTGATAGAGTAGATAGGGGTGCTGCGCGAGGCTCACGCCGGTGTTGTCATCCTCCCTGCCCCATGATATGTTGAACCGGTTCTCGCGTCTGATGCTCTCCATGGCCTTGAGCAGCATGGCCTGTTCGCCGCGATAATAGCGGTAGTCGGGCGTGATGGCATCGCCGTTGCTGTCGACAGCGGCCAGACGCGCAGACCCATCGGATGCCATGTAGATCTTGAAGAAGAATGTGCCGTCAGAACCACGCGAGGCGGCATCGCCGCTACCATGTACAAGTCTCCGGGTAAGATTAGGAAGGAAATCAGCAGACATAAAGCAAGTTGAAACTATATTTTACAAATATACTAATAAAACTACCTGCCCGATTGCAGGAGTATGTTAAAAAAATGAAATTGAAACGTGAGGCATATAGCGTGAGAGCGGGTCAATCAGTAGCCGCGGTGGTTGCGGCGTGCGGCGGACATAGTCTCGCGAAGACCGCCACGGGCGAGGAAATCAGCCTCGATTTTCTTGAGTACCTTGGCGAGCATCGCGTCGAGCTGCCGTATGTTGGTGAGCATTATATTGGCGACGGTCTCCGGGGTGCGCCCCTCGCATTTGGCTACTATCTCTGATGGGTCGTCGTGGTCGCGGCAATATTGGCGTGCCTGTGCGGTGCGTGGGTCGTCGGGTGGCCATGTGGTCAGTTTATGCTGCCGCAGGTAGTCACCATAATCTTCGGCCAGCTCGCGCAGCGAGCCTTTGGCAACACCAATCAGCTTGATGCACATCTCGATTGAGACGGTGCCGTCGCTTACCCCCTCGACGATGTTCTGTTTGCACGATCGCGCCGCCTGGCGCATCTGGTCGATGGTGCGCGAGCCGTGTGGCAGATAGCGGTTTATGAACATCTCGGTGACGTCGCATATCACGACCGACTTGCGGTAGACATTCCAGTTGGAGTAGTCGCCCGCGATTCTGAGGAAAGAGTTGGACATGGTGAGGTGGGGTAAGGTGGATGAGTTGTATAAATGGGATATATAAGTTTTATAAATTATATAAGAATTATAAGAATTATAAGAATTATAAGAATTATAAGAATTATAAGAATTATAAAATTTATATACCCCTCTATCTTGGTTTAAACCAGAGAGGCCCGCCCGAAGGCAGGCCTCTGTGATTTAAAGTGTGCTGACAAGTTTACTTATAGAACTTGTTGATGTTGTTCTTGATCTTGTTGTTGCCGAGGAGGATGGCGGGGAGCATGTTGGCCATGCGTCCTGCGCCGCGCTGCTGGCCGAAGCGGATGGCGCTCTCGTCATAGCTGTAGGGGCGGCCTTCGTTGTCGATGTTGAGTACCTGGAGTACAACAACAGAGTTGTTTGCCTGCATGGGACCTACGAGCTGACCGGCCTTGGCGGCGGCCACGCGGCCCTGTACGGCGGCCTCGTTCATGCCGATGCCGGGAATCATGTACTGCGAGAGGTTGACGGTGGTGGTGTCGACCTGTGCGCCCATCACGGCTGCATATCCGGCCACATCCTTGGCTTTGCCCTGATAGTCGGCGAGGAGCTTGGCAGCCTTCTTGTTGTTGAGTGCCTTGGCCGAGAGGGCGGCGTTGACCTGCGGGTCGCGGGCGGGACGGTAGTCCTCATAGATGTCGTCGAGTGCGACTGCGATGAAGCGGCCTGTCTGGATGTCGCCGAATACGGGAGATACCTGGCCCTTCTTGGCGTCCATGGCCCATGCTACTGCCGAATGGCTCTCGTTGAGGTTGCCGATCATGGGCGACGATGCGGTGACGTAGGCGGGGAAGGTGGTGAAACCGGCTGCCTGTGCGCTGTCGGCGAACTCCTTGGCGGTCTTGTGCGAGTTGACGTATGTCTGGAGGCCCGACTCAAGGTCGTTGACTGTGGCGTTTGAGGGCTCGACGGTATATGTGGCCATCGCGAGGTCATATACTGTGGTGGGGACGGCACGCTCGGCTACGCGGACGATGCGGCCACCCTGGGCGAGTGTGTCGGGAGCGAAATATGTGCCTGTGGCGCGGCCCTCGATGAGCTCGGTCACCATGGCCGAGTTGGGGTCGAGCAGCGAGATCTCGCTTGCCTTCTGGCTCTGTGCCACGAGGGGAGAGGCGGCTACGGAGTCGAATGATACGCCCGAGTTGAGCACTGCAACGAGCGAGTCGATCTGTGCGCGTGTGCCCTGTACGGCCATGAAATCGAGTGTCACCTTGTCCGAAGCCTGGGTCTTGCCCATGAGCTTGGCGAGGGTGTAGTCGTTGCCGTTGCGGCTGACGAGGGCGGCACGGCCAGTCGAGAGGGTGTCGAGCACTGCCTTGAGACGTGCCTGACGGTCGACATCGGCCTGCGAGAGCTTCTGGGGCTCGACGACAAAGGCCGAGAGCTCGGGGAGGCCCTGTGCCTCGGTCGAGTTGTTGAGGGCTACGAGAGCGTTCTCTACGGTCTGCTGTCCGGCAAGGAGGTCGGCCTGCGAGGGCACGATATTGACCGAGATATAGTTGACGAGGCGGGTGGGCTCTTCAATCTTGTACTGGCCCTTCTCCTCGTTGTAGATGGCGTTGATGTCAGACTCCTCGACCTTGAAATCAGCGTCGGGAAGCGAGCTGAGATCCTTCTTGGCATAGAGGACGGATGCTGTCGAGGCCATGTCGTCGTAGATGGCGCGTGCATCGAGGTCGTTGGCTGCGAGCACACCGCCGAAGAGGTTCTGGAACTTCTGCTGCAGAAGCATCTTCTCGACATTGCTCTCGAGCTCTACCCAATACTGCTGGAGCTGCACGGCCTGGTCCTGAGGCATGTTGTATTTGGTGGGATTGTATGCCATGTCGTGGAGGGTGGCGGCGTCAGGGAAGCCGAACTGCTGTACCATGCGGTCTACAGTTGCCGAGTTCTTGCCTACCATCATCTCGGTAAGCTCGGCGTCTGTCACGACGATGCCGAGGTTCTTGATCTCCTCGTCGAAGAGTTTCTCGGCTATCATGTCGTTGAGCACGCGCTGCTGGAGCACTGCGGCGTCGGTCGATTTGCGGCCTGCCTGCTGCTCCTGCTGCTGGGCCTGCTGCACGCGGCGCTGGAACTCCTGGATATCTACTTTCTGGTCGCCGGCTGTGGCGATGGTTGTCCCGGTGCCGAAGAGAGTGCGCCCGGAGGTAAAGAAGTCACCGATGATAAAAGCCAGCAAGGCGGCTCCAACGATGATGAGCAAGAGCACTGACTTGCTACGGATTTTTTCGAGTGTTGCCATTCTTATGTTTAGATGATTTTTGTTTATTAGCTAAGGTCGAGATTGGTTTGCCATGCAATTAACGCACAAAGTTACAATATTTTCGGTTTAATTCAAAGAACGTGGCATATAATATGTCTAAAAAATGGTCAGTTTCGCTCGATTTCGATTATTCCGCCATATTGCGGACGCAGCCCGAAGATGTCGTCGGGGGGCGAGGGATGCCTCCAGAGGGCAGCATGCATCACTGTCCCTCCGTGTGCGAAGACCAGCGCCGACCGGGCGCCCGTGGCCATGAGAGACTCCATGAACGAGGTAACCCGCGCGGCATGGTCGGCAAACGACTCGCCGCCTGTCGCCGCGACGTGCCTCCAGTCGTCATACCACATCTGCAGCCGGGGGTCGGTGATGTCGTCCCACCGCTGCATCTCCCAGTCGCCGAAATTCATCTCCATGAGTCTCGGGTCGCGGATAGCCCAGGGATATCCGCACGCCTCGGCCAGCATGACGCAACGGCTCGAGGGTGAGGTGTACACGGCGTCGAAATCCCTTCCGTCAAGCTGTGCGGCAACCTCGGCGGCCTCGCGTGCGAAGCCGGATGCCACAGGGACATCCGTATGTCCGTAGCACACTCCGGGTGGTACATCGACCGAGGTATGGCGCACTAAAACCAAATACACTTTTTAATGAGGAATGAGGAATTATAAATTAGAAATTAGGAATTTAACAATTTCCTGAGGGCTTTGAGGCAGGGGAGGGCGGCAATGAGGCCGACGGGGAGGATGGCCCAGGGTGTCCACAGGTAGGCGGTGACGGCTCCGGCGATTGAGAGCAGCAGCGAACCGGCGAACAGCCTGACCACGGGTCGCGCCATGCGCAGCCTGTAGACGCGGAAATAGACGGGTCCGATGACTGCGAGAGAGAGTATCGTCGAGACAGAGAACGAGGCTCCGAGACCCGACATTCCACAGAGCGCATATCCCGCGATGGCCGCTGCAAGGGTGATGGTGTCGCAGAGGGCTTCGGTGATGATGTATGTGCGTCCGTCCCCTCTGGCAAGGATGATGAACGACCAGCACCATACGCACACCCTGGCGACCATGCCGGGGAGCGCGAGGATGACGTATGGCACTGCCCCCGTGAACTCTGACGAGTAGAGTATGGTCACGGCTATGCTGACAAACGGCATGAATATCAGTATCAGCGGGAGCATGGTGAGCAGCAGTACCAGCACCTCGTGGCTGACAAATGTCTGCTGGCGCATGGGCGACTCTGACGCTGCCGCCAGTCGGGGATAGAACTCGGTGCCGAGGGCGGCGAAGACCATGCCGACATAGCGGTTGACCATGGTGTATCCGGCCTGGAAGATGCCGACCTCTGATGTGCCTCCACGGGTGTTGATGTAGGTGATGAGGATGTAGTTGAGCAGTTCGGTGAAGGCGGCGGCGACGGTCATGAAGGCTCCGAGACGCAGCATGGGGCCTCCTGTGCGCCACAGGTCGCCTGATGTCGTGCGCACCGGGGCAAGACGGCTGCGGTATAGGTGTGCGGCGGCATATCCGGCCGCCGAGTAGGCGATGATGGAGGGAATGATGCCCGTGTCACCGAGAAAATAGACGAGCGGTAGGCATGCGAGCAATCCCGCGACGCTGGCCCACAGGGTGGATGATGCGAGCTGCCTGAGCTCGCCGCGCCCCTGCATTACCGATTGTTCGCCGGCACATGCCGAGTTGAGCAGCACGCCCGCGGCGAGGAGGGCGAAGGGGAGGGTGTAGCCGTAGTCGCCGAATGTGCGGATGCTGAATACAGGGGCGGTGGCTGTCATCACCACAGCTCCGGCCACTCCGAGCAGCCATCCCCAGCGGCGCGTGACAGCCGAGATGAGGTCGCGCCTGTCGGGTGAGGCTGCGGCTATCTCGCGCACCGAGCTGCTGCGCAGGTTGAGCTGCGTTATGGTCGAGATAAGTGTGATAGCGGCGTTGTAGATGGTGAACAGGCCCAGTCCGGTGGCACCGATCCACTGGGCAACGCACTTGACCCTCACCACACTGCACAGTATGGTGAGCACCTGCAGCGACCCGAAGAGCCCCATGGCTTTCATGGCCGAGCGTGACAGTGACTGGCGGTGTCCTATCTTCTCCATGGCGGGGTGTATCTGAATGTCGCCCTGAGTGCCCCGGCTGTCATGTGCCAGAGCGCGGGGAGCAGCCGCATGCGTCCGGCCCTCCATCCGCGCCATGCCTTGAGGGGTATGCGCAATGGTGCAGTGACGGGATATTCGAGGGCCAGACAGGCGCCCGTGCCCCTGAGTGCCGCGGGGTCTGTCATGGCACGGAGCCCGGTGGTGGGGCCGTTGTGGCGGCAGATGACGGTGGGGATGAAGCGTGCCTCTATCCCCATGCGGCGTGCGGTGAGCAGGAAGATGGTGTCCTCGCCTACAGACCAGTGCCGTGAGCCGGGGCCGAAATCTGATGAGAACCTGAGGCGTCCGGCCCGGCTGTCGCGTCTGACGGCTATCTCGAAGGTTGTCTGGAAGAATCCCTTAGGCAACTTGTGGAGGCTACATTCATGGGCCGGATATGGTTTCGCATCCTCCCCTTCATACATGAATGAGGCCATCTCCATCCCGGGTCTCTCCTCGAATGCCCGGACCACAGCTATGAGCCTGGAGGGGGTATATATGAGGTCGTCGTCGGCCATCAGCATTATGTCGGCTGACGATTTCGCGATGGCATTGTTGCGGTTGTTGCTGACTCCCGGAGTGTCAAGACGGTATATCAGTATGTCGTCCCTGCAATCGAAATACCCGGGTACGGGTGCGTCTCCGTGTGCCTGCCACGAAACGATGTAGCGCACTCCGCCGACGCGCGGCAGGTTCATCGACTCCACGCGCCGAAGCCCCTCGGGCGAGTGGGTGGCTATGAGCACATCGAGTGTCAGGCTCATGAGGCGGATTCTTTTTCGGCGAGACGCCGCTGCCAGAAACTCAGGAAACGGCGCGCCACGGTGACGCAATCGTTATGCTTTACCACAAACTCGCGCCCCTCGAGTCCGCGGGGTCTTATGGACGCAGGGTCGAGCACGGTTTTCTCGAGCTGACCGAACACGGATTCATAGTCGGGCTCGACATGTATGACGGGGCGCATGCTCTCCTCGCCGATGAAGCGGTAGTATCTCTCGTCGCCGCCGCTCACGGTGTTGAGCCCCATGGCCATGGCCAGGAGGGCATTGGTGGCGGGGGTGTAGCTGTAGAGCTGGTCGAGCACCACATGGGCGCTACGGAGTATCTCGAGATATTCCCGGTAGGGACGGTTCTCGACAATCACGAGTTCGGCCTTGTCCGGGTGCCTTTCGGTCACGGCCCGTGCCGCCGCCTCGAGTATGTCCGTGCCCTTCTCGGTGAGGCGTCCGCGGTGGCGCCCCAGGAATAGGCGAACCTTGCCGATACGGTCGGGGAGGTGGACAGGCGTTATTGCCGATGTCTCGATAGGGATGCCTCCGTATGCGATGCGGTCGGGCGGGAGTGTGCGCCGTAGGGCCACGTCATACTCCCACAGCACCGGGACGGCACCATCTATATGGCTGTAGAAATGTCTGCTGTAGTCTGTGAGCTCGGGCCCCTGCCATGCGGCAAGTATCTCGGGGCGCTCGAGTGCGTATGGCGATGGCTTGCCGAAGATGCGGAACTCGTTGTATTGCAGCTCAGTGTCCGGGTCAAGGCACTCCCCGACATAGTTGGGGTCAGTCTCGAGCGCCGTCAGGAATACGCCTCGGTTGCGGGGGAGCAGATAGTCGAATATCGCCCGGATGCGGTGAGGGCGCAGGTCGAGGAACCCTTGTCCGGCCACGCTCACGATGTCGTGGCCCGTGAGGCGCCTCTTGAGCCCGGTCTGAAGGCGCGTCCACAGCCATAGGCCGCCAAGTTTGCCCGGCAGCCGCCGTGACAGGTCTATGTCACGTTCTGTATCCATCCATCCCGACCCCTCTGAGGCCACGGTGACCTCATGACCCAACGCCCTTAGCCCGGTGGCGAGGGCGCGGTGGCAGTTGCTGGCATCGCGCAGCAGCAGTATGTCGAGCGGACGGTCCGGCATCACTCTCTCAGAGCTCCTTGCGGAATGCACGGCGGCGGCGGTGGAGACGTTTCTCGAAATAGTCCCACTGTGACTGCACGTTGAGGTTCTCCTCGAGCTCAAGATTGGTCTCGGCAAACTTTACGCCGTCGCGGATGTATAGGTTAAGCAGGTCGTAGAAGAAGAGCGAGTTGACCCCCTTGGCCTGATATTCGGGCTTGACGGCTATGAGCAGCAGGTCGACCACATCGTTCTTGCCGCGCAGCGCGCGCCACAGGTGCCACCACCCGAAGGGGAAGAGCTTACCGCCGCTCTTGCGCAGGGCTGCCGACATCGAGGGGAGCGAGATACCCACGCCGATGAGCTTGTCGTCGGCGTCGACCACAAGGCTCACATAGTCCAGACGTATCAGGCTCAGATACATGTCGATGTAATAGTCAATCTGTTTCTCGGTCAGGGTCGAGTAGCCGTAGAGGTTGTCGTATGCCTCGTTGATGAGGCGGAAGAGGGCCTCGCCGTACTCGGCCTTTATCTTTGATGCCGAGGTGTATTTGACTATGCGGAGATTGTGCTTCTTCATCACGATCTCGGCTATGCGGGTCATCTTGTCGGGCACCTTGTCGGGCACCTTGATGCGGAACTCTATCCAGTCGGTGTCCTTGGTGTAGCCGAGGCGCTCCATGTGGCGCGGGTAGTAGGGGTAGTTGTATATGGTGGCCATGGTGCCCATCTCGTCGAAACCGTCGATGAGCATACCCTCGTGGTCCATGTCCGAGAATCCCATCGGGCCTATGATTTCGGTCATGCCCCGGTCGCGGGCCCACTGCTCGGCAGTGCCGAAGAGCGCGTCGGTCACCTCGTCGTCGTCGATGAAGTCGACGAATCCGAAACGGGCCTGGCGTTTGCCGCTCTTCTCGTTGACCAGACGGTTGATGATGGCGGTGATGCGGCCGACGGGCTTGCCGTCGCGCCATGCCATGAACGACTGGGCCTCGCATATCTCGAAGGCCGGATTCTTGGAGGGGAGCAGGGTGTTCACATCGTCAAATATGAGCGGCGGCACGAAACAGGGGTTTCCGCGATACAGGTCGATGCCGAACTTCACGTACTCGGTGAGCTCGCTCTTGACGGGGTTTATGGGCTTGACTGTTACAGACACTGATTATGCTTGCAAGATGTTTCGGGTTGTGATGTCCATGGTCATCTCTGCGGGCGCGGTCTGCGGCATGTCGTCGGCCATGCGCGACTCGGGGCGCAGCGACGAGTTGAGCCACAGGAGTATGGCTATCATTGCCAGCAGGAAGATGATGATGGCGATGTATATCATGTTGGTGCGCTTGGGCTCGAGGGCCAGGCGCAGCGCGCTCAGCGAGCGGTATCGCCGCGAGGGGTCCGGGTTGGTGCATCGGGCCGCCACGCGCTTAAGCCTCGGGTCGGGGTCGGGCACGGCGTCGAGGGCCTCCTGAAGCAGCACGCCATAATTATATATGTCGTCTGCGGTGTCGGCATGGCTCAGGGCGGTCTTCTGGTCGAAGCCCACGTCTATGAGCTTGAGATTGCCGATATTCTCGGTGAAGATGACGCGCTGTGAGTTGAGGGGGTGGTGTGCAAGGTGGTTGACCTGGATATAGTCGAGCGCGTCGAGCAGCTGATGGTGCAGTTTGTAGATGTGCTCGGAGGTGACCTTGCCCTCGCGTATCAGCTTGGCGAGCGAGTCGCCGTAGACATCATCGGTGATGATGCACAGTCCCAGGCCGGGAACCTCCTCGAGGTCGTTGATCATGATGATGTGCGGATGGGCGAGGTTGTATCTCACCTCAAACTCCTTGTTTATCATCTCCTCATACTCGGGAATCCCCTTCAGCTCGGGGCGCAGAGTCTTAAGCATGAGCCATTTGCCATGCTTCTTGGCTGTATAGACGTGATAGAACTCCTCGTCCCACTCGGGCAGGTGCTCAATCTCGGTCCATTTTGAGGTATTGTCGTCCATCGGCTTGGGTTTTAGACTGCAAAGGTAAGAAAAAAAATTAAAAGAGAGGAGGTTTTGTCCTCAGACAAGTCAGACGTGTCGGACTTGTCTGACACGTCCGACCTGCCTGAGGTTATTTTTTTGCGAATTTCTTGCCGGTCCAGGTGTAGGTGAGGGTGGGGCGGAGGGAGGGTGAGATGGTCTCGTAGAGGTCGGGATCCATGAACTTGCCGAGGTTGTTGGTGAGGGTCAGTGACGATGTGGCGGGGTCGTAGACGTATGATGCCAGCATGAACGGTGTCATGGCGGTGACGGTGGCGAGGTCGCCCCCGGGGTTGAGCCAGTCCTTCCATCCGGGCTTCGTGAAATAGGCCGCCGTGTCGAGGGGACGCCACGCCGAGTCGTAGAAGCTGATGCTCGAGTCGAGACCGGGGGTGGCGACGGTGGATATGACGGCCATGATGGTGTCGCTGCCCGCATTGAGCAGCACGAGCTGTGCCGTCGACGAGTCGGTGAGGCGCACGGTGACATCCGAAGGTGTCATCGACGTGATGGCCGAGCGTCCGTCGAGGTTGTTGGCCGTCGGGGTGGTCATGTTGTTGTTATAGTAGTCCAGCATGTCGAGCCGCGCGTTGCGGTCGAGCAGCGGGAAAACCGACGCGGGGGCCGAGGCAAAGGCGTCGCCAGCCTGCAGACCCTGCGCCGTGGCCACAGGCACTCCCATGAGGAGTGCGAGGGCCGTCAAGGCGAGAGTGTGGAGTTTCATTTCTTATCTTTCTTTTTCTTCTTGTCTGCTATCTTCGAGTAGTCGCGGTCGGCCACGGCAATCTCGGAGTGTATGCGTTTGCCGTAGAAGTCGGCGCCGGTGAGGGCACCCACCACCTTGCGGGCGTCGGACTTGCGCACGTCGAAGAGCGAGTATGAGGGGAGCAGGTCGATGCGGCCCACGTCGACACGTTTGCCCTGCACGAGCTTGTTGAGCATGTCGATGAGGTTTCCGGCAAAGAATCCGTCCCTCTTTCCCACATTAATATATATACGTTCCATGCCGCGGGCAGCGGTGCGGCGGTCTTTGTCGGCTTCGTTGGCGGGGCGCGATGTGTCGAGGCCGTTCTTGGAGCGGCGCTCCTTCTTGTCGGCCTTGGGCTTGACATCTATGAAGTCGATGTCGGGGACACCCTTGTAGTATTCGAGCAGACGATTGAACTCGAGCGAGATTACGCGCTTGAGCAGGTCCTCCTCCGAGAGCCATTCGAGCTTGCGCGAGATGCCGGGAAGATAGCGGGCAATCTCCTCCTCGTTCACCTTGACGCGCTCGATGCGGTCGGCGAGGTTGTAGAGCTGCTTCTCGATGATATGCTCGGGGGTGGGTACCTTGAGGTGCTCGAATGTCTTGCCTATGATGCGTTCTATCTCGCGCAGGCGTCCCTGCTCGCGCGAGTGGATGATGGCAACCGAGACGCCCGACTTGCCCGCACGGCCCGTGCGGCCCGAGCGGTGGGTGTAGACGGCCACATCCTCGGGCAGTCCGTAGTTGATGACGTGCGTGAGGTCGCTCACGTCGAGTCCGCGGGCGGCGACGTCGGTGGCCACCAGCAGGGGCACCACGCGGTCGCGGAATTTCTTCATCACGATGTCTCTCTGCTGCTGCGACAGGTCGCCGTGCAGCGACTCGGCATTATATCCGTCGCGTATCAGGTTGTCGGCAATCTCCTGGGTGTCGCGGCGCGTGCGACAGAATATGATGGCATATATGCCGGGCGAGTTGTCGACTACGCGCTTGAGGGCGAGATACTTGTCCTGGGCCTTGACCATATAATATATGTGGCGCACATTCTCGGCCCCCTCGTTGCGCGAGCCCACGACAATCTCCTCGTAGTCGTGCATATAGCGCTTGGCTATGCGCAGTATGTCTGCGGGCATCGTGGCCGAGAAGAGGAGCATCTTGCGCTGCTCGGGCACATGGGCCAGAATCTCCTCGATAGAGTCGAGGAAACCCATGTTGAGCATCTCGTCGGCCTCGTCGAGTACCACGGTGGTCACATTGTCGAGCTTGACGACGCCGCGCTTGATGAGGTCGATGAGGCGTCCCGGGGTGGCCACGATGACCTGTGCCCCGGCGCGTAGCGCGCGTATCTGGCTCTCGATGCTCGAGCCGCCGTAGACGGGAATCACTTTGACGCCGGGAATATATTTCGAGAAGTCGGCGAGGTCGCCTGCTATCTGGAGGCAGAGCTCGCGGGTGGGCGAGAGTATCAGGGCCTGTGTGGCACGGGTGTCGGGATCCACGCGCTGCAGCACGGGGAGTCCGAATGCGGCTGTCTTGCCTGTGCCTGTCTGGGCAAGGGCCACAATATCGTTTGCATCGCCAAGGAGACGGGGAATCACACGTTCCTGTATGGGCATGGGTTGTTCGAAGCCGAGCTCCTCGACTGCACGTCGCAGAGGCTCGCTGACCCCTAATTCTTCAAAAGTCTTCATTGTCTATTGGAATTGATAATTTTCTTGTTGTTATGTGCGGCCTGTCATCTCACCCAGGCTGTCGGATTGAGTTTTGTGCGCTCGTTGCGTACCTCGAAATGCAGCTCAGAGACGTCGCGTCCGGCGGCACGGGCTATCGTGCCGATGGTCTGTCCGGCCTTGACCTCCTGTCCCTGCGATACGGCGACGGACGAGAGCCCGGCATAGACGGTGACGTAGCTGCCGTGGCGCAGCATGACGATGCTGCCGTAGCCGTCCTGACGGAATATGGCTGACACGGTGCCTCCGAATACAGCCCTCGCCGAGGAACCTGCCCCGGTCTCTATGTCGATGCCCGAGTTGTCGACCCACACATGACTGAGGGTAGGGTGGGGCTGCCGTCCGAAGCGGCGCACAATCTTGTATGAGCCCCCGACGGGAAATAGCATGCGCCCCTTGTTCTGGGCGAAGGAGCCGGTGAGGCTCGATGGCGATGTCGCTGCGGCCTTTTTTGTCACGGCCTTGGATGACGCCACCTCTGCCGCCGAGGGGGTGTCGGCGCCCTTCCCCGGCGATTTGGGGGCCGTAGAGGCCTTTCCGGCTTTTGCAGCCTTCCGGCGCTGTTCGGCCTCACGCTGCTCCTTCTTCTTGCGCTCGGCTTCCTCGCGGGCTATGCGCTGCTGCTCCTCGGCTATGAGGCGGTCGAGCTGGCGGTCGAGGGCGGCTGCCTTGCGTTGCTGTTCCTTGAGCTGTGCGCGCAGACGCGAGTCTTCCTTGCGCAGCGACGCCACGAGCTGCCGCGACTGGTCCTGTTTGTCACGCAGCACGCGCTGCTGCTCCTCGGCGCGCCGCCGCTCGACATCCTGGGTGTGGCGCAGCGACGTGAGGTGCTGGCGGCTCGAGGCTATGCGGTCTACGGCACGGTTTATCTCTGCGGCCTTGTTCTCGCGCCACGACGCGAAGCGCCTCAGGTATCTCAGGCGGCTCCACGCCTCGGAGAATGATGATGACGAGAAGAGGAAATTGATGGCGTCGAGGCTTCCCGCCGATGGCTGCAGACGTGCCATGGCCTTGGCATACGAGCGGCGCAGCCCCTCGAGATCGCGCTCGAGGATGGCTATCGAGTCGGAGGTGAGGCGTATCTGACCCCCGATAGAGTCGACATGCGAGCGCAGGCGGTTGACGGTGGCGGTCTGTGTCTCGATGTCGGCGTTGAGCGAGTTGAGCTGTCCCATGCGGCGGTTCAGCTCCTCGTTTGTGCGGTCTATCTTCTGTGCGGTCTCCGAGATTACTTTCTGTGCCCGTGTCTGCTCGCGGCGCACGTTCTCGACAGACTGCGGCTGCTTGGGCGCACTCTTGCGGGTGCGCCGACGCGAGGCACCCTCCGCATCGGCAGGGACGCAGAGGGCGAGCATCACAGTGGTGAGGAGTATGGTGGCTGCGCGGCGCGGAATCATATCTTGGAGAGTGACTTGAGCAGGGCCGAAGCGGTGATGCGCCGGTAGCCCGACGGGATGGCGAAGGGCTTGGGCGACGTGCCGTCGTCGATGCTCAGGCGGTTGTGGTTTATGTCTATCTCCGCACACAGCGCCTTGCCCTTGACCTTGGCGTTGATGTCTATCCCGCAGGGGCGCGCGGGGCCGTCGGCGGGATTGGAGAAATCCGAATAGCTCACCGTGGCCGAGTGGGTGCCATAGCTCAGGGCGAGCGACCTGACAAGATTGTCGGGGAGTGTGACCTCGAAGGTGTAGTCCAGCTTGCCTCCGGCCTTCGGGGGTGTCACGGTGTAGGCCGAGGCCGACACCGGGTCGATGCGGGCGTCCTTCATGTCGGGGGTGTCCTTGCCGAGCGTGAAGAGCTGGCCGAGGAGTATGGACTGCAGGTTGCCCACGTTGGCCGGGAATCCTCCCAGAAGCTCGGGGATGCTCTCGGCTACATAGACGCGGTTGAGCTTGACATACCCGAACACCGAGTCCTGTGTCACGTCGAGCGCGCCCACCTCCATGCCCAGGAAGCGCATGGAAATCCTTATCTCCCTGTCGCGCACCATAGTCATGGTGCCGCTGACCTTGGGGAGCGACGAATCCCTGACCTTGACGCTGACGGGCACCGAGAGTGTCTGCCACGGCGTGGCGGCGACGGCAGCCAGGTCGCGGGCTTTCTGTGTGGCGCCGTTTGCCGTGACAGGGGCACCGGCGCCGGTGTCGGCGCTATGGCGCGACGACGAGCATGAGGCCGTGAACATTGCCGTCACGGCGATGAGGGTAAGTACGGAGAGAAGGGTGAGGGATGGACGTCTGAGGGTCATCAGTGATATATGTTCTTGTTCTTGACTTTGAGTTTGAGTGATTCGTTGCCGGGGTCGAGCTTCAGCGCCTTCTTCCAGAACTCTACAGCCTCGGCGGGCTCGCGGTCCATGAAATATATGTCTCCGGCATGCTCGAGTATCTCGGCGCCCGGCTCCGGGTCGAGACCGAGGGCCTTGTCTATCACCTCGCGGGCCTTGGCATAATCCTTGCGCTTGAACAGCACCCAGGCATAGGTGTCGAGGTCTGTGGGGTTCTCGGGGTCGGCCGCCACTACCTTCTCAATCATGGCGAGCGCACGGTCGAGCTCGATGTCGTTGCAGGCCATGAAATACGCGCAGTTGTTCATGGCCAGGAGGTTGTCGGGATTATAGACCAGGGCCTTGTCATAGAGGGTGAAGGCGCTGTCGGCGCGTCCGAGCTGATAGAGGTTGTCGGCCATGGAGGTATAGAGGGCCGAGATGGCGTTGACGTCGGTCGAGTCGGTGAGCTCGAGAGCCTTGCCGTACTGGGCCAGCGAGCGGTCATACTCCTTTTTCATCGCATAGAGCGAGCCGAGCTTGAAATGCTGCGAGGGTTCGTCGGGATAGTAGTGCATGGCGCGCATGATGGCGTCTTCGGCGCGGTCATAGTCGTCGGTCTGTATGTAGAGGCTCGACAGCAGGTCCCATCCGTCGGGGTCGGCGGGATTGAGGCCAAGGGCCTGTTCCTCCTGTTCGGCTGCAGCCGCGAAATCGCGCGCGTCGGTCAGGTAGGCCGCATACATGCCGCGTATGGGGTGCTCGAGGGGATGCTGCACCACAAGGGTGTCGAATAGCTGACGGATGCGCGGACGCTGCAGCGAGTCGGCATACATCTCCTGGATATACGAGCGGAGTATGTTGAGCTTGGTGTCTACGTTGAGGTTGTCCTGCTTGAGGGCCATGAACACCTCGCGGTCATAGCCCACCGAGTCGCCCTGCGACTTGTAGAAATTGGCCTTGGAGAAATATGCGTATCCGCTCGACGGGTCGAGCTCGATGGCGCGGTCGTAGAAGTCTACGGCGCGGTCGGGCTTGCCGAACATGTTGTATATGTCGCCCGAGAAGACGTTGAAGTCCGAGCTTGTCGGGCGCGCCTGGCGCAGACGGTCGGCCTCGGCGAGTATGGCGGCGGTGTCGCCGCGCAGATAGAATATCTGTATCTTGTTTGTCGACAGCTGCATCGACGGGCCTTCGGCCAGCTCAATCGAGTCGTATATCCCTATGGCACGGCGTGCGTCCTCGGCCTCGCCTGTATGTGCCAGTCCTTCGGCGAGCACGTTGCTTATCTCGGTGCGTTCGGGATAGAAGGCATGCAGTTTCTCCCACACGTCAAGTGCCTCGCGCTTGCGGTCGAGGCGGTCGAGCAGCAGCCCGTAGCGGGCTCCGGCCTGATAGTCTGACGGATTGTCGGCATAATATGCGCCCATCATGGCGATGGCGCGCTCGCGCGACGCCGAGTCGGGAAAATTGAGCAGGAAGGGTGCCAGCTCGAGGGCGGTCTCATTGTCGGAGGGATTGAGGGAGTATGCCCGCTCGAGCAGGTCGTATGCCGCGTCGAGGTGTCCCTGCGACTTGGCGCGCAGGGCTTCGAGGAAAATATAGTCGGCCTTTGCGGCGTCCTCGCGCGACGGGCCTCCCTCAGCACGCCGTGCGAGGGCGACCCCCGCTGTGGCGAGGAGTATGCACAGGAGTATGGGTAGCTTCTTCAAAACAGTTGAAATTGAGGGGTGGGTGTGGGTTGAGGTGTGGCCCGGGTCATTCGGTGCCGGTGTGGCCGAAGGCGCCGTCGCCGCGTTCGGTCTCGTCGATGCGGCTCACAGGCTCCCACTCCACCTTGACATATTGCTTGATGACGAACTGGGCTATGCGCTCGCCGGGCGAGATGGTGTAGGGCTCGGACGAGAGGTTGATGACGATGATGCCTATCTCGCCGCGATAGTCGGCATCGACGGTGCCCGGAGTGTTGACCAGCGATATGCCGTGCTTCAGGGCGAGCCCCGAGCGGGGACGTACCTGGCACTCATAGCCCTGGGGGAGCTGCATGCGCAGGCCGGTGGGGATGAGGCGGCGTTCGAGTGGCTGGAGTGTGACGGGTGCGTCGAGACGTGCGCGTACATCCATGCCTGCGGCCGAGTGTGTCTCGTATGTGGGCAGCTCGTTGCCCGACTCGTTGATTATTTTGACCTTGATATGTTCCATAAGTTTAGCTGATATATAGTATCAACAAGCGAAAATAAGAAAAATAGTTTGAATGGCGATGTTTTTATATGATTTTTTGACATATAAGCGCCGCGGCATAGAAACCGAGCTCGCACATCAGTGCCGTGGCCCCGCAGCAGTCGCCTGTATATCCCCCTATGGCACGGCGCATGGTGCGTATGGCCAGCCATGTCACCGCGACAGGTGCCAGGAGTGCCGGGAGGAGTCCCCACGGCAGCAACAGGCACGGCAATATCCCCAGGAGGAGGTTGAGGATGCGCGCCCCTGCGGGCATGCGGTCGTAGACGGTGCGGTTCTTGGCTGTCTGCTCGGTGCGGGAGTAGGGGAGCCGGTTGATTATCTGCGAGGCGCAGCACTTGCTCCAGGCATCGGCGGCAAAGACCACCGCACAGGCCGCGGGGGCGGCGAACCCCGAGAGCATCGTCACGGCCAGGAGATAGTAGAACACCAGCGACATCACGCCATAGGTGCCTATGTGCGAGTCCTTCATTATGGCCAGTATCCTGTCGCGGTCATGACCTCCGCCCATCGCGTCCCACCAGTCGGCCAGGCCGTCCTCGTGCAGTCCCCCGGTGAGGATGGCACGTGCCGCGAGGGCCACAGCCACGGCTGCGGGGGCCGGGAATACGAGTGAGGCGGCATAGAGTACGGCAGCGGTGACACCCCCCGTGACCCATCCCGCGAGTGGCCACAGGTCTACGACACGCCGGTATGCCTCGTGTGGCGGAGTGACCACCCGCCACAGGGGCAGACGCGTGAAGAATATGACGGCGGCGCAGAGTCTGTCTCTCATCAGAAATATTTGGTCACCGAGACCTTCTTGAACGAATCCATCTCGTTTATCATCCTCACGGCCGACTGCAGTATGGGGTAGGCGCATACGGCACCCGAGCCCTCGCCAAGACGCAGGTCGAGGCGCAGCAGCGGTCGCGCGCCGAGGGCGTCGAGCATCAGGCGGTGGCCCGATTCGTCGCCGCAGTGGCCGTAGACGGCATAGTCGGCCACGGCGGGGTTGAGGGCGATGGCCGCTGCCATGCACGAGGTCATGATGAATCCGTCGACCAGTATGACCATACCCAGTTCGGCGGCGCGGAGCATTCCGCCCACGGCCATCATCATCTCCAGTCCGCCGAAGCGGCAGAGGCGGCTCCACAGTGAGCCGTCACCCTCGTATGCTTCGAGGGCGCGGGTGAGGACATCGAGCTTGTGGCGCACGCCGTCGCTGTCGAGTCCGGCGCCCGCCCCTATGCATTTGTCCAGGGGTATGCCTGTGAGGATGTGCATCCACATGGACGACGATGAGGTGTTGCCGCTGCCCATCTCGCCGAAGCTGACCACGTTGCATCCGTCGGCATGGACGCGCGACACCATCTCGGCGCCGCGCTCGAGGCAGAGGTCGGCCTCCCCGGAGGTCATGGCGGCCTCGTGGAGGAAATTGCGTGTCGAGCGGCGCACCTTCATGTCGACCACACCGCTCCCCTCGGGAAACTCATGGTCGACACCCGCGTCGACCACCACGAGGCGGAAACCGTGCTGGTTGCACAGGAAATTGATGCCCGCGCCTCCGCGCACGAAATGCTCGACCTGCTGGCGCGTCACCTCCTTGGGCGATACGCTCACCCCTTCGGCGATGATGCCGTGGTCGGCGGCAAAGAGTATGTTGCACGGGTTGCGCAGCTCGGGCGAGAGTGTCTGCTGGATGAGCCCTATCTGCAGGGCCAGGCGCTCGAGCATCCCGAGCGAGCCCTTGGGCTTGGTGAGGTTGTCGATCTTGTCTATGAGGGCCGGCTCGATGGCGCGGTCGGGGCGATGTATGTCGAAACGTTTCATTTGATGTGTAATGGTATTCCTGAGATCATGAGATAAACGGAGTCGGCGCGTTCGGCGGCGAGGCGGTTGACACGCCCCTGCAGGTCGGTGAAACGCCGCTGCATGGCGTTGGGGCTGATTCCCCCGAGCCCTATCTCGTTGGTGACGAGGATGAGGTTGCCGCATCCGGCGGCGAGCAGTGCGTCGAACTCGCGGCTGAAGGCCTCGAAGGCAGCCATATCGTTGTCCTCGTTGGCAAAGAAGAGGTTGGTGGCCCAGAGGGTGAGGCAGTCCACCAGCACTGTGCGTCCGGCGATGTTGCCGGCGTAGCGGGCGGGGCTGAGGGGTTCCTCGACGGAGGTCCACCGGGGGCCGCGCCGCGCCTTGTGTGCGGCCACGCGGCGTTCCATCTCGGTGTCGCCTGGTGTCACGGTGGCGGTGGCGATATATACGGGGGCATCGCTGAGCTCGAGCGCCAGCCTCTCGGCCATCTCGCTCTTGCCCGACCTCTGCCCCCCGGTGATGAGTATCAGCATAATGAATTGGACGATAATCTCACAAAAGTAAGCAAATGGCGGGAGATGAGCAATTAATTGGGAAAGATTTCACAATTATCAATGAAAAATTGGAGGATAGGAGGATATGGCGTATATTTGCAAATCATATATACTTATCTATCCATGAAACGCAGATTGTTTATCGCGGCCATGCTGGGGACTGCATGGCTGGGCGCCGTGGCACAGGGCGCCATCCATGTGTCGGTGTCCGGCAGCGACACGGCGGCGGGTACCGCCGAAGCCCCGTTCGCAACCATCGAGAAGGCTATCGAGGCCGTGCAGCCCGGAGGTACAATCTATGTGCACGCGGGTACCTACTATCCCGCGTCGAGGATTCTTGTGCCCGAGAAGGCCACATCCGAGTCGGCCCGCATCAGGCTCATGGCCTACGGTCAGGACGAGGTGATTGTCGACGGTTCCAAAATGGACCCCAAGTCGGTGATGGAGTTCAAGATGTCGAGGTGCATGTATTTTCCCTATTGGGCCAACTACTGGCATGTGAAGGGGATAACCTTCCAGAATGCAAAGGACAACGGCGTGAAGGTGGAGGGCAGCTATAACATATTTGAGAACTGTACGTTCCGCGGCAACAACGACACTGGCCTCCAGATAGGTATGTTCAAGGACTGGAGCATCGAGGAGACCAAGAGCTTCCCGGTCAAGGGGACGCCCGAGTTCAATCCGGGATACACCTACTGCCGGGGCAACAAGGTGATAAACTGTGACGCGTACAACAATTATGATGCCGTGAGCTTCACGGGCTCGGACGACGGCGGTGATGCCGACGGATTCGCCTGCAAGCTGTTCCCGGGCCCGGGAACCGAGTTCTACGGCTGCCGCGCATGGAACAACTCGGACGACAACTGGGACCTCTACATGGTCTATCATCCCGTGGTCATAGACCACTGCTGGGCATGGAACGCGGCCATAGACGCCAACGGCAACAAGACTCCCGGCAACGGCAACGGATTCAAGCTCGGAGGTGGCGGCTCGGCCGGTGGCTCGGCCTTCGACCAGTCGACGGGCGCACATGTGGTGATGAACTGCGTGTCGTTCTCGAACACCGTCAAGGGCTTTGACCAGAACAACGCATACGAGGGGATGTACCTCTTCAACAACGTGGCCTGGGACAACGAGTACAACTACCGTTTCCCTACCATGTTCAAATTCGGCGGGATGAGGATACGCAACTGCATCGGCTTCAAGCCCCGCAAGCTCAACCACGAGTTCCTCTCGGCAAACAAGGAGGGGTATCTCGAGCCTGACACCGACTTCAACTCGTGGACGCTGATAGACGGGTGTGACCCCGTCAAGGACGGCAATAAGGTCAATGGCAAGAAGGTGAGCGTGGCCGACCACTCGGGGCAGTTCCTGTCGCTGAGCGAGGCCGACGCAAAGGCACCGCGCAATCCCGACGGCTCGCTCCCCGAGAATGATTTCTGCCGCCTCGCGGGTGGTAGTGTGTTTGTCGACAAGGGCGAGATTACTGACGGGTTCGTGCCTGTGCGCTTCATGACACAGGCCGAGGCCGCACAGTATGGCCTTGAGCTTGTCGAGGCCGCTCCAGTCACCATCGAGCACAACGGCGCGGCCCCCGACCTCGGTGCATTCGAGAGCGGTGTGCCCTCGGCCGGACGCCTCTATCTCATATCGGGCGACGCCGAGCAGCTTGTCTATGCCGGGAGCGAGATTGAGCCCGTGGTGATACGCTGGGGTGGCGCGGCCACCGACGTCAGCGTCGACGGAGCCGGAAGCCTGACACTGACACGCGACACCGAGGCCAAGACGCTAACTCTTAGCGGTGTACCCGCCGCCAGCCTGACGGCCACAGTCACCACCGTGGGTGGCGAGACACAGGCCGAGATGACCATAACCGTAAATGTCTCCGACGTGGCTCCCGCCACTCTCGTCTGCACCACAGACAATGCCTCGCAGACCCTCTTCTACAACACCCCCATAGCACCCGTAACATTCGAGATGGGTGGTGGCGCCACAGCATTTGAGGTCGAGGGGTTGCCCGAGGGTCTGACATATTCCGCCGAGGGGAACCTCCTCACCCTCAGCGGTACACCCGCTGAGGGGGGCACTTATACCGTGACAGCAACCGGGGGCATGGCTCCCGTGAGCCTGTCGGGCACCATCACCCTCGAGACCGCATACCGCATACTCACAGGCGGGTGGTACAATATCCAGGATCCCTTCGACGCACTCCCCGCCGACCTGCAGGGTGTGGTCGACATCGAGTCGTCAGAGAGCTATGCCACCGTCTGGAACCCCGAATATACCGAGTCGGGCTCGGTTCCCGGCGGATGCACCAAGGGCGCGGTTAACGTCGAGCGTGGCGGCGCGCTGGTATGGCATCTCCCCTCGCTTCTCGAGCTCAAGGCCAACGTCCACTTTACGGGTGGCCGCTATCTCGAGGTGCGCTGGCAGTATGACGGCGAGGCCGAGCATAGCTGGACATCCGACAAGCTCAAGAAGGCAACCCTGGCCGGATGGGACCTCATGGCCGCAGCCGGAATCACAGAGACTGACCGTCCCGTCACCGTCAAGTTTGTCAACCCGACATCCAACAACGGCGGCATACGCATATACGATTTCTTTGTCAAGATTCACGACGACGGACAGAGCGGCATCATCCCCGTGGCAGTGCCCGAGGCCGCTAAGCCCGCATATTATGTCACCGACGGCGCCATCGTCATCAGCTCGCCTGCCGATGTTGCCGGAGCCGCCCTCTATACCCTTGACGGCCGCATGGTCAGCTCGACCCGCATGAGCACCATCCTTCCCCGTCCCTCGGGACGCCCCGGAGTCTATCTGCTCCAAATCATCGCCGCCGACGGCACATCGCACGTCGCCAAGGTGGTGCTGAGATAATCTCCTCCATTCATCCGCTCCATGGCCCGCACCCTCACCGGTGCGGGCTGTTTTTTGATGTGGAATTTGCTGTCCCGGTGAAAATCATTAACTTTGCGGGACAATTCATTTGACATTTATTTATGAAGATAGACACAGTAGCAAGGCTCATGACGGCCTTGTCGCTCACGGCGGGGCTCACTGCGTGCGGCGACGATGACCTCGGATTTCCCGAGACCCTGAGATTCGGCAAGGAGGGTGGTACAATCACCGTGCAAGGTGCATCCTTGCTGGTTTCCTTCGATATCGCCGACTATGACGGCAACACCGGCGACAGGGAGCAGACTGTCGGGGATTCGGTGTTCGTCAGCTATCAGTGGCTGTCGGTCAAGTCAAAGAAATTTTCCCCGGAGCTCATAATCACTGCCGCACCCTTGGAGACGGGTAAGGAGCGGACGCTATACATAGACATCTGCGACGGGCCTGATACGCAGGACATAAAAGTGGTGCAGAAATGAGAAGATACATTATGCTGATTATGGCTGTGCTGGCCATGCTGTCGGCACAGGCACGTCAGCCCGGTCGCGGCTACAGGGGATTTGTCGAGTGGAGCAATTCGCTCACTTCCGATGATGCATACGGCATGTATGGCAGCCGCTCGGAGACGAGGTTCTATACCGGGGCATCGACATCTCACGGCTATCAGTTCAATCCGGCCCTATTCGTCGGTGCGGGCTTGACAGTCGAGGGGTGCGGTGACACCGACAGGTTCATAGTGCCCCTGTTCGTGCAGGTGCGCACAGACCGTGCGTTCGGGCGTTTCACTCCATTCGGCGACCTGAGGCTGGGATATAACATGGCTGACGGCGGAGGCATCTATCTCTCGCCGACGGTGGGCCACCGTTTCAACTGGGGACGCAAGGTCGGCATCAATGTCGGCATCGGCCTGACCCTGAGGGGACACAAGGTGAACAGATATGATGTGATGCCCGGCGAGCAGGGCCTACTGATTGTCCATGCAGGGGACAAGAGGAGTACCGATGCGATGTTTGCCTTTCGGATTGGCATGGATTTCTGAGATTTTTCGTATATTTGCAGCGTAAACAGAGTCCGTAACCGAATAATCATAGGCAGTCGCCATCAGATACCAAATGAGAGTAATAGACCATCTTCGCACGGCCGGGAATGGCCGCACCGCGTTCTCGTTCGAGATACTTCCGCCCCTCAAGGGCAACAGCATAGAGCGTGTGTATGCCATAATCGACAAGCTGCGCGAGTTTGACCCCAAATATATCAACATCACCTCCCACCGTTCGGAGACGATATACCGCGAGCTGCCCGACGGCTCGATAGTGAAGCAGAAGGTGCGCAAGCGTCCCGGCTCGGTGGCCATCGCTTCGGCCATACAGAACCGCTATGGCATCACGGCGGTGCCCCACATGATATGCAAGGGGTTCACCCGTGCCGAGACCGAGTATGCGCTGATAGACCTTAACTTTCTCGGCGTGCACGACCTGCTGCTCTTGCAGGGTGACCCCAAGGGGCCCGACAAGTCTACAGACCCCAAGGTGGTCAACCTCCATGCCACAGACCTCCAGGCGCAGGTCAACGACTTCAACCGGGGGGTCTATGCCGATGGCGAGGCGTTCGAGGCCAACGCGACCCCGTTCAGTTATGGCATGGCCTGCTATCCAGAGAAACATGAGTCGGCACCCAACATGGAGAGCGACCTGCGCTATGCCAGGATGAAGGTCGATGCCGGAGCCGAGTATCTGGTGACGCAGATGTTTTTTGACAACCGCAAGTATTATGAGTTTGTCGAGCGAGCCCGCGCCGAGGGAATCAATGTACCTATCATCCCGGGTGTCAAGCCGATAGTGACCATGAACCAGCTCACGGTGCTTCCGAGGGTGTTCCGCACGGATATCCCCGAGGAGTTTGCCTCGGAGCTGCGCCGCTGCACCACCGACGAGCAGGCCCGCGAGGCGGGCGTCGAATGGGCGATTGCCCAGTGCCGTGACCTCATAGCCCACGGCGTCCCCTCGATTCATTTCTACTCGCTCATGGCCTCCGACTCGGTGGCCCGGATAGCCAGAGAGATATATTGAAAAAAATATATTCTCCGCAAAAATCGGTTTATCGCCGGGTAAAGGTGTCTGTCGTGCCTTATGACATCGCCCCTTGGCGGGGCTCAATGTATAGAGGGCGGCTTGTCCCCGGGTTCCCTGCGGTCACCCGGGGTTAAGGATGCCGACGGCCCTCCGGGCCTGTGGGAGGCTATTAGGTCATGACGACGGCCCTCCGAGCCTGGGGGGCTATCGGGTTATGACGACGGGCCGGGGGAATGTACGTGGGTCATGCCGATAGTCCACCGGGCCTGAGGGAAGCTATCGGGTCATGATGATTGGCGTGGTAGACTCGGTTGAAAACTGTGGCTTCCGGGACCTGAGGGATGAGCGTGGGGTCAATGTATGGTGAGGGAGGCCCGGGAGGGCCGATGTCATTGTTAGCCCGGGGTGACCGCAGGGAACCCCGGGGATGTGGAGATATTATTGATTGAGCCCCGCCAAGGGGCGATGTTATCCGTTGTGTCATAGCCGCATATCCTGGTCGTCATACTCGAGGTCGGCATAATGGCACAATGATTTCATCTCATCGTCAAACGGGTTGACGCGGTGATGTGTTTTCTGGTCGTTTATGTATGAAATGACATTTCTCTTGACATCTGGAGAGATGGAACAGGCGAAATATCCCTCGGACCATCCCTTGAACATGGGAAAACGCCCGTCTGTCCTCATCCATCCGCTGCTTTTCGCTTTGACGTGCCTTACGAAATCAGACAGTGCCACTGCGGGGTTAAGGTTGACCAGCAGATGTATGTGGTCACCGATACCGCCAATGCGCAGAAGGCGGGAGCTTTTCTCCTTTATGCAGCTCCAGACGAAGGTATAGACATCCTTTTCGAGAGACTGAGGTATAGCATTCAGACGGTATCTGGTGCTGAATACTATGTGGAAGAGAGAGGTGGTCTTGCTCATGGTATGATTGTAGAAATATAGATTTGTATGTCATTGTCCCTAAGGATGACGACGGCTCTTCGGGCTTGAAGAACAAATATAACAAACGGCATCCGTAATGGCATCATAATTAATCTATTTTAACAGATTGGGGCGGTGGGTATATTTATTTGCTCTCTTGGAGGATTTTGAGTAATTTTGTGACCGTTATGCGTCTGGAAGAACTGTCATTGACCAATTTCAAGAATATCCCGTCGGCCCGGCTGGAGCTGTCGGGAAAGGTGAACTGTTTCCTGGGCAATAACGGCATGGGCAAGTCAAACCTGCTCGATGCGATATATTTCCTGAGCTTCTGCAAGAGTTTCACCGGGGTCACCGACCGCATGGCCATCACGAGAGGTGAGGATTTCGCCATCCTGAAAGGGCGCTATGAGCGCAAGGGTGTCGAGGAGGAGCTGCTGCTTGGGCTCACTCCGGGACGGCGCAAGAGCCTGAAACGCGGGGGCAAGGAATATACACGCCTCAGCGCCCACATAGGCAGTTTCCCGCTGGTGATGGCCGCCCCCCAGGATGTCGACCTGATACGCGACAGCGGGGAGGAACGCCGCCGGTGGATGGATATGGTCATCTCGCAGAGCGACCCCGTGTATCTCGACTCGCTGATACGCTATGGCAAAGGCCTCGAGCAGCGCAACCGCCTGTTGCGCGAGGGGTGTGTCGACCCCGGACTCTATGATGCCGTCGAGACGATGATGGAGCTGTCGGCCGAGTATCTCCACGAGGCCCGCGCCGCGTGGACCAGACGCCTCACGGCACTCTTCTCGGGCCATTATGCCGCCGTTGCGGGGCCTGGCGAGGTCGTGGAGCTGACATACGAGAGCCATCTCAACGCGCCGGGCTCGACCCTGCGCGCGTTACTTAACTCGGCCCGCCGCCACGACGAGATCGTGCGCCATACATCCGTGGGGCCTCACCGCGACGACATAGCCATGACCCTCGACGGGATGCCCATGCGCCGCACAGGCTCGCAGGGACAGTGCAAGACATTCACCATAGCCCTGCGCCTGGCGCAATACGACTTTCTGCGCGAGGCCACGGGGATGCGCCCGCTGCTGCTGCTCGACGACATCTTCGACAAGCTCGACGCCACCCGCGTGGCCAGGATAATGGAACTGGTGACCTCCTCGCCCGATTTCGGGCAGATATTCATCACCGACACCAACCGCAAGCACCTCGACGAGATAATGAGCCGCACGGGGGGCGATGTCAGGCTCTGGAGCGTCGAGGAGGGCTCGTTCACCCGGCAATGAAACGTACCTATCCCAAGCATATAGCCGCCATCATCGAAGAGGCCATGAACAGGGCCGGACTCACCGACGGCCTCAACGACCGCCGCGCCGCCGCCGTGTGGGCCGATGTGGTGGGGCCGTCGATAAACCGCTATACCCTGCGGCGTTATGTCGACCACGGGGTGATGCATGTTTACCTCACCTCGGCACCGCTCAAGAACGAGCTGTCCTATAGCCGTGCCGCGCTCGTCGAGGCCATCAACAAGGCCGTAGGCGCGGATGTGGTCAAGGAAATCGTGATACACTGAAAACCAAGATATAATACAGATGCCATTCATAACCCCGGTCCAGCTGCGTTTCAGCGACATCGACGCCCTGGGCCACGTCAACAACAGCGTATATTTCTCGCTGATGGACCTTGCCAAGACAAGATATTTCCTCGCCGCCATGGGGGCCGACCTCGACATCAGCAAGGCCGGTCTGGTGGTGGTCAATGTCAACTGCGACTTCTGCGCCCCGGCCTTCTTCGGCGAGGAGCTGCAGGTAGTCACCTCGACCGTAGCAGTGGGCGAGAAGAGCCTTACCTTCGAGCAGGCTGTGGTGTGCCCCGCACGCGGCAATGAGGTCAAGTGCCGCTGCCGCACGGTGATGTGCGGATTCGACCCCCGCAAGATGACATCCATACCCATCACGGACGAGTGGCGCGCCGCCCTCGAGAAAATCGAGGGGCGCGAGTTTCCGCTGAAAGAACGATGACAGCACCTGCCAAGGAGATACCTGCCGGATTTGTCAGGCTGATGGAGGGCATCGGCCTCGGCGACCTGCCTGACGCGCTCGCCACGGGTGAGCCCGAGGTGTCTGTGCGCCTCAACACGGCCAAGGGGGGCGCATCGTTCGACGGTGCCGTCACTGTGCCCTGGTGCCCGGAGGGGTTATATCTGCCCTCGCGTCCGCAGTTCACTCTCGACCCGAGGCTCCATGCCGGGGCATATTATGTCCAGGAGGCCGCCTCGATGTTCCATGCACATATTGTGCGGACACTCACCGCGGGTGTCGGCCATCCCCTGCGGGTGCTCGACGCCTGTGCCGCTCCCGGGGGGAAGACCACTGCCGTGATGTCGGCCCTCCCCGCCGGGTCGGTGACCGTGGCCAACGAATATGTGCCCGCACGCGCCGCCGCCCTGCGCGAGAACATCGTGCGCTGGGGCGATCCGTCGGTCATCGTGACCCGCGGCGACACCGCGCGCCTCGGCACCCTGCGCGAGGAGTTTGACATCATCGTGGCCGATGTGCCCTGCTCGGGCGAGGGGATGATGCGCAAGGACCCTCAGGCCGTGGCGCAATGGAGCGAGGGACTGGTGCGCGACTGCGCCGCCCTGCAGCGCGAGATTACCGACAACCTGTGGCCCGCGCTGCGCCCCGGAGGGTGGATGATATACAGCACCTGCACATTCAACCGCAGCGAAGACGAGGAGCAGGTTGAAAGGCTGATGGAGCTCTACGGCGCCGAGAGCGTCGGGATACCCGTCGACCCCGCATGGGGCATCACCCCCGGCATTGACACCGGGGCACATTGCTGCCGCTTCATCCCTGGACTCACACGCGGCGAGGGGCTGTTTGTGGCCGTGCTGCGCAAGCCGGGCACGCTGACACCCCACACTCCGGCACGCGACCGCAAGAGCCGCCGCGACAAGGCTCCGGCCATCCCCGATACCGTGAAGGGGTGGGTGAATGGCGACGGCATGACCTTCATGGCCACCGCCGACAGGCTCACGGCCTTTCCGGCCCTCCACACTGACCTGCTGCGCCGTGTGGCAGAGAAGGCGGACGTGATACACGAGGGTGTCCCTCTGGCCACCGTCAAGGGGCGCGACCTGATACCCGCCCATCCCCTCGCACTCTCTACGGCACTGGCCCCCGGGGCCTTTCCGCAGGTAGCGCTCTCTGTCGACGAGGCGGTGGCCTATCTGCGCGGCGATGCAATCACACTGCCCGGGGGGACACCGCGCGGCTATGTGGCCGTGACATACGGCGGTCTCTCCTTAGGGTGGATGAAGAATATCGGCAACCGTGCCAACAATCTGTATCCATCAAGTTCAAGAATAAAAAAACTATAGCATAGAATGCGAATCGACATACTCACCGTACTCCCCGAAATGCTCGAGAGCCCCCTGGGGTGCTCGATACTCAAGCGCGCCCAGGACAAGGGCCTGTGCGAGATTGTGGTGCACAACCTGCGCCAGTGGTCGACAAACAAGCACCGCAAGGTCGACGACTATCCCTTTGGCGGCGAGGCCGGAATGGTGATGATGGTCGAACCTGTCGACCGCGCCATCACCGAACTCAAGTCGCAGCGCGACTATGACGAGGTCATCTTCACCTCGCCCGACGGCGAGCTGCTGACCCAGCCCATGGCCAACAGCCTGTCGCTGTGCCGGAACCTCATAATACTCTGCGGCCACTACAAAGGGGTCGACTACCGCATACGCGAGCACCTCGTGACCAAGGAAATCTCTATCGGCGACTATGTGCTCACGGGGGGCGAGATACCCGCCGTGGTGATTGCCGACTCTATAATACGCCTCATCCCGGGTGCCATCGGCGACGAGCAGAGCGCCCTGTCGGACTCGTTCCAGGACAATCTGCTGGCCCCTCCCGTCTATACCCGTCCCGCCGAGTATAACGGCTGGAAGGTGCCAGACGTGCTGCTGTCGGGACACGCCGCCCGCATCGACGACTGGAAGCACGAGCAGGCGCTGGCACGCACGCGCGCCCTGCGTCCCGACCTCCTCGGCGACGAATAGACGTAGGCTTTTGCGGGGTGTTTCCTTATGATTATTCCGCGAAAAGCGTTATCTTTGCAAAAATTTTCAACAATCAATCGGATATTTCACATAACCCAAGATATGATAGAACAGACAAACGTCAAGACCCTCGACAAGGTGGTGGTCCGGTTTTCGGGCGACTCCGGCGACGGTATGCAGCTTGCCGGCAACATCTTCACCAACGTGTCGGCCGGGCTGGGCAACAAGGTCTCAACTTTCCCCGACTATCCGGCCGAGGTGCGCGCCCCGCAGGGGTCGCTTAGCGGCGTGTCGGGATTCCAGGTGAGCGTGGGCGCCGATGTCCACACTCCCGGTGACATGTGCGACGTGCTCGTGGCCATGAACCCTGCGGCGCTCAAGCAGAACGTGCGTTTCCTGCGCCCCGGCGGTGTGGCCATCGTCGACATCGACTCGTTCAAGGAGGCCGACCTCAAGAAGGCTCTCTTCAAGACCCTCGAGCCTTTCAAGGAGCTCGACATCAACGCCCAGATAGTCGAGGTGCCCGTCACCTCGATGACCAAGGCCGCGCTGGCCGACTCGGGCATGGACAACAAGAGCGTGCTCAAGTGCCGCAACATATTCGCCTTGGGTCTGGTGTGCTGGCTGTTCGACCGTCCCCTCGAGGCCGCCATCAACATGCTTCACGGCAAGTTTGCCAAGAAACCCGCCATCTTCGAGGCCAACGCCAAGGTGATACGCGCCGGCTATGACTACGGCCACAATATCCACGCCTCTGTCTCGGTGTGTCGCATCGAGTCGGGCAAGGCCGAGCCGGGTGTCTATACCGACATCAACGGCAACACCGCCACGGCATGGGGCCTCATAGCCGCCAGCGAGCGGTCGGGACGTCCGCTGTTCCTCGGCAGCTATCCCATCACCCCCGCCACCGACATACTCCATGAGCTAGCCAAGCGCAAGGACCTCGGCGTCAAGGCCGTGCAGATGGAGGATGAGATCGGCGGCGTATGCTCGGCCATCGGCGCCTCGTTTGCGGGCGACCTCGCCGTGACATCGACCTCGGGCCCCGGCCTCGCGCTCAAGAGCGAGGGTATCGGCCTTGCCGTGATGGCCGAGCTGCCGCTCGTGGTCATCGACGTGCAGCGCGGCGGCCCTTCGACCGGCCTCCCCACCAAGACCGAGCAGACCGACCTGATGCAGGCCCTCTATGGCCGCAACGGCGAGAGCCCCGTGGTCGTGCTGGCCGCCTCGACCCCGACAGACTGCTTCACCATGGCATTCGAGGCAGCGCGCATAGCCCTCGAGCACATGACCCCCGTGATACTGTTGACCGACGCCTTCATCGGCAACGGATCGAGCGCATGGCGTATCCCCGAGGCCGGTGAGCTCCCCGAGATACATCCCCCGCTGTTCGAGGGTGGAGATGGCGCCTACAGCCCCTATGCCCGCGACCCCGAGACAATGGTGCGCCGCTGGGCCATCCCCGGCACTGAGGGTGCCGAACACCGTCTTGGCGGTCTTGAGAAGGACTATGAGACGGGTGCCATCTCGATTGACCCCGTGAATCACGAGCGCATGGTGATGGCGCGCCGCGAGAAGGTGGCCCGCATCGCCAGCGATATTCCCGCCCTCGAGGTGCTCGAGGCCGAGGGCGCCGACACCATCCTGATAGGGTGGGGCGGCACATACGGCCATCTGCGCACCGCCGCCTCCGAGCTCACCTGCTCGGGCACCCCGGTGGCTTTCGCCCATTTCAACTATATCAACCCGCTTCCCGCCAACACCGCCGAGGTGCTGCCCCGTTTCAGGCGCGTCATCGTGGCCGAGCTCAACACCGGTATGTTCGCCGACTATCTGCAGTGCCGCTATCCCAATCTCGACATCAGGCGCATCAACAAGATACAGGGCCAGCCCTTCCTCGTCAGCGAGGTCACTGCCCGTGTCAAAGAAATCATGGAGGAGAAATAATCATGGACCAGACCAACAACCATACATACACGGCGTCAGACTACAAGAACGCCAATCCCGTGCGCTGGTGCCCCGGATGCGGTGACCACGCCATACTCTCGTCGCTCCACAAGGCCATGGCCACCCTCGGTGTGCCGCCCCACAAGACCGCTGTCATCTCGGGCATCGGGTGCAGCTCGCGTCTGCCCTATTATATGGCCACCTACGGTTTCCACACCATACACGGACGCGCCGCAGCCATAGCCACAGGCTTCAAGGTGGCACGTCCCGACATGACCGTGTGGCAGATCTCGGGCGACGGCGACGGCCTCGCCATCGGCGGCAACCATTTCATCCATGCCGTGCGCCGCAACGTCGACATCAACATCATCCTGTTCAACAACAAGATATACGGCCTGACCAAGGGGCAGTACTCGCCCACTTCAGACCGCGGATTCGTGTCGAAGTCATCGCCCTACGGAACCACCGAGGATCCCTTCATCCCCGCCGAGCTGGTGTTTGGCGCGAGGGGCAATTTCTTCGCCCGCTCGATCGACGTAGAGCTCAAGACATCCGAGGAGGTGCTGACCGCCGCAGCCATGCACAAGGGCACCACCGTGACCGAGATACTGCAGAACTGCGTCATCTTCAACAACGGCATCCACAACCCCATCACCGACCGCGAGGTGAGGGCCGAGCGCACCATACACCTGCGCCACGGCGAGAAGATGCTCTTCGGCAAGGATATGGAGATGGGCCTGGTGCGCGACGGATTCCTCCTCAAGGCCGTCAAGGTAGGCGAGGACGGATATACCATGGACGATGTGCTCGTACACGACGCCCACACCCCGTCGAATTTCCTGCACCAGCAGCTCGCCATGATGGACGGCAAGACACTGCCCCTGGCACTCGGCGTGATACGTGACGTCGAGTCGCCCGTCTACAACGAGGCCATTGAGCAGCAGATTGCCGAGGTACGTGCCCGCAAGGGATTCACCTGCCTGCGCGACATGGTGATGGCCGGCGAGACCTGGACCGTAGAATAAAGCATATACATATATAAACCTCAGACCATGAAATATCTGCTTCTGCCCCTTATTGTCCTCGCGGCGCTTGTCAGCGCCTGCGGGGACAGGCGCCCCGTGGCTGTCAATGCCACCGACCCCCGCATAGTCTGGACGGGACGCACCGTCGTCACCCCGGACAGCGGCGTGAGGTTCAACTTTCCCGGCGTCGCGGCGCGTGTGCGTTTCGAGGGCCCGAGCCTGACTATGGCCACAAGCCCCGGGAGCGGATACTTCATGGTCGAGGTCGACTCGGCCGCTCCGCGCAAGGTGTTCTTCGGCCCAGGTGACTCGGTGATGGTAATCGCCGACTCGCTCGGTGCCGGGGTGCACGACGCCCTTGTGGCATACGCCGTCGAGGGGTACGAGTTCAAGCCCGTGGTGCGCTCGTTCATCGCCGGGGGATTCGGACAGGCCGAGAGGCCCAAGGGCCCGAAAATCGAGTTCATAGGCAACTCCATCACCTGCGGTTATGGCACCGAGGCTCAGAGTGGCGACATCCGTTTCAGCTATGAGACCGAGAACCATACACTGTCGTACGCATGGCTCACGGCGCGTGCCCTCGATGCCGAGGCCAACGTCGTATCCCGCTCGGGGATAGGCATATACCGCAATTTCAACGGCCCCATCGAGGGGGACACGGTGGGTACGATGCCGCTCGAATATGACCACGCCCTCATATACGAGCCCGAGCCGATGTGGGATTTCGCCCGCTTCCGTCCCGACATCGTGTGCATCAACCTCGGCACCAACGACTCGTCGACCCGCAACTATGACATATCGCGCTTCGAGTCCGCGTGTGCCGCCTTTGTCGACCATGTGCGCGAGAAGAATCCCGGCGCAAAGATTGTATTGCTGACAGGAGCCATGATGCGCGACAAGGAACTGGCCGACATCTCGGGTGTGCTCGACCGTGTGGCCGCCGGGTGCCCCGAGGTCTACCGCTTCGACATGACTCCCCAGGACGGCACGCTCGGCTATGGCGCCGACTACCACCCCTCAGCCCTCCAGGCCCGCAAGATGGCCCAGGAGCTCACCGCCTACCTCCGCACGATAATTTAACCGCATATATGGAAAGCAGATTTGACATACTGTCTTTTGTGAAAAGACTTGGCCGGTATCTGAGCGAGCTCACATCCGGCGATGCCGCCCGCAGTGACGATGCCTTGATTGAGGCAGCCGCCGACAGGCTTGAGGACAGGTCGGATGCCACGCGCGCCGAGTTCAAGGAGGTTCTGCGGGCACTCAACGCCGACATCGACGCATATCACGCCAACCGCGCCGACCTCGAGGCATCGGGGCTACGCCCTGCCGAGTGGCTTGAGGGCAAGGTTGAGCGTACAGTGCGCGAGATTGTGCCTGATGCGGATGACGCCCTGGTGGATGAGGCCCGCAAGGCTGTGGAGAATGGTCTGTTCGAGGAGGACGCCATGCTGGCTGATGCCCTCGGGGAAGAGATGAAGGATGTCGATGTCAAGAAAAGCTGACTGCGATGGAGAAATACAGATATGACGACGCGACAGCACTCGCCGCAGCTCAGAAGGCCCTGTTGCGTTATAATGCTCTGATGCGGTTCCCGCTCGGAGAGAGCGACATCGACACCACGCTGTTTGCCGAATATTTCCGCACCACCGACCCTGCCGAGGAGGCACACATAGAGAGGCGCCTCGCCGCCGCCGCGGCACTGGCATGTTACAATGACCCCGACATATTCAACAAGAAGAAAAACGCCCTCCTGATGGGGCAGCAGTTTGTCGATGTCGCCCAGGCCTCGAAGATAGACTATCTATGGAACACCGGGGCCTACGGAACCGGCATCGAGGGGAACAGACGCTATGAGGCCGAGAAGAAGAAACATGCCGTATGCCGCAAGGCCGCATTCTTTGATTCGGTAAAGAAGACACTCACCCGTATGCCTGCCGCCGCCGCTCGCCGTCATGTCGCCGGATATATGGCCGGGGTGGCCACTACCGCGGGGCTTGTTGGAGAGGCCGGACTCATAGTTTCGGTGGGAGGCCTCAGCTTCGCCTGTCCTCCCGCAGCCGTGGCGTTTGCCATAGGCACGGCCATCAATGTCGCTGTCACGGCCATTGTGCGACTCACCCCTCCCGAGGTCAAGGCCAAGCTCAAGGAGGGTGCTGCAAAGGTTGCCGACAAGGCTGTGGCCGTGGTTGAGAATGTGGGCAGGAAGCTCAAAAGTATTCCGGCTGTTCGCAAGGTCTGTGAGGTCACATCAAAATATGTGACCCCGGTGGTGCGCGCCGCCGCGACGGCCACGAAAAACGCCTACGAGAAGCTGAAATCAGCTACCAACAAGGTTGGCAAGTGGATTAAAAGCCTTTTCTGACCCCCACACTGTGCGATGCCTATGTTTGAGGAATTCAAGTCAAAACTCGTCACCGGCATACTCTCGAGCCCGGTGATATATGTCCCGACCTCCGATTTCTTTTTTGTGGATCTGGCGTTGAGGTCGGTGCTGACTCCACAGCCCCAGGGGATTTCGGCCACAGGGCTCGGCATCGGTTCGGTGCTTGAGCTTGACAATGTGCTCGGACCTGTCGATTTCGTGACCAAGGAGCCGCTATCAGACTGCGAGTCGATGGCCTCGCTCCCCGACCTGCTCCGCACGGTGGTCACCGACGGCCCCGGAGGATATGCCATACTGCTGTTCAAGAATATGGCGCGTCTGCTCGACGACCCTGTCAACTCCTCGCTGCTTCATCTCTATGCCACACTTTGTGAGAAGCGCCGCTTTGACTGCCGTCAGACCATCATCATAGCCGACCCCGCGCCCGCCTCGGCATTGTCGGGAGGTATACGCGACATCGCCACGGTGATAGAGACGGGTGTGCCGGACACCGACGAGATAATGAAGCTTGTGTCGTCGGCCGACATCTCGGGACAGTCGCAGCTTGCCGAGGAGGCTGTGCGCCTCGAACTGTCGCGCAACCTGCAGGGACTCGGATATGCCGACATACGCCAGATATTGCGCTCGACGGTGGTGCGTACCGGCGGACGCCTCTCGCGACGCACCATAGCCCTGGCCCTCGAGGAGAAGAAGCAGATTGTGCGCAAGACCGGGATAATCGAGGTCAAGGACACAGACGAGAAATTTGACAATATCGGTGGCCTCGAGGTGCTTATCTCGGCCATCAGGGCAAAGAAGACCATCTTTGACCACCTCACGCTGGCCCAGAGCCGCCGCGCCATGGTGCCTCTGCCCAAGGGTGTGCTCATAATAGGGATGCCCGGCTGCGGCAAGAGCATGATTGCCAAGGCAATCGCCTCGGAGTTCGGGGTGGCCCTGCTGCGCCTCGACATCAACCGCCTGATGGGCAAGTATGTCGGCGAGAGCGAGACCAACCTGCGCCAGGCTCTCGAGACCGCCGAGGCCGCACACCCCTGCGTGCTGTGGATTGACGAGATAGAGAAGGCGTTTGCAGGTACGGACAGCGGAAACAACGACATCATAGTGCGTCTGATGGGTCATTTCCTCACATGGATGCAGGAGCGCCGCTCGGCGGTCTATGTGGTGGCCACGGCCAATGATGCCCTCAAGCCCGAGCTGATGCGCAAGGGGAGGTTCGACGATGTGTTTTTTGTCGATTTCCCCGACCGCGACGAGGCCTGCTCCATATTGCGCAAGACCCTCGCGCCATATCGCGACGCCGAGTTCTACGACTGGTCGGCCATTACCGACGGGGTTGTGGGCGATATTGTCGGACGGATGTTCAAGGGAGCACCCCACGGATTCTCGGGTGCCGAGATAAGCTCGCTTGCGGGTACGGTTGTCGAGGATGCTTTCCGCGAATATGTCACGGCTCTCGAGCATCTTGACGGGACAGGCAGGACCCCTCAGGCGGTCAAGATAACCAAAGAGCATGTCGAGCGCGTGGTCGACGCGATGGCGCCCCATGTCATGAGCCGCCAGCTCGACAGCAAGAACGACTCGGCCATCAAGCGCATCAAGGCCCTTCAGGCCACACACGGACTTAAATCAGCATCACTCAAGAAATGAATACCCTCCCAGCTCTCCCTCCGGTGGTATATCTTGCCGGAAGGTATATGACATCGCTCGACATGTTCATGGCCAAAGTGCGTGACGTGCTGTCGTCGACGCGCCGCAACGCGCTTCTTGAACAGGAGCATCTGTTGGCACTCTACCGCGACGGTGTGCTTCTCGCGTGGCTCCGCACCCTCAGCCCCACCGACCACCGCGCGGGCTCGATGGCTGAGTCGATGGAGAAAATGATGCAGCAGACCATGACCGACACCGAGGCAAAGAAGGCTTTGGGAAACCTTTTCGGTGCCAAAGAGGCACGCGTCACAGCCCTGCGGTTTGACGAGTATCTCGAACTACTGCCGGAATGTATGGTGAGGATAAACCGTAAGTCTTTTAAGCAATCTATTGATGATGGGATTGATATGGAAGATATAGAAGATAAGCCTGTTGTTATTACGCTTTCTTTCAGGGTTATAAAGGCTGCTAATGATGTAATTCCTATAGCTTTTGGTAAGGTAGTTGAGAATATCCCGCTTCAAATAAAGGGTAAAGTCCATAGTGTAGCTTTCCATGTAATATTGTCAAACGGAGATGATTTAACTGTAGACGTTACAAGTCATGGTGTTAGAATCCATTCCTTTAAATTTAGTGGAGGATGGGTTGACCTTGGATTTGGCGTAAAATGGGCTACATGTAATATTGGTGCAAAAAATCCTTGGGATTCAGGAGTTTTATATAACAATAAGGGTCAAGGTCAAGATAAGAATGAGGATTTGTTTTTTGCAATTAGACCATTTAGACATTGGGAGATACCGACTCAAGAAGATTTCGAAAATTTGTTTAATGAATGTGATAGGGAACTAATTAGAATTAAAGGGATTAACTGTTGTAAGTTAACAAGCAAGAAAAATGGTAGAAGTATAGTGATTCCGTGTGCTGGGGTTTGGAATGATAAGTCTTTATGTTATTCATATGTACGGAAAGATGAGGATTCCATTGATCGGGCAACATTATTATGTTATGATCCAGAAGATAATGATTGGTGGTTTTATAAGTCTCATAGTCTATATGTGCCGGTACGTCCCTGCATACGATGAAAAAACTTATGTTTGTTAACTGACTTTTTTAATATTGACTGCATGACTTTTGAATCACTCCTGAGGGAGCGTATATTGATACTTGACGGTGCTATCGGCACTATGATACAGCGGCTGGGGCTCACGGAAGAGGATTTCCGGGGGGCGCGGTTCGCGTCGTGGCCCACTGACCTGCGCGGCAACAATGACCTGCTGTGCCTGACACGTCCCGACGACATTGCGGCGATTGCCCGCAGCTATGTCGAGGCGGGGGCCGACATAATCTCGACAAATACTTTCAACGCCAACCGCATCTCGATGGCAGACTATGGCATGGAGGCCCTGTGCCGCGAGATGAATGTGGCCGGGGCGCGTCTGCTGCGCCGTGTGGCCGATGAGGTCATGGAGCGCGAGGGGCGCAAGGTGTGGGTGGCCGGGTCAATAGGCCCTACAAACAAGACCGCCTCGATGAGCCCCGATGTCAATGACCCGGGGATGAGGGCCGTGACATACGATGACCTCTACGCCGCCTATGCCGAGCAGGTCGAGGGCCTGATGGAGGGTGGCGCCGACCTGCTTCTCTTCGAGACCGTGTTCGACACCCTCAACCTCAAGGCCGGGCTCGACGCCGCAACCGAGGTGATGGGGCGCGCCGGGCGGCGGCTCCCGGTGATGGTGTCGGTGACGATAGCCGGGAAGGGTGGACGCACATTCTCGGGACAGACCCTCGAGGCGTTTGTGGCCTCGGTGGCCCACGCCCCGATCACTACAATCGGGCTGAACTGCTCGTTCGGGCCACGCGACATACGTCCGTGGCTACGCGAGCTGGCCCGCATCAGTCCGTGGCCGGTGTCGTGCCATCCCAACGCCGGGCTTCCCGACATCAACGGCAACTACTCGGAGACCCCCGGGAGCATGGCCGAGGTGATGCACGGCCTGGTTGACGACGGTCTGGTCAACATCATAGGCGGTTGCTGCGGCACCACCCCCGCGCATATCGCCGAATATCCCGGGATAGTCTGTGGCCGCAAGCCGCGCACTGTCCCCGCGCCTGTGCGCGCCATGCGCCTGAGCGGCCTGGAGATGCTTGAGGTGACCCCCGAGGGGAACTTTGTCGGCGTGGGCGAGCGGTGTAACGTGGCCGGGTCGCGCAAGTTCCTCCGCCTCATATCCGAGGGGGCTCTTGACGAGGCCCTCGCCATAGCCCGCAAGCAGGTCGAGGACGGTGCGCCCGTGATAGACATAAACATGGACGACGGACTGCTCGACACGCGCACGGAGATGTGCAGGTTCCTGAATCTCCTTGCCGCCGAGCCTGACATTGCCCGAGTGCCCGTGATGATAGACTCGTCGAAATGGGATGTCATCGAGGCCGCGCTCAAGTGCGTGCAGGGTAAGGCCATCGTCAACTCAATATCGCTCAAGGAGGGTGAGGAGGAGTTTTTGCGCCGTGCGCGCCGTCTTCGCCGTCTGGGTGCCGCGGTGGTTGTCATGGCCTTTGACGAGGAGGGGCAGGCCGACACATTCGAGCGTAAGACCGAGGTGTGCGCCCGCGCCTACAGGCTGCTCACGGAGGTAGCCGGATTCCCCGCCGAAGACATCATCTTCGACCCCAACATACTCGCCATCGCCACCGGCATCGAGGAGCATGACAGATATGGCCTCGACTTTATCCGCGCCGTGGGGTGGATAAAGCAGAATCTTCCCGGCGCCAAGGTGAGCGGCGGCGTGAGCAACCTGTCGTTCTCGTTCAGGGGCAACAATCCGCTGCGCGAGGCGATGCACGCCGTCTTCCTCTGTCACGCCATCGCCGCCGGGATGGATATGGCCATACTGAATCCGGCCATGAAGGTGACATACGATGACATCGAGCCCGGGCTGCGCACGCTGCTCGAGGATGTGGTGCTGTGCCGCCGTGCCGGAGCCGCCGACGAGCTGGCCGCATGGGCTGCCTCACATTCGGCCAAGGGGGCTGGCCCCAAGGCCGAGGCCCGCGAGGAGTGGCGGGAACTGCCTGTGGCCGGGAGGCTCGAATATGCCCTTGTGCACGGTGTCGAGACACATCTTGCCGACGACCTTGCCGAGGCCCTTGCCTCGGGTGCCGACCCCGTGGAGCTGATAGACGGCCCCCTGATGGCCGGGATGAACCGTGTGGGCATCTTGTTTGGCGAGGGTAAGATGTTCCTGCCGCAGGTTGTCAAGACCGCCCGCACCATGAAGAGGGCTGTGGCCGTGCTGCAGCCCGAGATCGACCGCCGCCACACGGCTGCGCCCTCGGGCGGAAAGGCCGGAAAGATAGTGTTCGCCACCGTCAAGGGTGACGTCCACGACATCGGCAAGAACATCGTGTCGATAGTGCTGGCCTGCAACGGCTATGAGGTGATAGACCTCGGCGTGATGGTGAGCGCGGAGACCATCGTGGAGACCGCCCTGCGCGAGCGGCCCGACATCGTGTGCCTGTCGGGGCTCATCACCCCGTCGCTTGACGAGATGGCCCGCGTGGTGAGCGAGCTGCGCCGCGCCGGACTCGATACGCCTGTCATGGTGGGGGGCGCCACCACGTCGCGCCGCCACACGGCCCTGAAGCTCGACCCGCTCTATGAGGGGGCCGTGATACACGTGCCCGATGCCTCGCAGAACCCCCTCCTTGCGGCGCGCCTGCTCAATCCGGCCACGCGCGAGGAATATATCAGGACACTCAAGGAGGAGGCCCGTGAGATACGCGAGGCCGACGAACAGGCCCGTCTGGCCAAATCGTCGCTGACCATCGGCGAGGCCCGCGCCCTTGGCGACAAGGTGACGGAGCCGTCGCCCGCACCCCTGCATCCGGGACGCCATATCGTAGAGATAAAGGTCGGTGACGTGCGCCGCTATTTCAATCCCCGCGCCTTCATGGCTGCATGGAGCCTCCCGGCCTCGCTGGGGGATGCTTTCGGCGTTCACGACTGCCCCGCCTGCCGGCGCGCCTTTGTCAAGGAGAAGGGGGGAGGCAAGGCCGAGGAGGCCCTTCGCCTCGCCGCCGATGCCCGCGCGCTGCTCGACAGGCTCGAGGGTGAGGATATAATCAAGGGGATGGTGCTTCTGACAGAAGCCCGTGGAACGGACGAGGATATAATCTTCAGTGACGGCACCGTCATCCCCACTCCGCGCCGCATGACTCCCGACAGCCATGGCCGCTGTCCCGCGCTGGCCGATTTCCTGACGGCGGGAGATGACCATATAGGGGTATTTGCCGTGCGTGTGGATGTCGGCGAGATGATAGCCCGGTGCGAGGCCGAGGGTGACAGCTATGGCGCGCTGCTGCTGCAGACGGTGGCCCACCGTCTGGCCGAAGCCGCCTCTGAATGGCTCAACGCCTATGCGCTCCGTGAGCTCTGGGGGCTGCCCGAGGTTACGGGAATACGTCCCGCCGTGGGCTATCCCGTGTTGCCCGACCAGCGTCTCAACCTGCGCCTTGGAGCCATGCTCGGCATGGACGCGATAGGGATAACCCTGACCGAAAACGGCGCGATGCACCCCTCGGCCTCTGTGAGCGGCATGTATATGCCCGCGCCCGGAGCGAGGTATTTCCTGTTGTGAATGAAAATGCAATGATATCGTTTGATGCCACCAGCCGCGAAGCGGCGATATGTGGAAAGCCCCACATCGAGCCCGCAGGGCGATGGTGTGGGGAGGACGAGCCTATGACTACAGGGCCTCGGAGAGGTCCTGTAATTCGGTATCCTCGCGGATGGCTTTGGTGTTCAGGCTTTGTATGCGATTAATGGACCTCTTCGAGGCCCGGCTTCGGGTTGGTCTGTCTACCCCACACCGTCGCCGTGTGCGGGATGTACGCCCTGACGGGCTATCCCGTCACGCGGCTCGATGTGGGGCTTTCCACATATCGCCGCTTCGCGGCCGGTGTTAATTGCATTGTGTGAATGATGGGGCTTATGTGCTATTTGCGGAGCTTTTTGGCTGCCGAGTATGCCAGGTATTCAGACCTGTAGCTCTCGGCGGCTATCTCGCGTCCGGCATTCCCCTCGAGTATGCCACCCTCAGAGATATATGTGTGCCACCATGCGCGGAGGCCGTGCAGCATGGGCTCGAGGGATGATATCGGCTCGGGCCTGACCGCCAGGACACGGGCCTTGATTGTGGCATGGGCGCGTGTGATGTCGCGGAACTGCTCGCGCGTCTCGCAACGGTAGTGCAGGATGTCGCCGTCGACAGGCTCGGGGCGCACCGAGTCGCGGAATATGACTTTCTCGCCCACGTCATGCAGGTTCCAGTTGGCATAACGCTTGTCGAAGAGCCTTATCTGCAGGTCGGGATACCATCCGCAATGTTTCACCGGATATCCGCAATAGAAATTGAGGCGCGAGATGGCATATACCCTGTGGGCAAACCCCTGCTCCTTGAGCCTGATGATGGACTCGCGCAGGGCGGGCGACAGCACCTCGTCGGCGTCGATAGAGAGTATGTAGCGGTGCGAGGCGAGCGATGTGGCATACTGACGCTGGGCGCCGAAGCCGTCGAAATGCCTCTGGGTGACGCGGCAACCATAGTCATGACAGATGGCCACTGTGTGGTCGGTGGAATATGAGTCGACCACCACGACCTCGTCTGCGACGCCCCTCAACGACTCGAGGCATGCTGCAAGCCGTCGTTCCTCGTTGAGGGCTATGATTGTCGCTGTCAGTTTTTCCATTGGGTAGAGTGTGATTTTGAATCGCAAATTTAAGCCTTTTTCGCCGTATTTTCAAACGAAATGCGCAAAACTATCCCTCAACCGGTTTCTATAGGTTTATTAACTTAAAAGTTGGCAAAAATATTTGTGAAAATGACCAAAATGTCAGATGCAATATCATGATTAACTACTTTTAACTAAAATGTTTGCGTACCATTTACGATAAAAGTGTACCTTTGCACTGTAGACTTGACGTCAGAGGCATATAGCTACTATCAAATTGAATTGTAAAGTCAACAAAAAGTTAGGTTAAAGCGTGAGGGCCGTTGTGAAACTCCCCTCATTTTTTTTATAACTACATGAAACCATCATGACAACACCCCCCGGACCGCATCGCGGCCCGGGGGGTGTCTATGTCAGTGAAGGGGGTGTCTGTCAGATGCCGAGGTCCTTCTTGAGAGCCTCGATCTTGTCCTCGGCCAGCTTGGCGCATGCGTCATAGTCGGCTGCAGAGGGCAGAGGTATGTGTACCTCCATATAGAACTTGATCTTGGGCTCGGTACCCGAGGGGCGCACCGAAATCTTGGAGTTGTCGGCGGTGAAATACTGGAGCACGTTCGAGGTGGTGGGGAAGTCGAGCTTCGTCACCTTGCCGTCGGGAACGTGTGTCTCGTCGAGGGTAGCATAGTCCTTGATTACCTCCACGGGGCTGCCTGCGAGAGACTTGGGAGGATTCTCGCGGAAGCTCTTCATCATGGCCTGGATCTCCTCGGCGCCGGTCTTGCCGGGACGTACCACGCTCACGCCTACCTCGTGGCTGTAGCCATACTTGAGATAGATGTCGGTGAGGAGGCCCTGGAAATCCATGTTGTTGTCCTTGGCCCATGCGCAGGCCTCGGCCATGAGCGAGCAAGCCGATACGGCATCCTTGTCGCGGACGAATGTCTCGGCCAGGAAGCCGTAACTCTCCTCGCCGCCGCCCAGATAGCGGAGCACATCCTCGTTGTCGCGCATCACGGCGGCAATCCACTTGAAGCCGGTATAGCAGTCGAACATCTTGACCTTGTTGGCCTCACAGATGCTCTTGATGGTCTCGGTGGTCACGATGGTCTTGACGGCGAACTCGTTGCCCTTGATGAGGCCGAGCTCCTGATTGCGGGTGATGATGTAGTAGAGCAGAATCATCACGATCTGGTTGCCGTTGAGCAGCACGTACTCACCCTTGTTGTCGCGGATGACACAGCCGATGCGGTCGGCGTCGGGGTCGGATGCCAGGACGATGTCGGCATTGACCTCCTTGGCCTTGGCGATGGCCATGGCCATTGCCGAGGGAACCTCGGGGTTGGGTGACTCGACGGTGGGGAAATCGCCCGACGGTACATCCTGTGCGGGGACATGGATGGTGTCGGTGAATCCGAAATTCTTGATAGAGCGGGGGATGAGCTCGACACCTGTGCCGTGGATGGGGGTGTAGACAATCTTGAGGTCTTTGTGGCGTGCGATGGCCTCGGGGCTCAGCGAGAGCTCCTTGATCTTCTCAAGATATATCTTGTCGACATCCTCGCCGATAATCTGGATTTTGGACTTGTCGCCCTGGAACTTGATCTCGCTCACGTCCTTGATGCGGTTCACGTGGTCGATGATGTTGACGTCGTGGGGGGCGATGATCTGTGCGCCGTCCTCCCAGTATGCCTTGTATCCGTTATAGATCTTGGGGTTGTGCGATGCGGTGATGTTGACGCCGCTCTGGCAGCCGAAATGACGGATGGCAAACGAGAGCTCGGGGGTGGGACGGAAGCTGTCGAAGAGATAGACCTTGATGCCGTTGGCCGAGAAGATGTCGGCAACTATCTCGGCGAACTTGCGCGAGTTGTTGCGCACGTCGTGGCCCACAGCCACCGAAATCTCGGGAAGGTCCTTGAACGCCTCCTTGAGATAGTTGGCGAGGCCTTGGGTTGCGGCGCCCACGGTGTAGATGTTCATACGGTTGGTGCCGGCGCCCATGATGCCGCGCAGACCGCCTGTTCCGAACTCGAGATCACGGTAGAACGATTCGATGAGCTCTGTCTTGTCATCGGCGTCGAGCATTCTCTTGACTTCGGCGCGGGTTTCGGCGTCATAGCTATCACCGAGCCATTTCTCGGCTCTGGCAGTGACTTCCTTCAACAACTGGTCGTTTTCCATAAGGTAAAAGTTGGGGGAAATATGGTTTGTTATTAGAATTGACTCTGAGATTCATTGATGTCTCACAGGCAAAGTTAATGCCTTTTGGTCTAAAAACAAAATTTCAACCATTAAATATGTGCCGTTTATCTCAAATAATGTTATAGACTGTCGGCATTATCGCATCTTTCCGGGGTCGGGGAGGGGGTAACTTTGCAGTGTCAATGATTCACTAACAGATACAGATGATATGAACGACGAAAAGAAACCTGCACCCCCCACGGGGGCGCCCTCGGCATCCTCGCCTGAAGATGCCACGAAGGAGAAGACCCCCGAGCTGGGCTATCTCGAACTGCTCCGCGCTCCCGCCGAGCCTGACACCGAGCCCGATCCCACCGACCGCGTCCTGTCGCGCCACCGCCCCAGCGTCTGGGATTTCTGACAACCCCCTTTAACCCTTAACCTCCAAACCAAAATGACAACTTCAACTCCCAATGCCACTCATGTCAGTGGCGAACCCCTCACCACCACAATCACCGAGAACGCCGCTCCCGGCCTTCTCCGCAGCCATGTCGACGAGCGCATTGCGCGCATACGCCCCTCGTCGACCCCTCTTGACCAGATCTCGCGCATGGTCGGCGCACGCCGTGCCGGGTCGATGAAGGTCGACTATTATAGCGTCGACACCAAGCCCGGCTCGACCACAGTCGCCGCCTCGGTGCCTCCCGCGCCTGTCGAGCCCGGTGGTACATTCGAGGTCAGGGTCTCCGACAAGGGTGTCGTGGCTGCTTCGGAGACGGTGATGTTTCCCGATACGAAGCTCGAAGACGGCTATCCTCTGGTGTGCTATGTCGACAAGGCAGCCGACGACTCGCTGACCTTGCGCCCCGTGCTTCCCGAGGGGCAGGGCGATGGTGAGTTCACCCCTCCCGCCATCCGTTCGGGCGCCCTGGTGGTGCGCATGGGGCGTGCCGCAGGCGAGCTCGACGTGCAGACCGGATGTTATTCGGCCCTCCCCAAGAAGAGATACAACTATTGCCAGATATTCAAGGCCCAGGTCGAGGAGTCGCTGCTGCAGCGTCTCTCAGACAAGGAGGTGGGCTGGACATTCTCTGACCAGGAGGAGAGCGCTATTGTCGATATGCGTCTCGGCATGGAGAAGTCGTATCTCTTCGGGTGCCGCTCGCGCATCGAGATGGCCGACGGGTCGCAGGTGATGCTCACCGGCGGCATCTGGGCCCAGGCCGGACGCGAGGCCGCGTATGACCCCTCGGCGCTGACCGAGGATAAGCTCACCGACATACTCCGCGAGGCGTTCACCAACGGGGGAGGCTCGACCCAGAAGGTGCTTCTCGGCGGCTCGGAACTCATCTCGGCCCTGAGCAAGCTCGACAAGGTGAGGGTAGTGAGCGACGGCGACAAGAAGGTGGTCTGGGGCATCGATTTCGACCGCATAAACTCGAAGTTCGGCACTGTCTATGTCAAGCTGTCCGAGATATTTGACCAGTGCGGCATGGCTGCCAACGGCATCATAGTCGACCCCGAGTATATCACCAAGTACACCCATATCCCCTTCAAGGCCGAGCGCATCAGCTTCCACAAGCAGGGTGTGCGCAACACCGAGGGTGTCGTGCTCACCGAGGCATCATGCCTCGTGCTCAGATACCCCGACGCCCACATGCGCATCGTTGGAAAATGAGGAATTAGGAATTAGAAATTAGAAATTAAGAGAGGCCCTGCACGTCAGCGCCGGACCTCTCTCATGATTTCTAATTATGCCGAATTATTTCTAATTCCTCATTTCTAATTTCTCATTATTTCTAATACCACCAGCCGCGACGCGGCGATATGTGGGAAGCCCCACATCGAGCCGTGTGACGGGATAGCCCGTCAGGGCGTATATCCCGGCCGCGGCGATGGTGTGGGGGCATATGGCAGAATGTGTTATGGGCCTCGAAGAGGTCCTTTAATTCCCGTATATCTGGAGGCCGGCCTTGGTTATCAGGCGTCGGTATTCGTCGTCCAGGCTGATGGTGTCGTGATACTTCTGCTGGGATGCGATGTAATCGTACACTGCATCGCGATGTCCGTATGAGAGCGAGAATGCGCCGTATTCGCGTTCCCAGCCCTCGAAGAGCGGAAACATCCCGCATCCTTTGGCCCATACGGATGATTTTGATTTTATCTCACGCATTAGATTCGACAACGCGACCTGCGGACTGAGACTGAGCAGTATGTGGATGTGGTCTTGCACCCCGCCGATTATATGCGCTTTGCTCTTGCAAGCCCTGATTTCGGAGGCGAGGACATGGTAAAGGTCATCGCGGTGGGTGTTGTCTATTGCCGGACGACGACAGTATGTGGTGAATACCACATGATAGAGAGAGGTGACGTAACTCATGGTATCGGATGGAATTAATGGACCTCTTCGAGGCCCGGTTTTCTGTCGGTCTGTTTTACCCCACACCATCGCCGTGCCCGGGATATACGCCCTTGCGGGCTATCCCGTCGCACGGCTCGATGTGGGGCTTTCCACATATCGCCGCGTCGCGGCTGGAACCAATGAGAAATTAGAAATGAGGAATTATTACTGGTGCGATAAAAT
>DAAQ01000044.1 GCA_001701225.1 Bacteroidales bacterium H5 | reverse complement strand
ATGTACGACGAGACCGACGACTCGCTCATACGCATCGCCACCTCGTGGTACGACACCCACCGTGACACCCGCCACCGCATGCTGGCCAATTTCTATCTCGGCTACATACTGATGAACCGCGGCTCATACGGCGAGAGCGTCCGACACATGCTCCTCGCCGAAGACCTCGCCACCCAACTCAAAGACACATTCCAGATGGCAATGGCAAACCGATGTCTTGAAATGCTAAATAACAATAGCAAGAATTATGCCAATGCACTTGGTTATGCGAAAAAGACATATGAGTTAATGAAAGAGTCGCGAGGAATGGATTGTTATACGCTTGAAGCAATGGGAGAACTTGCGCTATCATATAATAATGCAGGGAATCCGTCTGAGGCCTGTAGAATTGCTGGAACCATCATTGACTCTGCTATATTAATGAATGATACAGTATTAATGTTAACAGGACTTCGAGTAAAGGCAACTTCGCAAATGCAAGCCAAGCAATATGGAAGAGCCATTGGTTCATATCGTAATGTTATATCATTGAGGCCGGACGCTGTGGCAGAAAATGATCTCTATAATTACATATTCTGTGCGCTGATGAACAATGACAAGGCTTTGGCAGATTCAATAGTCATGAACTTTGGGGAATGTTCAGAAACAGAGGTTGTGCCCGATTTATACTGGATTGAGAAAGGCAATATATCAAAGGCATATCAATCTGCATTGAATCAAGTTTCATTTTATGACGAGGAATTCAAAAGGATGGCGATTCAAGAAGTCTCTTGGGCTGATTCAGAATACCATAGAAGAAAAGTTGACGAGGCCATCGCACAAAGAAACAGAATGACTATTTATATAATAGTGATTGGGTGTGTTCTGTTCTCTGCAGTAATATATATCCTTGCAATGACAAAAATAAGGAAGGCAAGGACTTTAGAACTGATGGCTGTGATAAACAGTCTGTCTGCCGAAAAAAACATACTGATAGAAAAACATTTCCAGCGGACAAATCAGTTGTGCGACCACCTCCATGCCAAGTCTGCCAAGATTGACATAGATTCGTTGAAGAATCAGCTCAAGTCTGACCTGCGTGATTTCTGTGGTGAGTCAGATGACGAACTGCTTGCGAGTGCCAACCTCAAACACCCCGATATGCTTGCAAGATTTGACATCGAGTTTAAGGACATGAATCCGAATGACCGCCGTCTGTTCATATATCATCTATGTGGGTTCTCATCAATGACCATGAGTGTATTCTTTGGCTGCAACATACAGTCTGTATATACCCGCAAATCGCGCCTCAAGTCAAAGATAAGTGAGTCTGAAAGCCCACACAAGGACGAGTACCTGAAAATCCTCTCATAAAAATATCTTACATGGCTCCCGCAGGCTGTCGGCTTGTGGGAGTCTTTTTCAGCACATTACGCCACCGGGAGCGAGCTTTGAAGGAGATGTAAGGTCTTACACAAAGCAATACGTTGACTACCATCATATTACCACGGGCATGTAAGGGCTTTTTTTGAGCCTAAAATGCTATTTTTATGGAAATAAACCCATATATTTGCACTCAGAAATTTCACCAAAAATCAAATTCTACATGAAAAAAATTATTGGATTTCTAATGCTCATCACGCTGTTTGTGGCGCCTGTTGGTGCCCTTGCAGACGATGACCCCCAACCGCCCCAAAACACTGAAAAGACCGACAAAATGCGATTTGCCCAAGCCAGAATGAAATGCGGTTCTATTATGCATCGTGCACCCTCGAATGTCTTTTTGGATTTCTATTTTGCGGAGGGCATCGTCCTTTTCTCGTCCTCATCACATTACGCAACTTTGGACGTGACAGTTCTCGACGAGGCCACAGGCGACACATGGAACGGCCTCATCACTACAGATTCTCCCTCCATATCAGGGCCCTTCGACGAGGGCATATACACAGTTACCTGCGTCAATGAACAGGGACAGACTTTTGTCGGATATTTTGAACTTTAACTAACCCAAAAACAATAATCCATGAAGAAACTATTCTCCCTGCTTGCCATGTGCTTGCTCATGGCAGCCTGCTCGTCACAACCAGACGAGCCCCGGATGGCTGATTCTCCTGTTTCAACGGAGGAGAACGGATTGATAATAACAGAGTCTGAGGCTATCAGCCGTGCCTCTCAGGCGTTCACTTATTTTTTCGGTGACGCCGAGGGGGTAAATTCCCGGTCTGCAAGAACCGGTCGTGCCACAATCTATGGCATGTATCAATCACGAGACCTTGACGCTCCAAACCCTTTGTATGCGGTCAATTTTGAAGAAGGGGGTTTTGTCCTCATCTCTGCGCTTCGGGATGGCAACAGTGTGCCTTATGCCATATCGGACACGGGAGTCTTTGATACGGCGGAGAATCCCGCAGCGGCTGAGTTCATAAATTTGTATCTTTCAGATTCAGATGCAAAAAATGACTCCATATATAAGAAAATCAATTTTGATCCCGTATATGAAATCGTCACGGAAATCGTGCCTGAAGGATGGCGTACCGATCCATTGGATTCCAGATATTTCCTTGAAGATAAACATTCTAAATCCGCGGTAGTCAGGGATGTCCCGGTGAAATGGGGACAGTCATATCCGTACAACAAATATTGCTTTACCAAGTCTGGCGAACAGGCCCTTGTGGGATGTATGGCTGTGGCTGTCGGACAGATTGCTGCATATAAGAAGAGCCCCGCAATGCTGGATGGATATTCATTCCATTGGGATGATATGACCTCAGCTCCCTCTATATGGGATCTGACATCACAAGGCATGGATGATGTGGCAAGATTACTGTCTATTGTCGGAAACAAAGCCGGAATGGACTATGGTGTTGACGGATCCGGAGCTTCCCTTGAGGGTGGTCTGAACGCATTCCGTCAGATGGGATATGCCAAAGCAAGGATTACGGAATCAAGGAGTGACTGCATTAATAGCTTGCCATCCCTGATGGTCGGCTCGACCAATAGTGGCGTTGGCCATGCGTGGGTAGTTGATGGATACAAGTACGAAAGGACTGAAATCGTCCGTCATCCCAAGACCAATCATAGTGTCACAATACCTTATCTTGGATATTCAAACGGCTATCTTAAGTTTAACTGGGGCTGGAATGGCTCATGCGATGGCTATTACATGTATATACACGGTTCGTTTGATGCAAGCATGAGCTCAAGCTGGAATACCACCGAATATAACTTTGCTCCGAGAAACGACCTGGTTTTCTCGAAAGGGTTCAAGTATATCGTAGGCATCTGATTCGATATTACGCATATAATCAGAAAATATGTCAGATATTGTCAATCTGTAACAGTTTTTTTTGAGAAAATGCCGTTTGTTTGATAAATGTTTCTTAATTTTGCCATTAAGATATATACTTAACTTTAAAATGCTTAAACAGCTATGTCTAACAGTAAATTCATCATTCCCGCTTTAATCGGAACCCTTTGCATGACGATGACGGCATGTTCATCAGACGACGAGCCGACGGCAGCAAACAGCTTCGATCCCATAGAGGTTAGCCCCGAGCAGAGCCGTACGGTGGAGAGGCAGAATGATTTTGCATTCAGGCTCTTCAAGGCGGCTTCCGCGCAACATGACGGCAATCTTGCGATCTCTCCCCTCGGGATGTCATTTGCGATGTCTATGGTCGCCAATGGCGCTGAGGGCAAGACCCTCTCCGAGATGCTTGATGCGGTGGGCGGAGGATGCACGGTCGAGGAGCTTAATTCCCTGAATTCCCTTCTTTCCGAACGTCTTCCCGTCATAGATCCCCTTACCACCGTGAGACTTGCCAACTCGATGTGGGCCAACAACAGCCTTGTGGTAAAACCGACATTCAGCAGCGCGATATCGGATATGTACAGAGGAGACCTATTCAATACCGACCTCTCGTCAGGACAGTCAGTGGCTGACATCAACTCGTGGGTCTCTGACAAGACATCGGGCATGATACCCCGGATGCTTGACAAACCTCTCGGCGGCGAGTTCGCATTGGTCAATACAATTTATTTCCATGGCGAATGGAGCAAGAAATTTGACAAATCCCTGACTACAAAACGCTATTTCACAAATGCCGATGGCTCTAAGTCGGCTGTCGATATGATGCGTGATCCCGATAGCGGAACGTTTTATCTTACCGGCGAGAAGATGCACGGGACGGAGCGTGTGTACGGCAACGGAGCATATTCTATCACTATGCTGATGCCCAAGGATGGAGTCAGCCTTGATGCGTGCATTGATGAGCTTGCAGTCAATGCGGACGAGGCCTACATTACGCGTGGCGCCACCGTGACCGAGCTCAGAATACCACGTATCAATGTCGAGATGAACATGGATTTCATTCCCGCGATGAAGGCTCTTGGTGTGAATGAGGTCTTCGGACGTACCGCAAACCTGAGCGGCATCAGCGACATGCCTGCCTACATCAGCGAACTGAGACAATTTACAAAATTCGTACTCGATGAGGAAGGCACAATGGCATCATCGGCTACATATGCCAAGGGCGAGTATATCGCAGATATTGATGCGTTCGTATCATTGCATTTTGACAGGCCCTTCCTTTATTTCATAACAGAGCGTAGCTCTGGCTCAATACTCTTTATGGGTAAGATTGAGTCGCTATAATCATACCTGACTTTCAGACATAATATAAATTTCCGTCTCCCGCCGCCATACGAGGCGGGATTTTTATATCCTAAAAGTTGTGAAACGTTGGCGGGTTTGGGGGAAATTCGCTATTTTTGCACTTTATATATCAAGGAATGAAGACACAGAATAAGATAACCGCAGCTATCGCTGCCCTGGCTCTTGCGGCACCTGTGGCCGCCCTGGGCTGCACAAGCCTCGTGGCGGGCAAGAACGCCACACCCGACGGGTCGGTGCTGGTGACATACGCCGCCGACTCGCACACACTGTATGGCGAACTCTATCACACTCCCGGGGGCAAGCATGCTCCCGGCTCGATGCGCAAGGTGGTCGAGTGGGATACCGGCAAGCCTCTGGGCGAGATTCCGCAGCCCGAGGTCACATATACCACCATCGGCAACATGAACGAGCATGGCCTCACCATAGTCGAGAGCACCTGGGGCGGACGTGAGGAGCTGGTCGACACTACCGGCATCATCGACTACGGCTCGCTGATATATATAGCCCTCGAGCGCTCAAAGACACCCCGCGAGGCCATAAAGGTGATGACCGACCTGGTTAAGGAATATGGCTATTGCTCGGAGGGTGAGTCGTTCACAATCGCCGATGCCGACGAGGCATGGATAATGGAGCTGATCGGCAAGGGTGGCAAGGAGAAGGGGGCCGTATGGGTGGCTCGCCGCGTGCCCGACGACTGCATATCGGGCCATGCCAATTTCCCCCGCATACACAAGTTTGACCGCAAGGACAAGGATAACACCATCTGCTCGCCCGACGTGATAGACTTTGCCCGCAAGATGGGATATTTCAAGGGCAAGGATGAGGATTTCAGCTTTTCGAGCGCATACTGTGAGCTCGACGGCACTGCCACCCGAGGGTGCGACGGCCGTGTGTGGAGCTATTTCAACCGTTTTGCCGACGGTATGGACCGCTATCTCCCGTGGATTCTCGACTCGGAGGGCGAGGTGATGCCCCTCTTCGTCAAGCCCGACCGCAAGGTCAGCGTCAACGACATGAAGTGGGCCATGCGCGACCATTTCGAGGGTACGCCGATGGATATGACCAAGGATGTGGGTGCCGGGCCATACAGCGTGCCCTACCGCTGGAGGCCGATGACCTTCAAGGTCGACGGTGTCGAGTATCTCAACGAGCGCGCCACCGCCACCCAGCAGACAGGCTTTTCGCTGGTGTCGCAGATGAACGCCTCGCACCCCGAGGGGATGAGGGGGATACTCTGGTTCGGTGTCGACGACACCAACACCTGCGTATATGTCCCCGTCTATAACTCAATGACCAAGGTGCCCCATGAGTTTGAGGTGGGCAACGGCGATATGCTCAACCTATCGTGGGACGCGGCCTTCTGGGTCAACAACTATGTGGCCAACCAGGCATATCACCGCTACTCGCAGATGATACCCGACATACGCCGTGTGCAGCGTGCCGAGGAGTCTACTCTCGAGGCCGAGGTCGACTCGCTCAAGACTGCCGTGGCCGCCATGGCGCCCGCCGATGCCGCCGCAGCCCTCCAGGCCCATACCGAAATGGCCTCGGCGCGCTATCTCAGGAACTACCGCGCCCTGGGCGACTATCTGCTGGTCAAGTATCTCGACGGCAATGTGAAAAAGGAGAAGGACGGCGATTTCGAACGCACCCCCTACGGCATGTGCGCCTATCCCGATTTCCCCGGATATGACGAGCGCTACTACCGCGCCATAGCCACCGAGACCGGCGACCGCCTGAAAGTCAAGGATATCAAGAAGAAATGATACAGGACCCCGAAGAATATCTCTGCAAGCTCAACCCGCAGCAGCGCGAGGCCGTCGAGTATCTCGACGGCCCGGAGCTCGTCATAGCCGGGGCCGGGTCGGGCAAGACGCGCGTCATCACATACAAGATAGTGCATCTGCTCGCCATGGGCATTCCGCCGTGGAGGATTCTGGCCCTTACATTCACCAACAAGGCAGCCCGCGAGATGCGCGAGCGCATCGAGGCACTGGTCGGCGAGGAGACTGCCTCGAAGCTGTGGATGGGCACGTTCCATTCGATATTCTCGCGCATCCTCCGGGCTCATGCCCCGCTCCTTGGATTCAAGCCGGGGTTCACAATATACGATACCGCCGACTCGCGCAACCTGATAAAAAATATCATCAAGGAGCTCGGGCTCGACGAGAAACAATACAAGCCGGCCACAGTGCTCGGCGAGATCTCAAACGCCAAGAATGCCCTCATATCGCCCGACGGTTATGCCGCGAGCCCGCAGATGATGGCTGCCGACGCCAAGAACGGACGTCCGCGTGTGGCGCAGATATACCGCCTCTATGCAAGCCGTTGCGCTATTGCCGAGGCGATGGACTTTGACGACCTGCTCTTCTTCACAAACCGCCTGTTCGACGAGCATCCCGAGGTCGCAGAGATGTATCAGGAGCGCTTCATGTATGTGCTGGTCGACGAGTATCAGGACACCAACGCCTGCCAGCACCGCATAGTCGAGAAGCTGGTGCGCAAACACGGTCGCCTCTGTGTCGTCGGCGACGACGCGCAGAGCATCTACTCGTTCCGTGGCGCCAATATAGGCAACATACTGCACCTGTGCGAGGATTTCCCCGCGCTGCGCACATTCAAGCTCGAGCGCAACTACCGCTCGACGCAGAACATCATCAACGCAGCCGGGAGCCTCATAGCCCGCAACCGCGAACAGATACCCAAGAACGTCTATTCGGAGAACTCGAAGGGGGAGCGGGTCGAGGTGGTCAAGTGCTATTCGGACATGGAGGAGTCATACAAGGTCGCGGCCCGTCTGGCGCAGCAGCGTGTCACGTCCGGCGACGCATACAATGACTTCGCCATCCTCTACCGTACCAACGCCCAGAGCCGAGTGCTCGAGGAGGCCCTGCGCAAGCGCAATATCCCCTACAGGATATACGGAGGCCTGTCGTTCTATCAGCGCAAGGAGGTCAAGGACGCCCTGGCATATTTCCGCCTCGCGGTCAATCCCGACGATGACGAGGCCCTGCGCAGGGTGATAAACTATCCGGCCCGCGGCATCGGCGACACCACCGTGCAGAGGCTTCAGAGCGCGGCCATGCGCAACGGACGCAGCCTGTGGCACGTGCTGACTACCCCCGACATGATTCCCGCCGAGGTCAAGGGTGCGGCCCGCAAGAAGCTGGCCGAGTTCCAGGACCTGATCGAGGAGTTCATCGCGCTCGACGACGAGAAGGCCCAGGCCGATGTGCTGGCATACCGCATATTGCAGCGTACGGGGATGGCCTCGATGTATGACAGTGACACAACCCCCGAGAACATATCGAAAAAGGAGAACCTCAACGAGCTCATGGGGGCCGTGAGGGGATTTGTCGAGGAGACACGCGAGGCCGGAGGTGCCGAAGACCCTTCGGGGCTCACCATGTCGGCGTTCCTCACCACCGTCTCGCTCTCCACCGACCAGGACTCGGACGACACCGGGTCTGAGGACCGCGTGACGCTGATGACCGTACACTCGGCCAAGGGCCTGGAGTTCAACAACGTGTTTATCGTCGGGGTCGAGGACGGACTTTTCCCCTCGTCGATGGCCCAGGGCTCGCAGGCCGAGATCGAGGAGGAGCGCCGTCTGCTCTATGTGGCCATAACGAGGGCAAAGAGTTTCTGCATGATGAGTTATGCCACACAGCGTTTCAGGAACGGCAATTTCATGAGCACAAGCATCTCGCCATTCCTCAAGGAGATAGACCGCAAATATCTCAACGCCTCGGGCACCGATGTGAGCCGTCCGCAGGTACAGGCCCCGGCACGCCGGGAACCTCAATACGGTTTCGGCCGCTCGATGGCCGGGACGGCACAGTCTCTCGCCTCCCTGCGCCCCGGTGCCGCGAAGCCAGTGGCATCATTGCCGCGCCCCGCTGCGGCTGACGGAGATTTCGTGGCCCACACCCCCGGCGAGCTCACGGCAGGGATGAGGATACATCATCCCCGATTCGGCACCGGCACAGTGGCCGGGATTATGGCCGAAGGTGGAGTCGGGCCCAGGATTATGGTCGAGTTCGACAATGACGACACCCCACAGAGGGTATTGTTGCTAAAATACGCAAAATTCGTAATCTTATGAGGATTCAGGATATTCCCACCCCGTTCTATATCGTGTATGAGGAGCGGCTGCGGCGCAACCTCGCGCTGATAAACCGTGTCGAGCGCGAGGCCGGTGTCAACATCATCATGGCCTTCAAGGCCAATGCCCTCTGGCGCACATTCCCCATCGTCAGGGAGTATAACCGCGATTTCACGGCCAGCTCGCTCAACGAGCTGCGCCTCGGCAACGAGGAGCTGGGGGGCGAGGCGCATGTCTACTGTCCCGTCTATACCCCCGCCACCATCGGAGAGTTCCTTGACAGGGCCACGCACATCACCTTCAACTCGCTGTCGCAGTGGGAGCGCTATGGCGCCCGCACCGTTGACGCCGGTGTCTCGCCGGGGCTCAGGATCAATCCGCAGTGCTCGGTGATAGAGACGGAGATATATAATCCGGCGCTGCCCGGGTCGAGGTTCGGCGTCACGGCAGAGCAGCTTGGCGACACACTCCCCGAGGGTATCGAGGGGCTGCATTTCCACGCCCTGTGCGAGAGCACATCATACGACCTCGCCAAAGTCCTCGCGGCCTTCGAGCAGCAGTTCGGACGATGGCTGCCGCAGGTGAAATGGGTCAATTTCGGGGGCGGACACCTGATGACCCGCGAGGGATATGACGTGGATCACCTCATAGGACTGCTCAAGGATTTCAAGGCCCGCTATCCGTGGCTGAAGGTGATAATGGAACCGGGGAGTGCCTTCACATGGCGCACCGGAGACCTGATTACATCGGTGCTCGATGTAGTCGAGAACCAGGGGGTGAGGACGGCAATCATAGACGCATCGTTCGCCTGCCACATGCCCGACTGTCTGGAGATGCCATACAAGCCCGCCATCACCGAGAGCGTGCCCGAGGCCGAGGGCCTGCCCGTCTACCGCCTCGGCGGCAACTCGTGCCTGAGCGGCGACTATGTGGGCGACTGGGCCTTTGAGGCTCCCCTGCGGCCCGGCGACCGCCTCACGCTCGAGGACATGAACCACTACACCATCGTCAAGACAACCATGTTTAACGGCATCCAGCACCCCTCGGTTGTGCTCTGCCGCCCGGACGGCGGGTGTGAGTATCTGAGAGAGTTCACATACGAGGACTATAAGAACCGCATGAGCTGATGGCACCCCGATTCTCTGTCATTGTCCCTGTCTACAACCGTGTCGACGAGGTCTCAGACCTGATGCGGAGCCTCGACGCGCAGACGAGCAAGGATTTCGAGGCCGTCATCGTTGAGGATGGCTCGACCGAGCCTTGCGGCGATGTCGTCAGGGCATACCCCGGCGTCAGGTCAAAATATTACTACAAGGAGAACGAGGGGCGCTCCATAGCCCGCAACTATGGCTTGGAGAGGGCCGAGGGAGAGTATTTTATATTCTTCGACTCGGACTGCGTCATACCTCCCGGCTATTTCGAGGTGCTGTCGCGCGAGCTTGACGCCCGTCCGCTCGACTGTTTCGGAGGTCCCGACGCGGCCCACGAATCTTTCAGCACCACCCAGAAGGCCATAAGCTATGCCATGACCTCGCTGCTCACCACCGGTGGCATACGCGGCGGCAAGGTGAGCATGGAGAAATTCGTGCCCCGCACGTTCAACATGGGCTTCTCGCGCCGTGTCTACGACAAGGTGGGTGGATTCCGCGAGATGTTCTCCGAAGATATCGACATGAGCACCCGCATCCGTCAGGCCGGATTCTCGATAGGTCTCATCCGCCCGGCCTATGTCTACCACAAGCGCAGGGTCGATTTCGTCAAGTTCTTCCGTCAGGTGCATGTGTTCGGCATGTCGCGCATCACCCTCCGGCTTCTCTATCCCGGCTCGATGAAGCTGGTGCATACGCTCCCGGCCCTCGCCGTGATAATCGGTGTCGTGTTGGTGCTCCTGGGCATATTCGTGTCGCCGTGGTGGCTACTGCCGATAGGGGTATACCTCCTTGCGATATTCGCACATGCCCTGCTGCTGACCAAGTCGCCGGTGATAGCCGCAAAGGCTGTCCCCGCGAGCGTGATACAGATAACGGGCTATGGCACCGGGTTCATCAAGGCATACGTCACCAAGATACTCTTCGGGCGTGGACGCGACATCGAGGAGGAGATACTGATACGCAAAGGCAAATAGGATGGAAACCACACCTTTCTCCTCCATACCCATCAGGAACCTCGGCGATGACGACCGCCCGCGCGAGAAGGCGCTCACGCAGGGGATACGCTCGCTGAGCGATGCCGAGCTTGTGGCCATAATATTCGGCGGCGGCCTGCCGGGGATGTCGGTGGTAGACATGGCCCGCAACATACTTATCGACTGCGACAGCCGTGTCGACAGGCTTGCGGCCCTGAGCATGGACGAGCTGATGCGAAAGTACAAGGGGGTGGGCCCCGCAAAGGCCGTGAGCCTCGCCGCGGCGTTCGAGCTCGGACGGCGCAACCGTGAGCAGGCCGGTATGCACGAAGACCCGCTGATACGGTCGAGCGCGGATGCCGTGAGTCTGATGCAGCCGCATCTCGAGGCTCTTGACTATGAGGAGTTCTGGGTGCTGATGCTGTCGCGTGCCAACAGGGTCAAATACCGCCGCTGCATATCGCAGGGTGGCACCGCCGCGACGGTGGTAGACGTTAAGTTGCTGCTGAAACGTGCCGTGGACTGTCTGGCCGAGGGTATAATACTGGTGCACAACCATCCGTCGGGCAATCCGGCACCCTCGGGACAGGACGATGCGCTGACACGCAAGATCAAGGATGGCGCCGCGCTGCTCGACATCCGTGTGCTCGACCATATAATCATAGCACGCGGCAACCACTATTCTTATACCGACAATGGCCGTCTGTGAGGTCAGTCCGAGACGTTGAGGAGGACCGAACGGAGTTCGCGGCGCGACAGCACGTTTATCTCGTTGGTGCTGTATGTGATTATGCCCCTGTCGCGCAGCGAGTCGAGCGCGGCCATGAACGATGTGCGCTGCACTCCGAACAGGGCGTACAGGTCGCGCTGACGTGCCTGCAGCACTATGTCGGTCGCGTCCATCTGGGTCAGGGCTATTATCCAGAACGCGATGCGCTCCTCGAGCGAGCCGGATGTGAGGGCCATGACGCCGTTGATGGCTTTCTGTGCGTTGGTAGACAGGATGTTGAGATAGTTGAACAGGATTATCTCGTCCTCGTGAAGCAGCGATATGAAATCAGACTTAGCTATCTGCATCACCGACACCGTGTCTATGGCCACTCCGTCGGCGGGATAGAGCGTGTCGCGCCCGAAGAGGAAATCGGGCGAGATGACAGAGGGCGCGTTGAGTGTCTGCATGACGCGGAATCTGTCCGAGACGTTGTGTATGGTGAGGCGTACGCTTCCGGTGATGATGAACTTGATGCCCGTGCATGGCTCGCCGACGCGCACGAGGGGGTCGCCGGGAAGATATTTGAGGAATCCCAGACGTGTCTTGCCCACTATTTCGGACACACGGTTGTAGCTGACCCCTTTGAAGAGGGGCAGCGTCATCAGGTTCTCATACATACTGCTTGCCATGACGGATTAAAATTTTCAAAAAAGCGTTAAAACCGCTCCTTATATCTATCTAACATTCCGTCAGCCGTTTTGTTTTAGCCGGGCGTCTCTTTTGGTCTTCAGGTAGAGCTGTGCCGAATTGATGGTGTTGTGCCAGGCCACGTATGCCGCCGGAGCCACCGATGATATGGGATGCAGGTATGTCAGCGCCATCCATATAGCCAGCACCGTGTTCTTCTGTCCGAGTCCCTGCGCTCCGGCTATCCTGTCGCCGCAGCGGCGTCCTATGCGTGCCCCGAGATAGAACTGCAGGCAGCATGCGATGAGCGAGAGGGCTGCAAGCCATATCATCTCGGGGAGTGCCTCGGCGGGTTCGGCCATGACGAAGCTCACGGCACGTCCCACCACTATGAACAGTGACACCGCCCAGATGTAGAACGACAGCCCCTGGTGTGTGGCAAGCGCCCGGTGCGCCTTGGGTGTCACCTTGCGCATGACCATGGCCGTGAACAGCGGGAGTATGATGAGGGGTACGACCCTGGTGGCGATGAGGATGACAGACTCTATGAAGCTCATGTCGGCCTCGGTGCCCATCAGCGTGAACAGTATCGGGGCAAGCACTGCGACAGAGACATTGGAGACTATCGAGAATGTGGCCACGCGGGCCACGCTGCCGCCGAGCATCCCCGTGATGACCGGGGCCGCCGTGGCGGTGGGGCAGAAGATGCAGATGAAGGTACCCTCGGCCAGCTCGCGGCTGAACGGGAGCAGTGCGAGATAGGCGGCGATGCTGCCGAGGGTCTGGACGGTGATGAGCATGCCGCTGAGGCGTGTGATGCGGAACTCGCGCGGATTGACCTTGCAGAAGGTGATGAGCAGCATCACGAAGATGAGATAGGGGGCGAGGAAGGCGACCGCGTCTATGAAATTGTGGAACAGGACGCCCCCGGCCATCGCTATCGGGAGCATCCAGGGCTTGAGCCGCTGGCGGATGAGTGCAACTTTCATGTCTGTTTCTGAAATCAGGGTGCAAAATTAGACAATTTCTTTGTAATTTTGTGGAAAAATCTCACTGTTAATGGCAGACAACTATCTTGAGCGCCGCATGGACGACTACCGTTCGGGGCGCCTCGCCCCGAAATCGCGCAAACCCTCCGCGACATCGCTTCCCGCAGATGCCCTCGTGCTCCGCTACCCGGCGCTGAGGGTTCTCCTGCGTGCCGACGCCCTCACCTCGGAGCTTGTCTCGCTGGTCAAGGCGATGAGGCGTGTGGGGTTGCGCGTGGCCGTATGGTGTGGCGAGGATGCCTCGTCACTCTGTATGCGCGAGGGTGCGCGGTGCTATCCCTCGCGTATGGATGCCCGTCAGGTGCTTGCCGACCTCGATGCCCGCTGGGGTGGCACGGACAGGGCGGTCGTAATCGGTGACGCCACCCTCCCGGTGCCGTCGCTGAGGGCCTGTTTCCCTGAGGGAGCCGATACGGATGTCCTGGCCCGCGCCATCCTCTTCGCCCTTCATCCCGACAACGCCCCCCTGCTCGATGCTCAAATTTTGGGCGCGGGGTTTCTCTATTCGGCCGAAAATGCCTAACTTTGTGCTCCATTTACAAATAAACGAAACTCATTATCATATATGGCACTCCAATGCGGCATAGTCGGACTCCCCAACGTGGGCAAGTCGACCCTCTTCAACTGTCTCTCTAACGCCAAGGCACAATCGGCCAATTTCCCCTTCTGCACCATCGAGCCCAACGTCGGCGTCATCACCGTACCCGACGACCGCCTGAACAAGCTGGTCGAGATGTGCAACCCGCGTTCGGTCGTGCCCGCCACGGTCGAGATTGTCGACATTGCCGGACTTGTCAAGGGTGCCAGCAAGGGCGAGGGCCTGGGCAACAAGTTCCTTGCCAACATCCGCGAGACTGACGCCATACTGCACGTGCTCCGCTGCTTCGATGACGACAACGTGACACACGTCCACAACACCGTCGACCCCGTGCGCGACAAGGAAATCATAGACTATGAGCTGCAGATAAAGGACCTCGAGACCGTCGAGAGCCGCATGGCCAAGACTCAGAAGCAGGCCCAGACCGGTGGCGACAAGGTGGCCAAGATGCAATATGAGGTGCTGAAGAAATATTATGACGCCCTCGTGGCCGGAAAACCCGCACGCACGGTAGAGCTGGAGACACCCGACGAGCAGAAATTTGCCCGCGAGCTCTTCCTGCTCACCTCCAAGCCTGTGCTCTATGTCTGCAACGTCGACGACGCGTCGGCAGCCGGAGGCAACCGGTATGTCGAGGCTGTGCGCGAGGCCATCAAGGATGAGAACGCCCAGCTTCTTGTCGTGGCAGCCCAGACCGAGAGCGAGATAGCCGAGCTCGACACGTGGGAGGAGCGTCAGGAATTTCTGGCAGAGATAGGCCTGACCGAGTCGGGTGTGGCCAGGCTCATCCGCTCGGCTTACGCGCTGCTCAACCTGCAGACATTCTTCACGGCCGGAGCCGACGAGGTGAGGGCCTGGACGTTCATGCGCGGCAGCAAGGCACCCCAGTGCGCCGGAATTATCCATACCGACTTTGAGAAAGGCTTCATCCGCGCCGAGGTCATCAAGTATGACGACTACGTGACCCTTGGCAGCGAGAGTGCCGTGCGCGATGCCGGAAAGATGGCCGTTGAAGGCAAGAACTACATCGTCCAGGACGGCGACATCATGCATTTCCTCTTCAACGTCTGAGACATCCCGGCCTCCACAAGTGTGGAGACTACGCGATAACTGTAAGACAAGAGTCTCGGGGAGGTTCCTCCCCGAGACTCTTGATTTTATCGTCTTGCGGCATTCCCGAGTGTCACGGGAGCAAATCCGGGTTCGTTTATGGCGAAACTTGCGCTTATGCCGAGCGCATTGAGAACCTTGACGATAGTCGCAATCGTCAGGTTGCGTCCACTTTCTATTTTTGAAATCTGTGCGGCCTGAACGCCAACACGTTCGCCGAGCTGTGTCTGTGTGAGATTTTGAGCTTTGCGGGCACTCTTTATCGAAGCCCCGATGAGGGCTGCTTCGACCTCGGCGTCGAAGCTTTCGCGGTCGTGGCTTCCTTTTGTTCCGACGTGTCTGTCAAGAATCTCGTCGTGTGTATAAAATTTCATATAACTTATTATATTCCAATACCTGTATGTGGTAGCTTGTCACTTTAAATATTTCTGGCTAATGGCCGGTCTCTGATATAGCTTGTCATTGTCTGCATAATAATCTTCATTTCTTCTTTTGGTCAAAATACTCTTTTCTGATAGCGATGGCCCTCTCTATTTCCTTCCTGGGTGTCTTGTTGGTCTTCTTCACAAACCCGTGCGTCGTGACAATCAAGGCACTTGTCTCTGTATCCCAGAATGCGAGGATTCTATAACATATTCCTTCGAAGGCTGTCCGTAGTTCCCAGATGTCGGTACTTTCAAGTTTTTTGAATAGCTCGTTGTCAATAACTCCTCCGGCCACGAGGCTGATATTGTATAGTATCTTCTTTCTGGCCTTACCGGGCAATTCTGATAGGAAAGCATCTACCTCTTCTGAATAGAGAATTTGTCGTTTTAAATTATGCATTTTCTCTCTTGTTTAAGAACGCTGCAAAGGTATAAATAGTTTTCCATATAAGGAAATTTATCCTGTTGAAATTTTCTTTATATGGAAAATTTTTTATTGACCGGGGTGAGTAAGGGAAGATATTTGTAATTATTGATATGATTGGACTTGTCGTAGAAAGTGATTTTCCCTACCTTTGCGGTATAAAATTGTTTATGCCATGAAAAAGTGTGTCATTGGTTTAGTGTGTGCTGCCGGTGTGGCGGGTGTTTCGGCGGAGCCGTCGTCGAGACTGTGGTTTGACAGGCCGGCGGAGTTTTTTGAGGAGACTGTCGTAATCGGCAACGGCCGTCTCGGAGCCATAATATATGGTGGTGTCAAGTCGGATACCATTTCGCTGAACGACATCACGTTGTGGACCGGTGAGCCTGACCGCACGGTGACTAATCCTGACGCGCATAAGGCGATTCCCGAGATTCGCGAGGCCCTGTTTGCCGAGAATTACCGACGCGCCGATTCGCTGCAATATCGTGTGCAGGGGCATTATAGCGAGAATTATCAGCCGCTTGGCACTCTCGTGATAGATTACGACAGGAGTGCGGCGGGAAAGTATACCCGTGCCCTTGACCTCACGGTGGCCGAGGCGACGACAGCTGCCGGAACAAGACGTACAACCTATCTCGCATCCTCGCCCGACTCGGTGATAGTGATACGTATCGAGGATGCGGAGCCCTTCTCGGCAACTGTGTCGCTCGACTCTAAGATTCCTCACACGACTGTCTCCTCGGGCTCGTCCATCACCCAGACCGGGCGCGCCGCATATAATTCGATGCCGAGCTATACGAAGGTCGACGAGAAGCTGCACTATGCTCCGGGACGCGGAATGCCCTTCAACACTCTGATGCAGGCCGAAGGTGACGGAAGAATAGAGGCGCTCCCTGACGGACGGCTGCGTCTGGAGGGTTGCCGCGACGTGACACTGTGGATTACGAATACCACCGGGTTCCGCCGTTTCGACCTCGACCCTGCAACACCCGAGGCATGTGCCGCGGATGCGGAGAGGATAATGCGCAACGCTGTGACCAAGGGGTATGACAATGTGCGCAGGGCGCATCGTGCCGATTATGGCGAGCTCTACGGACGTGTCGTACTCGACCTCGGCACCACTCCCGACTCCGTGGCCTCGCTCCCCACCGATGTGCAGCTGAAACGATATACCGACCTGGCTGAGCATAATCCCGACCTTGAGGAACTGTATTTCAATTTCGGACGCTATCTGCTCATCTCCTCGTCGCGCACTCCCGGGGTTCCTGCCAACCTGCAGGGGCTCTGGAACGAGCATCTCCTGCCGCCGTGGAGCTCTAACTATACCGTCAACATCAATGTCGAGGAGAACTATTGGCCCGCAGAGGTGACGGGGCTCGGTGACCTGCACGCCTCGGTGATGATGCCGTGGATTGAGAACCTGTCGCATACCGGCGCGCAGACTGCAAAGGCATATTATGGTGTCGGTGAGGGATGGTGCTGCGGACACAACTCCGACATCTGGGCCATGACCTGTCCTGTGGGGCTTGGCAGCGGCGACCCCGTGTGGGCATGCTGGAACATGGGTGGCGCATGGCTCGCCACACATATACGCGAACACTGGCTTTTCAGCCGCGACAGGGATTTCCTCGCGCGCTATTATCCTGTCCTGAAAGGGGCTGCGCAGTTCGCGCTCGGTGTCCTCGTCGAGAAGGATGGCGAGCTGGTGACAGCCCCCTCGACATCGCCCGAGAACAAATATCTGTGTCCCGACGGCTATTACGGGGCTACACTGTATGGCGGCACCGCGGATCTTGCCATGATCCGCGAGGCTCTTGCCGGAGCCCGTGAGGCGGCGGTCGAGCTCGGGGTCGATGCGCCCTTCGTGGCCCGCATAGACTCGGTGATGCCGAGGCTGCATCCTTACGGCGTCGGCAAGGAGGGCAACCTGATGGAATGGTATCATGACTGGGCCGACCGTGACCCGAAACACCGTCATCAGTCGCATCTGTTCGGGCTCTATCCGGGGCATCACCTGTCTGTCGCCGCCACTCCCGGGCTGGCGCGTGCGGCTGCACGCACGCTCGACATCAAGGGCGACAATACCACAGGCTGGAGCACCGGGTGGAGGGTCAACCTCCTGGCCCGTCTGCGCGACAGCGAGAAGGCATACAATATGTACCGACGCTTGCTGAAATATGTGTCGCCCGACGGATATCGCGGCCCCGACCGTCGCGGCGGGGGAGGGACATATCCCAACCTGCTCGATGCGCACGCGCCTTTCCAGATTGACGGCAATTTCGGTGGCACCGCAGGGGTGGCCGAGATGTTGCTGCAGTCCACTCCCGACGGTGAGATTATAATGCTTCCGGCCCTCCCCGCAGCATGGCGCGACGGCAGTGTGCGCGGTCTGCGTGCCCGTGGCGGCAAGACCGTCGACATGACATGGCGCGACGGCAAGCTCACCGACCACCGCATCTATTGACGCGATTGCCATAACGACGGCCCATCAGGCCCGAAAGGGCCGTCGTTATGGCTAACCCCCGGTGACCGCAGGGAACCGGGGGAAAGAGGATACCTATATAATTGAGCCCCGTCAGGGGCGATGTTATATGTTGCTACTTATGACATCACCCCTGACGGGGTTCAGCTTGTCTGTATCGGCCTTCCCCGGGTTCCCTGCGGTCACCGGGGCTATGGATGACGACGGCCCTACGGGCCTCCACAATTCCGCGCGACGTGTGCACCCGCCCCGCTTGCGGGGCATGGAAAAGTAGCCCCGAGGCTTGCCTCGGGATATGGAATGCAATTTTTATTCGGGTGCCCGCAGGGTAT
>DAAQ01000007.1:17060-79654 GCA_001701225.1 Bacteroidales bacterium H5 | reverse complement strand
ACCCCCATGCGGGGGCCGCAAATCACACATCATCCCATACCTCGGGGCAAGCCCCGAGGCTATTAAGGCCACCCCCCGCATCCGCGGGGCTCCATCGCCCCCCTATTAAAAACCGCGCCCCGCGGATGCGGGGCACCGTCATAATAGCCTATGGGCTTGCCCATAGGTCTCGATACGCCCCACACATTCGGGCCCCCGCATGGGGGTCCGTACACCCGAGAGCGTGGAGCGAAGGGCTCACTCCTCGTCGTCGTCGAGGAAATCGAAATCCCAGCCGTCCGACTCGGCAATCGAGTCGGTGAAGCGCGACAGCTCGCGCCCCTCGCGCTTGGTGGGGCGACCGAGGCCCTTGCGGCGGTCGATGAAACCCGAAATCTTCACGATGTCGAGCAGGTCGAGCTGGCTCTGAGGCGTGATATTCTCCATATAATCGGGCACCAGCTTGGCACCCAGGCGGTTCTGGCAGAGGGCCTTGACACGGAACGAGTATGTCACCGGCGGCTTGCGCACGTCAATGACGTCGCCCTCCTTGATGGTGCGCGACGGCTTGACAGGCACCCCGCCCATCAGCACACGCCCCTTCTTGCAGGCTTCGGTGGCGACTGTGCGGGTCTTGAAGATTCGCATCGCCCACAGCCACTTATCTATACGGACTTCCATAGAGGTTAAAGGTTATGGGTTAAAGGTTATGGGTTAAAGGTTAAAGGGCATAGGTTATAAGGGAGATTTCATCGGTCATTGGTATCAGGCATCAAATCTCAGGTTCCTTTAACCTTTAACCTTTAACCCCTACTCCCCTACTTATTATTATACTGGCACATTGCGGTCTGGAGGCCGGCGAGGCAGAATATCTTGATGGCCTCGACGGCAATCTTGACACGCTCGCCCATCGCCTCGGCCTCGGTGGGGGTAAACATACCCAGCACATAGTCAATCTGACTGCCGCGCGGGAAATCGTTACCTATCCCGAACCTCAGGCGCGGATAAGCCTGTGTGCCCAGCATCTGGGCGATATTCTTGAGGCCGTTGTGGCCCGCGTCGCTACCCGAAGGCTTGATGCGTATGGCCCCGAACGGGAGGGCACAGTCATCGACGATGACCAGGATACGCTCCAGGTCTATCCCCTCCTTCTCCTTCCAGTAGCGCACGGCATTGCCCGACAGGTTCATGTATGTCGACGGCTTGAGCACTATGAGCTGGGCATTCTTGACACGGATGCGTGCCACGTCGCCATATCGCTCGGTCTCGAAGGTGCCCCCGGCGCTCTCCACAAGCGCGTCGGCCACGATGAAACCCGAGTTGTGGCGTGTCCCGGCATACTCCGGCCCGATATTGCCCAGTCCGACTATGAGATATTTCATTGTATATATGGTTTTAAATAACCGAAATAGGTCTAACAGGCCGTAGACGACCCGTTAGACCTATCAATGCGTTGATTCTATACCGATCAGTTTCCGGCGTTGGCCTGGGCACCGCGGGCAGCGCGGGTCAGGGCTACGGCGCAGACAACGGCGTTCTTGGCATTCATCAGCTCGAGGCCCTCGAAATGGAGGTCGCCGATCTGGAGGGTCTTGCCGAGGCCGAGGTTGTCGACGTTGATGACAACGCGCTCGGGAATCTCGGTGTAGGGAGCCTTGACTTTGATCTTCTTCATCGACAGATTCAGCTTACCACCGGCCTTCACACCCTCGGCGTGGCCCTCGAGCTTAACGGGTACCTCGATGGTCACGGGCTTCTCCTTGGTCACCTCGAGCAGGTCGATGTGGAGGATAGAATCCTTGACGGGGTGGAACTGGATGTCCTTGAGCACAGCCATGCGGGTCTCGCCGTTGACGGTGAGCTCGATTGCATAGATGTCGGGGGTATAGACGAGCTTGCGAACATCCTCCTGACGCACGGTGAGGTCGGTTGTGATGAGGCCCTTGCCGTTGCCGATCTCGACAATCTTCTCGCCGGCCTTGAGTGTGCCTGCATAGGGGAGGTCGATGATCTTGCCGCCGTTCAGGACGACGGGGATGAGGTTCTGCTTGCGCAGCTCTTTGGTTGCCTTCTTGCCGAGGTCTGTACGGGGCTCGGCGTTGAGTGCGAATGTCTTCATTGTTTTGTTTGGGGTTTTGGTTGTGTTACTCAAAATTAAGAGATTCTGCTTCTTAATTTCCCATCACACGGGGATGCTAAAAAGCGGTTGCAAAGTTAGTCATTTTCCGCCGATTACCCCATCCGCTTATGATTTTTTAACAAAAAGCGCGACGCCCCGCTCCATACAGAGCGCGGCGTCGGCTTTTTTGAAATGGATCGGGCGCGTCAGCGTCCGTCTCCGATGCCTTATTTAAGGGTGCCGTTGTTGGCTTCCTCAATCATCTTCTGGTCTGCGGTGATATATATCTCGACGCGGCGGTTCTGGGCACGGCCCTCTGCGGTGGCGTTCGAGGCGATGTAGTCCTGCATGGGCAGACCCTCGGCCGACAGACGGGTGGCTGCTACGCCCGAGTTGAGCAGGTAGTTGCGCACGGCGTCGGCACGGCCTGTCGACACGCGCTGGTTCACGGCCAGTGTGCCGGTGTCATCGGTATAGCCGTAGATCTGTACGTTGGTGTTGGGGTTGGAGTTGAGCGACTGGGCGAACTTCGAGAGGTCGGCCTTGGCGTTGGCGCTCAGGGTTGTGCCGTTGGTGGGGAAGAGGATGCCGCCGTCGAAGGTCACCTTGATGGCCTGGAGACCGTTGGCATCGGTGGTCTGCTCGACCTTGGCCTGCTGGGCCAGCTGCTCCTGGAGCTCCTTCTGCTGCTTGTCCATCTTCTGGCCGATGAGCACGCCGGCACCTGCGCCGACTGCGGCACCGATGGCGCTGCCGATAGCGGCACCCTTGCCGCCGCCGATGATGGCGCCGAGACCTGCGCCGAGACCTGCGCCGCCACCGCCACCGATGAGAGCGCCCTTACCTGTATTGGTCATTGACGAACAGCCTGTCATGCCCATCCCGAGCACGCAGAGTGCCAGCGCGGGAAGACCCAATGTTTTGATGAGTTTCATACCGATAATTCTATTGTTTAAGTTAAATTTGTAAATTCATGGCTACAAAAGTAGCGAAATATCACGACTTTGCACAATATATGAGTGAAAAATCTTACTTTATTACGCATAATTGAGGTATAAAGTTTAAGCAAACGTCAGTTTTTCAACCTAATCGGGGCATGACGATTTTTTGCGGGGTTAAGAAAAATTGTGTAATTTTGCTCTGCCGACCCGTCACGGGGTCCGGCCTCACCTGACAATATACAACATAATCCGGCATATATGGAATCACAGCGCCCTGCGGGCAAACGGAATTTATGGCTCTATCACATGTTCGCGCTCCTCACAGTCGTGGCATGGGGACTGTCGTTAGTGTCGACACGTATCCTTCTTGACCATGGGCTGCACCCGATCGAGATCTATATCTACCGTTTCACCCTGGCCTATGTGGCGATGCTCTGTTTCTGCCACAAGAAGATCCTATCCAACTCGCTCAAGGACGAGCTGCTGTTTGTGGCGTGCGGACTCGTGGCGGGGTCGGTCTATTTCATCGCCGAGAATGTCGCGCTCGAATACACCCTGGTGACCAATGTGTCGCTCATCACCTCTATGCCGCCGCTGCTCACGGTGCTTCTCGTGGGACTAGTCTACAAGACCAACCGCCCGGGACGGGGCGCATACATAGGCAGCGTCGTGGCATTCCTCGGCGTGGGTCTGGTGATATTCAACAGCTCGTTCAACATGGCGCTGAACCCCATCGGCGACCTGCTCTCGCTGCTCGCGGCGTTCTGCTGGGCCGTCTACGGACTGATGATCAAGCCCCTGAGCGCAAACTATACCGAGATGTTCATCACAAGGAAGATTTTCTTCTACGGCGTGCTGACGGCCATCCCCTTCCTGGCCGTCGAGCCCGAAATCAGCAATCCCTCGATACTGCTCGAGCCCGCATGCCTGTGGAACCTTCTGTTCCTCTCGCTTGTATGCTCGATGGCCGGATACCTCATGTGGGCTCTCGCCATCGTCAAGATAGGCCCCGTCACGGCCTCGAACTACATGTATTTCCAGCCCGTCATCACCATGATATTCGCCATGCTCGCCCTGGGCGAGAAAATCACGCCCGTGGGATATGCCGGATGCGCCCTCATCCTGGCGGGCGTATGGCTGGCCGACGTGCTGCAACGCAGGGATATAAAGAAACTGAGCTGACCGGCTCACCCATAGGACTATAACGTGCAAAATAACTGACTACAGAAATGAAATACCATCTCCTTTCACTGATGCTGCTGTCGGCATCGGCGGTGTCGGCAGAGACACCCCTCTGGATGCGCGACGTGAGCATTTCGCCCGACGGCACACAGCTCGCCTTCACATACAGGGGCGACATCTTCACAGTTCCCGTGACAGGCGGACGCGCCACACGCCTCACATCGACCCCGACCTACGAGGCTTCGCCCGTATGGAGCCCCGACAGCAAGCGTATAGCATACGCCGCCGACCGCGAGGGCTCGATGGACATATACATCATCGGCGCCGAGGGTGGCACACCCAGGCGGCTCACCACCAATTCGGCGGCCGAGACACCCGAGGCCTTCACCCCCGACGGCCTCTCGGTAGTCTACTCGGCTCCCATCCAGGCTCCGGCAGCAAGCCGCGTCTTCCCGGCGGCGAGGCTGACACAGCTATACAGCGTCCCGGCCGACGGCAAGGGGGCGCCCGTGCAGATTCTGGGCACACCCGCCAAGCACCTCAGCTATATGGCCGACGGCAGGTCGTTCCTCTACATGGATGTCAAGGGGATGGAGGACGAGTGGCGCAAGCACCACACATCGTCTGTGACCCGCGACATATGGCGCTATGACGCCGCCACAGGCAAGCACACCAACCTGACACTGCGCGAGGGCGAGGACCGCGACCCGGTCATCGACAACGCCACGGCGACAGTCTATTTCCTCAGCGAGAGGGACGGCGGGTCGTTCAACGTCTGGTCATTCCCCCTCGACAACCCCAAGGCCGTGACACGCCTCACGGACTTCACCACACATCCCGTCAGGTTCCTGTCGAGGGCCGATAACGGCACGCTGGCCTTCGGATATGACGGCGAGATATATACCATGACACCCGGAGGCAAACCCGCCAGGGTGGCCGTCGACATCGTGGCCGACTTTGACGAGCCTGTCACGATAGACCGTTTCACCTCGGGCGCTCAGGGGGCCGTGCCCTCGCCCGACGGCAAGCAGGTGGCCTTTGCCCGCAGGGGCGACATCTTCGTCACCTCGGCCGACTATGCCACCACCAAGCAGGTCACAACGACACCTCAAGGTGAGCGTGAGCCATCGTGGGGCGCCGACAACCGCACATTATATTATACCTCAGACCGCGACGGACACGACAATATCTACCGTGCGCGCATCTCGCGCAAGGATGACCCCAACTTTGCCAACGCCACCATCATCGAGGAGACCGCCGTGCTCCCCTCGGCCGACGGCGTGGAACGCTCCAATCCGCTCATCTCGCCCGACGGACAGAGGATGGCCTTCATCCAGGACCGCCGCAAGATTGCAGTGATGGACCTCGACACCCGCGAGGTGCGCCTGCTCACCGACGGCAGCACATACACCGCCAACGATGCCGGAATCGAGATGGACTGGAGCCCAGACGGCGAGTGGATAGCCGCCACCATAGACACCCACAAGCGCGACCCCTATTATGACATCGCGCTCTTCAACGCCAAGACCGGCCAGATGGTGCGAGTAACCAACGACGCATACACCAACCACTCCCCCCGCTGGGTCATGGGTGGCAACGCCGTGGTGTTCCTGTCAGACCGCTACGGAATGAAGAACCTCGCATCGTGGGGCTCGCAGGACGATGTGCTCATAGCCTTCACCAACCGCGAGGCATACGACCGCGCAATGCTCTCGCCCGAGGATTTCGCCCTGCTCAAAGAGGTGGAGAAGGCTCAGAAAAAGAACAAGGAGACCCCGGAGAAGGACTCGAAGAAAGGCAAGAAGAAATCCAAGAAAGAGGATACGGAAGCCAAGGATGAGAAACCCGACGACTATGTCAACGTCGAGGCCGACGGAATCGACGAGCGCGTCATAAGGGTGACCCCCTTCTCGTCTGACGTGGCCGACGCATGGGTCGACAACGACGGCGAGAACCTCTATTTCCTCTCGCGCGTCGACGACGGATATGACCTCTGGAAGATGGACCTGCGCAAGGATGACGTTGAGCTTTACAAGAAACTCGGCGCCGCAGACCTGTCGCTGCTCCCCGACGGGTCGGGCAAGACCCTCTTCCTCCTCGGCCCGAGGTCGATGAAGAAGATGACCCTCGCCGGAGGCAAGACGGAGAACATCTCATATTCGGGCGTGCAGAAGATCGACACCCGCGCCGAGCGCGACTACATGTTCGGCTACATACTCACCGAGGAGGCGCGCCGCTTCCTTGTCGAGGATATGTTTGGCGTGGACTGGAAGGGACTGGGCGAGGCATACCGCCGCTACCTGCCCCACATCTCCAACAACTATGATTTCGCCGAGATGGCCTCAGAGCTGCTTGGCGAGCTCAACGTCAGCCACACCGGGGCACGCTACTACCCCGCCGGAGCCAAGGAACCCACGGCAACCCTCGGCCTGATATACGACCTCACCGACACCGCCGGGGGGCTGCGCGTGGCCGAGGTGATAGAGAAGGGGCCATTCGACCGCGCCACATCGCGCATGTGTCCCGGAGCCACAATCACCGCCATAAACGGCATCAGCCTCTCCACCCTACCCTCGCCCATGGATGCGCTCAACACCCCCGCGCGCCGCAAGACCCTCGTCAGCTTCACGCTCCCCTCGGGCGAGACGGTCGAAGAGGTGGTCATACCCGTATCTTCATCCTATCAGAACGAGCTGCTCTACCGCCGCTGGGTCGAGCGCAACCGCGCCACCGTCGACTCGCTCTCGGGGGGTAAGCTGGGCTATGTGCATTTGCGCTCGATGACCGATGCCTCATATCGTGCCATCTACGCCGACGTGCTCGGACGCTATGCCGACCGCGAGGGCATCATCATCGACACCCGCTGGAACGGTGGCGGACGTCTGCACGAGGATATCGAGGTGCTCTTCAGCGGCAAGAAATATCTCGACCAGGAGATACGCGGCGTCAAGAGCGGCGAGATGCCGTCAAAGCGCTGGCTGCGTCCGTCGGTCATGATAACCTGCGAGGCAAACTACTCTAACGCCCACGGCACGCCCTGGATGTACCGCAACCGCGGACTGGGCAAGATTGTGGGCATGCCCGTGCCCGGCACCATGAGCTCGGTCAACTGGATTGACCTCCAGGACGACTCCATGCTGTTCGGAGTCCCTGTCGTGGGATTCCGCGACGCACAGGGCCGATTCCTCGAGAACCAGCAGCTCGAGCCCGACGTCAAGATAGCCAACGACCCGGCCATCATCGTCACAGGCCGTGACCAGCAGCTCGAGAAAGCAGTCGAGGTGCTGTTGGGTGAATAAGACCGATAGGACTGATAATACAAATGGGGCGGATAGGTTTTGGCCTATCCGCCCCATTTGTATTATCACCACTATTCCCTACCTCAAAAGCGGCCACGCATACCTGTCGACCTTGCGCGACAGCTCGGCCTCGCGCCCCGAGAGATAACGGTCGCAGAGGGCGTGGAAGCGGGGCGAGTGGTTCATCTCGGTGAGGTGTGCGAGCTCGTGGCAGTAGATGTAGCGGCGCAGCTCGTACGGGAGGAAGAGACAGATGGCCGATATGGCTATCTCGCCGCGGGCATTGCAGTGGCCCAGCACCTTGTGTCCGCGCGAGATACCCGTCGAACGGGGCATGAGGCCGAGGCGCGAGACCTCGGCCTCAAGTTCCGGGAGGATTATGCCGGGGGCGAGGCGCACGGCCACACGGATGAGCATACGCGAGATTATACCGTCGGCCTGCGGATCGGCCATGTCGAAATCAGGCCCTATCCCGATGACGGCACCTCCGTCGCGTGCCATACGGGCATTGACGGTGGCGCGCGCCCCGGCATCGGCCACGATACGTATCACCGGGCCGCGGTCTATGGGGATGTCGCGCCCGATGGCGAACATCGGGGGATTGCGCGACTGCTCGAAATAGGGGCGTGCCCGCTCGAGATATTCCATCGCCTCCTTCATGTCGAGTCCGGCAGGGACTATGAGGTGTGCCCTGCCCTTGTCCCACCGGGCGCTGACACGCGACGTGCCGCGGCGGAACGAGATGCGCACCTCGCCCAGCCGGGAGTCTATGACGGTGGCGTATGCCATGGCTGTCAGCGGCGGGATATGCCCCAGAGCAGCTTGTTGCTGAGGGTGTCGACAAAGGTATGGCCCTGGCGGTGAAGCACCTTGACCACAAAGGGGGCGCGGCGTATGGTGAGCTTGGCGTCGATGGGGAGCACCAGAAGACGTCCGTCGAGATTGACGCGGTATGTGTCGGCACGGCTGTCGACGCTTGTCTCTATGACATGGTTGTCGCTCACCACCAGCGGACGCATGGTCAGGGCGTGGGGCGCCACCGGCGACAGCACCCAGCAGGGGGCGGTGGGCTGAACGATGGGCCCCCCGACCGACAGGTTGTATGCCGTGGAGCCTGTGGGGGTCGAGATGATGAGGCCGTCACCCTGATAGGATGCAATCTCGATGTCGTCGAGCAGGGTGTGGACCGTTATCATCGAGGCCGAGTCGTGGCGCAGGATGGCCACCTCGTTCAGGGCGTATGCGCGCCCCGAGATTGAGGGGCGCAGGTTGTCACCCTTGGCGCGCACCTCGAGCAGCGAGCGTGGCTCGATGAAATAGCTGCCGTGTATCAGGTCTTCGACAATGGCGGGGGCATCGGCCAGCGACTCCTCGGCAAGGAATCCGAGATGCCCCGTGTTGAACCCTATGATGGGTACCTCCTTGGGGCCGACCCAGCGGGCGGTGCGCAGGAAGGTGCCGTCACCACCGATGCTGATGGCCACGTCGGCGTCGAACGCGTCGGCGTCAAACACATCGTCGGCCTCGAGCGGCGAGCCAAGCTCGCGCGTCATGGCCTCGAAGAAATGACGCTGCACGGCCACGAACACACCCTTGTCGGACAGGTGGGTGAACAGGGCCTCGATGCCCGGAATATCTTGCGGACTCTGGCGCCGCTTGCCGAATATCGCTACCTTCATCTGTATCGGTTGTTTGTATGATTGCCTGCCGTCACACCTCGAGATACCTCATCAGCTCGGCCAGGCGCGAGGCCATGACGGCATCGTCGGCCAGGGCACCCTTCTCGACATCGACGACCTCATATCCATACCGCTCGAGCGAGCGGGCCACTGCCATGGGCGAGCGGTGCGTCACCCTAAGCTCGAACACCACACGGTTGTCGAGGGCCGAGCCGTCGGAGGTCACGTTGAGGTTGACCAGCTGGGCATCGCAGTCCTCGACCGCGCGGGCTATGCGCGAGGCGCTGTAGTCGGCCGGGATGCAAGCCGCCAGCAGACGCGACGACTCCTCGCGCGGAGGATAGAGACGCTCCACGCTTGGCTCGGCGGAAAGCGTCTGGGGGCGTTCATTGGGCGATATGTTGTCTTTTAACGGCAATTTTATTCGTTTTTTTCGTAATTTCTGAGTAAATTTGCACTCTGTTATCCCGGAAGAGTGTGCAAGCAGATACAAAGTTACAAAAATTCTCTCACATTTCAGCCGGGATACAGATAAAAACGATCCGACACATGACAAATCTCAGCGTAAACATCAACAAAGTAGCCACGCTCCGCAACGCGCGCGGCGAGAATACACCCGACCTCCTCAAGGTGGCCGCAGACTGTGAGCGCTTTGGCGCGCAGGGCATCACCGTGCATCCGCGTCCCGACGAACGGCATATAAAGCGCGACGACGTGTACCGCCTGCGTCCGCTGGTGAGGACTGAGTTCAACATCGAGGGATACCCCTCTGACGACTTCCTCAATCTGGTGCTCCAGGTACGTCCCGAACAGGTGACCCTGGTGCCCGACTCCCCCGACCAACTCACATCGTGCGCCGGATGGGATGTCGGCCCCAACATGGAGTTCCTGACCTCGGTGGTCGAGCGTCTGCGCGAGGCCGGGATACGCTCGTCGATATTTGTCGGCACCGACACCGACAACATCCGTCTTGCCGCCAAGACCGGCGCCGACCGCGTCGAGCTATATACAAAGCCCTACGTCGACCTCTATGCCACCGACCCCGAGAAGGCAGTCGCCCCGTTTGTCGAGGCTGCCGACGCCGCCCTGCGCTGCGGACTCGGAGTCAACGCCGGACATGACCTGAGCCTGGAGAACCTCGAGTTCTTCCACCGCAACATACCCCGTCTCAGCGAGGTCTCGATAGGCCATGCCCTCATCTGCGACGCCCTCTACCTCGGCCTCGAGGAGACAATCAGGAGATACAGGGAGTGCCTGAAATAAGCCGTCCTTAATCCCGAAAAAGTTCCCACCTACAGAATAACTCCCGACATTCCCATCCATCATGCTACAAGAGACAGACACATTCGTAACCACCGTCACCGACATCGCCGCCCCGGCTCCCGTACAGGAGCTGTCGGTATGGGACCTCGCCCTGCAGGGGGGCTGGATCATGATTCCGCTGGCGATACTCTCGATAATCAGCATCTACATCTTTGTCGAGCGGTGCATCGTCATAGGGCGTGCACGCCGCGATGACGACACATTCATGAAACGCATCAAGGACTATATCCACGACGGCGAGATAGAGAGCGCGCGTCACCTGTGCGCTACCACCGACACCCCTTACGCACGCCTCATCTCGAAAGGTATCTCGCGCATCGGGCGTCCCATGCAGGATGTGCTCGTGACCATCGAGAACACCGGCAACATCGAGATTGCCAAGCTCGAGAAAGGGCTCCCCTGGCTTGCCACCACCGCCGCCGGAGGCCCAATGCTCGGATTCCTCGGCACCGTGGTCGGCATGGTGCAGGCATTCTACAACCTTGCCGCAGCCGGGACCGGCGCCAACATCGCCGTGCTGGCCGACGGCATATATGCCGCGCTGGTCACCACCGTGGCCGGCCTCATCGTGGGCATCATCGCCCTCTTTGCCTACAACTATCTTGTGGCACGCATCAACAAGGTGATGAACATGCTCGAGGCCAAGACCATGGAGTTCATGGACCTGCTCAACGAGCCCGCATAACCCCACGGCCATGTCACTCAAACGCACCAACAACATGATGGCGGCCTTCTCGATGGCGTCGATGACCGACGTCATCTTCCTGCTGCTCATCTTCTTCATGGTCACATCGACAGTGGTCTTCCCGACGGCACTCGAGGTGAACCTGCCCGAGAGCTCGCACCAGACGGCCCTCAAGCCCTCGACACGCGTCTTCATAGACAGCGAGGGGCGCATGTATGTCTCGGTGTCCGGCGAGGAACCTGCCGAGGTGACACTCGACTCGCTGGCCGGGGCACTCGCCGAGGCCCGAGCCAAGGCCGCACCCGACACCGACGACTTCATAGCCGTCTATGCCGACGAGGAGGTGACATACGGCGCGCTGGTCAAGGTGCTTGACCTGGGCGCGCAGAACAATCTCAAGATGGTGCTCGCCACCAAGCCGGCCCCCGCGTCGGCCAGAATCAACGAATAACGCCGTGTCAACACCCCGACGCCAACATATCATAGCCTTTGCGGTGACGGTGCTGTTTCACGGCGCCGTGCTTGCCGTGCTGATGGCGCTCTACCTGCGCTACAGTCCCGCCGAGCAGGCCGACCGCACATGGCCCCCGGTAGACTCGTCAGAAGTGCTGTTCGGAGGCGAGTTCGTCATGACCGGCGATACCCCCGAGCTTGCCGACAATTCTGACACCCCCGCTGCCGAGAGCCCCGAACAGGCCCCGGCACCCACACCCCCTGTCGAGTCGACAGAGAACACGGGCACACCCGCACCGACACCCGCACCTGTCGTGACGAGCGAGCGCCCCTCGCCCGCCAAGGCTCCCAAGACCAAGCCCGAGCAACCCACAGGCCCCACCAAGGCCGAACGCGAGGCAGCCGAGCGGGCCAAGCGCGAGCAGGAGGCCAGGGAGAACATAGCATCGCGTGTCAATTTCGGCAAGACAGGCACACAGGGGAGTGGCCGGGGCAAATCGGGACAGCCCGACGGCAACTCGGACACCGGGGCTGCCTCGGGCAAGCCCGGATTCAACCTCAACGGACGTACCATCGAGTCGTGGCAGACACCTCCGGGCGCCCCGCTCGGCACCATAACGGTATCGGTGACCGTCGACCGTCAGGGACGGGTGACCAACGCCGTCTATGCCTCGGGCACGGGAGCGGCAGCCGCCAGCACACGCGCCCGCACGGCCTGTGTCAGCGCGGCCAGAGGGTCGAAGTTCTCTGTCGACCTCAACGCTCCCGCCGCACAGAAAGGCACTATAACATATCATTTCAAATAGGTAAACAAGCAAAAAAGGAAAAAGAATATGGCATCAATGTGGTTTGAAACCAAAGTACGCTATGACAAGACCATGGATAACGGCTCGATCAAGAAAGTGACCGAGGCATTCATGGTAGACGCACTCTCATTCACCGAGGCAGAGGCCCGCATCTCTGAAGAGGTGGCACACTTCACCTCCGAGTTCACCATCTCGGCAGTGAAGATAACAAAAATCGCAGAAATCTTCCAGCAATATACCGGCGACAAGTGGTATCTTGTCAAGGCCGCATTCATCACCCTCGACGAGAAGACCGCCGTCGAGAAGAAATCCATCTCGCAGTATCTCGTCTCGGCCGACTCGTTCAAGGAGGCCTACGACCATTTCATGGAGGGAATGAAGGGCACACTCGCCGACTTCGAGATAAACACCATCCAGGAAACCGCCATCATGGATGTCTACGAAGCCGACCTTTCCGGGAAAAAAAACAACGAATAATAATGAGGAATTAGAAATTAGAAATTAGAAAAACGTCTCTAATTCCTAATTTATCTCCTAATTCTTCATTCTCCAATTTTCCATTCCCCATTCCTAATTCCTAATTCCTAATTATTTGATGATAGCTGCTAACATCAGGGCATTGGGTTCAGCGCTTCCCGAAGGGGTTGTGCTTGTCGCCGTGTCAAAATTCCACCCGGTCGAGGCTCTGCGCGAGGCGTATGACGCGGGGCAGAGGATATTCGGCGAGAGCCGTGCCAATGAGATGGCATCCAAGGCCGCGGCGCTTCCCGATGACATCGAGTGGCATTTCATCGGCCATCTGCAGACCAACAAGGTACGCACCGTGGTGCCCCACGCCTCGCTGATACACAGCATCGACTCGCCCCGCCTGCTCGATGCGGTAGACGCCGAGGCCGTTAGGGAGGGCCGGCGCATCAAGGTGCTGATGCAGCTCCATGTGGCCAAAGAAGAAACCAAATTCGGCTTCACCCCCGACGAGCTCACCGAATACCTTACCCCCGGGCGGGTTGAGGCCCTGCGCGCCACCGATATAGTGGGAGTGATGGGGATGGCATCGAATGTCGACGACGAGGAGCGCATACGCCGCGATTTCCGTGACATCCGCGCCACATTCGACACCCTCAAGGCGGGAGTATTTGCCGGGAAGCCGGAATTCAGCATCATCAGCATGGGCATGAGCCACGACTGGCCCATAGCCGTCGCAGAGGGTGCCAACATGGTCAGGATAGGGACAACAATCTTCGGCGAGAGGGAATACTGATGCAGACGACACGCAAGATAGCCATTGCCACAGGCACACGCGCCGACTGGGGACTGCTCAGTCCCGTGGGCCGTGCCCTGGCCGCGCGTACCGACTGCGAGGTCGTGATACTCGCCACAAACATGCACCTCATACCCGAGTATGGCGACACCATATCCGAGATACGCGCCGACGGTTTTGCCGACGTGGTGAGGGTAGCGATGCCGGTCGACACCGACACCTCGCTCGACACCGTATCGGCCATGGCCGGGTGCATGCAGGGGATGGCCCGCGAGCTCACACGGCTGCATCCCGACCTCATCGTCATACTTGGCGACCGCTTCGAGATGCTGGCCACAGCCACAGCCGCGCTCATGACGGGTGTCCCCATAGTCCATATAGCCGGAGGAGAGATTTCGGAGGGTGCCGTCGACGACTCCATCCGCCACGCCATCACAAAGATGGCCTCGCTGCACCTCACGGCCACGGAGCCATACCGCCGCCGTGTCATCGCCATGGGCGAGGAGCCAGGGCGTGTCATCAACACAGGCGCGATAGGCGTATGGAACATGCTCCACGCCCCGCGCATGTCGCGCCGCGAGCTCGAGGAATCCATAAGCTTCACGCTCCCCGAGGGCTCGCTGCTGGTGACATACCACCCCGCGACACTCGACCCCGAGAACCCCGCCGTACGGTGCCGGGCCCTGCTCGACGCGCTCGACAGATTCCCGGACAGCCATGTCCTCATCACCTATCCCAACAACGATGCCCGGGGCCGCATCATCATAGATATGATCGAGGAGTACGCGCGTCTGAATCCGTCGAGGGTGAGGGTGATACCCTCTCTCGGGCGCACACGATACATCTCGGCGCTGACCTGCGTGTCGGCTGTCGTCGGCAACTCGTCGAGCGGCATAGTCGAGGTCCCCTCGATGGGCATCCCCACAGTCGATGTGGGCATACGTCAGCGCGGACGTCTGGCTGGAGCCTCGGTTAACCACTGCGGCGACTCGGCCGACGAGATTGCCGCCGCCATATCCGCAGCCCTCTCTCCCGAGGGTCAGGAGACCGCGCGCACATCGCCCAACCCCTACGCCAAGGCAGACACCCTCGCCATCATGGCCGAGGCGATAGCCTGTACGCCACTCGACAAGCTCAGAACCAAGAAATTCCACGATATATGACCCCTCTCGTCATCATACCGGCCCGCGGAGGCAGCAAGGGGATTCCCCGCAAGAATATCCGTGAGATGTGCGGCCATCCGCTGATACACTACTCCATCGAGGCTGCGCGCGCCATAGCCCCCGACAGCCGGATTATCCTGTCGACCGACGACCCGGAGATTGCCGGGGTGGCCCGCACACATTCGGGCCTCGAGGTTCCGTACATGCGCCCCGCGTCGCTCGGAGCCGATAATGTGGGCTCGCGCGAGGTGATGCTCGACGTCATGGACTGGGCCGACCGCGAGGGGATAGGATATGACTGCGTGGTGCTGTTGCAGCCCACGTCACCCCTGCGCACACGCGAGGATGTCGAGCGCACGCTGGCGGCCTACACCCCCGGATGCGACATGGCCGTGACAGTGCGCCCGGCATCGTGCAACCCCTATTACGACTGCTTCGAGACAACCCCCGAGGGGTATCTGCACGTCTCGAAGGGTGACGGCCTCATCACGCGGCGTCAGGACGCACCTCCGGCGTGGCAGATGAACGGAGCCGTCTATGTCATCAACCCGGCCTCGCTGCGCGCCATGCCCCTCGGGGCCTTCGCACACAGGATTCCCGTCGAGATGGAGGCCTCAAGGAGTGTCGACCTCGACACACCCCTCGACTGGACCATAGCCGAAACACTCATGCGCAATGGATAGCAAGAAACGTCTCGAACTCCACGCCGTGCCCTGCGGCATGTCGCTGCTCGGCGCACTCGGCAAGCTCAACTCGCTCCCCTCGGGGACCTCGATGACCCTTGTGGCCGTAGACGACAATATGGTGGTGCGGGGCACCGTCACCGACGGCGACCTGCGCCGCGCCATGCTGCGCGGAGTGCCCCTGACGGCACCCGTCAGCGAGGCCATGCACACCTCGTTCGGCCATGTCGGGCGCGGCGAGGACAATGTGGCCGCCATCCGCTCGATGCGCCTGCACGGCATCCGCCTCATCCCGGTCACCGACCCCGACGGACGCCTCACGGACATCATCGACACCGCCGAGACACCCAACCGCCTCCCCCTCGGGGCCATCCTCATGGCCGGAGGCAAAGGTGAGCGCCTGCGTCCTCTCACCCTCACCACCCCAAAGCCGCTGCTCCCCGTAGGTGACAGGGCCATCATCGACCACAACATACACGCGCTGCACCGCATGGGCGTGCGCGACGTGAGCGTGACGGTAAACTACATGGCTGAGAAGCTTGAGGCGCATTTCGCCGGGTCGGAGCCGCGTGTGCGCACCGTGCGCGAGACCGAGCCGATGGGCACCATAGGCTCTGCGGCCCTCTGCGACATACCCGCCGAGGGTGATACACTGGTGATGAACGCCGACCTGCTCACGACCGTGTCGTTCGAGGAGCTATATCTGCACCATATCCGCGAGGATGCCGACATCACCATCGCGGCAATACCCTATAACGTCTCCGTGCCGTTTGCCATCCTCACTACCGATGGCACCGTGGTCAAGGGACTCGAGGAGAAACCATCATACTCCTACTATGCCAACGCGGGCATATACATCATATCAAACAGGCTGCTGCGCGCCCTTCCACCCACGGGACGCACGGACGCCACCGATTTCATCGAACAGGCCATCGCCGAAGGCCGGAGGGTGAGCTACTACCTCATCTCGGGGCTGTGGATAGACATAGGCTCGCCCGCCGACTACGCACACGCCTGCGAGCTGATGAATTTCTCGAAAGAATAAACTTTATAAGTCCGACAAGGCTTATAACATATAGGACTTATATAAAAAATACGCTACCATCATGGCAGACTCCAATTTCATAGACTACGTTAAAGTGCTTTGCCGCTCGGGCAAGGGTGGCGCGGGCTCGCGTCATTTCCACCGCGCCAAATATGTGCCCAAGGGTGGCCCCGACGGGGGCGACGGAGGGCGCGGAGGCCACATAATACTCCGTGGCAACCAGCACATGTGGACACTGCTCCCGCTGCGCTACAGGCGCCACATCTTTGCCGGAAACGGCCAGAGCGGCTCCGGCGGACGCTCGTTCGGCAAGGACGGCGAGGATGTCATCGTCGACGTGCCCTGCGGCACCGTGGTCTTTGACGCCGACACCGGCGAGTTCCTCTGCGAGGTGACCGAAGACGGCGAGGAGGTGAAGCTGCTGCGCGGAGGACGCGGCGGCCTGGGCAACTGGCATTTCAAGAGCGCCACCAACCGCACCCCGCGCTATGCCCAGCCGGGCGAGCCCGCCATCGAGAAGAGCATCATCATGGAGCTGAAGCTGCTTGCCGACGTGGGTCTGGTCGGATTCCCCAACGCGGGCAAGTCGACACTGCTCTCGGCCATCTCGGCGGCACGCCCCAAGATTGCCGACTACCCCTTCACGACCATGGAGCCGCAGCTCGGCATCGTCGAGTACCGCTCGGGACGCTCGTTCGTCATGGCCGACATCCCCGGCATCATCGAGGGCGCCAGCGAGGGCAAGGGACTCGGACTCCGTTTCCTGCGCCATATCGAGCGCAACGCCGTGCTGCTGTTCATGGTTCCGGCAGACGCCGACGACATCAAGGAGCAATATGAGATACTTGCGGCCGAGCTTGAGAAATTCAACCCCCAGCTTGCCGACAAGCCCCGCGTGCTGGCCATATCGAAGAGCGATATGCTCGACGACGAGCTCAAGGAGGAGATAACCCCCACCCTCCCCGAGGGGATACCCCATGTGTTCATCTCGGCTGTGACAGGCCAGGGCATCTCCGAGCTCAAGGATATGCTGTGGGCCGAGATTACCGACGAGCGCAACCGCATTGAGGTCAGCCCAATCACACACCGCCCGCTCGACGGCCACCATCGCGTGCGCGAGGAGGACGAGTTCATATTCGAGAACGTCCCCGCACCCGAGGATGACGACGAATACTATGACGAGGAGGACTGGGACGATGCCGACGGCGAGTCCGGCGACCTCGACTGGGAATACGGCGTGAACGGCGACGACGAGGACACCGATCCCGATGGCCGACCATAACGAGCTTGGCGCCTGGGGCGAGCAGATGGCCCGCGAGCATCTGCTGGCCCGGGGCTATGCCATCGCGGGCGAGAACACACGCTATGGAGGCGTGGAGATAGATTTCATCGCCACGCGCGACGACATCATCTGCTTTGTCGAGGTCAAGACACGGCGCACGGCATTCATCGACCCGACAGAGGCCGTAGACCGCCGCAAACGCGCCCGCATGGTCAGGGCAGCCGACGCATATATGCGCGACTATGCCATCCCCCTGCAACCGCAGTTTGACATAATCATTGTCACCGGCATCCCCGGCGACTATACCATAGAGCATATCCCCGACGCATTCTTCCCGGGGAGGATGTGATTTATAGTTAATTTACCCCAGAATAGCCGCTACTTTCTTCAGGGCTTCTATAAACCTGTCGGCTTCCTCACGGGTGTTATAGACCGCAAACGAGGCCCGCACCACACCCTCCACACCGAGGGCGCGCATCAGCGGCTGGGCGCAATGGTGGCCTGTGCGCACCTCTATGCCCAGCTTGTCGAGTAGCATACCGGTGTCATAGTGGTGGGCCGACCCTATCAGGAACGATATTATGGCACACTTGCCGGGCGCGGTGCCGAAGATGCGTATGCCCGGCACCTCGGCAAGCATACGCCGCGTGGTATATTCGAGCAGTTCGTGCTCATGCGCGGCGATGTTGTCAATCCCTATCCTCTCCATAAAGTCAATCGCCTTGTTCATGGCCGCGATGCCGATGAAATCGGGTGTCCCGGCCTCGAACTTGTACGGCAGCGCCGCGAATGTCGTCCCCTCGAACGATACATTCTCTATCATCTCGCCTCCACCCTGATATGGAGGCATCTTCTCGAGATGCTCCTTCTTGCCATACAGCACGCCCACGCCCGTGGGGCCATACATCTTGTGGGCCGAGAAGGCATAGAAATCGGCGTCGAGGTCACGCACATCAATATGCTGATGAGGTGACGCCTGTGCGCCGTCTATCACCACGGGAACCCCGTGCGAGTGCGCCTCGGCAATCATCTCCTTGACAGGATTGACCGTGCCGAGCACATTAGAGGCGTGGCACACTGACACGAGACGCGTGCGGTCGTTGAACAGCGAGCGGTAGACATCGAGGTCGAGGCGCCCCTCGGCGTCGATGGGCACCACACGTATCCTGAACCCTATCAGATTCTGCACCAGCTGCCAGGGCACGATATTGGCATGATGCTCCATGACGGTGAGTATGAGCTCGTCGTCGCGATGAAGCACCGTGCCGCCAAACGACGACGCCACAAGGTTCAGCGCCTCGGTGGTGCCGCGTGTGAAGATTATCTCCTCGGTCGAGGCGGCATTGAGATACCCCCTCACACGCTCGCGTGCAGCCTCCTGAAGCTCGGTGGCCTCCTGCGAGAGTGTATGCACGCCCCTGTGTACATTGGCCTTGGTCGTCGTATAGTCCCTCACGATGGCATCCACCACCTCGCGAGGAGTCTGCGACGTAGCCGTATTGTCGAGGTAGACCATAGGCCGTCCATAAAGCTGCCTGTCAAGAATCGGGAACAGCGAGCGGATATATTCAACGTCCATTTTTATAAATCTAAATCAAAAAACAAAAAACATAACCCCATAACCCTTAACCTTTAACCCTTAACCCTTAACCTTTAACCCTTAACCCTTAACCCTTCCCGCATCCCTGGCAGTCGCCGAGGGTGCCCGAGAAGCGGCGGTCTACGAGGTGGCGCAGACGCTCGTTGAGGCCCGGGATATGCACGGTGTCTATCACGTCGACCATGAACGCCTGCATCAGCATCGTGCGTGCCTCGGGCTCGGGGATGCCGCGCTGGCGCATGTAGAACAGCGCGTCGTTGTCGAGCTGTCCCGTCGTGGCTCCGTGGCTGCACTTCACCTCGTCGTTATAGATGATGAGCTGAGGCTTGCAGTGCATCCTGGCGTCGTCTGAGGCGAGGATGTTGCGGTTGCTCTGGTATGCCTCGGTGTAGGGAGCCGAGGGCTGCACGAGGATGCTCCCCTCGAACGCGCCGGTCGACTCGCCGTCGAGCACGTACTTGAAGAGCTGGTCCGAATGGCAGTAGGGTGCCGTATGGGTTATTGCCGAATTGTTGTCTATGTGCATCCGGCCGTCACCTATGGCCATGCCGGTGAGGCTGACTGAGGCATGCGGGCCGCGCAGGTCGATGTCAAACTCATTGCGCGTGTTGCCGCAGACGAGGGTCGTGGAGTTTACCGTGGCCTCGGCACCTTCGTCGAGCGCCATGAACATGCGCGAGTGGACCGAGGTGAGGGGCGACGACTCCTCGACGGCACACATCTCCAGGCGGGCGTTATGCCCGGTGACTACCTCGATGACACGCGACGCCAGATAGCGGCGGGTGCGCTCCTGAGTATGGTCGCACAGCAGCAGGCGCAGCTCGGCGTCATCGTCGACCACGATGAGCAGACGGCGGAAAGCGGCCATCTCGACCGGAGCCGAGAATATCTCGACAAGCTGCAGGGCCTTCTCTGGACGGCACCCCTTGGCGATGTGGATGAAGACACCATCCTGGGCAAGGAGCGTGTTGAGGGCCACCGACGGGTCGGTGAGGGGAGCCAGCGAGCCATAATATTTCTCGACAAGCCCGGGCATCTCGCGGGCCGCGCGGGCCAGCGACATGAATGTCACACCCTCGGGCAGACGCGCCTCAAGCCCCGCCGAGGGGATGAAGGCATCGTTGGCCAGGACGGCGGTGAGGGTCGACAGGTTGGGCACGTCGCAACGGAACGAGGCCGCAACGTCGACAGGGATATTGACGCGCGTGATGTTGACCCCGTAGTCGGGAGCAAACATCTCCTCGACCGAGGTCTTCTCGTATCCCTCGGTCTTGCGCGTGGGGAGCTTGGCGCCCTGCAGGGCCGAGAGCGCCTTGGAGCGCAGACGGTTGAGCGCGGGGGCCGAGTTGGCGTCCACCGTGGCCGAGTTGTGCTCGTAGAGCTTGATGTATTGGGTCAGAGCGTTATCCTGCATGGCGTTACTTGTTTTCCTCCTTTATCCAGTCATATCCCTTCTCCTCGAGCTCGAGGGCCAGCTCCGGGCCACCCGTCTTGACGATGCGCCCCTTGTAGAGGATATGGACGAAATCGGGCCGTATGTAGTCGAGCAGACGCTGGTAGTGGGTGATGACGATGGTGGCGTTCTTTGACGTCTTGAGCTTGTTGACACCCCCGGCCACGACGCGCAGGGCATCGATGTCGAGGCCCGAGTCGGTCTCGTCGAGGATGGCCAGACGGGGCTCGAGCACAGCCATCTGGAAAATCTCGTTGCGCTTCTTCTCGCCTCCCGAGAAACCCTCGTTGACCGAGCGCGAGGCCAGCTTGTTGTCAAGCTCGACAATCTCGCGCTTCTGGCGCATCAGTTTCAGAAACTCGCTTGCCGACAGCGGGGGCTCGTTATAGAACTTGCGCTTGGCGTTGAGCGCGGCACGCATGAAGTTGACCATCGACACGCCCGGGATCTCGACGGGATACTGGAACGACAGGAAGAGGCCCTCGTGGCTGCGTGTCTCGGGGGGAAGCCCCAACAGCTCGACACCGTGCAGCATGGCCGAACCCGCGGTGACCTCATAGGCCGGATTGCCCGCCAGCACCCCCGACAGGGTAGATTTACCCGAGCCGTTGGGGCCCATGATGGCATGGACCTCCCCCTCGCGCACGGTGAGGTTGATTCCCTTGAGTATCTCTTTTCCTTCGACGGTGGCATGGAGGTCGCGCACGTCAAGCAGTATCTCGCTCATATATTTTTTCAGGATTTTTTTATGTCTACTTAATTATAACGCGAAATTACGCAAAATCTCCCTCATAGGCAAAAAAATAACCCCCTAACCACATCTTGGGACAATCTGCCACGCCTATGTAAGCCGGATTCCCGCCGCGACATAGCCAACGACATAGCAAGCGCCCCGCGGATGCGGGGCACCGCCCTAATAGCCTCGGGGCTTGCCCCGAGGTCTCATGACACAGACCCCCGTCGGGCCCCCGCACGGGGGTCCGGGCACCTCTGCAGACACAATACACACGGAGCCTCGTGTGTCGCTCTCCCCACGCTGCGCATGGGGTTTCTGATAATCCCCGCGCCTCCGGCGCTCTGTCAATGACATGCGTCCGATGCCTGTGCGTGGCTTCCAATAATCCCCGGCTCTCCGGGCCTTCCGACCCGGAGAGCCGGGAATCAGGGCGAAGGGATTATCTCAGGTAGAATTTCCGGCCTTTGCTCACGACGATGATGCCGTGTGCGTGGCGGATGTCGACCTTGCGGCCCATCAGGTCATAGCAGTCGTCGGGGTCGATGGTGTCAGCCTCAACCTCACCGATTGCCGTAGAGGTGCCCGAGGTCGTGACTACGCTGCCGTCGGCATACACAAGATCCCTGTCGGCAGTGAATCCCTTGACGGCATAACGGTAGCGGGTGTCGGGGCTTAACCCTTCTATACGCAGTGTCAGCACCCCGGACGCATCTCCCTCTACCCTCTGCTGCACGGGATTGCCGTCGCCATCGAAGATATATGTGCCCACAGGCTCGTCCTCGGCGCCCTCGCGGACAATCGAGCACTCGACCTCATAGCTCGTCACCTGTGCGTCGGCACTGATGCCGGGATTGACCGGGACCTCAATCTCAATGCTGCTGTCACCGGTCTTGACATCCCTGTCGATGACAAGGTCGTCGATGATGGTGGCACCTGCCCATATCTTTGAGTTGAGATAGGCATCCTTGCATCCCACTGGCACATGCACGGTGTTGCCGGTGAAATTGTCAAGATTGCCGCCCGGAGGGGTCGAAGCCCAGCAGAGTATCTCGACATCGTTAGGCAGGTTGAGGAATGTGGGATAGGCCCCCGAATAGAACGACTTGAAGGTCGAGGGGAGGCTGATGAGGCTCAACGGCGCCCCCTCCGAGTCGGAGTACACATAATAGCCCGCGCCGGTTACACCCTCGGGAATTATCAACTGCTCGAGCTTGGGACAGTAGTCCACGGTCTGATATGGGAGGTATTCGAGGTTGTGAGGGAAGACGACCTTGCGCAGTCGGGAGCATCCCCTGAAAAGCCTCGGGCCTATCGAGCTGAGGTCTTCGGGCAATGTGACGCTCTCCACACCCGTGCCCGTAAATGCCATCTCGCCCAACGAGCTGATGCCTCCGGCAAATTCAAGCTCGCGCAATCTCGTGTCGTAGGCAAATGCATACTCCCCTACCGAGGTCTTCCCCTCTCCATCGAGGAATGTGACCTTATCGAAGGTCATCCCGGCAAACACAAGCGGCTTGATGTCACTCCCTGCCGGAATCTCGAGATTGCGTACAAGCTCGTCGCCGACATAGAAATCTATCTCTGCACTCTTGGAGTAACCACCGGGAGTGGAGTTTTCGTGGAAGGAGCATTGCAGATAATCCTCCACATTGGAGACAGCAACCTCGGCGGGAACGGCATCACTATGTATAAGTATTTTTTTAATTACATTATTAATTTCCAATCGTTTCAGCCAAGGGGCATTGGTAATCCTAAGCTGAGGCAGATCGCAATCAATCTTTATCACGCCCTTCCTTTCGCCAAACCCGACCATAACCCTGGATATGGTACAGTAGTCATAGTCACGACGGTCCTCAGCAACCGATAATATCTCAAGCCTTTCGAGATTGGGAAGATTCTGGAAAGTAGCGTCGCCCTTGCTCAGGTTCCTTACGGTCAGATATTTCAAATCAGGGCAATCTATCAGAGTAGCGGCAAAATGACATCCTTCGGGGACATCAAGAGAGTAGAGACCTGAATATGAGAATGCATTCTGTTCAACCTCAGCGACGTTTGTGAGGTCAAACTCACGCAGTGACAGACAACCTTTGAAGGCCTCGCTGCCAATCGTGGTTGCAGCCGGAATATTAAGTTCCTCAAGAGAGATGCAGTCAAGAAACATCTTGCTTCCTACCGATGACAACTGCGGCATATTGACACGCCTCAGCGAGCTGCATCCACGGAATAGTTCATATCCGTTTGTCACATTCGCACGCGGAAAATCAATCTCCTCGAGAGAGGTACAGTCCTTGAATGTCGCGGTACCATCAATTCTCGTAAGTTTCTTGAAATATACTGACTTTAATGAGCTACATCCCTCAAACAATTCCCCTCTCAAAGTCACAACCACAGGAAATTCTACATACTCAAGAGACTTACAGCCCTTGAATACATAACTAAGCTCAGATGTCCTGTTTTTTGGCGAGACGGTCACCTCTTTCAAATTCTCACACCCCTCGAAAGTGCCCCAGAATGTCGGAGCGCCCGCTCCAATCTCCACACTCTCCAATGTAGGAATATACGCGAAATCCCCTGCGAATTCTATTGCACCTGTGCTGTCTGCTATTTTCAATCTTTGCAAGTTAGTGGTACGTTGGAGAGCATTATTCGCTCCTTTAAAGCTCGGAGGTATTGTCAGTTCGGTCAGAGGAGAGTCGCCGATGTACAGCTCCACGCGCTTGTCATAATTACACAGATATCGGCCGAGCCCGCTATACTGATAGAAAGCCGGAGGGATGGAGAGAAGTATCTCCTCTGTCGGATAGCTGAGTCTGGCAAGATTATAGCAATCGGCAAATATGGAATTGGCATTGGCTGTGGCCTTATTATTGAATAGCTGTTCCTCAACCGGATAGGCCGAACCATAGGCTGAAAAACTTGTCAAGAGCGACGCAGGGAATTTGAATTCGGTGAGGCGTGTGCCGCTGAAGGCACCGTCACATATCAACTGTACGCTCTCGGGGCAGTCGAAGGTACTGATTCGCGTACCTGAAAAAGCATTGTTGCCTATAATCTTCAGCATCGGGGGGACGGTGATATTCTCGAGCGATGTACAACCATTGAAAGCATCATCAGGTATCACCGTGACACTCTCGGGTATCTCGACTTTCTGCAGGGCGGTACACCGTGAAAATTTCGGGATATAGTTTATCCCCTGAGGGAGGGTAAGATCGACAAGCGACTCGCAATCCCGGATTGCGAAATAGAGTCCGCACTGACCCTCGACCACGACCTTTGTCACGCCGAGATTGGACATATCCACACTCGTCCCCTCGGGCACCGTGAGCTCACCGAGGGCCGGGAGATCCCGAAGGTATCCTCCGACATTTTTGACTCCGTTGAAATCGAATGACTCGATATACTTGCAGTTGCGGAAATCAATCTGGCGCATATTGACACCGAGGGTCACGGCCTCGATGTCGACACGGTTTTCAAAACGTGCCGTCTCCTTGACAGGGATGCCGTCAACCTCGTCGGGGATGACAAGTTGCTCGACATAATCGGCATCGACCAGCACAAGATAGGGCGCTCCGCCTCTATATTCGTTACGCTGTTCAAAATAGAGGCCATCCTGCGCGACCGTATAGTACACGCCGTTTGGCGATGTGTCGGCGGCCGCGCCCAACGGGATACAGGCGGCGACAGCACACATCAGAAACTGACAGATTCTTTTCATGTGTGAAAATGTGTGGTTTTTTCATGCGCCCACACTCCCCGCCGAACGCACTGTGTTGTGATGGTAATGGGTCTATAAAAAATGAAAGACGTGGGAGTCTGTTATCGTCGCTTATCCCCGGTTATAGGCTCTCGCATGCCTGACAAAGAAGGATAAGCAACGCAGAGCCCACGCCGATATGGATATACCAGTCTGTGCACCGACGCATGCCCCGCAAGCGGGGACATGGCCGATGCAGACATGTCGATATAGACATATCCATGGACATCTATCGTTGCCGAGTCCCTGTCTTTGTACTGAATTTGCGAGATTCATAACCGCAGGAGCTTAGCGCTGATAAACGCCTTCCAAATATATGTGCTACTCCCCACGCCCCAACCGGCCTCCGGCAGCCTACTTAAAGCCGATACGGAGGTCACTTCGGCGAGGGTTTCAGCACCGCAAATATAGTGTTTTAGTTTGTCACTGCAAAATTTTTAACATCTCCATCTTGTCTGCAAAAAACTATGCGACCCGAAAAAAATTTTTTGTCCGCCGCATGGTAGAGAGATTGAAGGAGAGGAATAGTCTCTGCCCACTGTTGCCCAATCCGACGCAAATCATTATCTTTGCATGGATAAAACAAAACCCGATAGCTTGATATACAGGGGCTACCGGGATTCAACACTGCAAAGGTAGTGCTTTTTATATTAAAAACAAAACTTTAGACAAAAAAGATTCTGATTGCAGATGAAATATGTGGATTTCGAGAAAATTATGTCCTCCCAACGCATGGAGAGATATCTGACAGCTTGTGGAGGCGATACCCGCAAGGCGATGACCTTATACCGTTACAATTTGGAAATCTCTCAGGAAATGTTTACTGTGGTCAGTTGTTTTGAGGTTGCTCTCCGTAACGCAATCGACCGTAAGCTTACAGAGAATCTCGGTGAAGAATGGTTAAAAAAATCCATAAACGACAACGGTATCTTCACACAACCGATATTGAAAAAAACACGTGACATAATAGCCTTTGCATATCGTAAACTGCAACAGAGGCAGTCGTATTCTCATTCAAAACTTTTAGCTGAGATGGAGTTCGGCATCTGGAAATACATGTTTTCGCCCATACAATATCGTGTGACAGGACAGAATCTGTTGTCTATATTCCCCGAGAAGCCACGTTCATCAAGAGAGATGCAATATAACCAGACTTATATTTTCAATGAGCTTGACAAGGTGAATTCATTGCGTAATCGAATAGCCCATCATGAGACCGTCTGTTTCGCCACAAATACATCCGTAATCGACATGTCTTATGTAATAAATATATACACCAAAATAAAGACGCTGTTCTCATGGATGGGCATTGACAGCAATTCCCTGCTCTATGGGTTAGATCATATCGACAGAGTTTGCAATCAAATCAATCATCTGAATACAGGTATTTGATATGAGTTGAAAACGCCAAGAACTAATTCAAGACTCACGGCATAATTTTAGAATAGCCATATTGATTCGACAGGAAATCCCAGACTTTTTCCTCTTCGGCTAAGAATTTTCCTATGCAAAACCTATGTACCTCGAAAATATTCTTCCCACCGCATGGTGAAGAGTTGGATGAGGATAGGGGGCAAAACATGGTGTGTTATTGACCAATTATTATTCTGTTTTACGGAAATTAACGTAAAAATTGAAATTTCTTGTCGAAATACTTGCACAGAACCAAAAACGGTTATAACTTTGCACTCGCAAAACGGAACTAACCGATGCACCTCTAAAAACCTTGGTGTGGTAGTTCAGCTGGTTAGAATACCTGCCTGTCACGCAGGGGGTCGCGGGTTCGAGTCCCGTCCATACCGCTGAGGAGAGAGGAGAATGGGTAATGCAAATCTTCGGGTTTCATTATCCATTCTTTTTTTCATATCCGCGGCAAACGAAAATCGGCCGCATCACGTTCTATCAACAACAGGCACGGGCGTCCGCGAGGCGCGACAGGCCGACATATCCAACCATCTCCACCTACCGAACAATATGATTGACCAAATACTCAACGAGGAGCTGACCGAGCGTGCGGTGCTCGTGGGGCTCATCAGCGAACAGCAGAACGAGGCGAAGGCCAACGAGTATCTCGACGAGCTGGCCTTCCTGGCCGACACCGCGGGCGCTGTCACGGTGAAGACATTCCTGCAGCGTCTCGACTATCCCAACCCGCGCACATACGTGGGCAAGGGGAAGCTCGAGGAGATACGCGCATATATCGAGGACAACGACATAGGAATGGCCATCTTCGACGACGACCTGACGTCAAAGCAGGTGGTGAACATAGAGCGCGAGCTCAAGGTGAAGATACTCGACCGCACAAGCCTCATCCTGGATATTTTCGCCAAACGCGCGCGCACGGCCAACGCCAAGACGCAGGTCGAGCTGGCACAGTATCAGTATCTGCTGCCGCGACTGACCCGAATGTGGACGCACCTCGAGCGCCAGCGCGGCGGTATAGGCATGCGCGGCCCGGGCGAGACACAGATCGAGACCGACCGACGGATAATCCTCGACAAGATAAGCCGCCTCAAGGAGGAGCTGCGCTCGATAGACAAGCAGAAGACCGTGCAGCGCAAGAACCGAGGCAAGCTGACACGCGTGGCGCTGGTGGGATATACCAACGCGGGCAAGTCGACCCTGATGAACGTACTGAGCAAGAGCGACGTCTTTGCCGAGAACAAGCTGTTTGCCACCCTCGACACCACGGTGCGCAAGGTGATAATAGACAACCTCCCCTTCCTGCTGTCAGACACGGTGGGATTCATACGCAAGCTGCCCACCCATCTTGTCGACTCGTTCAAGTCGACCCTCGACGAGGTGCGCGAGGCTGACCTGCTGGTGCATGTCGTCGACATCTCACACCCGAATTTCGAGGAGCAGATTGCGGTGGTCGACAAGACGCTGCGCGATGTGTGCGGTGGTGCCGAGAAGCCGGTGATAATGGTGTTCAACAAGATTGACGCATTCAGGCATGTGGAGAAGGACGAGAACGACCTGACAGAGCGCACGCGCGAGAATATCCCCCTCGACGAGCTGAAACGCATGTGGATGGCGCGTCTGCCCCACGACTGCGTATTCATCTCGGCCAAGACAGGCAAGAATGTCGACGCACTGAAGGAGCTGCTCTACGAGCGCGCCAAAGAGATACATCTGACACGTTTCCCCTATAACGATTTCCTGTTCCAGAAATATGACGAGGTCGCCGGAGACGACACCATCTGAGAAGCCCTCGTGGTGGCGCCGGACGCTGGACCGCCTGCGCCCCGACAGGCTCATAGAACGCCCCCCGGTGCTGTACAGGCTGCTGTTCACCGAGGGGATGTGGCGATACAAGCGCAGAGGCCGCAAGGTGGTCTACCTGACGTTTGACGACGGCCCCGTACCCGAGGAAACCCCGTGGGTGCTCGATCTTCTCGACAGCGAGGGGGTCAAGGCCACCTTCTTCATGGTGGGCGACAATGTGCGCCGCCATCCCCACCTGCTCGAGGAGGTGAAACGGCGCGGACACGCATACGGCAACCACACCATGCACCACCTGCAGGGGCTCAAGGAGAGCAACGCGCGATACCTGCGCGACATCACCGAGGCTGCCGAGCTGATAGACTCGTCACTATTCCGTCCACCGCACGGCATAATATGGCCCGGCCAGGCACATGTCATCAAGAAACGCTATAACATAGTGATGTACGATCTGGTGACGCGCGACTATTCGCGCCGTGTGGACGGGGAAAGGGTGTTCAGCAACGTGCGCCGCTATGCCCGCAACGGCAGCATCATCGTGTTCCACGACTCCATAAAGGCCCACCGCAATATGCGCTATGCGCTCCCCAGGGCCATAAGATGGCTCAAGGAGCAGGGATATGAGTTTGAGACACTGCCGATGTAGGGGGAAGGTTAAAGGTTAAGGGTTAAAGGTTAAAGGGGGTAGTTTTTCTAGTTGAACTAGTTGAACTAGACCAACTAGAAAAACCATACCAACTAGAAAAACTATACCAACTATGCTGTCTGCCGATGTGAAATCGCTTGTGCTTGCTGCCGGGGCTGTGGCTGCGGGGGTGGCTGAGGCGGGGCCTGTCGACGACATGGCCGCAGAGACCTATGCGCGGTGGATAGCGAGGGGATGCCACGGGGAGATGGGATACCTCGACCGCTATCACGAGGTGCGCAATGACCCGCGTCTGCTGCTCGACGGGGCCGTGAGCATCGTGGCGGCGGCGTTCAGTTATAACACCGTCATGCCTGAGGGGCCGCTGCGCTGGGCCCGATATGCCGTGGGAACGGACTATCACGACGAGGTGCGCCGACGCCTCACGGAGGTGGCCGCAGAGATAACCGCACAGACCGGGGCCCAGTGCCGGGTGTGTGTAGACACTGCCCCACTGCGCGAAAGGTACTGGGCCTCGCGGGCCGGAATAGGATTCATCGGACTCAACAACCTGCTCATAGTGCCCGGCGCCGGGTCGTGGTGTGTGCTGGGATTCATACTCACCACCCTCACGCTCGCGCCTGATTCCCCCTGCATGCAAGGGTGCGGCGAGTGCCGCCGGTGCGTCACGGCCTGTCCGGGACACGCCCTCGACGGCTGCGGAGGAATGGACGCGCGCCGCTGCCGCTCGTACCTCACCATCGAGTATCGCGGCGACGACATCCCGGGGCTTGGCGAGAGGGTCTACGGATGCGACATCTGCCAGGAGGTCTGCCCGCACAACCGCGGGGCCGCACAGACAAGGATAGAGGGATTTGCCCCGAGGCCCGAGATTGTCACTCTCGGCCGCGAGGATATACTGTCGATGAGACAAGAGGATTTCTCAAGGATTTTCAAGGGCTCCCCCATCAAGCGCGCCAAGCTCGCGGGCCTTGTCCGCAATGCACTGCGAACAGGCCGTGACCCCGGCGAGCGAGGCAATCTCGGCGACGGTCAGGGCTGACTCGTCGGTCTCGAGCAGCAGCCTGTCGGGAGGGGTGACGGCCACGGAGGCCGGATTGAACCGCTCGCCATAGCTGAGATAGAAGCCGAGTCTGAGCAGGTCGCGGGCCAGGCCGGGCTTGCCGCGGTATCCGTGGATAATCCACGGCTGCGACGGACGCATTGTGCGCCGCATGTTCATGATTTCGGGAAAACGCTTCACCACATGCAGTATCAGGGGCTTGCAGAGCTCCTCGCTCAGCCCGATATGCAGCCTGAGGAGTTCTGTCTGCCTATCTATCGACGGCACGGCCTCACGTATCTCGGGCTCCTTGCGTCCAGGCACCTCGACCCACTCATAGCCCACATGCACCGAATCGAGCCCAGTCTCGCCTATGGCCAGCACGCGCCTGTCGCGGGCCAGCCGCCTCAACGTGCGGATGTCAGACGGCCTGACCACCCCGGCATTCCACGGATGTATCCCCACAGAGTAGAAATATGGCGCCTCGATGCGCAGCACGGACAGCGGCATGGCCGAGGGGTCAATGTTGACCACGGCTCCGGGGCGCAGCGTATGGGTATGCGTGTCGATGATTTCCATCCTGTCAGGGTACGGGGTCATAGCCCGAGCCGCCCCACGGATGACACCGCGCGATGCGCCTGATGGCCAGCCACGAGCCCTTGAGGACGCCGTGACGCATGATGGCCTCGACGGCATACTGGCTGCAGGTGGGGGTGAAACGGCACACCGGGGGGAACAGGGGCGAGATGGCTCCCTGATAGAAACGTATGGGCAGTATGAAGAGGCGTCTCAGCATGCGGCCTCCTCCCCCTCGCCATCCGGGCGGATGCGGGCGAGCAGCTTGCGCATTGCGGGGACAATCCGCGATGACGGAAGCACCTCAGAGGCCACGTAGATGAAAGCGATGTCAACCTTGACTCCAGCGGGGAGCAGGTCGCGGTTGAGGCGGTATGCCTCGCGCACGCGGCGGCGCACCGTCACGCGGTCTACGGCGTGGCGTATGCGTTTCTTGGGCACCGAGATGAGGAACTGCGCGCAGTCAGGCCCGCGACGTCCCGGATTCTCCTTCCAGGCCACACGCAGCGGATAGGCGAGCGACGAGTGTGTCCCGGCGGCCGAGCGGTCGAAGAGCTGCCCTATAGCGACCTCGCTGCAGAGCTTCTCAACTTTATATAGCCTGAGACCTTTCATCGTGTGGTGAATATCATATTGCAAATAGGGCCGATAGGGCAAATAAGCCTTATCAGCCCTATCAGATTCTATATCCCGGAGATTATTCGGCTGCCTCCTCCTTCGGGGGGAGGTAGGCGTCGAGAGCGCCGGTCATCGAGGGGTTCTGGGGTGTGGGTGCCTCGATGTCGAGACGCAGCCCGGCCTTTACGGCAGCCTGACAGGTGGCGGGACCGAAGCAGGCTATCTTGATGTCGCCCTGCTGGAAATCGGGGAAATTCTTGAGCAGCGAGTCGATGCCCGAGGGGCTGAAGAAGACAAGCATGTCGTAGTCGAAGGGCTCGTCGGGGCCGAAATCATTGCTGACCGTACGGTACATCACGGCCTTGGTATATGATATGCCGTTCTTGTCGAGCACACCCGAGTCCTCCTTGTGCACGTCAGAGACAACCCATAGGAATTTCTCTTTCTTATGCTTGATGAGTGCGGGGAGCAGGGCGTCAAGCTTGCCTGTGGCGCCATGGAATATCTTGCGCTTGCGGTAGACTATATATTTCTGCAGGTAGAGCGCGATGGCCTCGGAGGTGCAGAAATATTTCATCGTGTCGGGGATGGTGATGCGCATCTCCTCGCAGAGGCGGAAGAAATGGTCTATCGCGGTGCGGGCGGTGAAGATGATGGCCGTGAAATCCGAGATATTGATTTTGGACTGGCGGAACTCTTTGGCCGAAAGGCCCTCGACCTTGATGAAAGGCCGGAGTACGACTTCAACACCATGTTTCTCGGCTATGTCATAGTAAGGAGATTTTCCTGATTCGGGCTTGGGCTGGGACACCAGAATTTTCTTCACTTTCACGTCGCTAAATGTCTATATATAGAGTGTTAGATGCCGATTGTATGTTGCAGCAGAGAGCTTAAGAACCCGGCTGCGCGATACAATACGACAAGGGGTACGATTTCAAGGGTGCAAAGGTACAAAATAAAATAAATCAACGAGCTAAAATTGTCGTAAAAAAGTCTAAAACCTTTGCAGATGAACAAAAGACGGGCCAATAAATACGAAAAGATGGCGACAGGAACCACCACCGCGGCCGCCCCGGGATTGAAAAGCACGACGAGCGCGGGGATGAAGAGCATGAATGCCAGCAGCGCCTGCGAGGCATTGAATCCCTTCATCCACAGACGGGCCGACACCTTGTCGGCAAACACATATCCAACCGTCGCATAGGCGGCGAGCTGCCACAGGTAGTAGAGCACCGCCACAAGCGTCACACCCCCCACCACAAAGAACACTCCCGGCCATGTGCCCACCATGCCGAGCCGGGTCAGCTGGGCGTTGATGATGATGCCCTCGCTGAGACACGCCACAAGCACTATCGACATCAGCACCCCGGTCTCGGAGAATGTCCTGACCTCGAATGTCCCCTCGCGGCGCCGCACGCTCACCAGATCGGTGAGGAAGTTCTTGAGGAAAGTAGAGTAGTGGCGGAAATTATAGCTCAACAGCAGGAAGAGCCCTATGAGCAGGCACAGCACCCCCGAATCATAGCCGGGGAGCGTGGTGCGCGGCTGAGGCTGCAGTCCGCGCAGATAGGGTATCTGCCCCACGGCGAATATGCGGTGCTCGGCAGCCGAGGCGGGGCCGTCGGTCTCGCGGCATACCTTGGGCTGCCAGGGGAGCGGCTTGAGGGTCTGTATGGAGTCTGATGTCGCTTTCATCGCATTATCACCTCCAGGGCTTCCTCGGGTGTCCCGACGACCACGGCGGGGATGACACCGCCGCGCATGAAATTCTGTTCTCTCATACGCTCGAACATCCCTATCAGGGGGTCATAGAACCCGTCGGTATTCACTATGATGACAGGCCCGGCAAAGAGTCCGAGCTGATGCCATGTCATTATCTCGCACAGCTCGTCGAGGGTGCCGATGCCTCCGGCCAGCGCCACGGCGGCACGGCTCATCGAGGCCATGGTCTCCTTGCGCACATGCATTGTCGGGGTTGAGATGACCTCGGTGAGCCCCGGGTGCGCCCAGCCACGCTCGATCATGAACTGCGGCAACACCCCTGTGGCGACACCTCCGGCAGCGAGTGCGCCGTCGATGGCCGCGCCCATCAGGCCGCGGTATCCGCCGCCGCAGACGAGGGTCAGCCCCTCGCGCGCAAGCAGCTCGCCCATCTGGCGGGCGGTATCGAGATATATGGCGGGGACCAGGCTTGACGAAGCACAATATACGGCTACCCCGCGGGGATTGTTGGTTGGCATGAATAGTTTTTTATCGGTGGGATAGTTGGTATAATTTACTTGAACTTGAATTCCTCAAACCTCATCGTGATGGCATCGAATGTCAGCAGACGGTCGGTGAGGAGGTCGCCGGTGCCTGCGGCCCATTTGACCACCTCAGTGGCCTGGAGGGTGCCGATGACACCGACCACGGTATTGAGCACGCCGTCGACGGCGCATGGGAGCTCGTCGACAGGCACCGAGGGGTCGGGGCTGAAAATATCCCTGTATCCCATCGTACCCGGCAGATGGGTGAATATCTGCCCTCCGAACCTCCTGACAGCCCCGTAGACATACGGCTTACCGAGCGCGCGGCAGGTGTCGTCTATGACGAGGCGCGCGGCCATATTGTCGGTGCAGTCGACTACCATGCCGTATTCGCCGATGATGTCCGGGGCATTGTCCGGGTCGAGGAACACGGGGTGTGTCTCGACCCTCACCTCGGGATTTATCCTCTGCATGGCACGCCGGGCCGAGTCGGCCTTCGGGGTGCCGATGTCGGGGGTGCCGTGCATCACCTGACGCTGCAGGTTGCTCAGGCTCACGGTGTCGGGGTCGACGATGCCGATGGTGCCTATCCCGGCGGCGGCAAGATAGAGCGCGACGGGCGACCCGAGGCCTCCGGCGCCGACCACAAGCACGCGGCTCCCGGCTATGCGCTTCTGCCCGGCAAGGTCTATCTCGCACAGCGACAGATGGCCGCGATAGCGGGTACGGTCTATGCCTGAATATACGTCACTCATCGCGGCCTCCTCCGAAACTGTATCCGCACTCCTCGACCATGCGGATGTCATCGTCAATCTGCGCGCCTATGGTCGTGAGCAGGTCGCCCATGATGGCACCGTTGATGCCTATGGCCAGGGCGCGGCGCTGGGTCGAGGGGGATATGCGGTCTCGCCCTCCGGCAAAACGCAGCACGGCGCGCGGATGCACCAGGCGGAACACCGCCACGGTGGTCAGTATCTCGTCGTCGGTCAGCGGAGCCATGTCGGCCAGAGGGGTACCGGGGATGGGATGAAGCACATTGATGGGGATGCTCACGGGCTGCACCTCGTCGCGCAGGAACAGCGCGAACTCGATGCGCTGCGCCAGCGTCTCGCCCATCCCTATGATGCCCCCCGAGCATATCTCCAGCCCCGCCTCGCGCGCGGCGCGGATTGTGGCGAGCTTGTCGGCCTGGGTATGTGTGGAGCAGAGCGTGCCGAAATGCGAGGGAGCAGACTCCATATTGCAGTGATAGCGCTCCACCCCGGCCTCGCGCAGACGCCTGAGCCCCCCGGCGTCCATCAGGCCCATCGAGGCGCACAGCCCCATGCCGGGACAGGAGGCCGACATGTCGCGGTAGTACGAGCAGAGGGTGTCGAGGGCAGCACCGCCCACCTTGCGTCCGCTGGTCACGAGCGAGAAACGCCCTATTCCGCGCGAATCGTTGTATGAGCCCAGCGCAAGACACGTGTCACGGTCGACAAGCGGATATTCGAGCGCGCCGGTATGGTATCGGGCAGCCTGGGCACACCACTTGCAGTCTTCGCCGCAGCGTCCCGAGCGGGCATTGATGATAGAGCATGAGTCAAACCGCATCGGGTGGAAGCGGCGCGTGACCTCGGCAGCGGCGGCATACAGGGCCTCGCTCCCCGCGGCATCCGCAAGGCTCATGGCCTCGGCGGCGGTGAGCTCGCCTCCACCGAGAATCTTCTCTTTAAGGACTTTCAGGATTTCTTCCATATCAAAGGTGCAAAATTACTCATTTTTTCGCTAAGAGTCGGCATTACCGCCTCTTTTTGGCCCCGGGGCAGGGATAATTTTGCAGAAAAAAGACCAAGACATGATTCTGCATCTCACCCCAACACAAATGCTTGAGCGATGGCGCCTGCACCACGGACTGCACCCCCTCGCCAACGGACTATCTGTGACCGCAACCTCCGACACCCCGCTCGACACCCTCATGATGTCCGAAATCGAGGCGTGGTATCAGCGCCTCCTCACCGATGGTCCCGAAGAGTGGAACGACCCCGTGGAGTATTCGGCCAACATACATCTGCCCTCCACCCTCGCGGGCGAGGGGGTCACCTTCGAGCTCCCGGAGAATGCCGTGCGCCTCCTCGCCGTCAGGCTGACGGGATGGCACTGCGACGCCCGCATCATCACCGACCCGCGCAGCCCCGAGGCATTGCGGCAGCTCGACCCCTACACCCGCGCCACCCTCTCAGCCCCGGTCGCCGTGGTGCATCCCGGCGGCTTCGTGACCCTCTGGCCATCGACCGGCGACAATATCCCCGACACCCTCCGCTGCACAGCCCGCAGGGACGGCATGTATCACTTTGACCAAGCCGCCCTGCAGGGGGCGGGTAGTTGGATTAGCTGAAATAGTTTGGATAGTTGGTCTAGTTTTTCTAGTTGAACTAGACCAACTAGAAAAACTCCCCTTAACCTTTAACCCCTATGCCCTTCACCCAAGCCCGCGAGGCGTGGAACCGTGCCTCGTCCATGCGCGCAACACGCCGCATGCTCAAACAATTCACCTACGGACGCCAGTGGGATGCACTGCTCAGTTCGGCAGGCGAGGCATCCTCACTGTCGCACTACGAGGAATTCTGCACCCGCAGCGGGCGCCGACCCCTCACCAACAACCTCATACGCTCGCTCATCAAGAGCGTCGTGGGAAGATTCCGCCTCAACCTTGCCGACGAGAAACGCATCCCGGGCTCGGCCGAGGAGCGTCTGCGCGAGGCCAACAGCCTCGACGAGCTCGACGCACGCGCCCTCGAGGAATTCCTCATCTCGGGCTGCGCCATACAGCGCACCGTCGTCGAACGCCGTTTCGACGGTATGGGCGTATGGGTAGACAATGTTAACCCGGCGCGCTTCTTCTGCAACCGTTTTCTCGACCCACGCGGCAACGACATACGCCTCGTCGGGATGCTCCACGACATGTCGCTCCCCGAGATGTGCCTGCGGTTCGGACACGGCTCGCGGCGCCGCCACCGCGACATAGCGTCGGTATTTGCCCGCAGCGCGGNNCCCGCCGTTCCCGTCAGTGAACTCGCCGCCACAGAGGGCGACGTGACATTCCACATCCCCTCCGACCGCTCGCTGTGCCGTGTTGTCGAGGTGTGGACCCTCGAGGTCGACAAGCGCAAGGGTCCCGTGTGGAAATGCCGCTACTACACCGCAGACGGCACACTGATAGACGAGACGCTGTCGCCTTTCGGCCACCGCTCGCATCCGTTCACAGTCAGCTTCTATCCTCTCACCGACGGCGAGGTGCATCCGTTCATCGAGGATGTCATCGACCAGCAGAGGCACATCAACCTGCTCATCGCGGGGATAGACCAGGTGCTGACGCACAGTGCCAAGGGGGTGCTCCTCTTTCCGACCGACGCGCTCCCTCCGGGAGTCAACATCAACCAGGCTGCCGAGATATGGGGCCGTCCGGGAGGTGTGATACCCATCAACCCCAATGCCTCACGTCTCCCCACCGAACTCACGGCCCCGGGACGCAGCGACGGCGCGACCCAGCTTCTCGAGCTTGAGCTGAAACTGTTCCAGCAGATTTCGGGCGTCACCAACGCCCTGCAGGGACAGGCACCCTCGGGCACGACATCGGCCTCGCTCTACGAGAGCCAGGTGCAGAACTCGGCGGTGGCCCTCCTCGACATCTTCGAGACCTTCAACACCTTCCGCGCCCGCCGCACGGCAAAAGCGGTGGGAGAGGGTAAGGGTTAAAGGTTAAGGGTTAAAGGTTATGAGGTTATATAAGGCGATTATTAAAGGATTTTAACACCGCAATACACTATTGAGGCACACCTGCCATGGTAATTTTGCCAACATAATAATTGGCAATAAGACCACATGAAACATCCCCATCCAACCCCCTCTTTAAACTTTCAACTTTCAACTTTAAACTTTCAACTTTCCTCTTTAATCTTTAAACTCTAAACTCCCCCACCCTTTAACCCTTAACCTTTAACCCTTAACCATCCCCCTTCCATGCTCAACCTTGTCGATACCCGCAACCGCCATTTCATTGCCCGCTGCCGTCAGCTCATAGCCGAGACACCCAAAGGCCAACCCATCTCACGCGCCGACATAGCCCGTCGTGCAGCCATGAGTCCCGCACCATGCTATTACTGCTCATACGAATACGCCCTGCGCATGCTCAGGGTGGTGAGGCACGGGTGCCTTACCCTCAGACGCGACCGCCGCCTGGCCATGTGGGAGGAAATCAACGCCAAAGTCACCTCGCTCATGGAAAGGCGTCCCGAATACAACCTCCCGAGGGCTGTCGCCCATATCCTCGCCTCGGCCACCGCCTCGCAATTCTTCATCTCGGATGCCACCGCCCTCTCACTGGCCGAACGGCTCCGCTAACCCCCATCCATCATCCACAATTCCTCTTTATCGCAATGCTTTTCGTACTATCCACCTCAGTCATCGCCGACACCGCCCGCTCGCTCGCCGCCATGCGCAGCCTCACGATGCCCGACAGCGAGCACGCCATACTCTCGCCCCTCCTTGACCCCTCGCGCCGCGCACTCATGGTCAATCTTGTGCGCCAGGCATTCGCCGACACCGCCCTCGGCCTGATGCCATACGTAAGCGACTGCACCCTCGGCACCGAGGATGCCACCACAGACCCGGGCCCGACACCCCCCGAAGGGCCCGACACGCCCGACCTCATGAGCATCGCGATAGACCTGCCCTGCCGCCTCCCCGACAGCTCGCTCTGGACAATCAGGCGCGGCCTCGAGCAGAGCGTGGCCATGACCGCCCTGTCGCGCCTCGTCACCGTGGCCGGAGGCGACTACGCCGTGGCGCGATGGCTTGCAAAGTCATTTGCCGACGAGGGGCGCGATGCGTTGCGCGCTGTCCGCGAGGCCGTCGCGACACTGCCACAGAGTGCGATGCAACCATTTGTCAGAGGATAAATTGGCTATGTCGGCGGAAATTATTAACTTTGCAGCGCGGAAAAAAGTGATTTCAAAATTACTTTCCTTAATTATGACAAACAAGACAGCACGTCCCCGCGTAGAGATCGTGGGGAGCTTCCTGCCCCCCGAGGAGCTTGAACAGGCAATCTCGCGCAAGGTAATGGGGCAGATAAGCGATGAAGATTTTCACGCCGTCGAGGATGCAGTGATAGACAGACTCATAGACCGCGAGATTGAATCCGGCCTCGAGATAGTGACCGACGGCGAGATGCGCCGCAAATCGTGGGACCGCGATTTCTGGGAAGGGCTTCTCGGAGTTGACCGCGAGCGCATCGACACAGGCCGCGTATGGCAGGACGAGCCCGTGAGGCGCGACCTGCTCAAGTTCAACGGACGCATAGCCTACAATCCCGAACATCCTTTCTTCGGCAAGTTCACACACCTCAAGGAGCTGGCCGCAGGGCGTGCCGAGGTACGCCAGACCATCCCCTCGCCCGGCGAACTCTACATGCGCATACTGATGCTGAGCAACGGCGACCCCGGCAAGATATACAGCAGCCCCGGCACATTGCTCGATGACATCACCGAGGCATACCGCCTCACCATCAACGAGCTCTATCGCCTGGGATGCCGCCACATACAGCTCGACTCGTCGGTATGGGGGCGTCTGTGCGACACCGATTTCCAGCGCACCCTGCTGCTTGGCGGCCTCGACCCCGACGCCATCACCGCGACGCTTGTCCATCTCATCAACTCGTCGATAGAGGGACGCCCCGACGACCTCGAGATAACACTCTCCATCGCAGCCGACGAGACCCGCATACCCCGCTGGGACAACGAAGAGGAGCAGACCCACCTGCGCCGCATGTTCGACGAGATATGCGCCGACGCATTCCTGCTGCCGTTCGACATCAACTCGCCCGCACAGTTCGAGCAGCTTGCCAATTTCCCCGCCGGACGCCGCGCCATACTCGGGCTGGTGGACGGAAGCATGGCCGGACTCGAGGATATCGGTGATGTGGTCAACGCCGTGCGCGTGGCCCGCAGATACGTGAGCCCCGAATGGATCTCAATTTCACCCACTTGCGGGTTCAAGGTCAGGGACCGCGAGCGCCAGGGACTCAACTACGAGACCCAGTGGGCCAAGATAGACCTGCTCAACCAGGCTGCAGACATGCTGGCCACCGACGAACAGTAAACCTCCCTTACAGAAAATCAATCCATACATCATTCCTACCCTCTCCGGCAGACGGCCGGGGAGGGTATTTTAATCCATTCGTTAACAAAAATTAAAAGTCGGGGAGCAGTTCGATAGACCTTTTTTTGTAACTTTGCAATACGAAACAGAGCAGAATAAAAGTAGCTGACACCACGACGGAAAGCTTCTGAGATTTCGGGGTCAACCCATCCAGGCACCGGATATCGGGCCACAGGAGGGAGATCCGAGGTTTCAAAATCAAATTTTTGAAATAGCCGGACTGACTTCGCCTGCCCGCACCCGCGGCATCACGGGAGCGGGGAATGGGAGATATGCCCCGAGCCGCCATCACCTTAATCAACGGGCCATGAACACTACAGCCACATCGCCACAGATATGCGACAGATGCGCCTATCCGCAATGGTATGCGCTCAAGGTGTTCTATAACAGAGTGTTCGCGCTACGCGACGAGCTTGCCGCACGTCATGGCATGGAGAGCTACATTCCACTGTCGACCAAAGTAGTCGAGCGTGGAGGCGTCAGACGCAAGGTCACACGCCCGCTGGTGTCGTCACTGATGTTTGTCCGCACAATACCCGACGCAGCCCTCGAACTGCAGAACATCGTCGAGGGACGTGCCATGGTCTACACACGCCGCACAGACACAGGACGCATCCCGGTGCCTATCCCCCCCAAAGAGATGGAGATATTCATGCTTGTCACCTCGGGACACCCAGAGGAGATAGAGTATCTCGGTGACGACGCCCCCCAATATCACTGCGGCGACCGTGTGAAGGTCACAGACGGCCCTTTCAAGGGTTCGGAGGGACATATCGTCCGCATACGCGACAACCGCCGCCTCGTGGTGACAATCGAAGGGCTCTGCGCCGTGGCCACGGGATACATCCCCCGCCCTTTCCTCTGCAAGATTGAAAGCTGACGGGAGTCTCCGGCGACGGGGACACCCTGCTTCCACAGCAAATCCACAGAAAACACATCCGTTCACACCCACATGAAACACATTTTGCCGGCCATCACGGCCCTTGCCATATCCGTGCTGACCTCGTGCGGTCCCGCCAAGGACATAATCTATGTCCAGGACCTTCCCCCCAATACCACCATCACCCTACAGTCTGACGGAGAGCTGCGCGCCGCCCCCGGAGACCGCGTGTCTGTCATCGTGCACTCGCGCGACCAGGAGCTGGCCAACATGTTCAACCTCAACCAGACATACTCGTCCAACTATTCGGGCAGCGGCAACATGCGCGAGAGCCAATACTTTACGGTAGACCGCGCCGGCAACATCGACATGCCCATCCTCGGCAAGATACAGGTCGACGGCCTCACCAGACTCGAGATAGCCGATATGGTGAAATACAAGCTCCTCTCGGGTAGTCTGCTGCGCGATCCGGTCGTGACGGTCGAGTTTCCACGCATGGCATACTACATCATCGGCGAGTCGGGCGTGGGACGCCACGAGTTTCCCGACGACAGGCTCAACCTGCTCGAGGCCCTGTCAATCTCGGGCGACCTCAACATACACGGACGGCGCACCAACATACGTGTCATCCGCACCGAGGGGGACACACAGACCGTCTATCAGGTAGACCTCACCAAGACCGACGACCTCTATGCATCTCCCGCCTACTATGTGCGCCAGAACGACATGATATACATCGAGCCGAACCAGGTCAAGCAGAACCAGTCGACAGCCAACGGCAGCTCGTACATGACCCCTACATTCTGGATCTCGATGCTCACGTTCGCCAGCACCATAGCGGTGCTGTTCGTAAAATGACAGAAACCGACACAGAAACACATCCCACAGGCAAACGATGCAACGCAACTTAGACCCCGACCCACTGCAGACAGCCACCCTCGAGCACAACAGTGTCGTCATAAACACACAGGTACCGCACAAGCACCAGCCCGACAGCTTCGTCAGGCTCAAGGACTCGCTCTTCCTCTTCATGGGCCACTGGCGGTGGTTCGTGCTGTCCATATGCGTGGCCCTGGCCGGAGCATACTACTACCTGCAGATAACACCCGCCATATACCGTTCCACGGCCTCCATAATGATCAAGGCAGAGGACAAGAACGGGGCTGGCGAGGAGCTGATGACACAGCTCGGCATACACAACCCCGGCGTCAACATCACCAACGAGATAATGAGCATCAAGACCCTCGCGTCGATACGCGAGGCTGTAGACAGGCTCAACCTCAGTGTCGAGGCATATCACAGCGGCGCATTCCACGACAACCTCGCATACGGCATCGACCTCCCGGTAGACATACGGTTTCCCGACATGCCCGACACAGACTATGCCTCGTTTGACCTCGAGCTCGGCAAGGACAGCACCGTCACCGTCAGCTCGATGACACTCAACGGCATGCCACTCGACGGAAGCGTGACATTCAGGCTCGGACAGACCGTAAAGACACCGATGGGAGTGCTCAGGGTATCGCCGTCGCCATACTATGTCAGCGGCAAGACCGACATCCTCAAGGTCAACCGCAACTCAATGCGCGATGTGGTGGGAGACATCGGCTCGCGCCTCGACGTGCGCCAGCGCGACCAGAAGGCATCCATAATAGACATGAGCATCGACGACGTGTCGCGCACACGCGGCGAGGACATCCTGTCGACAATCGTGGCTGTCTACAACGAGAACTGGGTCAAGGACCGCAACCAGATAACCGCCTCGACGACAGACTTCATCCGCGAGCGCCTGTCGATAATCGAGGGGGAGCTGGGCAACGTCGACTCGGACATCTCGGACTACAAGAGCCGCAACCTCATGACCGACGTGGATGCCGTGGGCGGAATCGCGCTGAACCAGATGACGACATCCGAAGACGAGGCCCGCGTCATAGACAACCGCCTCTACATGACACGCTATCTGCGCAACTACCTCACCGACGGGCTGCACGACCATGAGCAGCTCCCCGCCAACTCGGGCATAGACAACCCCAGCATCGAGGCACAGATAACCGCATACAACTCACTGCTGCTGCAGCGCAACAACCACCTGTCAATCTCGTCGGCCCAGAATCCCCTGGTCATGGACATAGACCAGAAGCTCTCGACGATGAAACAGTCTATCGTGGGTTCGCTCGACAACGAGCTCACCATGCTCAACACCCAGCGCCGGGCGGTGGCCGGGGTGAGGTCGCAGGCCGTGGGCAAGCTGGCCGCAAACCCGCAGCAGGCCAAATACCTGCTGTCGGTCGAGCGTCAGCAGAAGGTCAAGGAATCCCTCTACCTCTTCCTGCTACAGAAACGCGAGGAAAACGAACTCTCGCAGGCATTCACGGCCTATAACACGCGCCTCATCGAGCATCCTACATCAGACCCCGTGCCGGTCAATCCCAACATACCGCTGGTCATAGGGATAGCCGCCCTGGTCGGCATAGGTCTCCCGGCCCTGGTGCTCCTGCTCGTCGAGAGCTTCAACACCGCCGTGCGCGGACGCAAGGACATAGAGTCGCTGCACGCCCCATTTGTCGGCGAGATACCGCAGGCCACCGTGCACAAGAAAGGCAACAAGCGTGTGCAGCTGACCAGAGAGGAGACCGAGACACAGCTCATAGTCAAGGAGAAGAGCCGCAACATCATGAACGAGGCATTCCGTGTGGTGCGCACCAACCTCGAGTTCATACTCGGGTTCGAGGGGGGACATCATGTGGTGATGCTGACCTCGATGAACCCCGGTTCAGGCAAGACGTTCATCACCGCAAACCTCTCGAAATCCCTCTCCATCAAGGGTAAGAAGGTCGTTGCCCTCGACCTCGACCTGCGACGGGGCTCGCTCTCAAAATATGTCGGCACGCCCGACACGGGTGTCTCCAACTATCTCTCGGGCCAGATACAGGACTATCACCAGGTGATATGCCATCTTGACGAGCTCGACGTGATTCCCGTCGGCACCATCCCGCCAAACCCCACAGAGCTGCTTTTCAACCCGCGGTTTCCAAAGTTCATCGAGGCCCTCAGGGAGGAGTATGACTACGTGTTCATCGACTGTCCCCCCGTCGAGATTGTGGCCGATGCCGCCATCATATCGCGCTATGCCGAGATGACACTGTTTGTGGTGAGGGCGCATGTGCTCGACCGGGCTTTCCTCCCCGACATCGAGAAATGGTATGAAGAACGCCGTTTCCCCAACCTCTCGATACTCCTCAACGGCACACACGAGGAGTTCTCGCACTACGGCTACTCGCGCTACGGCTATCACCGCTACGGTTACCATTACGGCCACTACGGCAAATACGGTTACTCCGAAGAGGAGAACCGTGACTGATTCACGACAACACATCCTGTCGTCACATCTACAGATATCCAATCACACTGATCACCCGGATTTATTCGTATCTTTCAATAATGTATTAGGCAGTTGAATATGAAAACTTAATCAATTCACGATTTGTTATCATTATGCTATAATACAAAAATACATTTACAACTGCAATTCTTAAAAACCTATGTGTCAAGCTGCAATCATCACCTGTCATGACGGATATAGCCATGGAGCGTCGCTTCAGGCGTATGCCCTGTCAAAGTTCATTGCTGACGCGGGCCATACGGTCAGTATCATCAATTACAAGCCCGGCTATCTCGACGGACAATACAAACTGGACACCTTATGCGATCCACGGTTCGACTATCCGGGGTTGCGCCAGCTCTACTTTCTTGCAAAACTTCCCGGACGTCTGCTCTCTAACGGACGCAAGGAATATTTCGATAAGTTCAAATCTACATATCTGCCTCTGACCACCGAATGTTATCACACGCTCGACGAACTGCGTTCCGCCGACATCCGGGCCGACATACTCATCGCCGGAAGCGACCAGATATGGAACACATTCCTCAACAACGGCCACGACCCGGCCTTCTATCTCGATTTCGGCCCCGAGAAAGCAAGACGCGTATCATACGGCGCCAGCTTCGGGTCGGCACTGCTCGCACACGGGTCCGAACCGTCTGTAAAGAAACATCTCGGACTCCTGGACGAGATTTCGGTGCGCGAGCGTACAGGGGTAGACTTGCTAAGATCACTCGGATATGACGGCGAGCATGTCTGCGACCCGGTGTTCCTCCTCCCGGCCGACGAATGGCGCGAACTCGCCTCAGGTGCCGAACTGCCCGCATTGCCCGAGCGATACATCCTTACCTACGACCTTGAGGGGTCGTCGCTAATCACGTCACAGGCACGCGCGAGGGCACGCGAGCTGCGCTGTCCCATCATCTCGCTCGGCTATCCCACTCCTCACTCGAGACATATCGTCAAGGCCGGTCCTGTCGAGTTCCTGGCATTGTTCGACGGCGCGAAAGAGATATTCTCCAACTCGTACCACGCACTGGCATTCTCCAAGATATTCGGTAAAAGCCATAACCTCATAATGCGCTCCGACCAGTCCAACGCCCGCATGCTCGACCTCACCGGCACAAACGCCGAACAGCTTGAGGCCCGCATCGAACGCAGCAAGAATTTCCTGCTCTCCTCGCTGGCCATGAAGATGAAGACCGTCTCGTGAGGATTGTCTATTGCACAGATTCCATCAGATATCTCGGAGGCATACAGCGTGTCACCGTCACCAAGGCCAACGCTCTTGCCGCGATTCCGGGAAATGAGGTCTGGATTGTGGTGACCGACAACAGAGAGGGGATTCTTGCGACTCCCCTCTCGCCGCATGTAAGGCTTGTAGACCTCAAGGTAGACTATTATGCCGACGACCAGATCTCAAAACTGCATGTGCTCAAGGGCATCTTCGTCAAACGGCGGCGACACCGCAAGCTGCTCGGCAGACTGCTTGACAGGATTAAGCCGGATGTGGTGATTGCGACCGGGACATCCGAGAAATATTTCATTCCCGGCATAGCACAGGGTGCCGCGACAATACGCGAGATACATTTCAACACGGGCTACCGCATGGAGCATGCCCGCAAATCCGGCTCACTCTTCGATCTGGTCTCCGCGAGGGTCGCCGATTTCATTGACTACCGTTTCGGCATAAAGAGATATGACCGCCTCGCCCTCCTGACCCGCGAGGACCGCGATGACAACTGGAGAGGATATGACAGGGCTGTGGTGATGCCCAATCCGCTCACATTCAAGGCCTCTGTTTCCGCGCCTCTCGACAACAGGGAGATTGCCGCCACAGGACGTCTGGTAGAGCTGAAGGATTTCGCCACATTGCTGCGTGTTGTCCGCAAGGTATTCGACCGTCACCCCGACTGGCATCTCACAATCTATGGAGAAGGGGACGAGCGCCCCATACTTGAGCGCCTCATCACGGAGCTCAGGCTCAAAAACAACGTCACGCTTGCCGGGGCCGTCACCGACATACCTTCAAGACTCAGGGAGAGCTCGATATATGCGGTCTCGTCAAGGTTCGAGGGATTCCATCTCGGTCTCATCGAGGCTATGGAGGCGGGAGTGCCACCGGTCTCGTTTGCATGCAAATGCGGGCCGCGCGACATAATCACCGACGGCAAGGACGGATTTCTTGTCGCGCCGGGAGACATCGACACATTTGCCGACCGCATCTGCACCCTCATCGAGGACAGGACTCTGAGACAGAATATGGGCGCGGCGGCAAAACGACGTGCAGCCGATTTCTCGATAGAGAATATCACCGGGCAATGGATGAGCCTCTTCGAGGAGGTAATCAAGGAAAAAAGAGACAGTAGAGGCTGACATGCGTCCCCGCGTTTTCATAGCCATGCATTATCTGGAATTAGGCGGAGCCGAATCCGCCCTTATAGGACTGCTGGATGCGTGGGACTATGACCGGGCCGACATCGACCTCTTCCTCTATGCACATCGCGGCGAGCTGATGCGATATATCCCCGCACGGGTAAATCTTCTGCCCGAAAACCGGCATTATGCCTCTATCGAGAGCCCTGTCGGGGACGCCCTGCGCCGAGGATGCCTCGGAGTCGTACTGGGGCGATGGCTCGGACACCGCAGTTTCGCGAGATTCACAAGGAGAGAGAACCCGGACAACGGGGATGCGGTTTTCGCACATATCGGCAAAGCGGTGACACGGTTCCTGCCCCGGATGTCAGAGAGGGTATATGACCTCGCCATCTCATTCCTGACGCCCCATTTCCAGGTGCTCGAACATGTCAATGCACGCCGCAAGATATGCTGGATACATACCGACTACTCACACATCCACCCGGATGTCGGCCTTGAGAGGCCGATGTGGAGTGCATTCGACCATATCATCTCAATATCCCCGGATGTCACCCGCAGTTTCCTGAAACGGTTTCCGGGGCTCGATGACAGGATTGTGGAGATTGAGAACATAATGCCTGTACATCTCATACGCGGTCGGGCCAAAGAATCTCTTGCGTCCGGGATTTACGATAAAGACACATTCAACATCCTCTCTGTGGGACGCTTCACCTATCCCAAGAATTTCGACAATATTCCCGCCATACTCCGGCAGACCATATCCATTACAGGAAATGACAACCTGAGGTGGCATCTTATCGGCTACGGACTCGAAGAAGAGAAGATAAGGAAAGCCATAAAAGACCGGGGGATGGAGAACCATGTCATTATACACGGCAAAAAGGAGAACCCCTATCCATACATTGCCGGATGTGACCTGTATGTGCAGCCCTCTCGTTATGAGGGGAAGTCCGTGTGCGTGCGCGAGGCCCAGGCTCTCGGACGTCCCGTCGTCATTGCAGACTATCCCACCGCACCCTCGCAGGTGGCTGACGGGACAGACGGGATAATCCTCCCGCTCGATAATGACAGGTTTGCCCGCGGACTCGCCTCAGTCATTGAGAATGACGCACTGATGTCGCGTCTCAGCGAGAACTGCATGGCCCGCGATTACTCCAGCCGCGCGGAGATTGAAAAGCTATATTCATTGATACCACGATGATTCCCCACGTCATACACTACTGCTGGTTCGGAGGGAGACCGTTGCCCGAAAGCGCGCGCCAATGCCTGCGCTCGTGGCAGAGATGGCTTCCCGGCTGTGAGATACGCCGCTGGGACGAGAGCAACTATGACATCAATGCGGTGACATACACCCGACAGGCAGCCGAAAGGGAAAAATGGGCCTTTGTCAGCGACTATGCGCGCTTCGACATACTCTACAGACACGGCGGAATCTATTTCGACACCGATGTCGAGGTCATCGCGCCATTTGACGGCATTCTCTCCTCAGGGCCTTTCATGGGCTGGGAGAAAAGTCCCGCCGGAGTAGGTGTAAACCCGGGCCTCGGCATGGGGGCAGAAGCCGGAATGTCCCTATATGCCGAAATCCTCGCCCACTATGCCGTGACACCTTTTGTCGACAATAAGGGGGCGCAGATTCCCGGGACGGTGGTGCGCCATGTCACCGACATACTGCTCGGCCACGGTCTTGAGCTGACGGATACCGTCCAGAAAGTCGACGGCGTGACAATATATCCCTCGCGTTTCTTCAATCCGTTTGACGACGCTACAGGACGCCTCACCATAACACCCGACACCCGGAGCATCCACCGTTTCGACAAAAGCTGGTGTGACGGCTATGGCCCTGCGCGAATGCATGTATCGCGTATGCTTCACAGATATTTCGGCACAGAAATCTTTGCCCGCATACGGCGGCTGACAGGTATATGAGCATCTTTCCGCCGATAACATACCCGACATTCTATCTCCTCGCCGCAATCCTTGTGGCCATTGAAAGCACTACCCTCATCACAACCGGCACAGACCGCCTGACACGCCCTGTCCAACAGAAAGGGGAATTCTGGTTGCCTCTGCTCCTCTCCGTCATCCTTGCCTTGTGGATGGGAGCCCGCCCTGTCTCGGGAGTGGAATACGGTGATACCATCAATTATCATATCCAATACCTGCAGGCCGCAGAGGAGGGTGCCGGGAAAATCATGATTGACACAGGCTCCGAGTGGGTCTTCGGGGCCCTGATAATCATTAGTCAGGCTCTCGGATTAGACTCTAACGGCTTTTTTACGGTGATAGCTTTCGGATATGTCCTCACGGCCACATGGGCCATGAAGAAATATGTCCCGACATCCCCTTATCTCGGTTTCCTTTTCCTCATCTCATCCCTGTTTTTCCTGAACTTCGGCCTCAACGGACTGCGTAACGGACTGGCGTGCCACATGATACTGCTGGCAATGGCATTCCTGATGGAGGACAAGAGAATCATCGCGGGCATCATAGCATTTCTGGCACTGGGAGTACACCGCTCGACCATGCTGCCGATTGCAGCCGTGACAGCCGCCATCACCGTGTTGCGCGACCCGAAATACGCTTTCTATATCTGGCTTGCCTCCATACCGCTCTCACTGGCCACCGGCAATATGTTCATGGGATTTGTCTCCGGCCTCGGAGTAGACGACCGTATGGCCGCATACGCCGGAGGACACGGCCACGAATCAATGTTCTCAAAAACCGGTTTCCGATGGGATTTTCTGATATACAGCGCAATGCCGATTGCCATATATTGGTATGCCTGTATCAAAAAACATCTTCGGGACGGATGGTATAATGTCATCGCAACCACATACATGCTCTCCAATGCGGTATGGGTGATGCTGATACGTATCGAGTATTCAAACCGCTTCGCCTACCTCTCGTGGTTCCTCATACCTGTAATGATGGTCTATCCGTTGTGCAACATGAAGGCATGGGGCTCATCACAGGACAAGATTGCGGGGATTGTACTTGCCGCATATCTCCTGCTGACCATTTTCCTTCAGATTGTGGTATGGCACGCATAGACTTAATCAGACAATCATGCCTAAGACACTTACGATATTCACACCGACATATAACAGGGCGCATCTGTTAAGGCGTCTTTACGAGAGTCTTGTCACACAGAGCTCGATGGATTTCGAGTGGCTTGTAATTGATGACGGCTCGACCGATTTCACCCGACAGCTTGTCGACGGATTCATCCGCGAGGGACGCATCCCCATACGCTATATCTACAAGGAGAATGGCGGACTGCATACAGGCTACAACACGGCATACGCCAATATCGGGACCGAACTGTGCGTCTGCATCGACTCGGACGACTTCATGCCCGACGAGGCTGTCGAGACCATCGTGAGGGTCTGGCGCGAGAAAGGCTCGGACCGGTATGCCGGACTCATAGGCCTCGACCTGCTGCTCGACACGATGGAACCGATAGGAGGCCCCTTCCCGGAGGGACTCGACGAGGTGTATTTCCCCGACCTGCGCATAAGGAATCTGCATACGGGCGATGTCAAGCCTGTCACCCGCACAGACCTGATGCGCAAGGTAGCCCCGCAGACCGGATTCGAGGGAGAGAAGAATTTCAATCCCGTGTACATGCTGCTCCAGGTCACCGACACTATGCCGATGATTGTGGTTAACGAGCCTCTGTGCATCGTGGACTATCAGACAGGCTCAGAGTCCATGAGCGCCTCGATATTCAGACAATATGTCGACTCGCCGCGCTCGTTTGCCAAACTGCGCCGTCTCGAGATGACGTTGCGGCGTTCCACACTGCGCAACTCTCTGCGCTCGGCAGTCCACTATGTGTCATCGTGCATACTGGCCGGAGACTCGGACTGGCTGCGTACATCTCCCCGCAAGGGTCTCACCCTGCTCGCGGCACCTGCCGGATGGCTGCTGAGCAAATATATCAGACGCCGGGCCAAGGAATGTTGACATACTCTGTAGCCATACGCACTCTCGCCCGCAATCCCGACACACTGCGCCGGGTACTTGAGAGTGTGGCGTCACAGACTCTGCGACCCGAGAAAACGGTGGTCTATATCGGCGAGGGCCACACTCCCCCGTCATTCAGGGTGGCAGACGAGATTTATGTCACAGTGCCCAAAGGCATGATGAGCCAAAGAGTACTCGGGTATGATGAAATCAGCTCAGACTGCATACTGATGCTCGATGATGACATCCAACTTTCACCCGGGACGGCCCTGAGGCTGCTCACCGCTATGGAAAGGGATGGATATGTCCTGCTCGGAGCCGACATGTTCCGCAACCATCTGCAGCCTGTCTCCACGAAGCTCAAGGCTGTCATAGCCAACCTCACCTTCCCACACCAGCGCATCGGACGCGGGTTCATACTCCGTCCCGAAGGGTCATTCTCTTATCCGGCCCATCCGTCACGCGGGATTCTCCCCTCAGACACTTGCGGAGGCCCTCTCATGCTGTGGCATCGCAAGACATTCCTCGGGCTTCATTTCACAGATGAATTATGGCTTGAGGAACTGGGCTATCCCTATGGAGAGGATGCCCTCATCAGTTACAAGGCCAAGGCAAACGGGCTGAAAGTCGGGGTCGATTTCGGGGCCGAGGTCACCAACCTCGACTCGCAGACGGCATCGTCAGTCTATCACGCAGACCCTCGCAGGCACTATATACGCTCAAAGGCCATGACAATGGCCTGGTGGCGCATGAATTTCCGGCCGGATGGAAAGACCTCTTCGGCCAAGGCACTTGCCTGCGGTCTCTTCAAGGCCGCATGGCTCGCAGGTGTCACGGCAAGCCTCTCGCTGGCCGCACTCAGCGCCACGCCACTCACCTCGACGCTCCGGGGCATACGCGACGGCATACGGGAGGCCCGCAATCTTAATATCCCACCTTATATCCTGAGGGACTGATGCTACTCCACGTCATCACATCCATGCTCACCGGGGGTGCCGAACGGCTTGTGACGGAATTGCTTCCGCGCTTCACGGCTGCGGGTCTCGACTGCGGGCTGGCTGTGTTTGACGCCACCCCTACCCCGTTTCTCGAGCGGATACAGGACGCTGGCATAAAGGTCTGTCCTCTCGGTTACGGACGTCCCTCCGTCTATAATCCGGCACAGATCGGACGTCTGAGAGAGCTGTTCAGACAGGCCCGGACAGTACATACCCACAATACCACCCCTCAGTTTTTTGGAGCCGCGGCATGGCGCAAGGGTGGCCCGAAGATGGTCACTACCGAACATAACACCGACAACCGGCGACGCCACATACCTATGTGCAGCCATATCGACCGCATGATGTACTCGCGATATGACGCAATAGCCTGCTGCAGCAACCCTGTCATGGACGCACTGAGGAAACATCTTGGCACGCCTCCCGGCAGACAGCAGCTTGTCACAATCGAAAACGGCATCGACCTCACCCCATATCTCGCTATCCCGGACAAAAAGCCGGGCGAAACCGTAGAGATACTTATGGTGAGCGCATTCCGGCCACAGAAAGACCATCTCACCGCTCTCCGGGCCCTTGCGATGCTGCCCGACAGGTTCAGGCTGACTCTCGCGGGCGACGGCGAGCTGCGCGGACAGGTCTGCCGCGAGACAGGACGCCTCGGCCTGACAGGGAGGGTCACCTTCACAGGCAATGTGGCCGATGTCCCGGCCCTCTACCGTGACGCGGACATAGCCCTGCTCTGTACCCGCCATGAGGGTATGAGCCTCTCCATAATCGAGGCAATGGCCTCGGGGCGCCCTCTGGTGGCCTCTGACGTCGAAGGGGTAAGGGAGAATGTCGGAGACGGGGCGATACTTGTTCCGGGCGCCGACCCCGGAGCCCTTGCCGATGCTATCCTGGCACTCGACAACTCGGATGAACTGCGCACACGCACAGGGATGCAGGGGCGCAGACAGGCACGACGTTTCGACATAGACACCACGGCACAGAAATACATAACACTCTATAAATCTATATGAACTCACAGTTTTTAAGAATCATGGCCATTATGGTGACGCTGCTCACGGGTGTCGCCATGCAAGCGCAGGACAAGCCGCGATGGGCCATCAGGGGCACATCAGACATCAACGCCAGACGGACAAACGACTCGTACACGCTTGTCAAGTTCGAGACTTTCGGCCCCGACCTCGAGTCGGTGCGCCGCGACGCCGCCCTGAGGCTCCCCGAGTATCTGGCAAAGAAATTCGCCCTCAATGCCTCTGACGCCACCGTCACCGAGACCGATGCAATCGGCAATTACAAGACCTATCAGGGCACAATCCCCAACAACAGCGAGGGAGACATCAAGGTACAGGCCGACTATGTGGTGACTTTCGGAGGCACACGCCACGCCACATTCGACGCACGTCTCGTGGACGAATATGTCAGCTTTGACGAGAATGTCGACGGCACATTCGACTATACCCTCTATCAGCTCTATGCCGTCACGACCCGGGAGGGAGCCACACCCGACTATGACAGCTTCTCATATACCCGCAGTTACCGCGGACAGGCTCTGGTACGCTCAATCATCCCCGGCTGGGGGCAGTGGTACAAGGGCCAGGAGACCAAGGCATGGTGCATCTGGGGCGCCGAAGCCGTGTTCGTGGCCGGGTCGGTCTATTTCAACCACCGTTTCCACAGCTACCGCAACGACTACCGCGACTGCGTGGCCGCAGATGACGGCATATCCGCCGCAAGCTATCACAGCAAATACAAGAGCTGGCGCACCATGCGCAACATATCCATAGGATGCGCGGTCGCCACCTACATCTACAACCTCTGTGACGCCGCCTTCTCAAAGGGGCCTCGTCAGGTGGTGGTGAGGAAGAACACCGCCCCCACTGCCTCGATGTCGTTCGGCCCGACGCTGGTCTACGACCCCAACACCGTCATGGCCCCCGCAGTGGGGATGACCGTGACCTTCTGATGAAGATAATCCGTATGTCTACCGTCGGGCTGTCGCTCGACATATTCTGCCGCGGACTGCTCGGCGAACTCTCGTCCGAGGGGTACGATGTCGTGGCCCTGTCATCGCCCGACGCCTCGCTCGCCCGGCTCGGAAAACGCGAGGGGGTACGCACCGTCGGTGTGGAGATGAGCCGCAGCATATCCCCGCTCTCTGACCTCGTTTCGCTGTGGCGGCTCGTGAGGGTGATGCGGCGCGAGCGTCCCGACATGGTGCATACCGTCACCCCGAAGGCGGGACTGCTCGGGATGCTTGCGGCACGGATGGCACGGGTGCCTGTGAGGGTACACACTTTCACGGGACTCCTCTTCCCCACCGCCACGGGATTCCGACGACGGCTGCTGATGACCACCGACCGCCTTACATGCATGGCGGCGACACATATAGTGCCCGAGGGCGAGGGGGTAAAGGCCGACCTCATCTCGGGCCATATCACCCGCAAGCCGCTGCGTGTCCTCGGGTACGGCAATGTGCGTGGAGTCGACCTCGGGCACTATCACACCTCCCCCGCCATCGACGCCGAGGCGGCTCGGCTGCGCCGTAACCTCGGCATACCCGAGGGCGCGCGGGTATTCACCTTTGTCGGACGTCTGGTCGGGGACAAGGGACTGCGCGAACTCATCGCCGCCATACGCGGCCTGGGGTGTCACCTCGTCCTTGCCGGAGCCCCCGAGGGTGGCGCCGACGACATCCCCGAGACTCTGCTGCGCTCAGACCCGCACATCCATCTGTCTGACGGCTGGGTGGACGATGTGCGCCCGTGGCTCGCTATGGCCGACGCGCTGGTCTTCCCGAGCTATCGCGAAGGGTTCCCCAACGTGGTGCTGGAGGCAGGGGCAATGGAGCGTCCCGCGATAGTCACCGACATCAACGGCTCGCGCGAGATAATAACCCCCGGGGTCAACGGCCTCGTGGTGCCTCCGCGTGACACGGATGCCCTGCGCGACGCCATGAAGAGATTCCTTTCCCTCTCCCCCGGGGAGGTGAGACGCATGGGTATCGCGGCCCGGGAGAATGTCGTGCGCAAATTCTCGCAGAGATATGTCCGCGACTGCCTCAAACAATTCTACAGAGAGATTCTATGCTGACATCATTACTTGTCCGGCTCAAACGCGCATGCCCGCTGTTGTGGCGCGGGGTCGAGAGTGTCAACTCCGTGCTGATGCGCATACGTTATCCGTCACTCCCCCTCATCGCCGCCCGCGAGGGTGCCGCGCTCACGTCGCGGCGCCACGACGGTCTGACATGGAGCCCCGTCACTCCCGGCGACGCCGAGGCCCTCTCCCGGTTCCTTACCTCGATGCCTGCCGCGAGGATGCGCCATTTCAACCCTCATCCGTTCGACCCCGCCACCCTGCGCCGCATGGCCTCGGGACGGTCGTTCGTCATGTTCAAGGTCACCGGTCGCGACGGCGATATTGTCGGCTATCATTTCCTGCGCTGCTTCTGGACGGGGCGTACGTTCCACGGACTCACCGTGGCGCCGGAGGCCGGAGGGCGTGGCATCGGGGGCGACATGTGGGCCCTCGGCGCCCGCATCGCCACATCGGCGGGAATGGATATGCGCGCCACCATCTCGGAGTCAAACCTCCCCTCGCTCCGCTCGTGCCGCCGTGCCACACGATGCACCGTCATAGAGCGTCTGCCCGACGGCTATCTGCTCGTAGGCTGCACTCCACGCGACGACTGAGTGAGGATTTATTTGCATTTAATAACAAAAAGCAGTAAATTTGCCCGTACAATTCAAACCTAATCCCAAATTATGTTTCAGAAACAACTCACTTTCCAGGAAGCCGTACAGCGCGCCCTGACAGTCAACTACTGCAATTTCTCGGGCCGTTCGTCACGCTCCGAGTACTGGTGGTATGTCCTCTTCACATTCATCCTCGGACTCGTGCTCGGTTTTGTGCTCGGAATCATCTTCTCCGACACACTCACCGACATCATCACCGGCATTGTCAACCTGGCCCTTCTCCTGCCGGGCCTGGGCCTGTGCGTGCGCCGCATGCACGACATCGGCAAGTCCGGCTGGTGGGTGCTTATCGCAATCATCCCCGTCATCGGCTGGATTCTCTTCATCTACTGGGCCGCACAGCCCAGCCAGCCCACCCCCAACCAGTGGGGCGCCGTTCCCAACGTGACGGCCTGACATAGGATAGCGAACAGAAAACAGAAAAGGCCTGACAGCAGCGGTCAGGCCTTTTCTGTATATAGGGAGCAGGTGTTATTTCACTTACGGTTGCGGTTGCGCCAGAGGTTGGTCATATCCTCGAGGCTCTTGCCCTTGGTCTCGGGCACGAGGGCTGCCACAAACCATGCGGCGAGCACGCAGATGATGCCATAGAGGGCGTATGCGAACATGTGGCCGAACTTGTCGCCCATGCCGAGGCCGTGCATGTTATACATGGGCACGAAGGTCGACGAGACGATAAAGTTGAATATCCACTGGAACGCCACCGCGATGGCCACGGCCTGCGAGCGGATGGTGTTGGGGAATATCTCGGCGATGAGTACCCAGCAGATGGGGCCCCACGAGAACATGAACGATGCCGAGTAGACCATGATGGAGATGACGGGCACGATGGGAGCGACCTCGACAACATTCGAGATGGCTACGCCGAACGCGCCGATGGCCATGCCTATCGAGCCCCAGATGAGCAGGGGCTTGCGGCCCAGCTTCTCGACCGAGAACACTGCCACGAGGGTGAAGGTGATGTTGACGATGCCCATGATGACGGTCTGGACCATGGGGTTGCCCATGTTCATCGACTCGAATATGCGGGGTGCATAGTAGAGCACGGCGTTGATGCCGACAGCCTGCTGGAATACCGAGAGCATGACGCCGACAAAAATGACCATAACGCCGAACGAGAAGAGGTTCTCGCTCTTGACATCTGTGGTCGACTTGATCTGCGACAGAATCTCCTTGGCCTTGTGATAGCCGTTGATGTGGGCCAGCACGCCCAGGGCCTGCTCGTCCTTGCCAATAAGGGCCAGATAGCGCGGAGACTCGGGCACAAGGCACACGAGCACGGTGAAGAGACCTGCCACGATAGCCTCGGAACCGAACATATAGCGCCAGCCGGTAGCGATGGTCCAGGGGTCTGAGTTCTCGGACACGCGATAGATGGTCTCGCCAATCTTCTCGATGACGGGCTGGGTGTGCTCGCCGAGGATAAGGAAGTTGACAAAGTAGACCACAAGCTGGCCGAAGATGATGGCAAACTGGTTCCACGACACGAGGGTGCCGCGCATGTTGGAGGGTGCTACCTCGGCGATATACATGGGGCAGATGGCCGATGCGAGGCCTACGCCGACGCCACCGAGTATGCGGTAGATGTTGAAGGCCACGAGCAGCGATGCGGTGGGCACGCCGTGGTCAAAGAACATAAATTCGGGGGCATAGCTGCCGAGTGCCGACAGGAAGAAGAAGACGCCGGCGATGGCGAGCGACTTCTTGCGTCCGAAGAACGAGGCGAAGAAGCCCGAGAATGCCGAGCCTATGATGCAGCCGAGCAGCGCGCTCGACGAGGTGATGCCGTGTATGGTGTCTGTGTAGACAAAGTCCTTGGCTCCGAGGAAGAAGGCCTGCAGACCCTTCTCGGCACCCGAGATGACGGCGGTGTCATAGCCGAAGAGCAGACCGCCCAGCACTGCCACGAGCACGATGGAGAAAAGGTAGGTCTTGCTGCCTTTTTCAGGATAGTTCATGGGATTAAGGTGGTTTTTGATTAATGGTAAGATAGAAAACGGGGGTGTATGCAGGCGGGCTGCATACACCCCCGCTATGAGTGAGTGTGCGTTATGCGTACATGTTGAGGATAGCCTCGTAGAGCTCCTGCTTGCCTGAGGTCAGCTTGGGCTCGGGCTGTGTCTTGGCGTATGCCACGACATCCTCGAGGGTCATCTTGCCCTCCTCGAACTCCTTGCCCTTGCCGCCGTCGAACGACGAGTAGCGCTCGGTGAGCATGGCCTTGTAGGGCGACTCCTCGAGCAGGGCGGCAGCGCTCTCGAGAGCACGTGCCATGGCGTCCATACCTGCGATGTGGGCGATGAAGATGTCCTCCAGGTCGGTGGAGTTGCGACGGGGCTTGGCGTCGAAGTTGGTACCGCCGTTGCCGAGACCGCCGTTACGGATGATCTGCATCATGGCCTGGGTCAGCTCATAGTTGTCGATGGGGAACTGGTCGGTATCCCAGCCGTTCTGATAGTCGCCGCGGTTGGCGTCGATGCTGCCAAGCATGCCGTTGTCGACTGCCACTGCGAGCTCGTGCTCGAATGTGTGGCCGGCGAGGGTAGCGTGGTTAACCTCGATGTTGAGCTTGAAGTCCTTGTCGAGACCGTGGGCCTTGAGGAAGCCGATGACTGTCTCCGAGTCAACGTCATACTGGTGCTTGGTGGGCTCCATGGGTTTGGGCTCGATGAGGAATGTGCCGGTGAAGCCCTTTGAGCGTGCGTAATCGCGGGCGATGGTGAGCATCATTGCCAGGTGCTCCTTCTCGCGCTTCTGGTCGGTGTTGAGCAGGCTCATGTAGCCCTCGCGGCCACCCCAGAACACATAGTTGGAACCGCCCAGGGCGATGGTTGCGTCGATGGCGTTCTTGATCTGCACGGCAGCGCGGGCCACGACGTCAAAGTCGGGGTTGGTGGCGGCGCCGTTCATGTAGCGGCCGTTGCCGAACACGTTGGCGGTGCCCCAGAGGTTCTTGATGCCGGTCTCGGCCATCTTCTCCTTGAGGTAGGCGACGATCTCCTTCATGCGTGCCTCATAGCCCTCGATGTCTGTGAGGTCGCCGATGAGGTCGGTGTCATGGAAGCAGAAATATTCGATGCCGAGCTTCTGCATGATCTCGAAGCCTGCGTCAGCCTTCTGCTTGGCCACGGTCATGGCATCCTCGCCCTCATTCCAGGGGAATTTCTTGGTAGTGGTGCCGAACTGGTCGCCGCCCTCTGCGCAGAGGGTGTGCCACCATGCCATGGCAAACTTGAGCCATTCCTTCATGGGCTTGCCGAGGATCATCTTCTCGGCGTCATAGTAACGGTAGGCCAGGGGATTCTTCGAATCCTTGCCCTCAAACTTGATTTTCCCGATTCCGGGGAAATATTCTTTCACTGCCATTGGTAAAAAGATTTTATGTGGTTATTGTTTCTGTGAATTGTCTTTGATTATCATTTGCCCAGCACGTTCTCGAGGCGCTCCTTCCAGAGGGCGTATGCCTCGCGATATGCGGGACGGTCTGCCTCGACGGGCTCGATGACCTCAATCTTCTCGAGCGACTCGAAGGCCTCGTTGTTGTCGGCATATATCCCGGCACCGATTCCAGCACCCTTGGCGGCGCCTACCGAGCCGTCGGTGTCATAGAGCTCGATGGTGGCTCCGCTCACACCGGCAAGCGTGTTGCGGAAGAGGGGCGACAGGAACATGTTGGCATGTCCGGCGTGAATCTTGGCCAGCTTCATGCCCATCTGTTCCATTACCTCCATGCCATACATGAACGAGAACACGATGCCCTCCAGCTCGGCGCGGAGCAGATGAGCCTTGGTGTGGGTGAGGAAATTGATACCGTGTATCGAGGCTCCTGTCTCACGGTTGCACAGCACACGCTCGGCACCGTTGCCGAACGGTATCACCGACACACCGGCCGAGCCGATGGGGGCGGTGGCGGCAAGATCATTCATGCCGGGATAGGATATCCCCTCGGGGGCTATCACCCTCTTTGACCATGAGTTGAGGATGCCTGTGCCGTTGATGCAGAGCAGCACGCCCAGACGGGTCTGCGCATCGGTGTGGTTGACGTGAGCGAATGTGTTGACCCTGCTCTTGGGGTCGTAGTTGACCTCGCCGAGCACGCCGTAGACCACACCCGACGTACCTGCGGTCGAGGCGACCTCGCCGGGATTGAACACGTTGAGTGACAAGGCGTTGTTGGGCTGGTCGCCGGCACGGTAGCAGACGGGGATGCCGGGTACAAGGCCCAGCTCGGCGGCAGCCTCGGGGGTCATCTCGCCCTGGTTGGCGAAGGTGGGGACAATCTCGGGGAGTATGTCTGCGTCAAAACCGAGATAGTCGAGCAGGAACTTGGCGGGAGTGTTGGCCTTGAAATCCCACAGCATCATCTCGGAGAGGCCCGAGAGGGTGGTGCAGACACGCCCTGTCATGCGCATGGCGGCATAGTCGCCGGGAAGCATGATCTTGTATATCCTGGCAAAGGTCTCGGGCTCGTTCTCCTTGACCCAAGCGAGCTTGGTGGCGGTAAAGTTGCCGGGCGAGTTGAGCAGGGTGCTCAGACAAGCCTCGTTGCCGAGCTCAGCAAATGCCTTCTCGCCGTATGGCACACCACGCGAGTCGCACCAGATGATGGCGGGACGCAGGGGCTCGAGGTCCTTGTCGACCATTACCAGACCATGCATCTGATACGAGATACCTATGGCGGCAATCTCCTTGGCATCTATGCCCGAGGTGGCCATCACCGATGCGGTGGCCTGTTTCAGGCAGTCCCACCACTGCTGGGGACGCTGTTCGGCCCATCCCGGACGCAGGGCGATAATCTCGGCCTCGGTGCGGGGATAGAAATCAGATGCCACGGTCTTGCCGGTCTGGGCATCCACCAGACTGGCCTTGACAGACGAGCTGCCTATGTCATATCCTAAGAGATACATGGTATTGGGGATTATTTGTTTTTGGGTATTGTGGTTGTAGTTTTTCTAGTTGGTCTAGTTCAACTGGTTCAACTAAAGCAACTACCTATCGTGATGTGTTATATACTTTCCTGTCAAACTTGAAGAACCTTGCAGCGCGGTGGGCCACACCCTTCTGATGCTCCTCCAGGGGCACCACGTATGGCATCTGGGCAATCTTCTTGTGGAAATTGCGCACGTCGAGAGGCTTGTCGTAGACTATCTCGGTGAGCAGACGGAGCTGCGAGGCCGTGAACTTCTTGGGCAGCAGGTCGAACAGCAGCGCGCGGTTGTTGTCGGCCTCGCGGCGCACAGCCTTCAGTGCCTCGGCAATGATGAGGTTGTGGTCGAAGGCAAGCGGCCCTACGGCATTGACCGGCACCCATGCCGCCGCCTCGCGGTCCATGGTGCGCTGCAGCGCTGCATCGAGCTTGACTATGGCGAAATATGCTATGGTGACGATGCTCTCGACATGGGCCTGCTGGGCGCGCTCGAGCCAGATGACATCGCGCGGATTGCGCGTACGGTCTTTCGAGCCGAACGCCTTGAACTGTGTCAGCCTTACATCTTTGACACCTGTGAGTTCGGTCAGTACGCGGGCGGCAGCCTGGTCGAGGTCCTCGTCCTGATAGATCAGCGAGCCCGGGAGTTTCATGTCGTTGAATTCTCCGGCGTGGTCCTTGCCGCTGCGCTTCACCAGAAGCACACGCAGGTTGGCGCCGTCAAATCCGATTACGACACAGTCCACGGATATATGGTTGTTGGCTAATGGAGTCATGGGGTACGGTCAGTTTAAGGCTATATATGTTGTCGTGCTCCGCCGGACCGGCTGGAGCGGCTGTAGATTCACACCGCAAATTTACAAATCTTTTTTTGAATCTACCAAATAAAAATGGTGTTATAAAACATTAAAAATAAAAATTTTAGTTTTCATATCTCTAACAATATCCCCACTTGCGCGCCATCCCCGCTCCAATATGCTGAAAAACAAAAACATCACGTCGCGCGACGATTTTTCCTCAACCTTTCGGCGTGGTGTTTGTTAGATTGATAAAAGGGCGGCGGAGGTCCGCCCAGGGAGACAGACACTCACGTCTTCAACCCCGGAAAAACGTAAAAAACAAATCAAACATCTGTTATGAAACGATTCTTACTTGCCACGGCCGCACTGGCTACAGGCTGCATGTTCGGCATCAGCGCCCAGAACATGATTGAGCGCCCAACATTCGGCGACAATTGGAACATCGGACTTGACGCAGGTGTCACCACACCTCTCAAGGGCCATTCATTCTTCCAGAACATGCGCGGCCAGTATGGCCTGCATTTCGGCAAACAGCTCACCCCGATGGTAGGGGTAGGCATCGAGGGCGCCTGGGGCGTCAACACCACAGCGAGCCGCACCGCGTTCGACACACAGTATGTTGGCGCATACGGCACCCTCGACCTGATGACCCTCTTCGGAGGATTCACCTGTGAGAATCCACGTCCATTCACCATTGACGCTGTCTTGGGTGCAGGGTGGCTGCACGAGTTCTACACCGGCCATCACGACACCAATGACCTCGGTGCCAAGTTCGGACTCAACTTCAATTTCAAGGTCTGCCCCGAATTCAGCATCTCACTCAAGCCTTCGGTCATCTACAACGTCACCGGCAACGGCGCACACAAGGCACAGCTCAATGCCAACCTGGCCACATTCAACATGATGGTTGGTTTCAATTATAATTTCGGCCCCGGCTTCAAGTGTGTCACCTGTCCTCCCGACTATTCGGCTGATGTCGCTGCCCTCAACGAGCAGGTCAATGCCCTCCGCGCCGATCTTGACGGCTCTGCAGCAGCCCTCGCGGCAACCACTGCCGAGAACGCTGCCCTCGCAGCCCAGCTCGCCGAGTGCATGAACCGTCCCGCCACCGTCGTGGCCGACACCACCCTCAACTCCGTACGTTATGTATTCTTCAAGATTGGCTCGAGTGTAATCACCGCCGACCAGCAGCCTAACGTCGAGATGGTAGCCTCCTACCTCAAGCATCACCCCGAGAGCTATGTAGTCATCAAGGGTTATGCATCGCAGGATGGTCCCATCGAGGTCAACGAGCGTCTCGCCAAGGCACGTGCCGAGTCTGTGAAGAACGCCCTCATCAAGCGCTACAAGGTTAATCCCGACCGCATCAAGGCAGAAGGTCAGGGCATCGGCCATATGTTCACTGAGGAGTCCTGGAACCGAGTTTCAATCTGTACCCTCGAGTCTAAGTAAAGCAATCTCCTGTCAATAATACTCACCCCCGCCCGCGCAGTGCGCGGAA
>DAAQ01000007.1:0-17040 GCA_001701225.1 Bacteroidales bacterium H5 | reverse complement strand
TAGTTGGTCTAGTTCAACTAGAAAAACTATACCAACCGGTCATCTCCTCTTGGGCATCATGCTGCGCAGGCTCACATGCTCTATCTTCAGGGCACCCCAGCAATATAGCAGCAGCAGCGGGGTGCGCAGGGCCATGCTTGCCCAGGGATTGCCGGGAATGGTGACGAGCATACCCGCACCCCACAGCACCAGCGCACCGAAAAAGTAGAGGCACAGCCTCGGCACGTCATAGCCGATGGGATAGTGTACCTTTCCGGCCCACCAGCTTGCCAGCATCATCGACCCGTAGCAACCGAGGGCGGCCCAGGCGCATCCCATATAGCCCATGTGGGGCACAAGGAGCACGTTTAGCACAAGGGTCACGGCCAATCCGCCGAGCGACAGCCACATGCCCCACACGGTACGGTCGGTGAGCTTGTACCACAGCGACAGGTTGAAGAAAACCCCGAAGAACACCTCGGCCACCATTATTATCGGCACCACCTTGAGGCCGCTGAAATAGCTCGGATTGATGAAATAGCGCAGTATGTCGAGATAGTACATCACGCCGAGGAAGATGGCCATGGCAAAGATGACAAACCATTTCATCGCGTCGCGGTAGCTCTGCAGCTTGTCGGCGCCCTGCTCTTTGGCGCGGGCGAAGATGAAAGGCTCGTAGGCAAACCTGAACGCCTGAATGAACATCACCATGACAATGGCAATCTTGTAGTTGGCGTTATAGATGCCAAGCTCGGCCATGGCTGTGGCCTTGTCGGCATACAGGTAGGGGAAAAGCAGCGTGTTGACGGTCTGGTTGAGTATCCCGGCCACACCGAGCACCAGCAGGGGAGCCGAGTAGGCTATCATCTCGCGCCACAGGGGTGCGCAGAAGCGCCATCTGAATCCCCGTAGCTCAGGCCAGAGCAGCGGCAGGTTGACCGCCGAGGCTATGAGGTTGGCAAGGAAGATATATCCGATGCCGAAATCAGGGGCATAGAACCACGCGATGGTGCCGGGAGCATGGGTCCACAGCCACGGACACAGCAACAGGAAGAACAGGTTGAGGCCGATATTCAGGCCTATATTGACCAGTTTGAGGGTGGCGAAGCGTATAGGACGCTTGGCATAGCGCAGATAGCTGAACGGCAATGCCGTGAAGGCATCGAGCGCGACAGCCAGAATCATCATCGCCGCATACGAGGGATGGTCGGGACAATGCAGCGCACCCGACACCGGGCCGATGAAGGCAAGCGCCACGACGACAAAGGCAGTCGAGCTGACGGCAAGCGATATGAGGCCCGTCGAATAGACCTCCATGGGGTCTTTGTACCGCTCATGGTTGGCAAAGCGGAAAAATCCGGTCTCCATGCCGTATGTCAGCACAATCATGGCTATCGCCACGGCGGCATATATATAGGTGACGACGCCATACTCGCCCTGCGCGAACGTGAACGTGTAGAGAGGCACAAGGCACCAGTTGAGAAAACGCCCGATTATGGAACTCAGTCCATAGACGGCAGTATCTTTGGCAAGGCTCTTTATTCCGGCCATTGTGGGGTAAGGGGGTTAAAGGTTAAGGGTTAAAGGTTAAAGGGGCAATTTCTTGGCAAATGAGGATTTGAGGCCACTGATAAGTTTCGAGAGCGTTATGAAATACTCTCGCAAACCGTCAAATTCCTCTTCAGTTATATACCCCAGGTCACAGGCGAGTTGCAACTGACAGAATGACTCCATAAGAGAAGCAAATGCGATGCCAAGAAAATTAATCTTCTCTCGCAAAGAAACACGTCCGCTACCTTCAGCTATATTTGAAGGCACCGAGATTATAGCCCTACGCAATTGTGCAGTAAGTCCATAGCGTTCTTCCGCAGGAAATTTACCGGATATGTCATAGGTCAATCTCACAAGAGCCCTGGCCTCTTCATAAGCCTTCAGTCCCTCGAACGAAAATCTGTTCATATTTTGTAACAGTTAAAACTAAACTCCTTTAACCTTTAACCCTTAACCTTTAACCTTCCTCGTCAAACAAGCCGCTGTCGGGTCTCCTGAGTCGCAGGTGGGTATATGCCAGCGATGTGACCTCGCGGCCTCGGGGGGTGCGGCGGAGGAATCCCTCCATGATCAGGAAAGGCTCGTAGACCTCCTCGATGGTGTCCTGCTCCTCGCCGATGGCTGTGGCGATGGTTGACAGGCCTACCGGGCCGCCGCCGAACTTGTTTATCATGGTCAGCAGCAGCTTGTGGTCCATCTCGTCGAGGCCGTAGCGGTCTATGTTGAGGGCTTCGAGGGCAAAGCGGGCTATCTCGGGGTCGATGTCGCCCGAGCCCTTGACCTGGGCGAAGTCGCGCACACGGCGCAGCAGGGCGTTGGCTATACGGGGGGTGCCGCGCGAGCGCAGGGCTATCTCATGCGCGGCCTCGGGGGTGATATGCACCCCGAGCAGTGCCGCCGAACGCGAGATGATACGCTCCAGCACCTCGTGACGGTAGTATTCGAGATGACAGTTTATGCCGAAGCGGGCACGCATCGGCGCCGTGAGCATACCCGACCGGGTGGTGGCACCCACGAGCGTGAACGGCGAGAGCGATAGCTGTACCGAACGCGCGCCGGGGCCCTTGTCTATCATTATGTCGATGCGGAAATCCTCCATGGCCGAGTAGAGATACTCCTCGACCACGCGGCTCAGGCGGTGTATCTCGTCGATGAAGAGGACGTCATTCTCCTCGAGGCCCGTGAGTATCCCCGCCAGGTCGCCCGGCTTGTCGAGCACAGGCCCGGAGGTGACCTTGAAATTCACCCCGAGCTCGTTGGCTATGATGCCCGCGAGGGTCGTCTTGCCGAGGCCGGGAGGGCCGAACAGCAGCAGGTGGTCCAGGGGCTCGCCACGCATCTTGGCCGCCTGGACAAACACCTTGAGGTTCTCGACAATCTTCTCCTGGCCGTTGAACGAGTCGAAATACGACGGACGCAGAGCCCGCTCGAAATCCCTATCACCCGAGGCACGGTTATGTATGTCAAATTCGTTTTCTTCCATTTCTGAGCTTTTCACCTACAAATTTAAGCAAAAATCCCCAACATCCCAACCTCCCGGCGCGTTATAACCATAAAACCGCAACTCAACTCTCAGCATGAAGAAAATAGTGATAATGGGCGCCACGTCGGGCATAGGTCTCAACGTGGCCGAGAAGCTGGTCCAGAAGGGCTGGCGCGTCGGTCTGGCCGGACGCAAGGACGAGGTGATGCAGACCCTGGCCGAGAAATATCCCGACAAGGTGGTGTGGCGTCACATCGACGTGACTCGCCCCGAGGCCGGAGCGAGCCTGCGCAAGCTGGTCGACAAGCTCGGAGGCATGGACACATATTTCCATGTGGCCGGGATAGGCTATGAGAACGATGCGCTCGATCCCGCCCTCGAGACAGCCACGCTCCGCACCAATGTCACAGGCTTCACGCGGATGGTCGACGAGGCGTTCCGCTATTTCCGCGACGAGCGCAAAGGCCGGGGACAGATTGCCGCCATCACGTCGGTGGCAGGCACCAACGGCGTGGGACGCCTCGCGTCATACTCGGCCTCCAAGGCATTCCAGCAGACCTATCTCAAGGCCCTCAACCAGCTCTCCAACATCCAGGGGCTGCATATCAGGTTTACCGACATACGTCCCGGGTGGGTGCGCACACCGCTGCTCGATGCCGACAAGGAGTATCCCGTGTCGATGACGTTGCCCTATGCCGTACCCCTGATTGTCAAGGCTCTGCGACGCAAGAAGAGGGTTGCCGTCATCGACTGGCGCTGGAACATCATCGTGGGCCTCTGGCGCCTCATCCCCGACTGGCTCTGGGTGCGCCTCCCCATCAGGGTCGACACACTCGCCACTCCGGCACAGACACGCACCAACGCCCTCAACGCCCGCGACGGCGAGCCCGTCAAGGCCTGATGCGGCTCAGAACTTATATCCCGCTCCGATCAGTGCAGTGATGCCCTGGGCGGGGCGGTTTCCTATATACTGCCATGTGCGCGACAGCAGGTTCTCGCCGTTGACAAAGAACGTGAGCCTGTCGGTCTGCCGCCATGCAGCCCCAAGGCGCAGGTCGGCCACCGGACTGAGGCTGTGGCGGCTGACGGGATAGAGATAGATACCGTCGGTCAGCTCGGGATATCGGCCATACTCATACACGGCCCTCCCGGCACGGAACTCGAATCCGGCATTGACGGTGAGCTTCTTCAGGGGGCGTACGGTGATGTCGGCGTCGACGACATGGCGCGCGCGGTCGCGCCACAGGTAATATGCCCTGTACTGCTCAGAGGGAGCCATGGTCCACTTGACCTTGGCCGAGAAATTGCGGCCGTTGTCGTATGCGGCCGAGGCCCCGAGGTGATAGCCCTTGATATCCATGCTCTCGAACACGGCGCCCCCGGCCTCTATGCCGTTGCACACGGGCATGAGCCATCCGTCGGCCTTGGCATAGCCGCCGAACACCTCGAGGCTCACATTATGGAATGGGCCGAAGGTCATGCGTCCGCGCAGGTCGTAGGGCACGCGGCTGCTCTTGTATGCCATGAAGGGGTTCATATAGGGACTGACACCCGTATAGAGCGAGGCGAGCGTATTGAGCTCCATGCCACCCTTGGCAGTGGCCTCTATGCCGAAATTCTGTGTCGGGGTCCATGCCAGCGTCACATCGGGCGACACGTTGAGAGCCTTGCCCGAGTTGATGGCCACATCGAGTGTGGCGCCTATGGTGACCGATGTCTTTGAGGTGCGGTTGATGAACCTCGGATTCACGCTGAATATGCCCGAGGTGTTCCCGTCGAGGGGATGGGCCGACCCGAGGTCGAACGGCACCACGGCGCCGTTGTGGGCCGAGCTGTGCAGCAGGTCAAGGTCGAGGTCAAGCCCGAACCACGAGGTGCTGCCGACCTCTATCAGGCCCGAGCCTCCGATGCCGAAAAGATTCTGCCCCACAGGGTCTGTGACACCTTCGTAGGGTGACGAGGGGTAATACTGGATGTCGGTATATTTCAAGCCGCCGAATCCGAAATGCTGCACCTTGGCGTGAGCCGAGTAGTCGAGACCCTGCACACTCGACGAGAACGCGGCATCAAAATTGACCTTCGAGGTAGTGTTGCGGCTCAGATAGCTTCCCGGAATCTGCCACATGTTGTGATAGCCGTATGTGTAGTCTATCCCGGCGTCGATGACACTCTTGCGCCCTATGGCCTGATGGAGGTCGAGCCCCACCGATGCCGTGTGGTCGCGCCACATGGGCTTGCCGTAGAACGGCGTGCCGCCCGGGGTCTGGGCGTACTCGCCGCGATGATAGGCCGAGGCATCATACTGGGCCCATGCGCTGAGGCGCGTACGGTCAGAGTCTACAAACCTGTATCCGGCCGAGACGGCGGCGTTGAAGATGGGGAATATCCCCCCGGCCACATATCCGCGCGTGTCGGGAGCGGCCTCCGGGTCGGCCCATGCGGCGGGCTCGAGGGTCGAGATGACGTTGGGCACCGGGGCGCTGACCACACGGTCGCTGTATGCCAAACGGGTCTTGGCCAGGGCCGGGAGCTGTACCTCGGGGAGTATGGTGATGCGTGATGCCTCGCGGCGCAGGGGTGATGTCTCCTGCTCGACATTTATATCTTTATGCAGGCTCTGGGCCGACACCGCGAACGGGGCGGCCATCAGGAGCGTGATGATGAGTTTGCGCATGTCTGTAACGGAATATGCTTATTTGAGTCTTGTGTCTATCATCTCGAAGATGTCGGCCTCGGTGCCGGGATAGTTGGTGCGGAGCGACTTGAGGTATTCGTCAGCCTCGAAGGTATTCCCCTCGGCGCGCAATATGTCGCTGTAGAGGATGAATCCGCGTGCCAGCCAGTAGGCCTGGGGGGTGTCTGACGATATGAGGGCGTCGGCCACCTTGCGGGCCGATTTCCTGTCGCCCGCATCGAGCAGAGCCTGCCCGTGATAGTAGGCGCTGCGGGCGCCGTAGGTGTCGCGCATGTCGCGCTCCAGCACCTCCCAGTCGGCGTATGCGGCCTCGCGGTTGCCAAGGCGGTTGTTGGCCATGGCACGCAGGAAACGCACCTCCGAGTTGCCATCGGCCGATGTCGCGGCCGACGAGGCCAGCATCTTGTCGGCGGTGGCCACGACCTCGGCATAGCGTCCGAGGTCCGAGGCGGTGCGCACGATACCCGTGCGGGCCTCGCGGAGCATGTTAGAGCCGGATGCCTTGCCCTGCAGCTCGAGGAACGAGCTGTGGGCTATCTCGGTCTTGCCCATCTCTGTCTCTGCCTTGGCCTTGATGAGCAGGGCGTCTTCGGCCACCTCGGCGTCAGGATGCCCCAGGAGCACCTGTGTGGCATATCCCTGCGCCGTACGGGCGTCGCCCGCGTTCCATGCTCCCTCGGCCAGATAGTAGAGGGCCTGGGCCCTTGACGCACCTTCGGGATAATCCTTGATGTATGATGTCAGCCCGGCCGTGGCGCCGGAGTTGACGTATGCGTTCTCGGCAGCCTGGAATGCGGTCTGCTCTATCTCCGATTTCTCGAACTTCGGGGCGCCGGGCACCGATGCGAGGAATCCGACAAGCTGGTCCAGCTTGCCGTCGGCGGCATATATCTGACGCAGGTCGTCGGCCGCGATGCGGGCCTCCTCGGATGTCGGGTATGTGGTGATGACCTTGCGGTATGTGTCTATGCCCTTGGCCTTGTCACCCGAATTGACATAGGTGATGGCGAGCTGCAGGTATCCGTTGCGCCCGGGGGCGGTGGAGGGGTGCAGACGCACCAGCTCGGAGTATGTGCGGATGGCATCGGCGGTCGCGCCTGTCGCGCTCTGGCTCTCGGCCTTCTCGAGCATGGCCTGTGGCACGAGTCCCGACGAGGGGAAGTCTGCGACAAGGCGGTCGAGGGTGGTAATCTTGCCCTTGTGGTCCTTGAGTAGCCCCTTCATCACCGCGCTCTGGAACAGCGGGTAGTCACCCTTCTTCGGGTCGAGGTCGTATGCCTTGAGATAGTCGTCCAGGGCTTCCTGATAGTTCTCGGCATAATAGCTGCAGTCGCCGAGGCGGTTGTATATGTCGGGGAGCAGCGACTGGCCGCTCCGCCCACCTGATGACTGCGCCATACGGGCCGACCGGCTGAAATCTGAGGCAGCGTCGGCATACTCCTCGAGGGCAAAGCGTGTATAGCCGAGCCCATAGCGGGCCAGCATGGCAGACTCGCCCGTCGGGGCAGGTTTCGAGCCCAGGAAGGCGAGATATGCCTTGGCCGCCGCGTCATAGTTGCCACGGGTATATTGCGCGTCGCCAAGCCATAGGTCGCACTGCGAGGCTATGGACGCATCGCCGTCGGGCACCGAGCGGGCCTCGGTGAGGTTGCGCACGGCCTCGCCGGTGCGCCCGGCGGCAAATGCGCGTGTGCCGAGCACGAAGAGGGCCCGCTGGCGTGCCCTGTTCATGGCTGCGGTCGGGCGGCGCACGCGGCGTATGGCGGCAAGCGCGCTCTCATAGTCATTGTCGGTCATGTACCCCTCGACGATATAGCGCTCGACCTCGGGGGCGTATGCCGAGTTGGGATACTCGCGCAGGAACTCCTCGAGCATCGACACAGAGTTGCCGAACGGCACGCGGCCACCGTCGAGACGGGCCACGGCATAGTTGTAGAAAGCCTCCTCGCGCACCTTGGCGTCATAGTCCATGCGGTATGCCTTCTCGAAGGCGAGGAGCGCCGATGTGGTGTCGCCGCGCTTCATGTATGCCTGTCCCAGGAAGAGCCATGCGCTCTGTCCCATTGCCGACGGCGAGTCGGTGGCCTGCTGCAGCAGCTTTATAGCCGCGTCGGTGTTCCCCTTGGCATACTCGTCCGTGCCGAGGATATAGTATGCCGAGGGCTGCGGAGAGGTGGCCTCGGCGCAATATTTCCACAGATAGGGCACAGCCTCAGAGGTGCGCCCGAGATTATACAGCGACTCGCCCGCCAGACGGTTGCACTCGGGCAGGAACTCCTTGACGCGCCCCTGTGCTATAAGCTCGCGGGCGGCGGCAAGCGACTCGGCATAGTTGCCCTGCGAGAATTCGATCTGGGCTATGTAGTATGGTGCGGCATTGCCGGGGGCCTGGGTGGTGTCTACACTGCGCAGATACTCGAGGGCGGTCTTGTAGTCCTTGCGCTGATAGGCGAGATAGCCCATATAGAAACGTGCCGTATCGCGCCAGTCGGGCTTGGAGAGCAGCGGACGGAAATATGACTCGGCCTTGTCGGGCTCGCCGAGCAGCATATAGGCATATCCTGTGCGGAAAGCCACCTCATCGGCTCTCGCGGGGGTCAGCGCCGAGGGGTCGATGCCCTCATAGTCGGCGAGTGCGGCGGCATATTCACCCCGGTCCCAGCGGTAGTCGCCGCGCAGGCTCCTGACCATGGCGCGGCGTGGCGACACGGGATACTCGTCAAGGAAACGCTCTATGACAGGGAGCGCCTCGTCGTCGCCGGCCTTGAGGGTGGCCAAAGCCATGTAATATAATGCTTCCTCGCGCTGGCCGGGAGTGACGGGGAGTGCGTGCAGCCGCGCGAGCTGGTCTATGCATCCGGCATAGTTGCGGTCTGCCTCAAGCAGGGCGATGCCTCGGTCGAGATAGCCCTGTGCGTCTGGTTTGTTGATCTGTGCTACAGCCGGGGCCAATGCCAGCCCCATGGCCGCTGTGAGAATGACGGGACGTTTCATATATGCAAAATTACGCCTTTTTTAATCAATATCCACCCCTCGGTTGTTAAAAATTAAGACTCACTTTCAACTATCGACCATATTATGAGAAAAAACGGGTTTCTGACCATACTGTGTCTGCTCTGCGCCCTGATGGCCGGGGCTGCGGGGACACGTCCGCGCGTGGGGCTCGTGCTGAGCGGCGGCGGCGCCAAGGGTATCGCACACATCGGCGTCATACAGGCGTTCGAGGAGAACGGCATACCCATCGACTACATCACGGGCACCTCGATGGGCGCAATCGTGGGTAGCCTCTATGCCGCAGGACTCTCGCCCGACGAGATGATAGGGCTGATAGCGTCACCGGGATTCACAGATTGGTCTACCGGCAAGATCAACCCCGACTATGTGTATTATTTCCTCAGACAGCCCGAGACCCCGGCGTTCGTCAACCTGAACCTGGGCAAGGACTCGGCCAGCGTCAGGTCGGTGCTTCCGATGAGCCTCATCAATCCCATACCGATGAACATGGCGTTCCTCGACATCTATTCGCGCTACACGGCGCAGTGCGGAGGCGATTTTGACAAGCTGTTCGTGCCGTTTGCCTGTGTGACCTCCGATGTCTATGCCAAGCACAAGGTGGTGCTCTCAAAGGGCTCGCTGGCCGATGCCGTGAGGATGTCGATGTCCTTCCCGGGGATATTCGAGCCCATCGAGCTCGACGGTGTGCCGATGTATGACGGAGGCATCTATGACAACTTTCCGGTCGACGCTATGATGGAGCGTTTCAACCCCGACGCCGTGGTGGGCATAGATGTGGGCTCGAAGGATGCTCCCCCCACGTCGCGCAATCCCCTCGGGCAGCTCGAGGACATGATAATGCAGCCCAACACATATCCCTTCCCATACGACAAGGGTGTGCGCATACACATCGACCTCGATGAGTTCGGGCTGCTGGATTTCGGCAAATACCGCGAGATATACGACATAGGTTACCGCCGCGCCATGGAGATGATCGATTCGGTGAAGATGAAGACCGGCGCCGGGGTGTCGCCCGCATCGGTGGCCGAGAGGCGCAAGGAGTTCAAGGCCCGCACACCCGAGATGATAATATCGAAGGTCGAGGTGACCGGGGGCACACCGCGCGAGAACAACTATCTGACGCAGATATTCACGCCGCGCCACGGCCACACGACACTGACTTTCGACGAGGCCCGCGAGGCATATTATCGTGCCGTGAGCTCGGGACGCCTGCAGAATCTCGTGCCGACACCGGTGCTGAACCCCGACTCGACCTTCACGTTGAAATACAGGGCCGTGGTCAAGGAGGATTTCTCGGTCGGCATCGGGGGTTACATATCCTCGTCGACAAGCAGTATGCTCTTCTTCAATGCCGGATACAATCCGCTGCGTTTCAAGGGCCTGGACGCCAACATAAACGCATGGCTCGGACAGAGCTATCTAGGGGTCGAGGCAAGGGGCGCGTTCTACTATAACACATACCGCCCGTCGACACTGACGCTGAGGTTCGTGGCCACGAGGCGCAGCTACAACGAGACCGAGAAGCTTTTCTATGAGTTTGACTCGCCCGACTTCATACGCCGCTCGGAGGTATTCGGGCGCATGGCCTACAGCATCGGGCCGAGACTGCGGTCGCGTGTCGATGTGTGGCTCGGTTACGGTCATCTGACAGACAGATATTTCGCCGACCTGCGCGCCACCGACGACAGCAGCGAGAAAGACCGTGGTGTCTTCAACCTCGGGCAGATTGCCGCACGGTGGGAGAAGAACACACTCGACAACACCATAGCCCCCACTGCAGGCACACGCCTCAAAGGCACGGCGATGGGTGTGGCCGGACGCTATCATTTCACCGACGGCCTCACCGGGACACGGGATTCAAAGGATGTAAACTGGATCCAGGCCGACCTGTCGGCCCTGCACTACATACCGTTGGGGCGCCGGTTCGCCCTCGGCATCGAGGGGCGCGCGCTGCTGTCGACACGCAAGCTGCTGCCGACATACCAGGCGTCGATAGTGTCGGCACCGGCCAGCCTTCCCACCCCGTCGAGCCACAACGTCTTCAATCATGCACTCAGGGCCAACTCGTTCCTGTCGGCAGACCTGCAGCCTATATGGAAGGTCTCATCCACATTCCAGCTCCGCGCCGACCTGCACGGCTTCCTGCCCATGCGCAAGATACTCCCGGCCTACGAGGGCCCGGGCGCCCGCTACGGACGTTGGCTGCACGACCCGGAATTCTTCGGCGAGCTGCGCGGACAGCTCAACCTGCCGTTCGGCACGGTGAGCGCATATGCCAACTATGCCACCGGCGGTACGGGATGGAATTTCGGCCTGTCGATAGGCACGTTCATACTGGCTCCAAAGTTTTTGGAGTAGGTCCAACTACCTCACACTTTTATCTCCTCCCTCCCGGCGGCGGCGTTGAGCCTGCGGGCAAGGATATAGAGATAGTCGCTGAGGCGGTTGACATAGGCAAGTACGGCAGGGTCTACATATTGGCCGGTGGCCGCGAGGTCGAGTATCGCCCTCTCGGCGCGGCGGCAGACCGTGCGGGCCACATGTGCAGTGGCCGCAGCCACCGTCCCACCGGGGAGGATAAACCATTTCTGAGGCTCGACACGTGAGTCGGCCTCGTCGATGGCATGCTCAAGGTCGGCTATGACCTCGGGGGTGATGGCCTTGCACTCACGGCCATCAGGCGTGGCGAGATAGGCTCCGATGCCGAACATCAGGCGTTCAATCCCGAGCATGATCTCGGCCTCGGGCTCGGCACCCGGAATCATGGCGGCGTGGGCCTGGACAAGACCCAGATGCGAGTTGAGTTCGTCAAGTGTGCCATAGGCATTGACGCGGGGCGAGTTCTTGGCAATCCTCGTGCCCCCCACCAGCGACGTGGTTCCGTCATCGCCGGTGCGTGTGTAGATAAGACTTTTTTTCATAGTGACAAAATTAATGGAAAACTTCGTATATTTGTAACCTCAAACTCTTAAAAATTCAGAATCTATGTTTTCAGGTATTGTAGAAGAGGCCGGCACGATAGCCGGCGTGACCCGCAGGGACGGCAACGTAGACCTGCGCGTCAGGTGCAGTTTCACCGACGAGCTCCGCATCGACCAGAGCATGGCCCACAACGGCGTATGCCTCACGGTGGTGGCCCTGCATCCCGACTCGACATATACGGTGACAGCGATACAGGAGACTCTCGACCGCAGCAACCTCGGACTGCTCGCCGAGGGGGACGAGGTCAACCTTGAGCGCTCGATGGTGATGAACGGACGCCTCGACGGACACATCGTGCAGGGACACGTCGACACCACAGCCGTCTGCACCGACATCGAGGAGGTGGAGGGAAGCCGCTATTACCGCTTCGAATACGAGGTTAGCCCCGAGATGGTGCGCAAGGGATACATGACCGTCGAGAAGGGCTCGGTCACCGTCAACGGCGTCAGCCTCACGGTGTGCGACTCTGAGGCCCGCTCGTTCCGCGTGGCCATAATCCCCTACACTTTCGAGCACACCAATTTCAAGGCCATCAAGCCCGGCACCCGCGTCAATATCGAGTTTGACATCATAGGCAAATATCTGGCCCGTCTGGCCGAACTAACCGCCTGAGGCAGATGACGCCGATTTGGCGATATGGCCGATTATAGCTAATTTTGCACTCTCATATTTCTCAACAGGTACAATAATGCTCGACTTTATCACGCTATTAGCGCTCTTCGACCCCGCCGGAATCATGGCGAAGTTCTTCGTGGCCGACGCCACCACGGTCTATCTGCTGGTGTTCGGCTTCATGGTCATCGAGAGCTCGTTCATCCCGTTCCCGTCGGAGGTCATAGTGCCCCCCGCGGCCTATCTGGCATGCACCAGCCACGATGTCAACATCTATGCGGTGGTGCTTGTGGCCACGGCCGGAGCCATCGTGGGCGCGCTCATAAACTACTATCTGTCGGTATGGATAGGACGTCCCATCGTCTATGCCTTCGCCAACTCGAGAGTAGGCCACGCATGCCTCATAGACGCGGCCAAGGTGCGCCGTGCCGAGGAGTATTTCGACGCCCATGGCGCCATCTCGACATTCATAGGACGTCTCATCCCCGCCGTGCGCCAGCTCATCTCGATTCCGGCCGGACTGGCCAGGATGAACGTGGGCAAGTTCGTCATCTTCACAGGCCTCGGCGCCATGACATGGAACATAGTCCTGGCCGCGCTGGGATGGTGGCTCGGCAAGCTCGTGCCGCGCGAACAGCTCTATGCCAAGGTCGAGGAGTATAACGACTATCTCACATACATCGGCCTCGGAATAGGCGTGATATGTGTGTGCGTGATACTCTGGAACGCATTCAAGCCCCGCAAAAAGGAAACGATATGACACAGGTTGCTCCCTCGCTGCTTGCGGCAGACTTCACCCGTCTGGGCGATGCCGTGGAGATGGTCAACGGCTCTGAGGCGTCGCTGATACACATCGACGTCATGGACGGCGTGTTCGTGCCCAACATCACAATCGGGTTTCCCATCATCGAGTCGATCGGCCGCATAGCCCGCAAGCCGATGGATGTGCACATGATGGTCACAGACCCGGGGCGCTTCGTCGGGATGGTGCGCGACTGCGGGGCCGCGATGATGAATGTCCATGTCGAGGCCACGACACACCTGAACCGTGTGGTGCAGGCCATCCGTCAGGCCGGAATGAAACCGGCTGTGACATTGAACCCCGCCACCCCCGTGTGCATGCTCGAGGAGATAATCAACGATGTCGACATGGTGTTGCTGATGAGCGTGAATCCCGGATTCGGGGGACAGAAGTTCATCCCCGGCACCCTCGACAAGCTGCGCCGTGTCCGGCGCCTCATAGACGCTTCGGGCTCCAAGGCCCTTGTCGAGATTGACGGCGGTGTCAACCACGAGACCGCTCCTCTGCTCACCGAGGCGGGCGCCGACATACTTGTGGCCGGAAGCTATGTGTTCGGCGCTCCCGCCCCCCGCGCAGCCATAGCCGAGCTTGCACGACTCTGAGAAAAAGCGATCATGATAAAGGACATACGCATTTCAGACTACGACTATCCGCTGCCCGACGGACGCATAGCGTCGCACCCGCTGGCCGAGCGTGACCACTGCCTGTTGCTGGTGAGGGGCGAGGACGGCTCGGTCACAGACAGCCGCTTCGACCGTCTGCCCGACCTGCTTCCCGCAGACTCGGTGCTGGTCTACAACAATACCCGCGTCATCAACGCCCGCCTGCGTTTCCGCAAGGGTGACGGCGGCACGGGGGCCCTCATCGAGATATTCTGCCTCGAGCCTGTCGATCCGGCCGACTATGCCGTGAGCTTCGCGTCGGTACGGCGCTGCTCGTGGCTATGCTTTGTCGGCAACAGCAAACGCTGGAAGGAGGGACCTCTGACCTCACACGTCAGCGTCGAGGGGCACGACATAACCCTCACCGCCACCCGTACAGAGCGCAGAGGCAACGCCTCGGTGGTCGAGTTCGCATGGGATGACACCGACGTCACTTTCTCGTCGATAATCTCCGCGCTCGGCGAGATACCCATCCCCCCATACCTCAACCGTCCCACCGAGAGCAGCGACTCCGAGGACTATCAGACCGTCTACTCGCATATCGACGGCTCGGTGGCCGCACCGACCGCCGGACTGCATTTCACTCCCCGCGTGCTCGAGGCCATAAGCGAACGGGGCATACCGCGCCGCGAGCTGACCCTCCATGTCGGTGCCGGGACATTCCAGCCGGTCAAGTCGGACACCATCGGCGACCACGAGATGCACAGCGAGTTCATAGCGGTATCACGCGAGCTCATCGAGGAACTTGCCGGGACCGACCGCCGCGTAATCGCCGTCGGGACGACATCGGTGCGCACGCTCGAGAGCCTCTATCACCTCGGATGCATGGCACATCAGGGCCTCGCCCCGGCAACCCTCCAGCAGTGGTATCCCTACTCGGCAGATCACCCCGCACTCAGTGTCGGCGAGGCCATGCAGGCCCTGCTGCGGAGTTTCGAGGGGCCGGTGTTTGTCGCATCGACACGGCTCATGATAGCCCCCGGATACACCTACCGCATAGTCAGGGGGATGGTGACAAATTTCCATCAGCCACGCTCTACCCTGCTTCTGCTCGTGTCGGCCTTCATCGGCGACCGTCCGGGGTGGCGCGCCCTATATGACCATGCCCTCGCCGGAGAATACAGATTCCTGTCGTATGGCGATGCGTGCCTGCTGCTGTGATGCAGTTCAGATACAGCAGTGGCCCTGCGCTGATGCGCAGGGCCACTGTTTTAACCGGACGTCGCCTTACTCGGCGCTTGCCAGAGGCGACGGTGTGGTATATGTCCTTGTGGCGAGTTCCTGGCTCACCATATAGAGACCCATGCCGTTGTCACCGATCAGCTTGAGCTTGTCGATGAGCGTGCGGCAGTTGTCCTCCTCCTCGACCTGCTCGGATACGAACCATGCGAGGCGGTCGCGGGTGGCATAGTCCTCCTCCTTGGTTGCCAGCGAGTAGAGGCTGTTGATGAGGGCTGTCACCTTCTGCTCGTGCTCGAGGGTAGCCTGGAAGGCAGCCATGGGCGATTCCCAGCTTGTGGGGACAGCCTCGATAGCCTTGAGCTCGACGCGGCCTCCGCGCTGGTTGATATAATTCATGAATATCTCGGCGTGAGCCTGCTCCTCCTGAAACTGCACCTTGAACCAGTTGGCGATGCCGCTGAGGCCCTCGGCCTCAAAGTGCATGCTCATCGAGAGATAGAGAAAGGCGCTATAGAACTCGGCATTGATCTGCTCGTTGATAGCGTCCTGGATTTTAGGGTTAAGCATATCGGTTTACTTTTTTGTTAGTTGATACAAAATTACAATTTTTCTGTATATACACCCCTCCACAAACAGAAATATTTTTCACTATTGTGTGATATATTGTAAAAAACTTGGCGGAGAGTAAAAAAAACGTTAACTTTGCACCCGGTGCGTAGACCATGCCCGTATCATGGCATACATACCGGCCCAACGTCAAGTATTGCGGATTCCTCTCTCCGCTGCACACATAATATGAACATACATCCACTGACCTTATGACCCTGCATCCATGATGCAGACGAGTTTAAGATAAATAACATATTAAAAAGACCTTCCAACATCACATAACCCTAAATTCCAGAAAGGAACATCATGGCCTATTGGATAGTAAATGCGCTGATTGTATTCTCGCTATGCGTACTCTTCGCCGGAGTGCTGATTCCGGAGATTCTGCTCATCGCCTACAGGCGCAACCTTTTTGACGAGGTTGACGAACGTAAGATACACAAAGGCTCCATCCCCCGCCTCGGCGGCATAGCCTTCGAGCCTGTGATACTGCTCAGCATCGCCCTTGTGCTGGGCGGCAACATCATGCTCGGCATCAGCACGTTCGGCAACGCGTTCGAGCACCACGGACTGCTGATGATAGCGGCCTTCTGCTCGGTACAGCTCCTATATCTCGTCGGTATCGCCGACGACCTCATCGGCATCAAGTACAGAGCCAAATTCGTCGTGCAGATTGTCTGCGCCATACTGCTCATCTGTGCCGGATGCTGGTTCACCACCCTCTCGGGGGCACTCGGATTCGGCGAGGTCAGCCCATGGTTCGGCTACCCCTTCACCGCCATCGTCATCGTGTTCCTCATCAACGCCATCAACCTCATCGACGGCATCGACGGCCTCGCCTCGGGACTCAGCTCGATAGCCACCGTCATCTATGGCATCTCATTCCTGTTTCTTGGCGAGTATGCGCTTGCCGTCATCGCCTTCGCCACATTCGGCGTGCTCTGTCCGTTCTTCTACTACAATGTGTTCGGCAATGTCAAGAAGCACTCCAAGATATTCATGGGCGACACCGGCTCGCTGACCATCGGACTCATACTCAGCATCCTCGGCATCAAGCTCTACACGATGCCCGCATGCTCGGCCCTCGAGTTCAAATCGGCCATACTGGCATTCTCGCCCCTCATCATCCCCTGCTTTGACGTAATCCGCGTCTACATCATGCGCATACGCCAGCACCGTTCTCCCTTCCTGCCCGACAAGAGCCATATCCACCACAAATTCCTTGCAGCAGGCATGAAGCCCCGCACCGCCATGGTCACCATCATCACCATCTCGGCACTCTTCTGCCTTGTCAACCTCGGGCTGTCCAATTTCCTCGACATCAACATCATCGTGATACTCGATGTGATGTTCTGGATGATATTTAACGGCTGGCTCAACTCGAGGATCCGCAAGTACAACGCGGCACAGCAGTAAAAGATGACGTGACTCAGGTCATCTATGTAACCTATATGGCAGATGCGGCTTA
>DAAQ01000004.1 GCA_001701225.1 Bacteroidales bacterium H5 | reverse complement strand
CGTACCCGGTTACTGATAAATCGGTGTCCTGACGGACACCTGCATGACGTGTGGCTAATGAGGCCCGGCAGGGCCGATGTCATGACTAACCGGTGGTGACCGCAGGGCACCCCCGGGAGACCTGTCCCCCCAAGCTGAGCCCCGACAGGGGCGATGTCATCTATGCGACAAATCGGAGGAGCCGCACACGTGGCGTTGGAGTTGCGTCCTGTCGGACGCGTTGACTGAGGCCGAAGGTGTGGTGTCTCGGAGGGCCAGAGGCCCGGGGATTATCAGGAAGCCCACACGCAGTGTGGGGGGCGAGGGTGATGTGGTTATAAGTACGATATTATGGTAACTAAGACATGGCCTCTCCGACGTCCGGGCGTCAGGCCGATACTGCCTCGACAGGATGCGCCCTGCGGATGCAGGGCACCGTCTTAATAGCCTATGGGCTTGTCCATAGGTCAGCCGTCGCGATATAATCCTGCGGCCCCAGCATGGGGAGCGCGGCACTGTGGCAGAGGTGCCCGGACACCCTGCGGGAGCCCGAATGGATGGGTGAATGCCAGTACCTATGGGCAAGCCCATAGGCTATTGAGGCTGCGCCCGCCTCCGCGGGGCTGGATACGATTTGAGCGTAAGTCTTCTTTTCTCAGATACCTCTCGCGCTCCGATGTCGTGAGGAAATTATCCTCCCGCCGACGTATCGAATGTCCAGGTACCGTCCATTTGGGTGAGGGAGGTGTATCTATGATTTAAAATATGTTAATTGTAGGCCGTGGAGTGAACTTATTCCAGCACGGAGTGTTTTGAAGATATACTACAAATCTTCTTTCAAAAATGTCTACTTATTTTCCTGAATTTCACATTATCTTAGACTCGGCATCCAATTTTGTCTCTTATTTCTTCTTCAGCGCCTGGAGCGTATCTAGCAGCGAGACTCAGGTCGAGTCTGACAATGATGCAGCAGTAATCAGCGAGATCTATTATTGATTCTCGCGGCTATCGACCGAATTGCGGCGCCCGGACATCCCCCGGGCGCCGCTGTGTCATGCTATATGTCATTAAAAATCCCGGCAAGACATCGTGTGTCTTACCGGGATTCGTTATCTTGGTGAGTCCGGGAGATTAGCCCTTGATGGCTGCTACGCCGGGGAGGACTTTACCCTCGATGGCTTCGAGGAGGGCACCGCCGCCGGTCGATACGTAGCTCACCTTGTCGGCGAGGCCGAACTTGTTGATGCAGGCTACGGAGTCGCCGCCGCCTACGAGCGAGAAGGCGCCGTTTGCGGTTGCCTCGACGATGGCGTCGGCGATTGCACGCGAGCCACCGGTGAAGTTGTCGAACTCAAACACGCCGGCGGGACCGTTCCAGAGGATGGTCTTGGCGGGGAGGATGGCTGCCTTGAATGCCTCGCGGGTCTCGGGACCTGCGTCGAGACCTTCCCACTCGGCGGGAATCTCGCCCGACTTTACAACCATTGTGTTGCAGTCGTTCTTGAAATCGTCGCCGGCCACGCAGTCTGTGCCGAGCACGAGGTTCACGCCCTTCTGCTTGGCCTTCTCGATGATGTCGAGGGCGAGCTGGAGCTTGTCCTCCTCGCAGATGCTCTTGCCTACGTTGCCGCCGAGAGCCTTGGCGAAGGTGTATGTCATGCCGCCGCAGAGGATGAGGTTGTCAACCTTGTCCATGAGGTTCTCGATGATGCCGATCTTGGTCGATACCTTCGAGCCACCCATGATGGCGGTGAAGGGGCGCTTGATGTCAGAGAGGATGTTGTCGACGGCCTTGACCTCTTTCTCCATGAGGTAGCCGAGCATCTTGGCGTCGGCGGGGAAATAGTCGGCGATGACGGCGGTCGATGCGTGACGGCGGTGTGCGGTGCCGAATGCGTCGTTCACATATACGTCGGCATACGAGGCGAGTTTCTTTGCAAACTCCTTCTGCTTCTCTTTCATCTCCTTCTTGGCAGCGTCATAGGCGGGATCTTCCTTGTCGATGCCTACGGGCTTGCCCTCTTCCTCGGGGTGGAAGCGGAGGTTCTCGAGCAGGAGTACCTGACCGGGCTTCAGGACTGCGGCCTGTACGCCGGCGTCGGCGCAGTCGGCTGCGAACTCTACCTCGGTGCCGAGAGCCTTGGCCACGGCGTCCTTGATCTGGGCGAGAGACATCTTGGGGTTAACCTTGCCTTTGGGCTTGCCCATGTGGCTCATGATGATGAGGCTGCCGCCGTCGGCGAGAATCTTCTTGAGGGTGGGGAGGGCACCGCGGATGCGGGTGTCATCGGTGATGTTGCCGTTCTCGTCGAGGGGCACATTGAAGTCCACGCGGACAATGGCCTTCTTGCCTTTGAAATTGTACTGGTCGATTGTCATTGATGATGATATTTTGAGAGTGTCTTTTCAGATTGCAAAATTAAGGAAAAATTTCATTAATCCGTACAATCGGGGCACAAATTTCATCGCTATTCATTCTTTTCTTTTGGCAGGAATGCCCGCAGCAGCAGATAACCGCCGACTCCGGCCACCAGCGACCCAACGATGATGCCGAGTTTGGAGAGGTTGAGCAAGACGGCCGACGTACTGCCGAAGGTGAGGTCTGCGATGAAGAGCGAGACTGTGAACCCGATGCCGCCGAGCATCGAGACCGCGGCTATCATACGCCAGTCGGTACCTGACGGCATGGGGGCGAGCCCGGTCTTGACGGTGAGCCATGAGAATGTGAATATACCCACAAACTTGCCCACAACAAGACCGAGGATTATGGCCAGGCTGATGCCGCCGAACACCGAGGCGATGTCGAATCCGCCCAGGAAGATGCCAGCGTTGGCAAAAGCGAAGAGGGGGATGATGAGGTAGTCGGTGAGGGGGTGCAACTGGTCTTCCATATCCTGGAGGGGTGAGATGACGCGGTCTGACGCCGACTCGATTTCCTTGAGCCAGTCGAGCTGTTCGTGACTCAGCATGGCGCGTGCCTCGAGGCCGATGTCGTCAGTCTCGCGGAAATTGCGTATGGTGTCGCGTATCACCTTGATATATTTCTCAGGGGCATAGACCGGGGTCGCAGGGACTGTCAGTGCCACAAGCACTCCGGCTATGGTCGGGTGGATGCCCGAGTTGAGCACCAGGAACCACACGACACCTCCGACGATGAAATAGAACATCTTGGTCTGTATCTTCAGCCACGCACCACCTGCGAGCAGCACAAGCAGTCCGATGGCGGCGTATGCGAGATAAGACGCCTCGATATGGCCAGAATAGAATGCGGCAATGACGATGATGCCGCCGATGTCATCGACCACGGCGAGGGTGGTGAGGAAAATCTTGAGCGAGACGGGCACACGGCTGCCGAGCATGGCGATGATGCCGAGGGAGAAGGCAATGTCGGTGGCCATGGGGATGGCCGCGCCTCCGGCATAGTCTGTGCCGCGCGACATGAGCCAGAATATCCCGACGGGCACGGCCATGCCGCCGATTGCCGCCATGATGGGAAGCAGGGCCTGACGGAATGACGAGAGTTCGCCCACAAGCACCTCGCGCTTGATCTCAAGCCCGATGTTGAAGAAGAAGATGGCCATAAGGGCATCGTTGATGAACTGAATCACCGTCATCGGATGCCCGGCGTGCGAGAGGACGTTGAAACTCCCTATCTGCAGGCGCATTTCCTGTGTCCAAAAATCGTTGTAGAGTGTGTTGAGGCCCGGGATATTGGCCACAATCAGTGCCAGAACGGTGGCACACATCAGCACGTTGCCGCCGGTGGCATGGTGCGACAGCGCGCGCCGTGCGGCAAAGAATATCGAGCGTGAGGCGGGTGATGACATAATTGACTTGCGGATTGTTGGTTGAACCATTCAGGATTCTAACAATCCGCAAGTCATGTTTGTTTTGTTACAGTAGGAGATGTGGCAGAGGTGTCAGCGCTGTGCGCTCTCGTTTCCGCGGATATATATCAGGCCGGGTTCCCTGAAGGTGATGGGCAATCCCATGGTGATCGGAGCTTTGCGCGGTGTGCAATATCTGACGCGGAATCTCGGCAGCTCGCTCACCAGCCTCATGGCCTCGTTGTTGGCGGCCTCATTCTTGCTTCCCTTCACTATGCGGGGGTCGGTGACTGTGCCGTCGGGCTGTACCTTGAATGTCACCACGACCCTCTCGGTTCCCTTATATCCCTCGGGCACGCGGATGTTGGCCTCAAGCCACTCCTTGAGCTTGCCGTTACCTCCCGGAAACTCGCAGATGGGGTCGTAGTTGATAAACAGATTCTTGGTCTCCTCATGTACCTTTGATTTCAGTTGCGCAAGTGTCTCGGGCGATACGGTGATGAAGACGGCGCGGTTTCCGTACGTGTCGTCCTTTATTTCGATTTTGAGGATTGAGTCGGGCATGACCATCCCGGCGCCTGCTTCTGCAATCCATTCGTCATTGAAATAGTAGAAGACGGGTCTGGTATCCGCTTCGGTCAGCGGGAACTGAATCATGCGGGCTGTGGTGTCATCCGCGCACCTCTGTTGCGCCAGCGCAAGCCCGGACTGCGTGAGCAGTAGAGCGGCAATCAGGAAACTCTTCATAATCGTGATATTTTAGGTTTACCGATGGCAAATATAATGAAATTTTTTTAGTTTGCCGGGAAAATCATAAAATATTTTTATTTCAGGATTCCCGAGGCTGCGCTTCCCGATACTCCCGGCTCGTCATCTCTCTTGACCTTCTTGCCGAATCCGAAGGTATATGTTGCCGAAAGCTGTATCATGGCATGGCTTGAGCCGTCGTATGTCTGCCTGAATGTGTCATAATACCGGCTCTGCATCTCCTGCCGGTTGCTGCGCCAGTTCCAGCGCGTGAGGTTGAATAGGTCGCCCCTCAGGTTCCAGTCATCATTCGACCATCCGACGGTCACATACCAGTCGCTTTTGTCCTTGCGCCATATCCCGTTCATGCATCCGTCAGGAGCGGCGTTGGCAGATACATAGGTCAGGGTGAAATTCCACCTGTCGAGATAGTATCTCACACGGGCGTACCAGTCGATATAGGAACGGTCGACATCATAGGGGGCGCCGTTGTGATTGAGGACCTGTCCTACCTGTCCGCTGAACACGAGCTTACGGGCGAGGAATCTCAGTGTCCACGACATGCCGTACTTGCCTTGCGCGAAGGTTCCCATCGGTTGCTTTATCGTGCGGAGGATTCCTGTTGGAGAGGCCTCATAGTCGTAAGCATACCTGTCGCCGACAATCCAAGCCCATGCATAGGCGCTGAGGCTGTGGTTGTTGTCGGGGAGCCATGTGTATCTGAAATCTATGTCATAACTCTTTGACGGCACGAGGTTCGGATTGCCTGTATAGCGCATCAGCGGCGTGGACTGTATGATGTTTGCGCTCTTGTAGGCGGCCGACGGTTCCCATGAGCTGTAATGGAATGTCGTGGAGAGGGAATGGGTCTCGCGGAATCCATATTGGAGCGAGAGGTCGAACCAAGGCGAGGAGGGGTGGTCGACCATATCGCCGAACTGCAGCCTGTCCCAGTCCCAGCCGAACCCGGTCAGGCCATAGAAATTCCCGATGCTCACGTTATAGGATGCTCCAATGCCTGTCTGATGTGATTTTGCCTTGTCGAGCGAGGCTGCCGTGCCGCCATAGCGTGTGCGGTTATACTCATACGAGAACCGTCCGAAGCATAGCAAGCTGCCATACTTGCCGAAATCGTGACTGTATTTCAGCTCGGCTGTGACCTGGTTTGTGTTGTCTGTGGCTCCGTTCAGCAGCGGGGAATATCCCGTCTCGAGATAGGATGAGTTTTGCGACGTATGCGAGTAGGTGTATGACGGAGTGAAGGTTATGGAGTTGTTTTTGGTGACGGCAAAGAAATAGTAGCCGTTGTACGACAGGAATCTCGAGTTGTTGCGCAGCGCCGACTCATATTGCGAGGCCGGGAACAGGTCGGGCAGATAGAAGACCGAACCGCTCCGGTCGGAGTGTGGACGACGGTCTATGTTGCCTTTGATTTGCGAGGAGGCCTGTATCTTTTCAGAGTTGTAGGTGGCCTTGAATGTGGCGAAATACTGTTGGCGCGTTTCCTTTGATGACGTGGTGTTTGAATACCTGTCAAATATCCTCATGCTCCCGTCATCCTGAGGCAGGCGGTATCTTTCAGTCAGCTCCTCCCCATAATGGTTACTGTTCAGTCCCCAGCCGTAACCCATCAGGTCGTAGGTCATTTTCTTGTACTGTACCCTCACATTGCCGAGCAATTGGCCCGAGTAGTTAATCAGCTGGCCGAGACCGAATCCCTTGACATATCCGCCGTATTCATATTTGGCCATGATGTAGTTGACCACAAACTGGTTGCCTTGCAGACGAGGGTCGGAGGGGAATTCATAATATTCGACCTTCCTGACGTCAGACATGCGCATAGCTTTCAGGTCTTCCTGTGTGGCAGGGATAAAGTCAATGAACACCGCAACCTTTTTGCCCGAGTTGGTCTCTATTGTTCCGCTTTGCGATACCTTGAGCTGTGGTACTCCCATCTGGTCGATGAGGTCTGCCCCGGACTGTGACGCGCTTTTCTGTCTCGATGTCGGCAGATATGTCGTCTTTTTCGCATCTGTGCTCTGCAATATGGCTTCTACAACGACTTCGTCAAGTTGCGTTGCCGGGATGGAGTCTGTCTCCTCTGCCAAGGCAGGGGTAAATGACGGCAAAAGCAGAAGCGATGAAACGAATGTGAGGAATTTCATTGTCGGAGATATGGTTGAATGACAAATATCTCGCAAAGATAGTGAAATTCTTATAAAACCAAGTATATATCAAATAGACTTTTACGAAAGTCCAATCCAATTATATATAAGGTAAGTCTGGAATCAGATAGGAACAGACCCGTAGTCAGACAACCTGCGGGTAGAACGCTTTATCAGGTTGCCATCCCTGTCGGTATATGTCCGTACGACCACATATTCTCCGGGACAGTTCTGAATCGGAAGGATTTGCTGCCTGAGATGCACCTCTACACCTCCGTCAGTTGCTCCGACACAGATATTCCAGTCTTTACTGACATCAATCCCTGAACCATAGAAGATGGCTTCGGTCGTAGGATATTCTATGAATCTATGGTCTCCCCATGAGGCCGGTTTCTCTGCTGCACTCAGATGGGTTGACAAAAAAACTGATAATACAAGTGTTGAAATCGCGATTTTCATTTTCCGGGTTGTTGGGTATGGAGTTATTGTGGTGAATCGGTTATTTAGTAAACCTCAAGATTCTATGAATTATAACAATTCTTATGGTTTGATTGTTTTATGATAGGATGGAGCTCTGGGCTTTTTTGTACTAAGGATGATTTTGCTTATCTTTGTCTCACTATCAAAAAACGAGTTCCGATATGAAGAAATTTTTGCTTATGTTCCTGGCATCATTTCTGGTTTTTCCGGCTATTGCCGCGAATGTTGTCAAGACAACCCTCCCTTATGTGGTGCGCAACCAGACCGACACGTTGCGCCTTGACCGTTATGAGCTTCCCGACGGCCCGAAGGACAGGCCCGTCGTTCTGTTTGCCTTTGGTGGAGGTTTCAGGGGTGGAGTGCGTGACGATGCGAGGTATCTGCCTTATTTTGAGTTTCTTGCCGAGCATGGCTATGTCGTCGCATCTATTGACTACCGTACCACGCTCTCGTCATTTGACCCGGCATCGGGGGCTACAGGGTTTGTGTCGGCTCTCGAGGGTGCGGTCAGTGCGGCGGTCGAGGATTTCCTGACCGCCACGGCCTATATAGCCGCCAATGCCGGGGAGTGGGGGATAGACCCCTCGCGGATAGTCGCATCCGGCTCGAGCGCCGGAGCTATCACTGCCCTGCAGTGCGAGTATCTTTTCTCGACAGGCTCACAGGCCGTCGCCATGTTCCCGGATGGATTCAATTATGCCGGGACGGTGACCTTTGCCGGTGCAGTATGCGCCCCTGAGGCACCTATGTGGAACAGGGAGCGCACATGTCCGATGATGCTCTTTCACGGGGATGCCGACTCGACGGTGCCTTTCAGCTCGGTTACTGCCAGAGGGATGGGGCTCTATGGCTCTGAGGTCATCAGCGACAGCCTCACGGCTGTCCGAGCTCCTCACGAACTGTATGTGATATGTGGCTCAGACCACTCGGTGGCCATCTCGCCTATGGAACATAATCTTTATGACATCCTCGCTTTTCTGCGCGAGTTTATCGACGGCCGTGCCGACCGCATCACGGTGACCCGTCAGTCTGTGCCTGGTGCTCCCGCTGACTACAAGACAGATTTCACCCTCTCCGATTTCCTCCGCTCCAATATGGGAGAGTGATCACGCCCTGTATGTGATTAGTGGACCTCTATTCTTTGCTTCTCCATAAAAAATAAGCCCACCTTGAGATTGGTGGGCGTGCGAATTTGTTTTAATTTTTCCGTTTACAATTCTATTGTCCATTTGTCGCTGGCTTTCCAGGCGGGGAAGCGGTGACGACCCTCGTCAATCTGTTTGCGGTCGAGCAGGGTGTACAGATGGCCATTGCGGCGTGTCTCCTGGATTGCTATACCGAGATTGTCGTATATCGCCGAGTCGGAGTGCTCGTATTCGCCATACTCGTCGGTGCCTGTGCGGTTGCACCCGACGGTATATGTCTGGTTCTCAACGGCGCGGGCTGCAAGCAGCAGCTTGTATTGTGCGATGCGCGAGTGGGGCCAGTTTGACGGGACGAGCAGTACGTCGTAATTATGCTCCGGGGTATTGCGGCACCATACAGGGAACCGCAGGTCAAAGCACACGATGAGTGAGAAATCCCATCCCCTGAAGCGTATCCTCGGGGGGAGTTTATGCCCCGGACTATAAACCTTGTCTTCGGTCGAGAGGGGGAAGAGGTGCCGCTTGTCATAGAATGTGGCGTCACCCCCGGGCTCGATGAAGAAGGCGCGGTTATAATACCGTCCGCCTCCATCGGTGGCGAGGAAACTCCCTGCTATGGCGAATCCGAAGAATGCGGCCCAGCGTTTAACGGCATCGACGGTATGGCCGCCATTGCCTTCGGCAAGTTCGGCAACCCGCTTTGTGTCAGGTACGAAGGCGGTCGTGAACAGCTCGGGGAGTACCACAACGTCGGTGTCGCTCTCCACCTGGCTCAGCGCGTGGGCGGCCGAGATTATGTTGGCTTCAGGGTCGGCAAAGGCTATGTCGAGCGGTATGGCGCAGATTTTCATGCGTTTTCGGGTTTGATGCCTCTGAACGGGGCATAATACTTGCGTATTTCCTTCATGTCGGCCTCAAGGTTGCCGGTGGGGATGAATGTCTTCTCGAGATGCACCTCTTTGGCCGGGCCGTCGATGGCGCCCAGTATCACGGGTATGCGGGCATCGCGGGCTATGCGCAGGAATCCCGTGTGCCATTCCGTCACTTTCGAGCGTGTTCCCTCGGGCGTGATGGCTATGTTGAGATAGTCACACTCCTGAAATTTACGCGTGAGCTGCTGGGTCAGAGAGGAGCCTTTGCCACGCGACACGGGTATTCCTCCGAGAGCCTTGAACAGGAGATTCATGGGGAAGAAGAACCATGAGTCTTTCATCAGGAATCCGGCCTTGCGCCCGAGCGACCACCATGCGAACTCTCCCAGCACGAAATCCCAGTTTGAGGTGTGCGGGGCCACGCAGATGATACATTTCGGGTAGTCGGGCACTGTACACCTGACTTTCCAGCCGAACAGATTGAGCATCAGTTTGCTGAATCCCATGGGCCGTACTTATTTCTTGGCGGCTTCCTTGCGGTTGGCGTCTTTCTGCTCCTGGGGCAGCATGGCGTTCATCGCCTTGATGATTTTCTCGACGTGGTTGTTGAAATCAGCCTTGAGCTTGCGGAATGCAGCGTGGAAATAGCGGTGCTTCTCGTCGGCATACTCCTTGTGGCTGTCAAACGACGACTCCGAACGCGGGAAGGTGATGTTGACCATTCGCAGGGCATTGGTCTGCAGGTCGGCGATGTCGTAGATTATCTCGTTGAGGGCCTCAGCATTCACGCCGGGGACGGTTATCTTGGTGATGACACATTCGCCTGCGAGGGCGCCGCAGATGAGGCGAATCTCTTTCTTGAGGGTGCGTTTATTGGTTGACATGATGTTTCAGACGTGAGGTAGGTGAGTGGACTGAATGGGTTTTATAGGTATAACATATACTCTGACCTTATTGTTTTTGGCCGAGCAGAATCTTTCTGAGCGCGTCGGCCGACGCCGAGATGCGGATGGCCTGGCGTCCGTGATGGGCCGAGTGGGGGAGTGCCGGATAGCGTATGCCGGTAGCCGTCTGTACCGCACGCGGGAATTTGGACGGATGGGCTGTCTCGAGGAAAATCCCTTTCTCGCCCGGCACGAGATCTTTGCGCAGGGCCGCAAGGGCTGTAGCGCCGTGAGGGTCGAGCAGATAGCCTGAGGCCGAGTGTGTCACCGACATCGTGTCGATTGTCTCGCTGTCGGCAATGCTGTATCCATGTACACTGCGGGCTATGGCCTCGTGGTCGCCACTGAAGATGTCGAGTATCCTCGAGATGTTCGAGGGGTTGCCCACATCCATCGCGCAAGCCACGGTGCGGACGGCACGGCGTGGGTTGAAAAGGCCGTCGTGCAGATAGTCGACAGTGACGGAGTTTGAATTGTTTGATATGACAAACCGCTTGACGGGGAGCCCCATCCTCATGGCGAGAAGCCCTGCTGTGAGGTTGCCGAGATTTCCCGAGGGAACGGAGATGACCACTCCGTCACCCGCACCATCGCGGTGGACAAGCAATGCGTACGCATGGAAGAAATAGAACATCTGGGGCAGCAGACGGCAGATGTTGATGGAGTTGGCGGAGGTCAGTGTCATGCGCTCGCGCAGGGATTTGTCGAGAAAAGCCTCCTTGACCATGCGCTGGCAATCGTCGAATGTTCCCAATACCTCGATAGGATATATATTCGAGTCGGGCAATGTGAACTGTGCGCGTTGGAACTGGGTGAGCCCTCCGTGTGGATAGAGCACATAGACCTCCACACCTGGAACACCTCTGAAACCTGCGGCCACCGCGCCCCCCGAGTCGCCCGAGGTTGCCACGAGCACCTTTACTCCGTTGGGCAGCCCGTCAGAATAGTGGCTGATGACGCGGGCCAGGAACCGTGCCCCGACATCCTTGAATGCCAGTGTCGGGCCATGGAAGAGCTCGAGGACATAGATGTCCCTGTCTATGGCCTGAAGAGGGATGTCGAAGGTGAATGTCTCGTCGATGATGCGCTTGATATCAGCCGAGTCGATGTCGTCGCCCAGCATGATGTCTGCCACTACATACGATATGTCGCGGATGGTCATGTCGGCGATATTATTGAAAAACGCCCCGGGTATAACGGGTATCCTCTCGGGCATAAACAGCCCGCCGTCGGGTGCTAACCCTGTCATGACCGCCTCGCGCAGCGAGACCTCGCGGCATTGTCGGTTTGTGCTGTAGAACTGCATGGCTGACTCTTATGTGGACGTGTTTCTTATGGTGCTGACCGTCGGTCGCGGTCTTATGCTCTGACAAAATTAACAATAACTTTCGAGATTGCCAAAATTTTTCTGTAGGGTCATGGCGCATGACGATACAAAAGCCCGGAACGTGCCTTGACGGCATGCTCCGGGCCGGATATGTGTCTATGACGTCGGTCTTGCGTTATTCGCGGGGACCACGGTCGCGGCGGGGACGGTCGCCACCTTCGCGACGCGGACCGCGCTCACGGCGCTCGCCACCCTCGCGGCGGGGACGGTCGCCACGCTCGGGGCGCTGGCGCTCTACGTAGCCTTCGGGCTTGGGCATCAGCGCACGCATCGAGAGGCGATACTTGCCTGTTTTCTTGTCGATTTCGATGAGCTTGACCTCAACCTCGTCGCCTTCCTTGAGGCCGGATGCCTCCATATTCTCAAGACGGTCCCACGAGATTTCGGAGATATGAAGCAGGCCGTCGCGGTTGGGCATGAACTCGACAAACGCGCCGAACTCGAGTATCGAGCGCACCTTGCCGTGATATACCTTGCCCTCCTCGGGGAGCTCGACGATGGCGTTGATCATCTCGAGCGCCTTGTCGATGGCTGCCTTGTTGGCTGCCGCAACCTCGATATAGCCGCCCTCGGCAATCTCGTCGATGCTGACGGTGGCGCCGCTGGCCTCCTGGATGCCCTGGATGACCTTTCCGCCCGGGCCGATGACAGCGCCGATGAGCTCCTTGGGTATGAGCATGCTGACGATGCGGGGTACGTGGGGCTTGTAGTCCTCGCGGGGAGCGGGGATGGTCTCCTCAATCTTGTCGAGGATGTGCATGCGGCCGTCGCGGGCCTGCAGCAGAGCCTTCTCGAGAATCTCATAGCTGAGGCCGTCGCACTTGATATCCATCTGGGTGGCGGTGATGCCCGAACGGGTGCCGGTCACCTTGAAGTCCATGTCGCCCAGGTGGTCCTCGTCGCCGAGGATGTCAGAGAGGATGGCATATTTGCCTGATGCGGTATCGGTGATGAGGCCCATGGCGATACCCGATACGGGACGCTTCATCTTGACACCTGCGTCGAGCAGCGAGAGTGTTCCGGCGCAGACGGTGGCCATCGACGACGAGCCGTTGCTCTCGAGGATGTCGCTGACGATGCGGCATACATAGGGGAAGTCGTCGGGGAACATACGCTTGAGCGCGCGGTGTGCCAAATTGCCGTGACCTACCTCGCGGCGGCCTACGCCACGCACGGGCTTGGCCTCGCCGGTCGAGAAGGGGGGGAAGTTATAGTGGAGCAGGAAGCGCTCGCGGCCCTGGTTGAGCACGTCGTCGAGAATCTTCTCGTCCATCTTTGTGCCCAGGGTGACGGTGGCGAGGCTCTGTGTCTCACCGCGGGTGAAGACTGCCGATCCGTGGGGGCCGGGCAGATAGTCAACCTCGCACCAGATGGGACGGATCTCGGTGGTCTTGCGGCCGTCGAGACGGATACCCTCGTCGAGGATGCAGCGGCGCACGGCCTCCTTCTCGACATCGTGATAGTAGCGCTTCACGAGCGGAGTCTTCTCGTCGCGCTCCTCTTCGGGCAGCGAGTCGATATACTCCTGGCAGATGGCGTCGAAGCTGTCCTGACGCCAGTGTTTGTCGGCGCTTCCGGCCTTGGCGATGGCGTATGCCTTGTCATAGCACTTGGCGTGGACGTCGGCACGGAGCTCGTCGTCGTTGACCTCGTGGCAGTATTCGCGCTTCACGGTCGAGCCTACCTCCTCGGCGAGCTCCATCTGGGCCTTGCACTGGACCTTGATTGCATCGTGGGCGGCGCGGAGGGCTGCGAGCAGGTCAGCCTCGCTGACCTCGTTCATCTCGCCCTCGACCATCATTATGTTGTCGTATGTGGCGCCGACCATGAGCTCCATGTCGGCCTTCTCGAGCTGTTCGAATGTGGGGTCTATTACAAACTCGCCGTCAATGCGGGCCACACGCACCTCAGAGATGGGGCCGTTGAAGGGAATGTCGCTTACGGCGAGCGCTGCAGAGGCGGCGAGTCCGGCGAGAGCGTCAGGCATATCGACGCCGTCAGACGAGTACATCGTCACCTGGACGAAGGTGTCTGCATGATAGTTGTCGGGGAAAAGAGGACGGAGCACGCGGTCTACAAGACGCGAGGTGAGGATTTCATAGTCGCTGGCGCGTCCTTCGCGCTTCAGGAAACCGCCGGGAAAACGTCCGTTCGACGAGAATTTCTCTTTATATTCTACCTGGAGGGGCATGAAATCTACCCCTTCGCCGGCTTCCTTGGCTGTCACCACGGTGGCCAGCAGCATGGTGTTGCCCATGCGGAGTTCTACCGCTCCATCGGCCTGCTTGGCCAGCTTGCCGGTCTCAAGTGTGATGGTCCGGCCGTCAGGCAGCGCGATGGTTTTTTTGATTGGATTCATAAAATGTTAAAATTCAGCTTTTTAGTTTTCGTCGTTTTTGCAGCTTAAGGTGTCACGCCGGGGCGTAGGTCTGGACGCGCGGGCGCAAGCGGGACAAAGTTACAAAAAATATTCCGATATTCCGCGCTATAAATCAATTATTTGTCAAAAAATCGTATTGTTTTCTCCGTTGCTCCCGATGCATTAAGCCAAAAAGGCTCCGTGCCTTCGTGGTACGGAGCCTGGATGGGGTTGGCTTTTCGTGTGAAAAGCGGCGCTTATTCTTCTTTCGTGCGGTTCTTGGTTCGCGTTTTTGATTTGGAGGCCGACGATGCGATGTCCTTTTCCTCCTTGAGGTCTATCTCGTTGCGGTTCGAGTCTATGACGCGATACTGCAGGTAGGCCAGCGACTCGTCGGGCAGAATCTTGAAGCAGAATCCGAGTTCCCACTGCCAGCGGCGGTAGAGGGATATGAGGCCCTTGTTGAGATAGGCTGCCACATAGGGGTGGACATAAAGGGTGAATCCTTTGACGCCGAGCGAGTTGACGAGGTAGTCGAGTTTCTCGCGCAGTGTGTCGGTGAAGAGTAGTGAGGGCTGTACCTCCCCTTTGCCGTGACATGAGGGACACTCCTCAGAGGTGATGATGTCGAGCGCGGGACGCACACGCTGGCGCGTTATCTGCATCAGGCCGAACTTGCTCAGGGGCAGGATGTTGTGGCGTGCACGGTCATTGGCCATCACCTCGCGCATGTGCTCGAACAGCTTCTGCCGGTGCTCGGCCTTGTTCATGTCGATGAAGTCGATGACGATGATGCCGCCCATGTCGCGCAGGCGCAGTTGGCGTGCAATCTCGTCGGCGGCACGCAGGTTCACCTCGAGGGCATTGCTCTCCTGGTCGGGCGCCGCCTTCGAGCGGTTGCCCGAGTTGACGTCGATGACGTGCAGTGCCTCGGTATGTTCGATGATTATATATGCGCCCGATTTGAAGGAGACGGTCTTGCCGAACGACGACTTGATCTGTCGCGTGATGTTGAAATGGTCGAAGATGGGAATCTCCCCGTCATATCTCTTTACGATGTCCTTGCTCTCGGGGGCGATAAGGGCGACGTATTTGGCTATCTGCTCGTATGTCTCGGCATCGTTGACATGGATGCTCTCGAATGTAGGGCTGAACACGTCGCGCAGCATGCCGACGATACGGCTCTCCTCCTCGAATATCAGTGCCGGAGCGGTGGCCTTCATCGCTTTGGCCACGGTGTCTTCCCAGCAATGCAGCAGGGTCTTGAGCTCGTGGTGCAGCTCGCGCACGCTTTTGCCTTCGGCCGACGTGCGGATGATGACGCCGAAATTCTTGGGCTTGATACTGTCGATGAGCTGGCGCAGGCGCAGCTTTTCCTCGGTCGACGAGATTTTCTGTGATACCGATATTTTGTCGCCGAAGGGGATGAGCACCATATAGCGCCCTGTGAAGGTGATCTCGGTGGTGAGTCGCGGGCCCTTGGATGAGATGGGCTCCTTGACTATCTGCACCAGAAGTTGTTGTCCGGCCTGGAGCACGTCTGTCACAGATCCGTGCTTGTCTATGTCGGGCAGACGCTTGATTTTAGAGACCGAGGCATCGGTCTTGTGCTCGTCGAGCACCTGGTGCAGGAATGCCGAATAGGTTGAGAATTGCGATCCAAGATCCAGGTAGTGAAGAAAAGCGTCCTTCTCGTAGCCTACGTTGACGAAGGCGGCGTTAAGGCCCGGCATCAGCTTCTTGACCTTTGCCAGGTAGATGTCGCCGACGGCATAGGCAATGTTTCGCGCCTCCTTCTGCAGGGAGACGAGACGCGAATCCTCCAGCAGGGCAATGGATACCTCTGCGGGCTGTACGTCGACAATCAGTTCACTTTTCATTTAATACCGTGGGGTGATGGAGAGTGCGGCTCGGAGTCGCTCTCTCCGGGGTTTGGGTTGGTCTTAGGGGTTTAAGGATTGGGGTTGCTGAACACTGGGGGCAATCAACGCGCAAAGAACAAACCTGCGGGCGTTTCTCCCGACGGTAGGGTGGGAGAGTCCGGCCCGGAGTTTGTTCTTCGTTGTTGCGTTGGTTGGCTTTTGCCGTCAGTTTGGGCCGGTCAGAGCGGCTTACTTTTTCTTATGACGGTTCTTGCGGAGGCGTTTTTTACGCTTGTGGGTAGCCATCTTGTGGCCTTTGCGCTTTTTTCCGTTGGGCATAGCAGATTTATATTATGTGTTAACGATGTTGTTGATTGTCTTGTCGTGGTGGATGGGTTTTGACGCGTATCCGGGGTTTACTCGGCGATGTCGGCGTTCTTTACCTCCTCCATGAACACCTTGGCGGGCTTGAACGCGGGGATGCGGTGCTCGGGGATGATGATGGTGGTGTTCTTGGAAATGTTGCGGGCGGTCTTCTCGGAGCGCACCTTGATGATGAAGCTGCCAAATCCGCGGAGGTAGACGTTTTCGCCATGTGCAAGTGAGTCCTTGACTATCTCCATGAACTTCTCGACGGTGTCGAGGACGTTGGCTTTGTCGATGCCGGTCGACTTGGAAATCTCGTTTACGATGTCGGCTTTAGTCATTTCGTTTTATGAAATTAATGATTTGATATTATGATGCCGCGACCCGGGGGTCACGATTTCGAGGTGCAAATATCGGAATATTTTTTGAATTGACAATGAATTTTTATGGAAAAATTATCGTAAGGTTCACTTTTTCACCATTTTAAGCCTCAATAGCCCCTCTGAGCACCTCCGCGAGCCCTCTCAGCGAGGGTGTCACAAGCTCTTTGGAGGTGTCTCCCGGCCTGATGGCGCCGGGCTCGGCAGGGTCGAGGAGGATGGCGCGCCACCCGGCAGCCAGGGCGCCCGCGATGTCGGTCGACGGGTTGTCGCCAATCATCAGGTGGCGCTGCGGGTCGGGCTCTCCGGCGCGTTGCATGGCGTGGTGATAGAGGCGCGTGTCGGGTTTGTTGACGCCGATGTCGTCGCTCAGTACCACCATGTCTATTTTAGGCCCTATCCCCGTCACGGCGAGTTTGCGGTGCTGCACGTCGGTGAATCCGTTCGAGAGTATGCCGGTGCGGTAGCCTCGTTCATGCAGGGTGTCGAGCAGTTCCATGGCGCCGTCCACGAGGTTCTTCTGCCGGGCAAGAAGGTCGAGATATATCGGGTCGAGGTGCCGGGCAAATGCCTCGAGCTCGGCGAGGTTGCCGGTCCAGGCGTGTGCTATCGGCCCCGCGAAACGGTTGACGCGCAGGAAATCCTGTGTTATCTCAGCGCGCGAGTAGCGGTCCCACAGCAGGTGGTTGTGGGCCTCGTATGCCGCGATCCATGTCTCGGGAATTGACCAGAAGCGGTCGAGCCCTTCGGCCTCATAGAGCAGACGCAGGGCGGCACGCGAGTTGGTGCGGAAGTCTATGAGCGTGTCGTCGAGATCAAGCCACACCCAGGTCACACCGTCGGCAAAACGGGATATGTCGGCGTCAGATTTCATTTATCCTCCACCATTTATATGATTTGGGTTTCTCGCGGCTGTCGCCACCCTCGATGGCCCGCAGCCGCTTCACCACGCGCATCGTCACGGGGAGTATCAGTATCTCGTAGAGGGTCTTGAGTACTGTCTGGGTCAGTATCAGCGCTCCTATCTCGGCCCATGTGAGTATCCCACCGAAGGCGAGCGGGAAGAATATCACCGAGTCGACACCCTCGCCCCACAGCGACGAGATGATGGCACGCAGCGAGAAGCCCTTGCCGGGCTCTGAGGACAGCTTCATCCTCGACATGACATAGGCGTTGACCATCGACCCGCAAAGGAATGCCGCGAAACTTGCGGCGAATATCCTCGGCACGGCTCCGAACACCAGTTCCATGGCTTCCTGTCCGTGCCACGACGGTGCGCCCGGGAGCCATATCCCGAGCTGCAGCAGCAGCGACACGAGCAGGTTCATGCCGAATCCGAGCCATATCACCAGACGTGCCTTCGAGAATCCGTAGACCTCGACGATGCAGTCGTTGAGTATGTATGAGAGCGGGAATACAATCACTCCGGCCGTGATTGTGAGAGGCCCGAGGTCGACTGTCTTTATCTCCATGAGGTTGCTGACGATGAGACATACGCAGAATGTCACCGTCAGCAGCAGGAAAGTCACTGAAATCTTTACATCTTTCATTCTTCGAGAATCTGGTTTATGAACTCGCGCACGCACCCTTCGCCCCCCTTCAGGGTCATCACCCTGATGCCGGGGATAGCCTTGACCTGGGGCATGGCGTCGGCGGGGCATGCCGCGGTGCCCACGGCGTGCAGCAGGTCGGCGCAGTTCACGTCGTCGCCGATATAGGCGGTCTCGGCCAGGGTTATCCCCAGTTCGGCGCAAATCGCCTCGGCTGCCGCCAGCTTGCCCCCGTCGCGCTTGCCCTGCACCAGATAGTCCAGCCCTAACTTGCGGGCGCGGGCGGTCACGATGTCGGTGGTCTCGCTTGTCACGATTCCGGCCTTGACCCCGGCGCGTTGCATGAGCTGCAGTCCCATCCCGTCGCGGGTGTTGAACTTCTTCATCACGTCGCCCGCCGCCGAATAATACATGCCTCCGTCAGTCAGCGTCCCGTCGACATCGGTGAGGAATAACTTTATTTTCTGGTTCATGCGTTGGTTCCTTGAATTTTGAGATGCAAAGTTACGAATTTTTTGGCGGAAAATGAGTAATTTTGCAGTCAGAACACCAACATTATATATATGCAGGAAAAAATAATCATTCTCGATTTCGGTTCGCAGACCACCCAGCTCATCGGGCGGCGCGTGCGCGAGCTGGGCGAGTATTGCGAAATTGTTCCCTACAACAAGTTCCCCTATGGCGATACGTCAGTGATAGGTGTCATTCTCTCGGGTTCTCCGTTCTCGGTCTATGACGAGAAGGCGTTCCGTACCGAACTCGACCGTCTGCGCGGGCATCTCCCCGTGCTCGGCATCTGCTATGGCGCCCAGTTCATCGCCTACACCTCGGGCGGTACAGTCGAGCCCGCGCCCTCGCGCGAGTACGGGCGTGCCCATCTGATGAGTGTCGATGCCTCCGATCCGCTGATGAAGGGAATAGAGCCTGGTGCGCAGGTGTGGATGAGCCACGGCGACACCATCACCTCCATACCCGATTCGTTCGGCGTCATCGCCTCGACCGACAAGGTTGCCATCGCGGCCTATCGTGTGGGTGGCGAGCAGACATGGGGCGTACAGTTCCACCCCGAGGTCTATCACTCGGAGTGCGGTATGCAGATACTGCGCAATTTTGTCGCCGACATCTGCGGTGGCAAGCTCGACTGGACAGCCGAGTCGTTCATCGAGTCGACCGTCAAGTCTCTGCGCGAGCAGCTTGGCGACGATAAGGTGGTTCTCGGCCTCAGTGGCGGTGTCGACTCATCGGTTGCCGCCGTGCTCCTCAACCGTGCCATCGGCAGCAACCTCACCTGTATATTCGTAGACCACGGTATGCTGCGCAAGGACGAGTTCAAGAATGTGCTCCACGATTATGAGTGCCTCGGCCTTAACGTGGTCGGCGTCGATGCCTCGGCCAAGTTCTTCGGAGAGCTTGCCGGTGTCACCGACCCCGAGCGCAAGCGCAAGATTATCGGCAAGGGCTTCATCGACGTCTTCGACGAGGAGGCCCACAAGATCAAGGATGTCAAGTGGCTCGCCCAGGGCACCATCTACCCCGACTGCATCGAGAGCCTCTCGATAACCGGCACCACCATCAAGAGCCATCACAACGTGGGCGGACTCCCCGAGAAGATGAACCTCAAGCTGTGCGAGCCCCTGCGTCTGCTCTTCAAGGACGAGGTTCGCGCCGTAGGCCGTCAGCTCGGCATGCCCGAACACCTCATCAAACGTCACCCGTTCCCCGGTCCCGGACTTGCCGTGCGCATCCTCGGCGACATCACTCCCGAGAAGGTACGTATCCTCCAGGAGGCCGACCATATCTTCATCCAGGGTCTGCGTGACAGCGGCCTCTATGACAAGGTTTGGCAGGCCGGTGCAATCCTGCTGCCCGTGCAGAGCGTGGGCGTGATGGGCGACGAGCGCACATACGAGCGTGCCGTTGCACTCCGTGCCGTCACCTCGACCGATGCCATGACCGCAGACTGGGCTCATCTGCCCTACGAGTTCCTGGCCAAAGTCAGCAACGACATCATAAACAAGGTTCGTGGCGTCAACCGCGTCTGCTATGACATCTCCTCCAAGCCACCGGCAACCATCGAGTGGGAGTAACCAGTCATTCTTAAGGTCGGACGGTGGTTGGCTTCGTAGAAGACCTCCATCAGTCCGACCTTTAATCTTACCTTACCGATATATCCGTATATGGCACACAATCAGATAGAACTTTTCAATGATTACAGAATCCGTATGGCATGGGATGCAGATGCCGAAAAATGGTATTTCAGCATCGTGGATGTTGTCGGAGCCCTTACCGGGAGTGATAATCCCGCCAATTATTGGAAAGTATTGAAAAGCAGGCTTAAGAAAGAGGGCAATGAAACGGTTACGAACTGTAACCGTTTGAAGCTGGTCGCAGCCGATGGGAAGATGCGCTTTACGGATGTTGCTGACCAGCAGCAGCTTTTCCGGCTCATACAGACTATCCCCTCTCCAAAAGCGGAGCCTTTCAAGCAGTGGATGGCTGTGGTCGCCTCAAACCGTCTTGACCAGATGCAAGACCCGGAACTCTCGATAGAACAGGCTGTCGCCGATTACCGTCGGCTCGGCTATTCCGAAGGTTGGATAAACCAGCGGATGCGGACAATAGAGGTAAGGAAACTGTTGACAGACGAGTGGAAGCGTGGCGGTGTTAAAGATGCGCAATATGCTACATTGACAGACATCGTCACAAGAGAATGGAGCGGGATGTCTACGCGTGAGTACAAGGGATTCAAAGGGTTGCACAAGGAGAGTCTGCGGGATAACATGACAAATATCGAGCTTGCGCTCAATATGTTGGCAGAGGCTTCTGCCACGGAAATATCCAGACAGCAGAATCCGACTACAATCGGACATCACGCGGCTATCGCCAAGGGTGGAGGCAAGGTGGCCAAGGCGGCAAGGAATGAACTGGAGTCGAAACTCGGGCACACTGTCATATCTTCGGCTCGCGCAAGTGATTATCTTGCACCTTCTGATGCCGACTCTTCTCTGCCTGACGGGATGGATGAACCGGACAAATGATTTAAAGTATTGCAGACAGGCGTCCTTCCGGATGCCTGTCTGATTGTAGGTAATTTTCAAAACCGTAGATGAACAGCACAGAAATATCAGAAAAATCTCTCTCAGGAAACTCTCTCCGCATACGTGTGATTCCGTTTGTATGGCAGCATGTGCTATTGCTGCTGTCATTGTTCGTGATGACCTTCGGGGTGGCGCTGGCCATACGGTCGAGTCTCGGCAGCAGCGTCATCTCGTCCATCCCCATGGTGATGATGCTTGCCGGAGGCGAGGGTATGGCCCCCGCGCTGACCATCGGAGACTACACCAATATCATGAACATAATCCTTGTCGGTGTGCAGATACTGATACTGCGCCGCCGTTTCGAGCGCGTGCAGCTCTTCCAGCTCATCATCGGCACCGTGTTCGGGTGGCTCCTCGATCTCAATATGTATCTTACGGCGCCATTGACCCCCTCCGCGCTGCCGGGACAGATTGTGGCCCAGGTGGCCGGATGCGTGGTGCTCGGTATAGGCATCGCGTTCGAGATAAGGTGCGGCTCTATCACCATGCCGGGCGAGGGTGTCCCCGCGGCCATCAGCAAGGCGTCGGGCACACCTTTTCCCAAAGCTAAGATATGGGTTGACATCACCCTTGTGGCTATTGCCGTGGCGCTCGGCTATCTCTTCTTCGGCCGCTGGATGGCCAATGTCATCGGCCCGGGCACGCTTTTCGCCATGATTTTTGTCGGGATGGTCGTCAAGGTCGTCGGACGCCGCATCGGATGGTTCGACCGTGTGCTGGCCTACCGCCCCGGGTTCCGTCGCTATATATATGGCCTCGCCAGACTCATCAAACATTGATTTTAAGTTAAACCATGTTAAATAAGCTATGTTTTTCAGCATAATTATTTGACATATCATAAAAAGTCTATACCTTTGCATCAGTTTTTCATGGTATTAGATTTAAGGTAAGAAGATTATTCGTCGTGATGACGGATAATTTTTTTATGTCTACAGTTGAATTTATATTATTTTCACTAAGTCCGGCTTGTGCAAGAGGCTTTTTTTTAGTAACTTTGTATAAACTAAAGCCTGACATTTAGAAACCTGTAGAAATTATAATCATTCTTCCTTAATACATGAAAAGAATCTCCCTGAGCCTGATGGCTCTGCTTGTGTCGATGGCTACGGTCATCGCCGGATGCTCTGATACCGATGATACTCCCGAGACCAAACCTGAGACATGTCCTCCTGCCACCACATTCGCCAGAGGCGCTGATGTGGGGTGGCTCACCCAGCTCGAGAGCGAGGGACATAAGTTCTATGACGCCTCGGGCAACGAGAAAGAACTGATGCAGCTCCTTCGCGATGATGTAGGCGTCAACTCGATACGCCTGCGCGTGTGGGTCAATCCCGCCGACGGATGGAACGGCATCGAGGATGTCATGGTCAAGGCACGTCGCGCCCATAAGCTCGGGATGCGCCTGATGATAGATTTCCATTTTGCCGACACATGGGCCGACCCCGGACATCAGCTCACCCCCGAGGCCTGGAAAGACCTCGATGTCTAGGGTCTGAAGAGGGCAATGACCGATCATGTCACCGATATGCTCGGACGCCTCAAGGCCGAGGGCATCACCCCCGAGTGGGTGCAGGTCGGCAACGAGACCACCCAGGGGATGCTCTGGCCCATAGGGCGTGACGACCGTCCCGCAGACTTCACCGCCCTTGTCAACGCCGGATATGATGCCGTCAAGAGCGTCTTTCCCGATGCCAAGGTGATAGTGCACCTCGACCGTGGCAACGACCTCTGGCGCTATGACCATATCTTCGGAATCCTCGAGCAGAACGGCGGCAAGTATGACATGATAGGCATGTCGCTCTATCCCGAACCTGCCGACTGGCAGAAGGACACCGACGCAATGATAGAGAACATCAAGACCCTCCATTCGCGCTATGGCAAGCCTGTCATGGTCTGCGAGATAGGCATGCGCTATGACCAGGGTGCCGTCGCCGACGCCATGATAAGCCGTCTCAAGCAGCGCACCGAGGGACTCGGGTACATGGACGGCATATTCTATTGGGAGCCCGAGGCGCCTGCCGGATTCAACGGCGGATATGACAAGGGTTGCTTTATCAACGGACGCCACAACGGCGCAATGAACTCATTCAAGAAATAACAATCAACAGCTTATACGACATGAAGAAATTAACATGGCTTGCGCTTGTGGTGGCCTTCGCGGCCTCGGCCCAGCGCGACGTGACCACCCTCAACGAGGGGTGGCAGTTCACCAAAGGGGTCCCCACGGCCGACACCAAGTGGCAGACCGTGCGTGTGCCCCACGACTGGGCCATATATGGCCCCTTTGACCGCGCCAACGACCTCCAGACCGTGGCCGTGGAGCAGAACGGCGAGACCGAGAAGACCGAGAAGACAGGCCGCACCGGCGGACTCCCATTCATCGGCAAGGGCTCGTACCGCACCACATTCGAGGTGCCCGACACCGCCGGACGTGCCGTGACGCTCGTCTTTGACGGAGCCATGAGCAACGCCCATGTCAAGGTCAACGGCAAGGAGGTAGCCTTCTGGCCATACGGATACAACTCGTTTTACGTCAATCTCGGCGATAACGTCAAGCCGGGCGAGAATCTCCTCGAGGTAGACCTCGAGAATTTCGAGAAAGCCTCCCGCTGGTATCCCGGCGCGGGCCTCTACCGCAACGTCCATGTGGTCAACACCTCGCGTCTGCATATCCCCACCTGGGGCACCTACGTCACCACTCCCAAGGTGAGCAAGGAGTATGCCTCGGTGCGCCTCGAGATGAAGATTGACGGAGCCACAAAGGGCGAGAAGGTCACCGTGACCACCGACATTCTCGACCCCCAGGGCAAGGTCGTGGCCACCGACACCTCTATATATCATGCCCACGGCCAGAAGTTCGCACAGAATTTCCTTGTCAGCACCCCCGAGCTCTGGAGCCCCTCGTCGCCGTCCCTCTACACCGCCCGTACCACACTGAGTGTCGACGGCCGACAGCTCGACAACTATGACACCCGCTTCGGCATCCGCTCCATCGAATATATCCCCGAGAAGGGCTTCTTCCTCAACGGCGAGCTCACCAAGTTCCAGGGTGTCTGCAACCACCACGACCTCGGCCCCCTCGGAGCCGCCGTCAACCGTTCGGCCTTGCGCCATCAGATAGAGCTCCTCAAGGATATGGGCGTCAACGCCATCCGCACCTCCCACAATATGCCCGCCCCCGAGCTGGTCGAGCTGTGCGACGAGATGGGCATGATGCTCATGGTCGAGCCTTTCGACGACTGGGGTTTCCGTCCCAAGTCGCCCAACGGCTACGGCTCCGTCTTCAAGGACTGGGCCGCTAAGGATGTTACCAACATGGTCGAGCACTACCGCAACTCGCCCGCCGTGGTCATGTGGAGCACCGGCAACGAGGTGCCCTCGCAGTGGGGCCCCAACGGCGTCCAGGAGCTCGTCATGCTCCAGGACCTCATCCACGACCTCGATCCCACACGCCCCTGCACCAACGGCATGGACCAGATACGCGCCGTGCTTGACAACGGCTTCGCCGCCGCCCTCGACATCCCCGGCTTCAACTACAAGCCCCAGTATTACGACGACGCCTACGCCAAGCTTCCGCAGAAGCTCATCCTCGGTTCGGAGACCGCATCCACCGTCAGCTCGCGCGGAGTCTATCATTTCCCCGTCGAGTTCAAGGACCACAATGTGGTGATGCACCCCGACCATCAGAGCAACTCGTATGACAACGAGTCATGCTCGTGGAGCAACACCCCCGACCTCGACTTTGCCCGCGACGACGACAACCCCTGGGTCATCGGCCAGTTCGTATGGACCGGGTTCGACTATCTCGGCGAGCCCTCGCCCTACGACACCGACGCATGGCCCAGCCACAGTTCGGTCTTCGGCATCATCGACCTCGCCTCGCTCCCCAAAGACCGCTACTATCTCTACCGCTCGCGCTGGAACAAGGAGACCCCCACGCTCCATGTGCTTCCCCACTGGAACTGGAAAGGGCGCGAGGGTGAGGTGACCCCCGTATTCGTCTACACCTCCTATCCCAAGGCCGAGCTCTTCATTAACGGCAAGTCGCAGGGCGTGCGCGAGAAGAACGACTCTACCGTCCAGAACCGCTACCGCCTGATGTGGAACGAGACCGTCTACGAGCCCGGCGAGCTCAAGGTCGTGGCATACGATGCCTCGGGCAATCCCGCCGAGACCAAGGTGGTGCGCACTGCCGGAAAGCCCCACCACCTCATCGTGACCCCTAACCGCACCACCCTCGAGGCCAATGGCGACGACCTTGTGTATTTCACCGTGCAGGTGGCTGACAAGGACGGCAACATAGTACCCACCGATACCCGTGCCGTCAGGTTCAAGGTCGACGGAGCCGGAACATTCGAGGCCACCGCCAACGGCGACCCCACCTCGCTCCGTCCGTTCCAGAAACCCGAAATGGACCTCTTCAGCGGCGCCGCCACCGCCATAGCCCGCAGCGCCAAGACCCCCGGCACGCTCCGCTTCACCGTGACAGCCCCCGGCGTCAGACCCGCTACCTCTGAAATCGAAGTAAAATAAAAGCCCATCTCCCTCTCCTCGTCGCCCCGCATCCACGTGATGCAGGGCGATTTTTTTATTCCTTTTCCCGATAAGTGAGTTGAGTGAGGGTGCCGACTGACATAAGCAACCTGCCTGCGGATGACGGTCTGGTGTGACAGCATCCGCAGGCAGGTTGTTGGGGGTGGGGGAGATTATTCCATGAACATCTTGACGCGGTTCCAGCGTCCATCGAGGGCGTCGGGAACGCAGTCAAGCTCTTCGGGCTGCTTGAATCCGGCAAATTGCGACTGGCTCCAGATGAAGGGGAGCTGGCGTACATGGGCTGTGCCGAACTTCATCCAGAATGATGTCTTGGTGCCGTCGAGCGAGGGCTTGCGGCTGAGGTTGGCAAGCACCTCCTTGATCATCTCTGTCGAGAATGCCTTGGCATCGACCGAGCCGTCGGGGCGTGTGCGGTGCATCTCGGTGGTGCCATACCCGAGGTCCCATCGGCCGTATATCGACAGTGGCTCGCGGTCTTCGGTATAGGTGATGAGCGCCTTGGCCGAATCCATGTCCTGCACGGTGTCGAGCCGTTCCCAGAGCTGGTTGCGGCGCATGGGGCGCAGGTTCATGCTCTCGAGCTCGTAGCCGACCCACCAGTTGACGGGCTGGTTGACACCGAAGATATGTGTCGGCGAGATGAGGTGGTGGTCATAGTCGAGGAATGTGGGCTTATAGCCTGTCGAGTCGGACTGGGTGACCGTCTTGCCGTCGCAGGTGAAGAGGACGAAGCGGTTATAGCTCATCTCCACCAGACCGATCTCACCGGTCTTGGCATCGACGAGATGGTAGCCGTTGAGGTATGTGCCTGTATTGTCGAGCGAGATATATTCATAGAACTCCTGTATCGAGCTGGCAAACTGCTCGGCGGCTGCCGAACGGTAGGTGAGCCATACACCGGCCACACGGGTCTTGTCGTAGAGGTCGACATGTGTGGTCTCGTTGAAGCCTATGCCGTAGCCGTTGAAGCCGAAATCGGTGTTCGAGCCGAACTGGCCGGGGCAGTTGGCATTCTGGGTGACGAAATCCTCGCCGATGACGTAGGTGACGGCACACGACTGTGCCCAGAAGCAGCACCACGAGTTGTGGGTCCAGAACACGTTGCCGTCGGGCATCATCTTTGTGAATGCCGTGCAGTGCTCGGGCTTCTCGCGTCCCTCGTTCGAGGTCCCCGCACCTTTCGAGCCCTCCTTGTGGGCGGTGCCGTATCCCATCACCAGGCCTATCTTATCGCCGATGCAGTCAAAGAGGTCGTATTGCGAGTTGATGAAGATGACGTCGAGGAATGTCAGGGGGGTCGAGGCGATGCCCAGCTTGAGCTGCGAGGGGTCAAACGCATTCAGGTCGAGGTCGGCATAGCTGACCGACTTGCGCGGAGTCGCGCCCACCGCACCCTCGTAGATGCCGAGCTGGCGGAACATGAGCCGGATGATTTTCTCTACCTTGACGTCATCCTTGCGCTGGGCAGCCCATTCATAGAGATAGTTGTAGTTCTCGATGACAGTCTGTCCGGCTGCTGTCAGATATTCGGGAAGCACCTCGATCGAGAGAGCGTCCTGAGGGGTAGAGCCGATCAGGAAGTTTGACCATGAGTTGTTGCGGGTGGCAAGTATTGTCTCGCCTGTCTGGACACGGCCCTGCACATAGCCTGCGTTATACTCGTTTTGGAAGATGCTCACGTCGGGGTTCTGGGCGTAGATGGCATAGTTCCAGTTGTTGTCGATACACTGTGCGAAACCGCAGGTGTATTCGTCGAGGACAAACTGCGTGGCCGGGGTATTTTTGAATTTTGGGATGTATTTAGCCATGATTTGTGGATATTAAAAGTTGTGTCTGTATTTCGGTCACTCACAGTCGTCACTCCATGAACATCTTGACACGGTTCCATTGGCCGTCAATGGCATCGGGGATGCAGTCGACATCCTCGGGCTCCTTGAAGCGTGCCCAGATTGAGTCTGACCAGATGAAGGGGAGGCCGTCTATATACGCGCTGCCGAATTTCATCCAGAACGAGGTCTTGGTACCGTTAATCGAGGGTTTCATCGAGAGGTTGGCAAGGACCGCCTTGATCTCCTCCGAGCCGAATGCCTTGGCGTCGATAGAACCGTGGGGCTGATAGCGGAGGAACTCGGATGTACCGTAGTTCTTGTCCCAGCGCCCGGCAATAGAGATAGGCTCAAGGCTCTCGTTGTATGTGACGAGATTCCTGACATCCTCCATGGTGCGCACGTTGGGTATGTTGCGCCAGAGCTGATAGCGGCGTTTCGGAGCGCCGTCGATGGTCTCGAGCTCGCGCCAGATGCGCTTGTAGCTCGGGATGTTGCAACCCAGTACATGTCCCGGCGTCACCATGTGGTGGTCATAGTCGAGGAAATCGGGCTTGTATCCTGTCGAGTCCTCGACGGTGAGGTCTTTGCCGTCACTCTTGAATAGGGCGAAACGTGCATAGCTCATGTCTATCATGCCGAACTCGCCTCTGTAGGCATCGACGAGCATATAGGCGTTGAGGTATGTGCCGGTATTGTCGAGCTTGACATACTCATAGAAATCGTCTATCGACTTGGCAAACATCTCGGCAGCGGCGGCACGCCATGTCAGCCAGATACCCAGCGTCTTGGATTCGTTATAGAAATATGTCTCGGTGGTCTCGTTGAAGCCTATGCCGTGGCCGTTGAAGCCGAAATCGGTGTTAGACCCGAACTGTCCGGGACAAAATGAGTTCTGTGTCAGGAAATCCTCGCCTATCACATAGGTGACGGCACAGGTCTGGGCCATGAAGCAGCACCACGAGGTGTGTGCCCAGAAAATCTCGCCGTTGTCCATCTTCTTGACGAATCCCGAGCAGTCGCCCGGACGCCATTTGAGCGCGTCGTGCTCTGTGGCGGTGAGCTGTTTCTCCTTGTCATCCTGCTCGAGCTTGTTGAGCGCGACACCGAGTTCCTTCCCGGCGGCGTCCCAGAGGTCCATCTGCGCGTTGAGGAAATAGATGTCTATGAATGTCAGCGGCTCGTCGCCGGTATGCATCACGGCATCTTCGGCGTCCATTGACGACAGCTTGAGCATGTCGAACGTCACGCCGGTCAGCGGTTCCTTGTCGGCAGCTCCGTGATAGATGCCGAGCATCCTGAACATCAGTCGGATGATGCCTTGTGCGCGGGTGTCAGACTGGTTTTTCTCAGCCCAGTCTGTCAGATAGTTGTAGTTGTCGACAAGGTGACGTTGGGCGATTTCGGTGCCGTTCGGCGGAATCTGGGTAGAGTTTGCGCCGGGGCCCTCGTCGAGCACATACCATCGCCATGTGTTGTTGCGGGTTGCCTTGATGACCTTGCTGGTCTGGATCTTGCCCTGCACATAGCCTGCGTTGTACTCGTTCTGATAGATGCTGACGTTGGGATCCTGCGCATAGATGGCGTAGTTCCAGTTGTTGTCGACACACTGTGAGAAGCCGCGTGTGTAGGGATTGAGCACATACTCGCGTGGCTCAGTGTTCTTGAAATTCGGAGTGTACATATTAGGTCAGACAATTAGTTGTTAGTCTTGTTTGTAGAGTCGTTTGCGGTCTCCTTCCTTACAGTCGCCAGGGGTTTGTCGGGTATCGGGGCTACCGATGCGCCGGGATTGACCACCTCATGGCTCTCGGCCGGGGCATGGGCGGAGACATATATCTTGCGGATAATCACCACGACGAGTCCGATGACGGTCAGGGCCGTACAGATCTTGAAGGCGATAAGCGGATGTGTGGCCGTCGGCTCGTGGAATATCTTGGCGATGAGGTCGATGACAGGTGCGGCGAGCACGTTGCCGATCGAGTCCATCGAGGCGAACCATGCCAGGGTGAGGGTCAGGGCCACACGTGAGGATGCGACTGAGAGCCGGTCATAGTAGTATGGCTGGGCTACGCCGTAGAAATATGTCGCAATCAGGATGCCGAGACCAACGATGAACACATTGCTGGTGATAGACATGAGCAGGAAGCCGATAGCTATGGCCACCATCACGCAGATGGCAACTTTCTTCTTCATCACACGCAGGCACCAGTTAAGGGTATAGCCCGAGGCCATGATACCGAAGAAGAGTATTGAGGTCAGGTTGCCCGCAGTAGACGAGTCAGTGTACCTGAAGGGGATATAGAGGCTGATTGCGGCAATCACGAAGGTGATGACGAAATAGTAGACGCAATACCTTATGAGCATACCCATATTGACCTCTTTCGAGAACTTGTAATGCACCTTCTTGGCGCCGATGGCAGCAGCGTCGCTCTTGCGTATCTGGCCGGGCTCCTTGATGTATTTCTTGAAGCCCTTGGCGAAGAACAGGGGGATGAACGGGAGCAGATAGATGAAGAAGGGCAGACGCCAGTTTATCTTGGCGAGATAGCCGGTGGCTATGACACATCCCATCAGCACGAGGTTGAGTGTTGCGGAGGTGTAGCCATATTGTGCGGTACGGGCTTTGCCTGCAAACATATCGGCGATGAATGCCGAGGCGAGCGGGCTGAGGATGCCTGCGAAGATGCCGATGAGGAAACTCAGGATAATCAGCGAGATCATGTTGGGCACGAAAAAGAATAGCGCGCCGCAGATGCCATAGGCCAGACAGGTCCAGGTGGTCAGCTTACTGTTGTTGAATTTCGTGCCGATCCAGCCGCCGAGAAAGACGAACGGGATGGCGGCGATGTTGGGGCCGATGTCGAGAAGCTGGGTCTCGAACTGTGATGTCCCCGGAAAGATTTTTGTGAGGTCTCCCATGATAGGGGAGATGGCCAGACCTGGAATCGAGGTACAGATGTAGATGACATACAGGTTGAAGACGGCCCACAGCGGTAGAGTCGAATTGCCGAATCCGGATTTAATGCCACTCATAGTGAGGATGTTTTAAAAGAGTTTATAGAATATGTTAGAATCTGAGTGCGGCGGGTGTCATCAGAATGTGAAACTCAGCTGCGTCTGTATACGGTTGTCGTGGGCGCCTCCGGCATTCCATGTCTCGCGGTGGCCCCAGAGATACTCGATGCCCCACTGGAGATAGGAGTTGATTGTATAGAAGCAGTTTACTGCACCGTAGAGGGCGTATTTATAGTTCTGGTCCTCAGGGAGCGAGTTGCAGTATTCTCCCACGTCCCATATGCGGGCCTCGGAGAACATGGCGTTGAACTGCAGCTTTGAGGTAGGATTGTAGCTGACGCCGAGGTTGAGGCCTGTCATCGGTGATGCGCTCATGCGGCCCGGGTCAGAGTCGCGGGGCACGAACGAGATAGGCTTTCCGGCGATGTCCTGGATATAGTTGCCGATACCTTTGCCATATGCGAACTGATAATAGAATATGAGTTTCGACGACGGGCTCAGGTTGCCCGAGAGCATGGCGCCCCATCCGGCCTTGTGGCGCGTCTTGTCTGCGATGAGGTCGCGATATGCGAAATTGCGCAGGATACCCGAGAGCCTCACGCGGTTCCACTGAGAGAAAGAGTACTCAACCCATACGGGTATGTCAGGTACATATTGTTCGGCGTCTCTGATGGTCTTCTTCCCATCCATCACAGGATAATCCTTGCCACGGTAATAGCCGTTCGAGCTGTAGAAGGTCGGCATGTCAAGACCTGCAGCAAAGCGGAAACCGCCATAATTTTTCGACTTGTAGGCAATCTCGTATGCCACCGTGCTGACGCAGCCCGAGGGGCCTTCGGGGTCGATTGTGGGAGGCTGGCAGGCATAATCGTCCTGAAGCAGTGTCAGTTTCATGCCCGCTACAAATCCGCGGTATGTGATATATGCACGCTGGAGTACTATATCGGTGTCTATGCCGTTGGTGCCCACCTTGACGTAGCCTGTTATCTCGTTGGGTGTGCCTTGAAGTCCGACAACCTGAAGGTCGATATTGCCGTTGATCGGGTTGATGAAGAAATCCCCCTTATGACCTGCGGTAGCTGGTACAGGGATGGCCGAGGTGACAAAGCTTATGCCTGCCCCGGGCTGTTTGTAGAGGTTGTTGCCGATGTCATAGCCGATAATCGGGTTGATCTGTCCGCCGACGGTCAGTATGAAACTCTTGTCTGCCGTGTGAATGTTGAATTTAGGGGTCGGGATGGCACGGTTCTCAACGGGGCGTGTGCGGTCGAGAATCTCTTTGATCTCTGGGGTGGTACGTTCGATGACGACTTTCCCGGAGCCCTCGGTCGAGGACACATTGTCCTGTCCGCGGGCATATACTCCTGCCGAAACGGAAAAAAGCAGAAGCAATCCGGCCTTTGTTTTGATGGAGTTCATTGTAGAGGGATGCTTAGGACGGTTTTTAGTCGCTGTCCGGTTTTACTTACATTTTTGACATTATTTAAGAACTTGTGTCAGCCTTATCCCGGAACCTCTGTCACCGGAAACTATATAAATGATAAACACCCTCACTATTGCAAAGTTCTTGGAGTTGAGAAGAAAAGTGGCGAATGTAACGATTTTTTTTATCTGGACCCGACTGAACTCTTTTCGCGTCTGTTTGTTAAAAACATATAAGAACTGTAAAAGCCGTACTCCGCGCCCGGGTCATCAACCCAAACAATTTATCAATTCACCCACACAATGAAATACGTTAATTCAGGATGCGGTAAGATTCCATTTATCTCGCTGGTTGCAATCCTGTCGATTTCCTTGACCGTCAACCTGCCGGGACTCGCTATCTCCCCGATCATGGGGAAGCTTGACGAGGTGTTCCATCATGTGACAGAGCTGGAAATCCAGTTGCTGACCGTATTGCCCAATCTCGTTACCATACCGTTCATCCTCTGCTCGGGCAAGATCTGTACGCCGAAAAACCAGATTGCCATCCTTGCTATCGGACTGGCACTCTACACGTTGACAGGCATCCTCTATTTCTTCGCCACCACCATCGTGCAGCTCATCATCCTCAGCTGTCTGCTCGGTGTCGGTTGCGGACTCGTCATCCCTCTGGCCGCCAGCCTCATATCGCAGTATTTTGTCGGCAAGGCACGCACAAAGCAGCTGGGCATGAAGTCGTCACTCAGTAATTTCACCGTCATCTTCGCCACCCTTTTCGTGGGCTGGGTAGCCTCCATCAACTGGCATCTCGCCTTCATAGTCTACATGATACCCATCATTCCGCTATGCCTCATACCCTTCATGACCGCCAAGTATATCGAGGGCAACAAGCATGACGTGACACCGCCCCCCTTCACCCCCCTCAAGGAGCCGCCGACATCAGACGACGAGGTAAGGAAGGCCGTGGCCATCAAGAAACCGACCAACGTCAATTTCCATTTTCACGGCCCCAAGACCATCATCCTCCTGTCGAGCGTCATGGCACTCTATTTCGTCATGACCTACGCCACCGAGATTGTGTCATACTATCTGCCCTTCACGATGGAGCACTATAAGCTCTCGACAGGCGACGTCGGTGTGGCCACCGCGATGTTCTTCACATCGGCGACCCTGTCGGGGTTCGCGCTGACACGTATCATCGCCATATTCCGCGAGAAGACTATGATGGTGGCAATTCTGGTCGCCATGATCGGACTTTTCATCTGCGGACTGCTGCACTGGTACTGGAGCTTCATCGTCGGTGTCTTCATCATGGGTCTCGGTTATGGCGTGGTGCAGCCTGTCATCTATGACAAGACCTCGTATATCGCGCCCACCTCAGCCAAGTCGACCGAGTATTTCGCCTATCTGCTCACCTGCAACTATATCGGCATTTCGCTGGTGCCCTTCATCGTCAGCGCCATGCGCAGGCTCTTCGATGCCCAGGGCGACGTCAATTTCTCGTTCATCCTCAACGGCTTTGTCGTCCTTGCAGTGTTTGCGGTAGCCATCTGGAGACGCAAAGACTTTGTCTTCAAGGTCGACCCCGACTCATACGAGCATCCTGCATCCACCACCTCCGGCACTCCGGCCCCGGGCAGCAAATAAACTCCCGGTTGCAAATGATATGATGCGTGTCCCGATGGCCCGGCCATCCGGGCACGCATTTTGTCGTTTCGGTTTCCCGGTTTATCCGCTTTTTTGTAATTTTGCAACTGTATGGAAAGGAATAGCCGATATGATTACCTGCGGGAGAAAATCAGGGCGCGCGTAGACTGGATTTCAGAGGCCGCCCTCTCGGACATCATCGGATGTCTGACAGAGCACACTCTGTCTGCGCGTCAGTTCATCATCCAGGCCGGCGAGCGTGTCAGGCATCTGCATTATGTGGTGTCCGGCCTTGTCAGGGCCTTCTATGTAGATGACGCAGGCAACGAGATTACCGTCAATTTCATGGAGGAAGGGCGCCTGTTCACAGATTATCTCTCGACGACCCGCTCGCTCCCGAGCCGATTCTATTTCCAGGCCATCGAGCCTGTCGAGTATCTCTCCCTTCCGATCGAGGTACTTGACAGGCTATGTGATAGGAGCCACGCCGTAGAACGGTTCTACCGTCTGGCGCTTGGTGAGATATTTACTGACTGGGAGCGTCGCACAGAGAGTTTCCTGTTTCTCAGGGCTGAGGACCGTTACCGCAGGTTCCTTTCTGAAAAATCCAACATAGCATCAAGGGTGTCGGTCACGGACCTGTCGTCGTATCTCGGCATAGAGCGTCAGAGCCTCACGAGAATCCGCAAGAAAATACTTGCAGGCAAATGATGATAATGACACAAATGTGTCAGTCGCGGGTGAAGGGATAGAGCTAATTTTGCACCAAAAAAAAGATATGAAAGTTACTCTTTTTGGTGCGACAGGTATCGTTGGACGGGCAGTGCTGAGACATCTGCTCGATTGCGGATATGAGGTCAATGTGCTGACCCGGCATCCCGAGAAAATAAATGAGAATGATTCCCGGCTACATGTTTTTGTCGGCGAGGTGATTAATCCGGCCGACGTGCAGAGGGCCCTCGACGGGAGCGAGGCCGTCATACAGACCATTGGCATCGGAGGCAAAGGGGATGGCAGGAAAACCACGGTTGTGTCGGATGCGAACCGGGTGATAATGCGCTGCATGGAGCGTGCCGGAATCAAGAGGTACGTCGCCATAAGTGTCATCGGTGCGGGTGACAGCATAGCTTTCCTCCCCGCAATATACCGGCGTGTCATAATGCCGCTGTTCCAGAGATGGTTTATCCCGATCATAGATGACAAAAACCGCATGGAGGCAGATATCTTCAAGAGCAATCTCGACTGGACGGTGGTGCGTGGAACCACTGTAAAGGAGCGTAAGCCCACAGGGAAAATCAAGGCGAGTCTGGATGGCAAAGGGATAGGTTTCACCATCTCGGCCGACGGTCTCGCAGATTTCATGGTCAGGATGATAAAGGACCGCAGCTACTTGCACGAATGTCCGACTGTAAGCGACTGAGCACACTGCGATGAAAAGGACACTGATAATATGTCTGGGCTGCCTTCTCACGGTGTGTGGTGCGTCATCACAGGTGCTGACACTGAGTGACTGCATACGGATCGGTCTGGAGAATAACCGTGAGCTGCTCAATTCGCGGCTGGATATTGACAGAAGCCGTATCGCCGTCACGCAGAACCGTTCGAGACTCCTCCCTGTCATAAACGGTGCGTTCCAGCTTACAGGCTTTGTCATGAATCCTGTCAATGTGACCACCGGGACACTGCTTGGAAATGATTTCCAGGACAATCCTGCATGGCAGAAGATTAAGAGCATGCCGTATAATGCCAATGCCGGTATCCGCATGGATGTGCCGCTGTATAACCGCACTATATTTGCATCGGTCGATGTGGCCAAGACGGTCGAGCGCATATCATCGCTCTCATACAGCAAAGGGGTCGAGGAGCTTACTGTCCGCATAGCTACGCTCTATTATATGGCCGGGTGCTCGCTGGAGCAGGGCATCCTCCTTGACGGCAACATATCGAGGATGGAAGAGCTATACCATATCACCAAGGCTCTGTATGACCAGGGTGTCGTGCTTGAGGTCGATCTCAGCAGGATAGAGATAAACATGCAGAACCTCAGGGCTGCCAGAGGCACATATTCCATGCTTTATATGCAGCAGCTCAATATGCTGAAATATCTCCTCGACCTGCCTCCCGAGCATGATATTGAGATTGCCCGGACTCCCGAGGTGGCATGGCAGCCGGACGGCACCGGGGTAACCGGCGAGTTGCCGGAGCTGCTGCTGGCCAGAGAACAGCAGCAGCTCGTGGACAGACGGATGCGTGCTGTCCGTGCGGGCTATCTGCCGTCTGTCGGACTGACGGCATATCTCGGCGGGGTAGGGTATCAGGATCGGTTCAGCCATTTTTTCCATACGTCCGCGGCCTCCGGCAACTGGTTTGGCAACAGCTTTATCGGAGTGTCGGTGAACATCCCTATATTTGACGCCAATTCAAAGCGGCATGAGATAGCCCGTTACCGTATCGAGGCCAGACAGGCATCAAACCACTATGAGATGTTGCGCGACAGGCTCGATACCGAATATGAGAATGCGCGTCTGCGCCTGGAGCATAATCTCGAGGTCTATAGGACGCAACAGCAGAGCTACCGTCAGGCCGAGTCTGTCTATGCCCTTACTGCCGAACAATACCGGGAAGGGGTGAGCAGCATGACATCGCTGCTGCAGGACGAGATGCAGATGCGCACGGCCCAGTCGTCGTGTGTCGAGGCTCATTGCCAGTTCTTTCTTGCCCGGCTCGAATTGCTCCGCCTCTCAGGCAATCTATCACTGCTTACAGAATGAACCATAACGGATTATGAAAAAGAAAACTATTGTCAACGGTGTGGCTGTGATAATCCTCATTGCCGCCATCGCCATAATCGTGTCTATGTTTACCGACAGTGCCTATGAGAAGACAGATGACGCCCAGATTGAGCAGTACATCTCTCCAATCAACGTGAAGGTGCCGGGCTATATCAGGGAGATACGTTTTACAGAGAACCAGAAAGTGAAAAAGGGTGACACCTTGATGGTCATTGATGACCGCGAATATCGGATAGCATTGAAGCAGGCGCAGGCCGCCGTGATGGATGCCCGCAGCGGACGCAAGGCCGCGGGCAATAGCCTAAATACCGCTACAAACAGTGCTACGGTCTATGATGCTTCTATCGAGGAGGCCGAGTTGCGTGTCGCCAAGCTGGAACGGGACTATGCCCGCTATTCCAGACTGCTCGAGAAGAAAGCCGCCACACCCGTGACAGTGGAACAATATAAGACGGAGCTCGATATGGCACGGGCCCGGGTCGTGGCCATGCGGCGCCAGCGTGAGGCCGCACGGTCGTCGGTCTCTGAGGTGAGCCAGAGGCAGCATAACGCCGAGGCTGCCGTGCTGAGGGCCGAGGCTGCGCTTGAGATGGCTGAGCTGAATCTCAGCTACACCGTGATAACCGCACCAGCAGACGGGTGGCTCGGACGCCGCAACATCGAGACCGGCCAGCTCGTGAACCCCGGCCAGACAATCACGACCATTGTCCCCGACAACAGGAAATGGGTCGTAGCCAATTTCAAGGAGACACAGATAGGACGTATCCGCGAGGGACAGCCTGTGGAGATTGCAATCGACGCCCTGCCCGGACATGTGTTCAGGGGTACCGTGATATCCCTGAGCCCTGCAACGGGGTCGAAATACTCGATGATTCCCGTCGACAATGCCGCCGGAAATTTTGTGAAGATACAGCAGCGCATCCCGGTCAGGATCGATTTTGACGAGCCGATCGGCACAGATGCCGCCGCGGGAATGATGTGTGTGGTGAAGGTAGACGTGAAGCGGGACAGCCATGACTGAGCACAGGAGCAATGCCCCGTTTCATGACTGGGTGCCTCGCCCGCTCGGAATCCTGATATTGCTCCTCATGTTTGTGCCCCCGACATTCTCGGGAGGAGCATATCTGAGCAATATCAGCGAGATGGCCGGGTCGACAGGCATGTGGACGGAAGACATACAGCTTGCCGCCATTTTCACCAGCATCGGGATGTGCCTTTTTCCACCCTTCATGGTGCGTTTCCTTGAGGCGCGGCGTGTCAGGGAGACATACATCAGGTGTTTCGCTCTCCTGATTGTCTTGAATCTGTGCTGTGCCGTCACGACATCCCTGCCGGTTATGCTGGGCGCATGTCTCCTCACAGGGATAGTCCGCATCATAGTGATGCTCAACTGCACATTTACCATAGCGCCATATGTCACGGGCATGGATACCCTGGCCATGTTCACCATGACCCAGGAGCCCCCTCCCCACGTACAATATGGTCTTGAGCGGAAACGTACCATGCTGATGCCTCTGCTCTATTTCTACATACTCATCATCTCGCAGGCCAGCAATATGGTGACTGCCTGGTTTGCATGGCACTACCGGTGGCAGGACGCATATTATGCTGTGGTCGTGATGCTCGCTGTCTGTATAGTCGTGGCGATATGCACCATGAAGGATGAGCGCAAGCCTGTCCGCTATAGGTTTGAATGGGATATGCTTGCCGATATGCTGGCTATGGGGGTAGCCCTGTGCGCCATGTCTTATGTGCTGGTCTACGGTAAGACCCTCGACTGGTTTCATTCAGGTGCCATCCGTCTCTCGACAGCCTTGTCTCTCCTCGGCACCGCCGTAGTTGTATGGAGGATGGCCCACCACGGGGCGCACCGCTATCTGCCACTGGAGATATTCTCATACCGCAACGTGTGGATGTCGGTGCTGCTGTTCCTGATAACGATGGTATTCAATTCGGCCAATATCTTTGTCGGGACTTACGCGCATCTGTCGACATCGGTCAGCAACCTGCACAGCGCGTTCCTGAGCCGGTGGGCCATCGTCGGGTGTGTGCTGGGTTTCCTGCTCTCCATAGTCCTTGTGCTCCTGAAGGTGCGGTTCCGTGTCATATTTGTCGCGGGATTCCTCCTTATGGCATCCGCAAATGCATATCTCTATTTCCAATATCAGACCATGGGCCTCTTCTCCAACCTTACCCTCCCGGTGATATTGAATTATACGGGATTGCTGATGCTCTATTCTCTGGTTGCGGCCTTCGGCATGAAGAGTCTCCCGTCACGATACCTTGCGACATTTGTTTTCCTGATGATATGGATGAGGAATGCCATAGCGCCTGTGGTCGGTTCGTCGATATATGCCAACTGGCTCAATGACAGACAGCAATATCACATCACGAGGCTCGCGCACGATATGGAGCCCGGCAACACTGCGGCTGTATCAGCCTACAGCGCAAGCCGGATGATGGCTCAGGCGGCCGGAAAGGATTCTCTTGAGGCCGAACAGATGGCTGCCACAGTGTTGAGAGGACGTGTCGCTGTGCAGGCTGCGATAGTCGCCATGAAGGAGATTACGGGTCAGACAGTGATTCTGCTGCTTGTCACCTCTGTGGCGGTATGGTTCCTGCCTTATCACAGGGAGGAGACCACATGAACATGATAGACATAGAACTGTTATACGGATATGAATACAATAAAGATACATGTTTTGCATTGTGGCCGTGTCTTCACGTCGCCATATCTGCCGTTCGACACCGATGGCGCAGGTGCGCTGAAGGTGGCCGGAATCGGTGTCTCCAAAAAGCAATGGGTATGGATGCCTGTATCGGCATATTATATCGAGCATCCCAAGGGTAAGGTCCTCGTCGACACCGGCTGGAGCCGCCGCATAAGTCCGGCCGGGGTTCTGGACCGCCAGGCACAGATTGCCGAGCTCGGGCGTGTGCTGTACTCTATGAACCAGGGCTATCTCCCCGCGGGAGAAGCGGTTGACGAACAGCTCCGCGCGCTTGGGGTGGAGACATCAGAGATTGATTATGTCATCCTGACACATCTCGATTGCGACCATGTGTGCGGTGTGCACCAGGTAGCCGATGCCAGACATATCCTCGTCTCGGAAACCGAAATGAAATTCGTCGGAAAATTTTCTCTGACTAACCGGTTCAGGTTTCAGAAGCGCTGGTGGGAAGGTGTGCCTGTTGGTCTCTTTCCCTGGAACAGTGACAAGGGCCCTTTCCGCCGTTCGTACGACCTGTTTGGCGACGGCAGCATCCAGCTCGTGAACATTCCGGGACACACCGAGGGGCTTGTGGCTGTCAAGATTACCAATCCCGATGGACGCTATGTGCTTATAGATTCCGACGGGGCATACGGCCGAAAGTCGTGGGAGGAGATGATTCTCCCCGGCATAGCCGACAACCGCAAGGAGCAGCTTGCATCCCTGCAGTGGATCAGGGAGAAGAGTCTGGCGGCAGAGTGTGTCGAGTCGCTTGCCAATCATGACGCCGACGTCACACCGCATGTCATAGAACTATGAGCCGGAATGTCGCTCCCTGTACTCGATGGGTGTCATTCCTGCATGTTTCCTGAAATACCGTCCCAGATATGAGGGACTTTCAAAGCAGAATCTGTCTGCAATCTCCTTGACCGTCAGATGTGTGGTGGTAAGCGCTGCTTTGAGCTCCATCATCAGCTGGCGGTCAATGAGTTCTTTGGGAGAGACCTTGAATATGAGATATGTTACTCGCGAGAGGTAATAGGGGGTGATGCAGAGTTTGTCTGCATAAAACCTTACGTCATGCCGTGTGCGGCAGTTCTCGCACAGCAATTGGCAGAATTGGTTGAAAAGCCGTCTTGACGAGCTTATGGTCTTCATTTCCCTTGTCTCGAGCATGGGTCTTACGACCGATTTGAATCCGAGGAAAAAATTCTGCCATTGGTTGCGCATCATCATTTCCTTGTATCCCGAGATACAATGCTTTTCAATCCATTCCATTTCTCTGATCCAGAGCCTCACTGTATCTCTGTAGGTCTCGGGGATGATGAATACCTGTGTCTCGTCCAGCCAGTCGAAAAACGGGCCGCTCGACAGGAATGTGGCTTCGTCGGCGAGGGAAACGGATAGCTCGAATATTCTGACACGGAAATCCCGGCTCACCTTCTCGACCGAGAAGAGCGTGTCTGAGAAGATTGCTGTCATGCAGCCACGTCTGAATGGCCGTCTCGTGAAATTATATTCGACTACCGCACATCCTGCGATGCAGAACATGAGGATGCCACCACGGGTACGCATCGGTCTGCCGATGTCGTCACGGAGGTCTGTATCGTATGACGATATGTAGTGCGTATGGGACACTGTCTTTTAAATTATGACGCAAATATAGCGATTGTCAGGCAATAAATGACGTTATGTTTTCAAAAGTGACATAACTGTTTTGTTTTGTGTTGTAGTGGGGTTGTGAATAAGACCTAACTTTGCAGCCTGAAAAACCATAACGCCAATCAGAATCATAATATGGAAAAAAGACAGCTTCCCGTGTTACTTTTTCTGGTCGCGGTCATGCTTTCCGGGTGTAGGAAAGAAGCCGGACAGATGCCTGAGACAGAATATTCGTCACTGAGCGTGACAGAATCTGCATTGGAGATTGTTGACAGATATCCGGCGACATTCAGGGGCCGGCAGGATGTCGAGATCATCCCTCAGATTTCAGGGAAAATAGTATCGGTCGATGTAAAGGAGGGACAGCATGTGCACAAGGGCCAGACCCTCTTCGTGATTGATCAGGTGCCCTATCAGGCAGCTCTACAGACAGCTCTTGCAAACCTTGAGTCTGCAAAGGCAGAGGTCGCTTCGGCCATGCTTGATTATGAAGGCAAGGAGCAGCTCTTCTCTCAGAAGGTAATCTCTGAATTCGAGCTGAAGAAAAGCCGTAATGCACTGTCGGTGGCGGAAGCTGCCCGTATGCAGGCCGAGGCACAGGTGACAGATGCCCGTAATAATCTGTCATACACCGTGATTTCAAGCCCCTGCGACGGTGTTGTCGGCACGTTGCCATATCGCGCGGGCTATCTTGTGAGCCCCGGAATGCAGACGCCGCTCACCACCGTATCAGACAACTCTGAGATGTATGTCTATTTCTCTATTCCCGAGAACAGGATGATAGGCCTGATAAGGCGTCATGGAAGCACTGATGCCGTGCTCAAGTCTATGCCGTCCGTGAGGCTCTACCTCAATGACGGCTCTGAATACGAGTCCCAGGGGCGTATAGAGAGCATGAGCGGTGTCATCGACAAGACCACGGGAAGTGTATCGCTGAGGGCCGTATTCCCTAACGGCAACGGCCTGCTGCATAGCGGAGGCGCGGGCAATATCGGTCTTGCCGAGCAGATGGAGGGTGTCGTGCTGATACCTCAGTCTGCGACATACGAGCTGCAGGACAAAGTATATGCCTACAAGGTGGTTGACGGTAAGGCCAATGCAGTGCGTCTTACCGTCAGGCCGGTGGCAGAGAAGAAGCAGTATATAGTACAGTCAGGGCTGTCTGTGGGTGATGTCATCATAACCGAGGGTGTCGGAACCTTGCAGGACGGCGTGGATGTGAAACTCAGATAACGAGCTACGGAATATGAATGTAAAGACTTTTATCGAGCGGCCTGTCCTCTCGATAGTGATCTCTGTCGCGATACTGCTGCTCGGACTTATCGCCCTGTCAGGGCTTCCCATCGAACAGTTTCCCAATATCGCGCCTCCGACAGTCGAGGTAACCACCTCGTATCCCGGTGCTAATGCAGAGACTGTGGAGAAGAGTGTCATCGTGCCTCTCGAGGAAGCCATCAACGGTGTCGAGGACATGACATATATCTCGTCTACGTCATCTAACGCCGGTGACGCCTACCTGACAATCTATTTCAAGCAGGGGACAGACCCGGATATGGCCGCGGTCAATGTTCAGAACCGCGTGTCTACAGCTGCCGGACTCCTCCCTGCCGAGGTCACCAAAATCGGTGTGACCACCAACAAGCAGCAGAAGTCGATGCTCAAGGCCATCACGCTCTACAGCCCTGACGACAGCTATGACACCCAGTTCCTGAACAACTATCTCTCGATAAATGTAATCCCGAGACTCAAACGCATATCGGGAGTCGGGGCCGTGACACTGCTCGGCTCTAACTACAGCATGCGTATATGGCTCAAGCCCGACGTGATGGGGCAATATGGCCTGATACCCGCCGATGTCACCGCGGCTCTCGCGGCCCAGAATATAGAGTCGGCCACAGGTTCGTTCGGAGAGAACTATGAGGGTGTATTCCAATATACGATGAAATATAAGGGACGTCTGTCGACGCCCGAGGAATTCGGCAACATAGTGATAAAATCGCTCCCATCGGGCGAGGTGCTCCGTCTCAAGGAGATTGCGGAGGTTGAGCTTGGTGACGAGGCATACAACTATCGCAGCCAGACCAACGGACATCCCGGTGCGCTCTTCATGATATATCAGACCGCAGGCTCAAATGCCACAGAGGTCATCAATGCCATAGACAGCGAGATAGCCCGGATGTCTGCCAGTTTGCCGAAGGGGGTAGAGTTCGGCGACGTGTTCTCGACAAAAGATTTTCTTGACGCCTCGATGCATCAGGTTGTCAAGACCCTTTTCGAGGCATTCTTCCTTGTCGTGCTCATTGTGTTCATCTTCCTGCAGGATGTGAAGTCTGTCATAATTCCGGCCATCTCCATCATAGTATCTCTTGTGGGTACTTTCATAATCATGTCGCTCATCGGCTTCTCCATCAACCTCCTCACCCTTTTCGCCCTTGTGCTTGCGATTGGTATTGTGGTCGATGACGTGATTATTGTGGTCGAGGCTGTCGAGGCCAGGTTTGACATAGGATATAAGTCTCCGTTCATGGCCACCAACGATGCGATGAAGAGCATCACCTCGGCCATCATCACGACGACGCTCGTGTTCATGGCTGTGTTCCTTCCCGTCTCCATGATGGGTGGTACCTCGGGTACTTTCTATACGCAGTTTGGCCTGACCATGGCTGCGGCCGTCGGCATATCGGCGGTCAATGCGCTCACGTTGTCTCCGGCTCTGTGCGCCATAATGCTGCGCCCACATGAGGTGTCTGGAGGCAAAAACGGATTTGCTGATAGATACAGGGCCGGATTCAGTGCCGCTTTCGGTTATCTCACCCAGAGATATGTGCGCGGTGTGATATTCTTTGTGCGTCATAAACCCGTAATGTGGATTTCGCTCGCTGTGTCAGTGGCACTGCTTGTCTTTTTCATGAAGACTACCAAGACGGGTCTTGTGCCTGACGAGGATACAGGTTCCATAATGGTAAACATAACCACTCCTCCGGGGTCGTCGGTAGCCCGGACCAACGAGATTATGAAGCAGATAGAACAGCGCATAGACAGCATCCCGGAGATTGAGTTCTATAGCGAGACGGTCGGATATGGCCTGATCGTAGGTGCCGGACCGTCGAGCGGTATGCTCATAGTCAAGCTCCATAACTGGGCAGACCGCAAGGGCAACGGGAGTGATGCGCAGAGTGTGGTCGACAGGATTAACGCCATCGGCCTCGAAATCCCGGACGTGACCATATTCGCATTCCTGCCACCCCTCATAGACGGTTATGGCGTGAGCAGCGGCTTTGAAATTAACCTGCAGGACCAGGCCGGAGGACGCCCGGACTCATTGTTCTCGGTCGGCCAGCGTCTGATTGCCGCTCTCCAGGAACGCCCCGAGGTGTCGACGGCATACTCAACCTTCAATGTCGCTTTCCCTCAATATACTGTCGAGGTCGATCCTGTCAAGTGCGAGAGGGCCGGTATAACCGCCGATGCCGTGCTCGAGACCCTTTCGGGCTACTATAGCGGTGCTTATGTGTCGAATTTCAACCGCTTCTCCATGCTCTACCGCGTCATGATTCAGGCTTCTCCCGACTATCGCGTGGATGTGGAGTCACTCGACAGGATAATGACCCGTACGCCCTCAGGCATGGCTCCGCTGAGCAATTTCGTGACCATAACCAAAGACTATGGCCCCGAGTCTGTGAGCCGTTTCAACCTCTACAGTTCCATGGGCATAAACGGTGAGGCCGCTCCGGGATATAGTTCAGGCGATGCCATAAACGCAGTGCGCGAGGTTGCGGCCGAGGTGTTGCCCAAAGGCTATGGATATGAGTTCTCGGGCATCTCGCGCGAGGAGAGCGAGACATCGGACAATACGGTGCTTATCTTCCTGTTCTGTTTCGTATTTGTATATCTCATCCTGTGCGGACTGTACGAGAGTTTCCTCATACCGTTCTCTGTGTTGCTTTCAGTTCCTTTCGGACTCATGGGCAGTTTCTTGTTCGCCAAGCTGATGGGACTCGAGAACAACATCTATCTGCAGACCGGCCTCATAATGCTCATCGGCCTCCTTGCCAAGACCGCCATCCTTGTGACAGGATATGCCGTCGACAGGCGCAAGGCTGGGATGTCGCTGATACAGTCTGCGGTCGGTGCGGCCAAGGCGCGCTTCCGCCCGATACTCATGACCGTACTTGCCATGATATTCGGCCTTTTGCCCCTGATGTTCTCGTCGGGCGCCGGTGCCAATGGCAACAGCTCGCTTGGCTCGGGTGTCGTCGGTGGACTCCTTGTGGGCGCCGTGGCGCTGCTGTTCTTTGTCCCGGCCATGTTTATCGTGTTCCAGGCTCTGCAGGAGAGGGTGAGGCCCGTTCAGTTCGGAGCGGAGAAATTGCCTGACCTCCAGATTGAGGCTGAGAAAGAGGATATAAGGATTCAGAAAAAGAGAAAAGGAGAATGAGACAGATTGTAGTTTTGATTGCACTCCTCCTCGTCACCGGGGGATGTGCTAACTATAGGCAATACAGCCGTCCCGATGTCATAGAAACCGGGAACCTGTTCGGCGACGATGTGGCGTCGGATTCCGACACAGTCAGTGTGGCTTCGATACCGTGGCGTGAGTTCTTCACGGACACAAGGCTGCAGGCTCTCATAGATACGGCTCTGGCATACAATTCCGATCTCAGGATTGCCTCTTTACGGGTCGCACAGGCAGAGGCCACACTATCTGCCGCCCGGCTGGCATATCTTCCGGCCGTGTCACTGAATCCTCAGGGAGGAATAAGCAGTTATGCCGGTGAAAAGGCTGCGAAGACCTACTCGCTCGGGCTTTCGGCAGACTGGGAGATTGACATAGCCGGACGCATCACAAATGAGAAGCGTGTCGCTGTCGCCTCACTGTGGCAACAGAAATACTACCGTCAGGCTGTGGCCACACAGCTTGTCGCGACTGTCGCCAACAGTTATTACAACCTTCTGGCTCTTGACAGACAGCTTGAAATATCCCGCCTGTCGCTGGAGTCGTGGGATGAGATAATCCGTACCCTCCGCGTCCGTAAGGATGTCGGTGAGGCACATGAGGCCTCGGTGGCCCAGGCCGTGGCAAGCCGCCTTGATGTGGAAAACACAATCCTCTCGCTGTCTTGGCAGATCAAGGCGCAGGAAAACTCACTATGCACATTGCTCGGGCGCACGCCCGGAAAAATCGAGCGCGGGGAGCTGAAATCGCAGCTGTTCCCTGACGACATCGCACTTGGGGTGCCACTCGGGTTGCTTGAAAACCGTCCGGATGTACGACAGGCTGAGTATGCCCTGCAAGAGGCTTTCTATTCGGTCAATGTGGCGCGCTCGGCCTTCTATCCCTCGCTCACTTTGAGCGGTACCGTCGGATGGACCAACAACAGCGGGGCTGCCATTGTGAATCCCGGCAACTGGCTCCTGAATGCAATCGGCTCGTTGACCCAGCCATTGTTCAACCGAGGCCGGAATATCTCAAACCTGAAAATATCCAAAGCCAGGCAGGAAGAGGCTCTCCTCACATTCAGGCAGAAACTTCTCGATGCCGGATCTGAGGTAAACGACGCACTCGTCCAATGGCAGAACGCAGACCTCCGTCTTGAGGTAAGTGCCCGGCAGATAGAGGCCCTGGAAGAAGCCGTGCGGGCGACCCGCCTCCTGATGACATATAGCTCGGGGAGCAACTATCTCGAGGTGCTGACCGCCCAGCAGTCACTGCTGACCGCCCAACTTACCGAGACACAGGAAATTTTCGACAAGATTCAGGGCATCATAAAACTCTACCACGCCCTTGGAGGAGGTGCGTGAGTGAAATAAAAAAATACCGGCAACCAAATTTGGTTGCCGGTATTTTTTTAGGAAACAGGTGTTGGATACGGTATTTTACGACAAAATCCCGACGTGGGGTCGGGATTTGTGGAGGTTCCTAGCAGAATGATCTCCTTTTTCCCCGTCAACAATTTGGTGTGCTATTGTGCCGACATTGTGCCGACATTTTTATTTTGGAGTGTATCGCGGTCTTGCATGAGCACTGCGATAAGGCGTTCTTTTTCATGGAGCAGAGCTTTTAGATGCTCTATTTCAATCTGTAGGTTTGCCGCGGGCGAATTGGTGTCGTTGCCGAAGAACACACCCGGAGTAACGCCAAGCTCACCGGCGATTGTTTCCAAAAGTGCGGTACTGGTAGTGCCGTCGCGTATAATGCGCTGAATAGCGCTCTCATTGCGGCCCACGCGGCGTGCAAGCTCGCGTATTGTGATTTTACGGTTCTTGCACAGCTCACGTATCAGTGTCAGATCTGCCATGTCTGTGAGGTTACTGGTTACGGCCCTCGAGCAGAATCTTTATAAGTCTTTCCTTGTCTGCCAGTATCTCATCCTTATCGGCGATGCGTTGCTCAAGCAGGGCAATCTTTTCCTGATATTGTACTGTGTCCGCCGACCCTATGTTGATGTCGCGTCCGGCGGCATTACTCCGGTCGTGGGCTTCAATGTGGTTTGTCGGAGTCTCTTCGTCAAAAAAATATGATATTGGGAGATTGAAGAAATTGGCGATGCTGACAAGGGTAGTCACTTTGGTGTCTCCTCCTCTCAGAAGGCCATCGAGGCATGGCCGAGAGATATGACAACGCTCCGCGACATATCGTTTGGAATGTTTACTTTCCTCAAGTATTTTATTTATCTTATTATAATTTAATCCTTTAACTATCATTTTGCATTATTTAACATAAAATAAAGTAAAGTGTATATGCCGTATTCGGAATATTTAATTTACCTTTGTGACGTAAATTTACTCAAATTAAATGAACAATGCAAGGAGAAAGGACTGCAATCGCACGCAAGGATGGAAAAATCCTTCGTGACTGGCTGTATGAGATTCCATACAGGGAATACCGTGAGACTGTAAATACGCTTGTCAAGGTGTGTGGAGTACCAAAATATACTCTGGATAACTGGAGAAATGGCAGGTGTAGGATCCCGGTACTTGCTAAAAAAGCCATCAATGAGGTTTCCCTTGATGTGTCAGGAAAAGAGATATTCACGATAGTCTTGCCGGAGTAGGTGCCGGAGGCGTAACCGGCATCGTTCTCCGGCGAGACTTTTTTAACATAGAAACACATTGTAAAGAAAATGAGAAAAGAAATCAGATTTGGAAAATATTCGGCAATCATCGAACGGACAGGACGTGCTGCCAGCATGACAGTCTATCCGCAGCCGGAAAATGCACGAACGATTGCGGGGATGGCCGACAACCTGAACGTGATACCCGAAATCAATGTCACGGGCATATTGCCTGATCGAGGCAAGATGGTCTTCACAGTCGACTCGATGACGGGATGTAGTCTGATTATCCAGTCAGTATGCGATGCCATCACGCATACCTTCGGTATCAACAGAGATGAGCTTGTCGTGATGCCATGAGGCCCATCCCCTTCCGTCCTCTGTCTCAGAGGCGAAACAGGTTTGAGATTGCCCGATTTTTTTGTTACACCGTTACCTGTTACCCATGATAACGCCAACCCAACTATATGAAGCGACGGAGGAGGGCCTGAGTATTCTTGAGCTCCATATTCCCTCCATCCGCGAGGCAATACGGAAGAAGACTCCCTTCAAGCTGCGTGATGAGAAGACTGCATCCGCCCATGCCCGGCGCCAGAAGCGAAATGACGGGTCGTTTGTCTACTGCGTGACTGATTTCGGTGACGATGGAAAGATGAAAGACCCCATCCAGATTCACCGTGAGGCCACCGGGCTCAGCTTCCCTGAGGCTATAATGGATCTTGCGCAGACATTCGGCATACAGGACAGCCTCGACAGGGCCATCAACAAGCCCGATATACGTCAGGAACCCGCTCCGGCAGATAAGCCGGATGGAGGAGAGTATTTCGAGCTGCTCGATGATTTCACTGACGGCATGTGCCGGGTGATGGGCCCTAACGTCACCCGTGATCATCTGCGGGCCCTGCACTGGTGTCCGGTGAAATATATTGCCCGTGTCAAGGACAGGAAGATAACCTACCGCTACTCGAACGAGCGGTTTCCCATATTCATGCGCGAGTGCTGGTTCACTGATAAGAATGGCCAGCAGGACAGATTTTATAAGGTCTACGAGCCGCTGAATCCCGACAAGGGGTTCCGCTTCAGCTATATGCCGCGTGGCAAGAAGCAGGCCGACTATGTGAACGGTCTCGGAGAGCTGCGTGACGAATACCGCCGCATGAACGATCAGGAGGCCAGGATATGGGCGAAAGATCCTGCTAACGAAGATAAGCCTTATGTAGAGAAGAAGCTCCCGGCTGCCGTCCTGTGTTCCGGCGAGCGCGATGCACTGTGTGCCCGTTCGCAGGGCTATCATCCGATCTGGCTCAACTCGGAGACCGCCGAGCTCAAGCCCGCTACCTACCGTGAGGTTATGCGATATGTAGAGGTGCTGTACAATATTCCCGACATAGATGCTACCGGCATACGTCGCGGCACAGAGCTTGCCCTTAAATATCTTGACATACACACTGTATGGCTGCCTTCCGAGCTCCTCATGCAATATAAGGACAACCGTGGCAAGCCCCGAAAGGACTTGCGCGACTGGATGGAGCTACGCCCTGACAAAAATGATTTCCGCAAGCTCATCAACCGCGCCCTCCCGGCATGTTTCTGGACTATGAGGCTGGAGACATCCAAGGATGGCAAGAGCTGCCGCCGCAAATACGGCATAGATTTCATCTGTCTGAAATATTTCCTATGGCTCAACGGATTCCATACCCTCAAGGATGACACCGTAAAGGAGACCCAGTTTATCAGGATAATTGACAATGTCGTCGAACCTGTTACGGCCAGGAAGATAAGGGCGTTTGTCGAGTACTGGGCCGAGGAGGAAGGCCTTGAGCGAGACCTGCGCAATATCATTGCCGGGACACAGTATCTCAACGCCGCTTCCCTGGAGTCCCTTCGCGAGATAGATCTCGATTTCTCCAATTATACGGAAACATCCCAATGGTTTTTCTTCCCGAGATTCGCAGTGGAGATCACTGCCGAGGGAATTACCAAGAAGGATGCCCGCAAAGGGCTGGAAGGCCGATATGTATGGCAGAGCAACGTCATCGGGCATGAGGTGAGTCTGCTGCCCGATATGTTTGAGATAACGCATCCCGAGGGGCAGACTGCCAGCGCGGATTTTGACATATCCATAAGCTCTACGGCCTCGAATTATTTCAGGTATCTCATCAACTCATCACGCCTCTATTGGCGAAAGGAGCTCGAGCAGAACCTTGCATCCCTGAACCGTGCGGATGCTGATGCCTACAGGACGGCCCACAAGTTCGATATTGCCGGCGAGGGTCTCGAGGCCGATGAGATTCAGGAACAGAAGCAATGCCTGATAAACAAGATATTCACTGTCGGCTACATGATGCACCGCTTCAAGTCTCCGTCCCGCGGATGGGCGCCTTTCGTCATGGACAATGTCATCGGCGAGAATGACCAGTGCAATGGCGGTTCCGGCAAATCCTTCATGTTCAAGGCCCTCTCGAACTTTGTCAACTATGTGCCGATGCCGGGCCGTAATACCAAGCTGTTCGAGAATCAGTTCTGGACTGAGCGTATCAGCAAGCGCACCGATATAGCCCTGTTTGATGACATCGACGAATATTTCCCGGTCAAGCAGCTCTATGACACCATAACGGGTGACATGACCATCAATCCAAAACAGGTCAACAGTTACACCCTCACGTTTGAGGAAGCTCCGAAATTTGCCTTCACCACCAACTATGTCCCCAAGGAGTTCAATCCATCCACCGTCAGGCGCTCGATATATGTCACCATGTCCGACTACTACCACCAGTCGACCGAGGAGAACGACTATCTCGAGACACGCACCATCAAGGACGATTTCGGCAAAGACCTTTTCGGGCCGCGCTATACCGATGCCGAATGGAACGCCGACATAAATTTCATCATGCAGTGCGTCCGGTTCTATCTATCTGTCAGCACCCAGAGCATCAAGATTGAGCCCAAGATTGACAATATCATCTTCCGCAAGTATATGCGCGACATGTCCGAGAATTTCCGTGACTGGGCCGAGGGATATTTTGCCGAGGGCTCAGACAATCTCGACAACTTTGTCGTAAGGCAGATAGCCTTCGAGGACTACAAGCGCACAAGCGGCGTGACCAAGTTCTCCATGCAGGCCTTTACCAAGGCTCTGAAGGGCTTCTGCTATACCTGCGGATATATCGACGAGCTTAATCCCGATGAGCTGAAGAATCCGAGCGGACGCATACAGAAACGTGTCAACGATCCCCTGAATCCCGGGAAGACCAAGCCTGTGGATATGCTGTATCTGCGCACCGTAGCGGAGGCCGAGAGAATCAGCCGGGGCGAAAAGACTCCCCAGGCGCCGGATGAAACATACCTTCCCTTCAGTACGCCTCAGGTGTGACTGTGGCAACTAAATGATTAACCCCTTAACTCCATAGCGAAATGAACGACAAAGACACAACACTGGCAGCGCGTTTCTTCTTCAAGAACTGCACTGTCTCAATCCACTTGCCCGGCGAGATCAGAATCTCGCGCACCTTCCGCCCGGGCCCCGGCGATGTGATTCTCGACCGCTTTTTCATGGCCGCCTCCTCGCCGACCGAATTTATCGGCGGAAAATCCGATTTCTACCGTTTCCTTGATGGCACCAGCCCCTCTAATGGCTGCTTCATCAAGAAACTCGCCGCCATAGGTTATATGTTATGTAATAAGCTGCCTCGCGGTGGATGCCGTCATTATGCGTTCATGTGTGTCAACGAAGACAAAGGTGCTTGCGCCAATGGTAAGACCCTATTCGCACGGGCCATCGCACAGCTCTGCAATCCCGTATTCTTACGCGCTCGCGACGTTCACAGGTCATTTGGTTTGAGTGGGGTCAAGGAGAACCCAAATCTCCTTATCCTTGATGACGTGCCTTATTGCTTCGATTTCGACAGAGCTTCCCTCCTTTGCACCGATACATGGTCTGTCCGGCGCAAAGGACAGCCCGCACTCGTCATCCCTCGCTCGAAAGTTCCGTACTTGCTCATGACGTCTGACGCTACCTCCGACATGTTCCATAATAACGGCGCACTCCGTCGCCGTTTCGTCCTTCTGGAGTTTTCGTCATACTTTGGGCATGAGAACCCAATCGACAAATATATAGGCCGTGCCATGTTCCTTGACTGGGACAGCGCCCAGTGGCACATGTTCGACAATCTTATGTTTTATTGTGTCCTCGAGTATCTGCGCGGATATGCCCGTGGCGAGGACATTTTCAAGCTGTACTAAACAATGAGTTGTATCACAGACCCACGACGTATTCTCTCTTTCCGGTCGGAGGACCCTTTTTGGGTTGAATTGAGCAGGCGTGAGAACTTGCTTAAAGGTGTCGTCAAGTTGGATAAAGATATATCCGAATTTCTGCGTGTGTATTACAGCAGCCTTCCTATGCCCAGTGGGTTCAATGGATGCCTGATTAATGCATGGGAGTGTGTTCTGAGCGAGAAAATTTTGCTTGCGTTTGCCGAGTTAGAAGAAAGCCTCCTGGATGCTCTCGAAGAATTCTCCCGCATAACTGTCCCGGCTTCTATAGATTTGTTAGAGTACCTGGGGGATGATGATGCAGAATACTCCGAAGCCAAAAAAGAAGATGCAGAAAGGGCGCGGTTATCGGAATTAAGGCAAGATTTTGAGATTGCAGTTAGTCGTCTTGTTGGGCCGAGCTATAATTTTGATGACGATCTTCCGTTCTGATTCACTTGAATTGTCTGTGAGGAATATCCATCCATAAATAATCCACTAAAGAAATGCAAACACTAATCTCAAAAATCAACGGTGTCGACATCGTTACCGTTGTCCGTGACGGAGAGGTCTTCGTCCCCATCAAGCCCGTATGCGATGCCATAGGCATTGACGTAGACGCACAGCGAAACAAGCTAAATGCCGACGAATTTTTCAATTCAGTTACGGCGATTATCACCGCAACTGGTGCCGACGGAAAGCGGTATGAAATGTACTGCATTCGTCTCCGCGATGTTTACGGCTGGCTTGCCACAATCAATCCCGGCAAAGTCGCGCCGGAAGCCCGCGAGGCTGTCGCACGCTACCGTCGCGAATGTTATGATGTGCTTTATGAGCATTTCACAGGCTCAATGCGACGTACTATCGAGACCAACAATGCCGAGATCGAACTGCTTCATACGATAAACTCGGCCATTACCCGGGAGAAGGAAGCAAAGGCCGACCGAAAGAAAGCGGAGGAAGCTCTCGGTAAACTCCGATCGGAGCGTCTCAATCCCGCTCCAACCCTATTCGGTTGAGTCAGTAAAAACTGAAACTCATTTTTTATGAAAAAGATAATGTTCGATGACCGTTTCGGGCTCACCCAAGCCGTGTTGAGCCGACGAAAAACGCAGACCCGACGGATAGTTCCAGATAATACGCCATTAGGCAATTGGAGCGATACCGTAAGAAATTCAAGGTATCAAGTCGGTGAGATTGTAGCTGTAGCGCAAAGCTATAGAGATGCCGGATATAGTCCCGACAAAATTTTTTATCGCAGTATTCCTGAGGTCGGCGGTTATAAGAAAGAATTGGCTTCTGAACTAAGGGGTTGGGCAAACAAAATGTTTGTTGGAGCTAGCCTCATGCCTCACTACATCCGAATAACCGACGTGCGTGTTGAACGGTTGCAGGATATTTCAGACAAGGATTGTGTCGCAGAAGGAGTGAGGGCTGTTGAAGTGAGTAATAATTGGGGCAACAGCGTAACTCATACGGAATACAGAGTTGTCTATCTGGATAAATATAGTCGAGAAAAGCTTTTAATAGGCATGACTCCCCGCGAAGTATATGCCGTATTGATTGACCGTATATTCAGCAAAGGGACATGGGAGAGAAATCCCTTTGTGTTCATCTATGACTTTGAATTGCTCGAGGGTGGATATGATGTGGCGTATGAGAAGCCAATCATTTATAAAACCAATCTCCCCAACCGAATGTGCAAACGATAGGTCAAAAAGTACGAATTTCCCATCAACTTTTTTACTCGAAAATTTGTTTAATACGAAAATTCGTAGTAACTTTGTGATGTCAAATTAAACAAGTTACCACAATGAAAAAACGAAAAGAAGAAATCAAACTGACAGAAAAGGAGGAGGAGCTGATAAGAGCTATCCGAAACTATCAAAAGAGTTTCCCAAACGGTTATCCCCAACTGCTCTACTACATCCAGCAACTCGTCGATGAACTGACAGACCTTCCCTGACAAACCGCCCTCCCTCTCATCGAGGGGGAGGGTTTAAAAATAGAATGATATGGAAACAGTCATCCAAGCAAAAACACTGATCCCGGACGTGAAGAGCAAGATGTCCGACATCCTCGTGGCTATCTCATGGCGCGAGATTGCAAGAACCTATTTCGGCAAATCGAGTTCGTGGCTGTACCACAAACTTGATGGCATTGATGGCAATGGTGGCGCAGGTGGTTTTACTCCCGAGGAAGCCATGCAGCTCAAGGGGGCGCTTTGCGACCTTTCCGACCGGATACGCCGTGCCGCCGATTCAATCTGAGATTGCCTTGTTTAATTTGACAAATGTCCGCCAAGGCCGGGCTCACCTCCGCCATTACGGCGGGGGTGTTTTTTATACGTATTTTCATCAACTTTTTTACTTGAAAATTTGGTTAGTAACGAAATAATTACTATCTTTGTAATGTTCAAAAGAACAAGAGAATCTTTAAACGTTTAACCCCAAATCTTCAACAATGACAGACGAAGAATTTAGAAAGGAGGTCCAAGACTTGGTTGACATGCTCAACCACCTCCGCCTGATTAAGGACAAAAGTCGGAAACGATGGCTGAAAGTTGAAATAAGAAATCAACTGAGACTGCTGCTTAGCGATTGACAAACAAGCTCTCCCCACCAAAACGGGGAGGGCGTTTTAAAAGAGACATGATATGGAGGATATTCAAAACAATAAAACATCAGATCCGGTGCTCTCAAAGATTAAATTCATGGAGCGCGGCGACTTGCTGAGAGTCCTTAACGGGGCTTATATCGCAGAACGGTTCTTTGGCAAGTCCGGGAGCTGGTTCAGTCAGAAACTTAACAACAATATCAAGAACGGCAAGCCGTGCGAGTTCAGCCCTGACGAGCTTAAGAAACTGAGTGACGCATTGCATACAATAGCTATTGAACTGCAAGATTTAGCTGACGAGCTGCATTAAGATCATATAAATCTTCGTCTGTCAACGTTTGCATCCGTCAGCATCCGGCCCGATTGTCCCGTAAGGTGCAGTCGGGCTTTTTTATCAATTTTTTTTGGTAGAATTGATTTTTTGTCGTAGATTTGCAGTGCGAAAACAGCTCGCAATCATGCGCCGCTTGAGTCCCGGTTAGAGGCTCGACATCCTATCGGGCATTTTTTATGTCCATACATATAGCCATACGGCTGCCATATCCATACCATAAGGACTCTGCGGAGTAATTGTGAGTTGTTTTCGCGAACGGGATATGACAGCCGTTTTTCTGTCTTAACGCGAAAACAACTCACAAAATGAACCAGAAGCACTCCCGTCGCGTAGCCTCCGAGAAGGTGCGCGGCATCCTCAATGAACTCGCCGACGCCGTATGCCAGGCCCGGACAGGGGCAATCCCGCTCCGACACTATTCGGTTGAGTCAGTCAAGAAAGGAAACTGCCTCGTAAAACCTATATTTGACACAACTTTTTTCAAAAAAAATACCTGAAATTATTTGGGGAATAATAGTAAAATTACTATCTTTGTGGTGTCCAATTAAAGAGAACATTGACATGAAAGTATTAAAGACCTCGGCAGTGCTCAGGGCGCTGCTCGCTGACGGTTGGATAATCGTCAGGCAGAAAGGTAGCCACCGCCAGTTACATCACCCGACGAAGCCGGGCACGGTAACCCTTAACGGTAGTCCGTCGTCCGACATCTACGGCAAGGAACTCGACAGTGTGCAGAAACAGTCAGGACTGAAGTTCTGATTGGGTGGAAAGGGAGCCCGTCTCCCTTTCCCACTCTCTTTCATCTCAATACATACTCGTTATGCGGAACAACAGCGCGGGTCTTGTGCCCGCGCTATTTTCTAAGATTAATTGTTATAAAATATATGCAGACACTTACCATCAATACATCCAAGACACCGTCGGGATATAGCGCATCCTGCGATATTATCCCAGGCTGGGTCGTCGCATACGAAGGCGACTTTGACGGCTTCGAGCTGTATGTACGTGAGAGCATTGATTTTTATGTGGAATGCTGTCAGGCCGACGGCACTGAATTCCCTTCAATCCTTGCAGAAAAGGATGTGGCCATCCGTTATAGGTTCGATGTGCAGAGTCTGCTCAATCACTATCAGAATATTTTCTCGCTCGCAGCCCTGCAATGTATCACAGGCATAAACCAGCGGCAGCTCTGGCACTATGCAGCCGGACGCTCAAAACCTCGCCCGAAACAGGCCGAGAAAATCGTGGGGGCTCTCAACCGCCTCGGAAAAGAATTGGTCGCGCTCTCTGTTTAATTGGACACTAAACAAAGTCATCAGACCCAATCCTCCGTAATAATTACGGAGGATTTTTTGCCTGTAAATTTTGCAGTCCCGTTTTTTTGTCGTAGATTTGCAGTGCGAAAACCTCATGAACATTCATGCCGGAGAGCCGCGGTTATAGGCTCGACATCCTATCGGGCATTTTTTATGTCCATACATATAGCCATACGGCTGCCATATCCATATCATAATGACTCTTCGGAGAGATTTGTGAGGTTTTCGCGAACGGGATATGACAGCCGTTTTTCTGTCTTAACGCGAAAACCTCACAAAATGAACCAGAAACATTCCCGTCGCGTAGCCTCAGAGAAGGTTCGCGGCATCCTCAATGAACTCGCCGACGCCGTATGCCAGGCCCAGGACAAGGTCATCCTCTCGCTCACCGGCAACACCTTCGAGATACATCTCGAGGGGGGCACCATCAACATCACCGTCTGTCAGGAAGGAGGCGCGTCATGAACGACAACATACCCGAAGGCGTAGTGATAAACCGCGAGGTAATCGACGCTGTCAGCATGATCCAGGATGACCCGGCTCTGGTCAGCAGCGTCAGCACATTCATCGACATCCTGGTGGGTCATTATCTCAAGGAGGCCGACTTCAGCGACGACGATCTCTTTTACCGTAATCTCGGGCTTCTGCAACTGGCCAGATATGCCCTGGTCACCATCGCAGGAGCCAAAAACCGGGATATGAAGGGAATAATCAGTTAAATTTCAATCATTTTTGGGCGATATATGATATAGTTGTGATAAAAATGACTATATTTGCAATCACAAAGCCCGACATAAAACAATCCCCCCTGAAAGATGAGAATCACGTTAGACACCGATGTGTCGCCGGCTGCCGCCGCTCTTGCCGTCATGGCGCATCCCGGCGGTCTCTCCCGGGCGTGTATCGACACACTGTCGCTTGCCATCACAGCCATCCTCGACAACCAGGCTGAGCTTGACATGTCAGACCGCCAGGCCCTCGATACCATCAGGACTCTTGTCACGCTCCGGCGCATCGTCAGGAGTATCTCCGGCGACCGGGAACTGCTCAGGCAGCTCTGCGCCGACACCCTCCCCAAGACGGTGGCCGAGCGGGTCGATGATGTTTTTGCCGGCATATCTCTCTCCGTATGTCAAGACAAATCTGCGACCACATAAAAACGTTATTTGCTCAGAATGAATGAAGTTATCCTTTTGATGAACATAAGGTAAGGAAGATTGGCTTCAGCATGTTGACGCACCGACCGTGAGGCCGGTGCGTCTCTCTTTCTGTCCTTCGCGGGTGCCGGGGGATTGACGAACTTTGTGACATAACAAAATGTCTGCGAGATGAAACACTTAAAGGAAGAGTTCGACAAGCTCACCATCAAGGATGTGATAACCTATTCGCTGGCCGTAGTGACGATGCTGGCCGGACTGACGCTGCTCTATCTTGGATTGCTGATCCCCCCGAAAGGAGAGATACACCAGTCAGTGATAACGGCGTTCGGTCTTATCTCCATATTCGTGGCCTCCCTGCTCGGCATCTCAATCCACTATGCCAACGAGCTCGAGAAATTCAAGGACAATGTCAATGAGCGCCTGATGGCCATGGCCGGAACCAAAAACGCGGAGGCATTATGAGGAGGCCAGTGAAGGATATCCTGACGGCGATGTTGGTGGCACTGGGTGTGATGGCCGTTTCGTGCGGCACATCGCGCTCCACGACCGTCACGGAGACCTCTGCCGTGACTGCCTCAGCCATGGAGATGAATGTACAGGGCGACTCAGGCCGCACAGACCTGTCTGTGACCTTATCTGAAGCCGACACACTGGATGGCCTGCGTCGTGACTGCGGACGCATCGACATCTCGAGAGATTCTGCCGGACGTCCTGTCACGGTGATATGGTCTGGCCTCTCTGTATTCGGCTGGGGCAGCTTCCGCCAGACTGACTATGGCATGAACATAGAGGGCTTCCGGCTCAGGAGCGCAGGTACATACAGTGAGGCCGACAGCAGCGCTACAGACACGCACTCGGACACTGTGGCCGTGGCTGAGTCTCCCCTCGACAGGCTCGAGCGGCACGCCGGAGCCATGATACTCGCCGTTACCCTGGTCTATATGGCCGGGACATTATTGCCGAAGCTATGGAAAAAATAAACATATACAAGGCCATCGACGAGATGAAGCGCATAAGCGCCGAAGGGGGCACCTTTTCCATAAGGTTCCGCAAGTGGAACCGTGACACGCGCCGCGGCGGCGACATGGCCTCTGTGGCCAATGCCCGTGTCCGGCCCAAACCCTCGGACGAAGATGTATCCGCCGCCAGCCACAAGCTGTTCTTCACCGATACTGATACCGGGAGGGCCATGAACTGCTGGCAGTGCCTGATAATGGAGTTCAACGGATGCCGCACGGTGTTAAACTGACCAATATCGAGATATGATAAGGAGGATAGGTAATTTCGGTTTCATAGACAACGGCCCGGGCAAGGTGATGTCTTTCAACCTCAATTCGCGCTCGGGAGGCTGGTCGGCCTCGAGCCGCATGATCACAGGCGGATACTGGGGCTCTGACAGGTTCCGCACGGTGCATGGCGTCCGTGTCATACCCTATGGTGATGACGATGACCTGCCGGGATATGTCGACCGGCTTCTGTCCGGATTCTATGCCGGAGAGGGCATCATGGGAAAGAAGGTCGGATTGCAATGGGGAGAAGGCCCACGCCTCTTCCGCGATGCTGTGACCACGGATGGCAGGCCCTATCGCGCATGGACTACCGACCCCGATGCGATGGCGATGCTCGAGACCTCGGACTGGAGGACACAGATGATGCGGTGTCTTGTCGACCTGATGCACCTCGAGGGGTTCTGGGTCAAGGTGACACGCACCCGCGGCTCGCGCGTAGGTGGCCCCGGCTCGATAGCGAGTGTCGAGCATGTCCCGGCTGGAAGGGTCAGGTTCGTCTATGCCGGCGAGGGACAGATGCCCACAGAGGCAGCCGTGGGCGATTTCCCCAATCCGCTCAGCACGGATTTCCGCGTGTATCCGCTTTTTGACCCGGCTCATCCGTTCAGGCATCCCGTCTCACTGGCATATCACCGCATATACAGCTACAACAAGCTGCATTACAGTATGCCGCGTTTCAAGGGTGCCTTCGGATGGCTCGAGCTGGTCAATACGCTCGACGGGATACTGGCTACATATAACGAGAATGCCTCTGCAATCTCCATGCACATCGAGAGCCCTCAGTCATACTGGGACGATGTGGAGGCCCGGCTGCGCGAGATATGCGAGAAGACCAAGGTACCCTATGAGGCACGTATGCTCGAGGAGGCCAAGGACAAGGCAATGGAGCAGTTTGCCGCCAATATGTCCGGGCGTAAGAATGCCGGAAAGTTCATGCACACGTCGCAGTTCTGGAACGAGGTGGCAAACAATTTCGAGGGATGGAAGATAACACCCATCGACAAGAAGATCAAGGACTATATCGAGGCGCAGGTCGCCATCTGCCGCAAGGCCGAGGCCGCGGCCACCTCAGGGTTCGGTCTGGATCCGGCGCTCTCAAACCTCATACTCGATACCAAGCTCGGCAGCGGCTCGGAGAAGCTGTACTCGCTCAAGGTCTACAACGCCACAGAGACCGCCATCCCCGACATGGTGCTGTGTGCCCCGTTCCAGATGATGCTCGAGGCCAACCGTCCGGGCACTGACCTGCGCATCGGCCTCTATCGCGCCATCGTCGACGCAGAGAAAGACGTCAATCCCGAAAACAGGGTCAAGGCGAATGCCTGACCTGCAAATCTGATATTGCACATGATACTGTTCGACCGTGACGGCAATGGCGGGGCCGAGATAACCGCCGCCCTGGGCCTGATTTCAGACCGGGTTGATTTTGCCATGTGGGCACCGATAATCCCCCTGGGCATACGTGATGTCGCGGCTATCGTCGGGCATGGCCCCGTCGAGGCTCTGGCATCATTCTATGAGTCGGGCTGCCAGCCCTCCGAGGTGTGTCCGGCTTCGGCCACCATCCCTCTAGGCTATCTGAGGCAGGCTGTGGCCATGTTCACCTGGCTCAAGATTATCCCGACACTCGACGCCCATCACGACACCAATGGCCGCTCTCACAGGCTCGGCGAGAACGAGAAGGGGATGACTGCCCTCGAACAGTTCAAGGACGAGTCGAACATCCAGCGGCTTGCATACGAGGCCACCGACGCGCTGATCGAGGCGCTTGACCGCGGCAGCTTCGGGTTCTGGACAGACTCGTCCAAATACCGCCAGCGTGCCGGGCTTCTCATCAGGAGCAAGGAGGAGTTCGACTGCTACTATGTCATCGGCTCTCACCGCCTGTTCCTGACGCTGCTGCCGATGATACGTGAGGTGCAGTCGGCATCTGTCGCCCCGGTAGTGGGCCGTGAATATATGGCGCGGCTTCTCGACGGGGACCAGGAGCTGGAAGAGCTTGGCGACACTGCCCGGCGTGCAATAGCTCTCCTGGCCATGAAGAAGGCCGTCGAGCGGCTCCCGGTCGAGGTTCTGCCCGATGGAGTCGTGCAGGTAAACCAGTCAGCCCCCGTCAAACAGCGGCTACAGGCAGAGAAGGAGGCCCGCAATGCGGTGGCTGCATCCCTCGGGGCCGATGCAGACCGTTATCTCAGGCAGCTCGAGGACATAATGGCCGCCATCCGTGCCGAAGACACCCCGGTTGACTATCATCTGCCGGGCCCGATAGTACACTCAAAGGGCATGAGCTACTGATATGAGGACAATCATCTTCAAGGGGAAACATATTGAGGTGCCAGGAATCCCCGAGGAGCTCACTCCAGGGCAGTACCGGGAATATGTGAGGCTGGCCATGCTCCTTACCGGAGGACATATCGACCTCAGGAAATGGCGCACCGCATGGTACAGCATCCTGGCCGGTCTCGAGCACTACAGCTATGAGGTGCTGCATGACAGGTACAGACGTGAGGCCGAGTCACAGCTTGCCGAGGTCACAGACCCTTATCTCGTCGATCATGGCAGCGGGCCCGTGCCACGGTTCGACTCATGCCGCAACCTGCTGCCGGAATACGGCGGATACAAGGGCCCGGCAGACTGGCTGAATGATGTCCGCTTTGACAGGTTTGTCGAGTGCGCCACAATAATCGAGGCGCACCATGAAGACGATGGCGACTATGCGGAGGTCGCCAGGGTACTCTATTCGATACCTCCCGAAGATGATGTCCCCATGATACTCGCATGGCACGCCCCGATGCTGTTTCTCGCAGTGTGGAAGGCCATCCAGTCGGGCCCGATAGAGATTAACGGCAGGGATGTCGATTTCTCGATCATATTCAGGAGCTCCGGCCCCCGCCGCCCCGATGACAAGACAGGTTGGGCCGGAATAACCTTCGAGATTGCAACATCCGGGGTATTCGGCAATGTGGCCGAGGTCGAGGCATCCCCCTTCTGGTCGGTGCTTATGTATCTGTATAAGTGCAAATTTGAGTATATACACGACAAATCAAAAAAATAGACGCCTATGAAAATTACCAGCGAGATGCGTACCAAGATGATGCAGTGGGAGGGATGCCGCCTCAAGGCATACCGCTGCCCTGCCGGAGTCCTGACCGTCGGCTATGGCCACACCGGCTCGGATGTCACCGAAGGGCTGGTGATAAGCTATGCCGATGCCGTCAGGCTGTTCAATGAGGACGTCGACAGGTTTGCCCTCTCGGTAGAGGGGCTTGTGTCCGGCGTGCGTCTTAATCCCCGGCAATTCGACTCGATTGTGTCGATAGCATATAACATCGGCCTGGGCAACCTGCGCAAGTCGACCCTCCTTGCCAAGGTCAAGGCTGATCCTGATGACCCGTCGATACGCGATGAGTTCATGAGGCATACCAAGGCGCGTGTCAACGGCGTCCTGAAATCATTGCCGGGGCTGGTGAAACGTCGCCGTGGCGAGGCTGACCATTATTTCTCGGCATGATAGCGCTCGCACAATACCGCAAGTACTGGGAGTCGATGGTGGGACGTGTCGACGGGCTTCGTGATGCTGTGCCGCTGACTGTCGAAGCCAACATGGCCGATAAGGTGGGACGGATACGCTTGGAAGACACTCCCGTGCTGTTCTATATGCCGCCATCGGCCGAAGGCAAGGGAAATGTCGACTCGTTCGCCGAGGATAACCTCTGCGTGGTGTTCGTCATGCAGAAATACAATCCCCGCATCACTACGGGTGACCGCGTGCTCGAGGAAACCCAGCCGGTGGCCGAGGCTGTCAAGAGGTTGCTTCTGGCCGACTCGTCGACGGGATGCCATTTCCTCAATGCGGCCCCGGGTTCGATGAGCACACTCCCCGAGACGGAGTTCTTCGGCGACTGGGCCGGATGGTCGATAGCCTTCACCACACAGAGCTGATTATGTCCCCATGGATTCCCTCAAGCTCGAATATGTGCACCGCGAGCTCCTGGCAGGTCTGAAGACCATATATCAGGAGCAGCTCAATATTGCCGTCACCGGCATAAGACGTGTTGGGGCGAGCCACAGATTGGTCAGGAACCAGCGCCGGATTGGTATCCGCACAGGCAATCTTGTCAACTCTCTGTCCCAGCCGGGCTACAGTCTCTCGAAAAGTGGCCGTGGCAACTCGGCAATCATGAAATATCCGATGTACATCCGCTTCCTGGACATGAAGGAGCATGGGAACCACATGATCTACAACAGGCAGATCTGGGGTATCCTGTACGGCACCGTTTTCCCGAATATCAGATATGGCTTCACTTCCGAGGTTCGTGAGCTTATAGACAGTGAGATCCGCAGTATCATGGGTGAGGTCGGTTCTGTCTCCGGCTGAGCGTATCGACATTCTTTATGGCCGCGACGATCTGACGAAGAAACATTCTTTAAGACCGCGACGACCTGACATAAAAACATTCATTTTTCCCTTCCTTCTGCCGGACATCTGTGGCGTTTCGCGCCCTGATGTCCGGCTTGATTTTCCGCCCTCACCCCCCTCTGGCTCTCAGGCCGCCGCCTCGTCTTCCCCATTGCCCCTCCCAAATCTTACAGAAATTTTTGTTACTTTGTAACACCTGTTGGAGAAAAAAGATAAATCATTGAAAAAGAGGGGAGTGGCGCGCCGAAAAAGTGTACCAAAACGTGTCACAAACCGTGTAACAAACTTTTTTCGGTTTGTTACGGCCTTTCTGAAATTTTGAAACACCCCCCTGAAACAAACTGTTACAGGGCTGAAACAACCTTGATACAATTTTGATACACTTGTGAATCAGCGAGTTAAGGCCGTGTAACAGTGTAACAAAAATTTCTGTAACTTTTCATATACCCAGTTGAAAAAGGGTAAGCTGTAACGGGGGGATGTCTGCTGGATATTCACGGATTTGCGCTATCTTTGCAGTGTACAAACCAACATCTCCCCCTAATGATAACCGTCAGAATCACTGTCGAGCCTCACGTCGCCGAATATATCCGCGGCAGGTATTTCGACCATGACCTGGGCACCGTGCGGTTCCCGTCTGCAAGCGACATCTATGTCACCGTCTACAACCTGCTGGCAAAACGCCCCGCCGACCATCCTGTCGATACCGGGAACCTTGAGTTTGCCCTGCCGGACAGACGCGATGCCAATATGGCCGGAGGCAAGGATCCGAAGACATACAACTATCTTTCGGCTCGGGCGGCCTCGATGCTCGGCAACAGGTTCAGGGTTCTCATGTGGGCTGAGCTGCACGAGTTCATGGACGAGGAGAAACATCTGAACGGTGTCCGCTACAAGGATTCAGTCTACATGTTCATGCGCAAATATGCCATCGACTCGATCTCGGAGGATGCCCTGCTGAAGAATTACCAGCGGTGGCGTGACAAGGTGCGCAGAAGGCTGAAGAGAGGCTACACACGTAACGGCTGAAAAAGTTCATGATTCAGTCAAAAAATTTAACCTACATCATGCCTGGTTTTGTCCTTTTTTGAGGTATTTTTTGCGGAAAAAGTGCTGAATTTTGCGGAGTAATTGAGTATCAACATTTTATGACTACGGAATTATGACAAGACTGACTGTTTCTGCCGTCCATTCGCTGCAACTGATTCCTGTCGACACTCTGTCTCGGTTCGCGCAGGTGCAGGGGCGCGTCAGTATGCTCTGGCTCGAGCGTCCGGTTGATGTGATGGCGGTGCCCGGAAGCGTCCGTGTGACATCTGACAATGAAGAAGGGATATACAGGAAAACCATCACTTTCAGACGTGCTCCGGTAGACCTGGAGGGCTCCGCGCAGCTCGAGGCGCTGAGTGGCTGTCTGCTTCTTGCCGTCTATGTCGACGAGAACGGCAACAGGCGTGTGGCCGGATCGCCCGACTGTCCCCTCAGGCTGTCATATAGCTCGGGGGAGGGTGCCTATATGTGTACCCTCTCCGGCGAAGGTGTGAGCATAGACCCATTCCTTATATAGGCAGTCCTTCCCGATGGGAGGGAAACGTGGTTAATTTGCATAAAAATTAATCACGTGGAAAAGCTACAGCAATTCTTTACAAACGACTGGGCTGTGCGGCGTCAGGGACTCGAGAGTGTCCTGACGCTGCTGGCCCCGTGCATCATGTCGGGCAATCTCGACGCCGCAGAGGCGTTGCTGGCCTCAAAGCAGCCCGTGGCAAAGGCCCTCTCGGCGCCTTATTTAGCCGATTGGCACGAGCTCGACGATGCGCACCTCCCTGTCAACTCGATAGCCATGGTCTATCTCACCGGAATGCTCTATGCCTGGGAGACAGACTGGCTCATCCGCACCATACTTGCCGCCGAGGCAAATCCGAACATCGCCGGAATCGTCATGGTGATTGACGGTCCCGGCGGCCATATCACACGTCTGGATGTCGCCGCGGACGCCATCATCTCATGCACCAAGCCTGTAGCCACTATCGTGGCCGGAGACATGCATTCGGCGCATTTCTGGCTCGGTACCTGTGCCGACCGCACCTTCGCCCTGTCGCAGTTCTGTAGCGTGGGCAGCGTGGGTGCCATGTGCGAGTATATGTCTATCAAGGAGCTTCTTGTCAAGCTCGGCATCGAGGTGCGTGACATATACCCGGACACCTCAGACCTCAAGAACCAGGAGAGCCGGGCACTGGAGGCAGGGGACGACACCCTGACCAAGGCCAGGCTCGAGACGGCACACCGTGTGTTTGCCGAGACGGTGGTCCGCAACCTTGGCATCGAATATGACCCGAAGCTCGAGCTCTTCCGCGGTCGTGTCTACTCGGCCCCCGAGGCGGTAGCCGCAGGGTATATCGACCAGATGGGGTCTGTCCATGACGCGGTCGTGTGGGTGCTCGGCAGGGCGGTCGCCACCGAGACATCTCAGCTTTACAGATAACACACTCCAACCAATATCACATATAAATATGGATTTTCGCAATTTCATCCCCGCCGTGCTGGCGGTTCTCGGCATCAAGGCCTTCTCCAAGGTAGACGAGCGCCAGGTCATCACCGCCGAAGAGAAACAGAAACTCGCCGCTGTGGGCTTCCATCAGAAATTCATCGAGGATTTTGAGAAATCGCTTAACGAGCCTGAGCCGGAGGCCGGAGAGGCTTCGGCCGAAGACGGTTCCCGCCGTGTGGCCGTTCTTTCGGCCATGCTCGGTCAGACCACCTCTCAGCTCACAGCCGTGACTGCCGAGGTAGAGCGTCTCAAGGCAGACTCCTCGGCCAAGGCGGCAGACGTCCTCAAGTATCAGGCCATGGCCTCGGATCTTCAGGAGAAAGTAAAAATCCTCTCGGCTATGCCCGAGGTGGATTCCGGCAAGGCACCCTCCTCCGCTTCGGGAACATCGGTTACCGGGCAGGCCTTCGACCTGACGAACGAGAAGCAGCTCGGAGGCTTCGAGGGTGTGATGTTCGCACTCGACCGTCCCTACAACCAGCGTGCCCGTGCCGCCATCGCCGCACACCAGGGCCTCTCCATGATGGTGACCGAGGCATCGAGCATCGACTACGAGACCCTCAAGGCCGACCTTGGCGCATTCTACCGCACCCCCTGGCGCGATCGCCTCCAGTCTTTCCTCGTGGTGCTTCCGTCGCTCGAGAAGATCTGGCCCCTCGAGTCGGGCTATCAGGATCTTGCCACGCTCACCAACATCTGGCTCGGTGAGTTCTCGCAGGCTGACAACACCATCGGAAGCAATTTCGATAACGTCACCAAGGGCTCGTACGAGTTCGGCACCGAGACACTGCGCATGTTCTCGGTCATGTTCGCGCACAAGTTCCAGGATCTTGCGCAGCTCGAGAAGTCATGGATCGGACATCTCAACAAGGAGGGCTCCGATCCCATCAAGATGTCGCTCATCGAATACCTGCTTGTCGAGACCGCCAAGAAGCTCCACAACGAGCGCGAGCTGCGCCGCGTCAACGGCGTGCGCCGCAATCCCAACCCCAATGTACCCGGACGTGCCATGGAGGCTGCCGACGGATTCTATGAGTTTATCCGCAAGAAGGTCGACGGCCACATCGACTATACTCCTGACGGAGGTACCACCGGCAAGACCGTCTACCAGATCAAGCCCTTCGAGCTTCCCCGCATCACCGGCGCAAATATCGGCGAGGTGCTCTACCTCGGTACCTCGATGATTCCGGCCCACCTGCGCGACACCGGCACCATCGCCTGCTATATCCCCTCGCCGCTGGTACATCTCTACCACAAGTACAACGAGGCCCGATATGGTGTCAATCAGGACTACAAGCCCGACATCATGTATGTCAAGGAGTTCCCCAGCGTCAAGCTGATACCCGTCCCCAATGCCGACAACCACCACCGCCTTGTCTGGACTGTCATCGGCAACATCAAGACCTACGAGCACAAGTCAGGCGAGATGCTCAGGTTCAAGATCGAGCAGCAGGACTGGAGCATCAAGGTCTGGTCAAACTGGAAGGAATCAGTCTGGGCCGAGGCCGTGGGCTACAAGTACACCGACAAGGTCCAGATGGACGGCAGCCGTCAGATGATCTGGTGCAACGACTACGACCGGCCCGATGATTTCTTCATCGAGGGACAGCCCGACGCCAATCCCTCGGTCGTGCTTCACAGCTCTGTCCTCACCGGTGTCAACACCAAGCCCTATGCCATCACCGACATCGAGGGTGCCCAGGCCGGCAAGGTTATCTCGCTCAAGTGTGCGGCAGACGGAGACAACGGGGTGTCAATCAAGCAGGCCGACAAGTTCTCGCTGCTCACAGCCGACTGGAAGCCCTCGAGGGGCGAGGTCATCCGCCTCATGAAGCGTGCCGACGGCAAGTTTATCGAGATCGAGCGTCTTACGGCAGCAGCCTCCGCTTTCATGTTCCCCGCCGATGCCGTCACCCCCAGCTTGGCCGATGCGGAGGTATTCTCGACAGCCGAGAACACCAAGGCAACCGCAATCACCGGCTTTACCGACGCCAGCGAGGGTGTTGTCTACACCATCCATGGCAACGGCGACGCCAACGCATCGACCATCGCCAACGGAGGCAATTTTGTCCTGACCGCCGGCATGACCCTCTCTACAGGCTCATCCATCTCGCTGGTCAAGGCTGCCGACGGCAAGTTCTACGAGGTAGAGCGCGTGGTGGCTCCCAAGGCCTAATCCCTGCAAGGTGCCCGGATGCCTCCGGGTTTTCCGGGCACCATTCATCCGAAACTAATCACCAAACATCTACCCCAAATGTATATCAAACAGTCTGTATCCCGGCCTGAGGGCAATCCCGGTATCGGTCTCCGCAACCGTGACCATCTCGTCGTCATTGACACACGCGACATTGATTTTATGCCCAAGCGCAATGCACGCGGAGTGCTCATCGAGGAAGACATCATACTCAAGAAAGGCGCCTATGGTATCGGCGTCTACATGACCCCCGGCACAATACAGGTGACAGCAGCCGCCGAGGGTGACCCCGACCAGGTCGGCGCCACACCCCAGGTCGTATTCAGTCATCCCGGCAACGAGCTCGCCATCCGCGAGTTCAAGGCCAACTGGCTCAACCGCACATGTATCATCATCGTTCGCTATTGTTCCGGCAAGCCTTCGGATATCATCGGCGACCTGTGCAACCCCTGTCGCATGACCACAAGCTATACAGGCAACAAAGACAGCAGCGCCAATGAGATTACCTTTGCCCAGATCTCCAAGGGTGATGACATTGGCATCTATGCCGGGACAATTCCTCTCGAGGAGCCTGTCTCGACCGTCGAGGCCGCTGCCACCACTGTCGACTTCATCGCAGAGGGCCAGTATCAGCTATCTTCAGGCGAGGCCGTAATATCCAAGATCGAGGGTGGCTCGCACGGCGACGTGATCACTCTTCTCGGCACTGCCGGAACCGCCCCCACCGTGTCGCATGTCCCCGCCGCGATTCTCCTGAAGGGCGGCAGGGCATTCACTGCTTCCGAGGGCTCGCAACTTACCCTCAAGGCCTTCCAGGTGGCCGATGACTCGTTCGTCTGGATCGAGCAGAGCCGATACGATAACACCTGACGTGTCTGCGGGAATATTGTTTCTGAGATTGCGCCCGGAATGCGAATGTCCGCATCCGGGCGTTTTTGTGTCCTTCCCCCGGTAATTATCGGTCGTTAATTTTGTGATGTAAACCATATAAGCCATGACAACAGAAGATCGCAAGGAAATCATATCCTACCTCACGGGCCCCCGCAACTTTGCGGAAGGGGTGAGACTCTATGGACTCCACGGCCAGAACCGTATGCTCAAGCGCAGGTTTGCCGTCGATGACACCGAGTTCACCCGCACACTGCTGGTCGAGGAACTGCGTAAGCTCGCCGGACTCTCTGACGCGGAGTTCAGGCGCCTTCCACGTCTGGCCAGAAGACAGCCCGTGGTGACCGAGACAGTGCCGCAGCCGCAGAAAGAGTCGTGTAATGTCCCGGCTCCCGAGTCGGTGATGCGCATGGTCAGGTTCCGTGACCGTTATCCCTTCCTCAAGTATCCCGATTGCCCGGATATTCTCAAGGTACTTGTGGCCGATATGTTCACAGCCTATGATGCCTACCGTGAATCGTTCGAGCGTCTTCAGGAGATGCCAGACGAAGCTACTGCCGAGTCTATGGCCGAGGCCGAGAAGACCGTGACAGCCTATCTCAACAACCGTGCCATCTGGGCCGAGCTCGACCACTACCGAGACACAGGCCTCATACTTGGCAACCATCCCAAGCTGCGCGACACGGCAGGGCAGGCCTGCGAGGATCTCACCGTCCTCTCAGACCTCGAGCTGGTCAGGAAACTTGACAGCGCCCGTGCCAACCAGTCCAAGCAGCGCACAAGGCTCAAGGAAGCCGAGGAGTCGGGCAAACCGACCGATGCTCCGGCTGCCGCTCTCGCACGCTGGACTGACGCCCGTACCGGTATAGAGGCAGAGATCGAGCGTCGAAAAAAAAAGTCACAGACGAGCTCGCCAGACTCGCAGGGCGCCGAGAGAGGATAATGGCCTTCATGAACCGTCCCGGCTGTCATCCCTGCGACCGCTCTGAGGCCGGACACCAGCTCAGGCGCCTTGAGATGGAGTCTGCGGCTGTCAGGAAAAGGCTCGACATACTTTAGCATCATGCCATGGCTGATAACCTTTATGACTGGCCCGAAGGGCTGGAGATAACCGATCTGATTCCGTTCGACAGTGTGCCCGAAATCATCGGGCATGCCGCCAACGGCCTGTCGGCACGCGATATTGCTGTGGCGTTACGCCTCGATGAGCGTGTCGCCGCGATATTCTGCCGTATGGCTGCCGTTCCGGGCACGCCTGTGTTCAACCTTATCGAACGCGGACGGACAGAAGGCCGCGTCAACGCCATGACAAAGCTCGGTGACGTGGCCAGGGAGGGTAACATCGACGCCCTGAAGGCTCTCGGCGAGATACAGGGCGCCATCAGGTTTGACGAACTGTTAATCAACATGGACGATGACGAATTTGCCTGCTAAACCTTCGCGCATAGATTTCGACAACATCGACCTGGCGCAGCTCAACCGCATACGCAAGTCGGGCGACATTGACTCGCTTACTCCCGAGGAGCGCGAATATTATGGCCTCATGGATATGGTGCGCGGACTGCGGGCCAGGATCCTTCAGCCCGGTGGCCGCAAAATCGTGACCAAGGCCGGGATAATAAGGCTGCTCAAGGATTACTACGGCCTCTCCGACTGGATGTCGCGCCGCATATATGATGACGCCATCAATTTCTTCTATGCCGAGAGCTCAGTCAGTTCCCGGGCATGGTCTAACCTGTATGCCGAGAAGCTCGAGAAGATGGCCGATCTTGCCTTCGCTTCGGGTAAGTTCAAGGAAGGCCGTGCGCTGATGAACGACGTGGCCAGCCTCCGCGGCTGCTTTGACGAGGCTGCTCCCGAGATACCGCGTGAGCTCCTCGAGCCAAAGACGGCCATCATCTACTCGGCCGATGCCGAATCGTTGGGCGCTCCGGCGGCAGACCGCCGCGAGCTCGATGCGTTTATCGACTCGATACCCGATGTCCCCGAGCTCACACGGTCGCGTGTCAAGGAGGATGCCGGAATAAAGAAGAAGGACTTGTTAAAACGGATGATTGAGGATGTCAAGGAATTTACTGACGAGACAGAATGATGACGTAGATGTCCGCTACGGCTCCGAGGTGCAGATCCTCACCGACTGGGTCGATACCACCAATCTGATAGCCATAGCCGGACGAGGAACCGCCAAGAGCACCGTCATCATAGCGCGACGCACCCTCAGATGCGTCCAGGCGATGCCCGGGGCCCCCCTCGCCATAGTGGCTGACACATATACCAACCTTGTCAATAACATCATGCCTGCTGTCCAGAACGGATGGCGTCTGGCAGGTCTCATCGAGGGGGTACACTATATCAAGGGGAAACGTCCCCCCGAGTCATGGCATGCCGCCTGTTCGGTCATCGTGGACGATTACAGGAACGTCTATTCGTTCTGGAACGGCTCTGTGCTCTTCCTGGGCTCCCTCGATGCCCCCTCCCTGCTGGCGGGCAAGAGTGTGGCCCATCTTTTCTTTGACGAGGCCAAGTATGCCTCCGATGCCAGGGCGGCCCGGGTGCTCCCTATCCTCCGCGGGGATGCAATCACCTACGGTCACTCGTACCTGTATGGAGGTGTCACCATCACCACCGACATGCCCGACGTGACCGAGGGGGAGTATGACTGGTTCTTCAGATACGCCTCCGAGATGGATCCGGAGCGCATCATACGCATAGTCCAGGCGGCCTCGGCCCGAAATTCCTATCTCGTCAAGCTGGTGCGGGCCAATGCTTCAGACCGGCCCGATACCGTCAGGATAGGACGTCTCGAGCGCAAGGTGGCATATTATGACAATGCCCTTAACAAGCTGCGGCGGGGACAGACGTATTTCATGAACCTGTCGAGCTTCGCCAATATCGACATCCTCACCATCGACTATGCGCGGCGCCTCTTCTCGGGCGCCCTCGAGCTGCACGAGTTCCTCAAGTCGGTCGTCGGCATGCGCCCGGGTGTGAAGAGGTCGGCACGCTTCTACATGCTGTTCAGCGACCGCCACAAGTACACCGACGGTACCCGGTCGGGCGAGGCCCCCTTCCACAGTGGCGAGCAGTTGCTGCTCGATCCCGACCGTCCCCTCGATGGCGGCATGGACTTCGGCAACATGAACTCGCTGGTGATAGGACAGGAGGATGGCCGGTACTACCGCGTGCACAAGAATCTGTATGTCATCGCTCCCGAGTCCCTGCGCCAGCTTGCCGACAGGTTCATCACCTTCTTCAGTCCGCACAGATGCAAGAAACTATTCCTCTTTTACGACCGCTCCGGCAACGCCTACGAGCGTCAGGGCGAAGACCGTGCCCGCAAGTTCAAGGAGGCTGTCGAGCGTGATGCCGACGGCAACCGCACCGGGTGGACTGTCGTGCTGATGTCGCGCAAGCAGGCCAACATCAATCAGGATGCCGAGTTCGGGTTTATGGTCGAGCTGATGGGCGGTACCAACAAGGGACTGCCTACCCTCCTTGTCGACGCCCTCGGGTGTCCCGAGCTCGTCAGCAGCATCGAGGGTGCGCGTCAGAAGATACGATATCGCAAGGGCTCAAAGGTCGTGGGCAAGGACAAGAGCACAGAGAAGCTCCCCCTCGAGAAGCTTCCGCGCCTGTCGACCAACCTGTCTGACGCCTTCAAATATCTGATGATGCGCCGGCAGTGGATTCTCGCAGCGCGGCCTGCGCAGGGTGTCTCGAGCAATGCCGGAGCCATGGCCGACCTCTGGGCCGCTGAGCGCCTCGGCGTAGACCTCAGGAAAATCTGACATCATTACCCGCTGCTCCATTCGTGAGTCTGTGCGCCCGGTGCCTCTTCAGGTGCCGGGCGTCATTGTGCCCGGACACCCGGATTACCCGTAACAGATGCTCCGCGCCCTCACATTTCACCTGTTTGGGGAGCGGTAATTTCCGTTGCGATTCTGAGCGGCGCCGGACAGGATTGAGACATCAAAAAATGATTTGCGGATTTTTTCCGCATGATTCCGCGTCCGTCAGCGAGTTAGCTTCCGAGACACCAAAATTTTGGCCCCAAAAACGCTGTTTTTAACACTTTTTCAGGCCATTTCCACCCCGGTTACCGCCTGTTTTCGCTAAAAATGGTCGGTAACCGCACGAAATCAATATGAAAACCGCATTTAAAGTATGTCCTGTTCTGCAAATCAAGAAAAACAACAGGTTTTGTTAATTTTCTTGTTAAATTATTTTGCTATTACAACAAATAGCATTACCTTTGCGTTGTTTTAATATAAATAAATATGAAATATAATGAACTTCACCGTAAGCTCAAGAAGATGGGATGTCGTCTTACTGGCGGCACAATTAACGGACATCCTGAGTGGTATAGTCCCAAGACTGGAGAGTATTTCGCCACTGGCCATCATGGCACTGGAGAGGTCAGCACCGGTACATTGAGGAACATCCTGAAATCGTCCGGCCTGAAACTCTGAGACACGGGGAACAATTTTCCATTCCAGATTGATTATGAATATAAATAAAACAATATGAACACATCATAAGCAATTCCAAAAATATTTTTAAAACTCAAATTAACAGATTAACCATTTCTCTATCAAGATGCTACAGACTAAAGCCTATATTGCCCGCGAAAACGATGGAACCTATTCTATCTTTGTGGATGAACATGCGCCCATAAATTATGGTCTAGTGGGTGAAGGCTCAACTGTCGAAGAGGCAATAGCCGATTGGAATAATACATATCGCGAGATGAAAAAGAAATATGAGGAGCGTGGAAAAAAGTTCATCGAGACTGAGTTCAAATTCGTCTACGATGTACCCTCCTTTCTTTCTTATTTCGGCGGCCTCATAACTTTTAAGGGGCTCTCTAAGCTCACAGGAGTGTCTGCCGCGCAACTGTCGCAGTATGCGACTGGCTATCGCAATCCTTCGCCAAAGACTACTGCCAGAATTCAGAATGGACTTCATTCTTTTGCCTCGGAACTCTCCAATCTCTCTCTTGTCTGAGGGACAAATTTATCATAACTGACCTTGCACTTACAGCCCACCCTCGCTATCCGGCGGGGGTGGGCTGTTTTTATGCGCTCTTTGTCATCAGCATCCGGTTGTGGGGAGGTTTCGGGTGTGATAGATGGGTGTGGCAGTTTTAATTGCAATTCAACGGCCTGCAAATTTGATTATTTGGTTTTATTTTAATACTTTTGTAAAGTAAATAAACCGCCAATCTGACTGTCAAGAAGCCTTCTTTCGTGAGCAATCGCGGTGGTTGACCTGAAAGAACTTCTGAAAGAAAAGTTATGAAAATTTTGCAGAATCCGAAATTAGCACTACCTTTGCAGTGCTACAAAATGGATAGTAATCTATCTCGCTCGAGCGCGGTTAATGCTCGACATATTAGACGGGCTTTTTTATGCCCCGTCATCTCATAGCCCTACGGCTGCCATCCGAAAATTTATGCGCTCGCGAGAGATTGCATCTGTTTTGTAGCAACGGATTGGTAGCCGTTTTTCTGTCTACCTATGCTACAAAACAGATGCAATATGAACGCATTGACCCTGTCGGCCACACGACGCCGCGACCAAGTCGTGATCCTCACCGGTCTCAGATACCGGGCCCAGTCCATAACCCCGTTGCCCGCACGCCTCGCCGCAGCCATGCGGCCCCTGCTGACGGCATCACGCATCCTCACCGCCGTAGCCGTCCTATCGGCTGTCGTGGCCATGTGGTGCTCGCTGTCGTTCGTCATGACAGGCGCAGCCACACCGTCGCCCATGCTGGCCGTTTCGTCGGCTGTCGGCCTCGTCTCGGCAGTATCGGCATCACTGACATCAATAACGGAAGGAGGTAAGGCATGAGAACTGAATCCACACACGCCATAGCTCGTCTTGAGATGCTGTATTTTTGTATGGCATCCAAAAAAAATACCGTTTTCGCTTTGCAGAATCCGAAATTAGCACTACCTTTGCAATGCTTACTCACTGACAGATGTCTGTCCCGCCGGGCCCGGTTACTGCCCATCCATATCGAAGGGCATTTATTATGTCCAGACATATACACAGCCATACGGCTGCCATCCGTCATTAATGTGCTCGGCGACGAGACTGCATCAGTGAGTAAGCAACGGATCGGCAGCCGTTTTTCTGTCTGCCTCGCTTACTCACTGATGCAATATGAACGCATTGACCCTGTCGGCCTCACGACGCCGCGACCAAGTCGTGATCCTCACCGGTCTCAGATACCGGGCCCAGTCCATAACCCCGTTGCCCGCACGCCTCGCAGCGGCCATCAGGCCGCTGCTGACGCCGTCACGCATCCTCACCGCCGTCGCCGTCCTCTCGGCAGTCGTGGCCATGTGGTGCTCGTTGTCGTTCGTCATGTCGGGCGGTGCCATGCCGTCGCCCATGCTGGCCGTTTCGTCGGCTGTCGGCCTCGTCTCGGCAGTATCGGCATCACTGACATCAATAACGGAAGGAGGTAAGAGATGAGATACTTTATCGAGTCGGTAAGCATCCTCACCACAACCGGCAAATCGCGTAAGGGTGCAGTTCTCCAGGCTGTGGTCAGACGTTTCGAGCATACCATACTCGCCGATGATGATGCGCTCCTCAAGCTCGTCAGCCGCCTACAGGCTGTCGTCAATGCAGTCAACACACTGTATAAGGGCAAGAAGGTGTCTCTGAATCACCACGCCGATTCGGGCCATATATGTGCCCACAGCGGTTACTCCGGGAGTGAGGCATATATCTTCGCGCTCAGCTATGTCCCCGTCGGCGAGACCATGTACCAATCCAATATCCACACGACCATCTCAGATATGCTCTACAATATGGACAACGTGCTCATGGTGGCCTATGCGAAAGGAGGTGAGGCATGATACCCGAAATACCCGAAGGGATTGTCCTGAACCGGGAGATGCTGGAGATGATAGGCCTGTTGCAGGATGACCCGGAAATGGTCGAGAGCGTCAGCACATTCATCGACATCCTCGCCGGATATTATCTCAAGGAAGCCGAGATTGACAATACAGATGAATTTTACCGTCAGCTCGGATTCCTCCAGCTTGCCAAATATACTCTGCTCACAATAGCGCGCCCAACGACACGCAAATGACATAATATCAGTCAACATCATATAGCCTCCGCACCACTGCGGAGGTTTTTTGCATTTAAATGCGATTTTTGTGTGTGATTTAAGATAATTTTTCTTAACTTTACCGCCGAATCTGAAGCCAACCATCGTTCATCATATTTTACAAACCTAATGAAATACCTGGTAATTTGCATTTTACTTTTCCTGGTAATGTGCCCATTTTTTATGCCAAAGGAATGGTTCACATCTGTAGGAAACAATGCCGATACGTATAATCTTGACTCAATCAAGGACACTCTTGTCCATGATGATAGGGATTCCGCAAACCATGTTGAAATAATCCCATATAGAATCCACCACGGTACGAGCGGCGGACATAACTTGTGGACATTAAAGGAAGAAATGATTAATATCAGCGTAGTTCCAGTCAAAATGATTAAATGTCCAGTAGGGTTATTTGATAAACCTATCGGCGAGACAAAACGAAGACTATTCAGGGATGCTCCTGTAATGGAAAGAGATGCGACCTGGTCGGCAGCAAATCGAGCTCTCGGCAATCTTATTCCTATACCAGATTCGGATATAATATTTGATTATTCAAGGACCAACAGGCAGATTAACAACAAGGGAGAATGCCTGTTTACCGGATATTGCCTAATTAAAGATAAAAAAGGCGAATATGTCGACGCATATTTCCATATTACTGTAAAGTATACTGGAGGATATGCGTATGAGCCCGAGCATTGGGTATGTTATGCAGTTTTAGCTTTTTAAATAATAATTTCCACTATGTTAAAAATCAGGAGAATGGTTCCGGGATTGTTACGTGCAATCGCAATCCTCGGACTCTTGGGCGCTATTGTCGCCGCAATCTTGTCGTTAAAACCCGACGAGGTTGTGAAAGAAAAATTTAAGTACGGTTCAGGTGCTATGGACTACGAAATGATGGAAACCACCGTCCCCAATCCTTTTACAATCCCGTTAGCTGTGGCGATTGCCGTCTCGAGTGTGATGATTTTTGGATTTGCTTCGATAGTTGAAGCCTCTGAGAAATACCTCTCACAGACTTCCTATGAGGAAGGAGAATAGGAATGCTATAAGAGACTTCCGAAGATAGCCTCCGCGTAACCGCGGAGGTTTTTTTATGTCCTTCAGTGGGCGCATTATAGATGCGAAATTTGCTGAAAATTATATTTCAGCAGAATGGCACGAAAACTACAACCGGATACCATACGGGTCAATCTTGATGTCAATGCCTCGAAGGCCCAGCAGGAGATCCGTAAGCTGTCGCAGTCCAACCGGGAGCTCACCAAGGCAAACAAGGAGTATCGGCTTGAGCGGTTAAGGCTGATGGCAGCCGATGGTGACCACGCCAAGGAGATTGCGCAGCTCGACGAGGCCATGGCCGCCAACGATGTCCAGATACGCAAGAATACCAAGGAAATAAGGCGTCTTGAGAGCTCGATAAGCAACAGCGACAAGACCATGGGGCAGTTGCGCAAGCAGCTCAAAAGGTTGCGCCGCGAGCTTGACAATACCTCAAAGTCATCTGATCCGAAAAGATACGCTAAACTCAGCCGGGCCATCATCGACACCAAGAGGGCCATGTCCGAGCTCGAGGGGCCGACCGAAGAGGTAAAGAAAGGTTTCCTGTCGTTGTCAAACCTCAAGGCAACGGTGGTGGGATTCTTCATGGCCGTGGGTGCCGCGATACTCTCTTTCTTCACCAACGCCCTGAAGGGTGCCATCACCACCATCATGGAATTCGAGAAGGCCAACTCGAATCTCGCCGCAGTGCTGGGGTCGACCAAAGCCGGTATCAAAGACCTGACGGACGAGGCCCGACGTCTCGGGGCGGCCACATCGTACACGGCAGCTCAGGTGACGCAGCTTCAGACCGAGCTGGCAAAGCTCGGTTTCGATAAGGAACAGATCAAGGCGATGGAGGAGGGTGTGCTGAAGTTTGCCCAGGCTGTCGATACAGATCTTGGCAGCGCGGCTGCCTTCGCGGGCGCGTCAATGCGCATATTTGGTATCGAGGCTGAGAAAGTCGAGGGGATGCTGGCTTCTCTGGCCGTCGGTACAACCAAATCGGCATTGAGCTTCTCGTATCTCCAGAACTCCATGGCTACGATAGGCCCTGTGGCCAATGCGTTCGGATTCTCGATAGAGGAGACCATCGCCCTGCTTGGCAACCTGGCCAATGCCGGATTTGATGCGAGCTCGGCAGCCACGGCATCGCGAAACATACTGCTCAATCTGGCCGACAGCAACGGCAAGCTGGCAAAGGCTCTCGGAGCCCCGATCAAGAACCTCGATGACCTTGTGGCCGGACTGAAGAAACTCAACGACGAGGGGATTGACCTGGCCACAGCTCTCGAACTGACCGACAAGAGGTCGGTGTCTGCATTCTCCAAATTCCTTGCCGGAGCTGATTCTGTGGCAGAGCTCCGTGACAGTGTCAGCGGATGTACCGGGGCCTTCAATTCTATGTATGACGAGATGAGCGACAACGCCTCGACAGCGTTCGATATACTCCAGTCGACCATCGAGGGTGTCATCATGCGTTTCTATAAGGCGCGTGGCGCCATCAAGGCAGCCATCGAGGCTGTGACAGCCTGCGTGGAGTGGATAGGTAAGATGATAGATGTAGCCGGAAGGATGTCGGGCCTGATAATTACAGGCGCCAAGGCATGGCTCACATACAAGGCCGCTGTCCTCGCTGCCAATGTAGCCGGAAGGCTCAAGGTGGCCACACTGGGGTTGCTCACCTCGGGGGTGGGACGTAACCGTCTCGCCGTCATCGCTGCCAGCCTGACCACGACAAAATGGACAAAAGCACTCTCGCTGCTGTGGAAAACTCTCCGTCTGAATCCATTGGGGCTCGTCATTACTGCTGTGACCATGTTGCTCCCACTGCTCGATAAAATTTTGTTCAAGTCCCGCGAGGTTGCTGCGTCACAAAAAGCGCTCATCGAGACCGGGAAGGAATCGGCGAGGATGTATGGCGAGGAGAAGGCCCGTATCGAGAGCCTGGTTATGGTGGCCGAGAATGAGAATGTATCGCTCACGCGCCGTAAAAAAGCGGTTCAGGAACTGAACAGGATAATTCCCGGATATAATGCCCAGATTGACGCGACAACAGGAAAATACAAAGCGAGTACCGAACAGCTAAGGGAGTATCTGGCCCTCGTCGAGAAGGAGATGAGATACAAGGCCAACAAGGACAAACTTGAACAACTGATTAACGCCGAGGAGCAAGCTCATCACAATAAGGACGAGGTCGAGATTGCCCAGAATGAGATAATACGTAACCGTCAGGCTCAGATTGACCAGACCCAGTCGCAGGCCGGAACGTATGACGGCGCCGGATCTTATGCCGGAATGCTCGGTATGCCCACACAGCGGTATGGAAAGATCAAGGCGCTTCAGAACGACATCCGCAATGCAAACGAGACAATAAAGGCGGCCCATGTGGCTTATGACAATGCCAAGGCCCTTACCGACAAGTTCAGGAACTATATCGAGGAGGGACTTAAAAATGGCACTATGGTAGCCGAAGCTGTCGCCGAGAATACGTCTGAAGCAGTGTCGGTGCCCGCAGCAGCCGCCGTCGATGCGGCTGTGAAGGCAAAGGCGGCGGTCGAGAAATCTGTCAAAGATACTGATGACCTGCTCAAGTCGGAGGTCAGGTCGATACAGGACAGCTACAATGACCGGATGGCGGCCATAGATGCCTTCTATGAGCGCCAGAAGCTGGTCATGGAGCAGTCGGTGGCCGACGGCAAGGTGACACGTGAGGCTGCCGACATCTACGAGCTTAATGCCGACCGTCAGCATCATGCCGAGCTCCTGGAGGAGAGCCGCAGGTTTGCAGCCGACCTCGAGGCGCTCTACGAGGCTGAGCCGGAGAAATATGGTGAGCTGCTCGATGACATATATGCCTCGGTGAGCGGTAAGATTACCGGCTATCAGAACCAGATATTGACCGACACAGGCAAATGGGCCGAGAAAATGCGGGCCATGACCCGAAAGGGTGCGGGCCCTGAGAGTCTGGCCGAGGCAGCCGCGGCCCGCAAGGCGTCGATTGCTGCCGAGTATGACGCTGTCATAGCTATCGCAAGGGCCTCGGGAGAAGAGACCGTGGAACTGGAGAAGGAGAAGGCACGCCGTCTGGAGGAGGTTGACTCAGAATTAAGCCGCAAGACCCTCGAGCGCAAGAAAGAGCTTGGCCTCGCAAACTGGGAGGACGAGTACATGCTCGAGATGAGCAATCTGGAGAAGCTCTATGCGGCCGGGATAATCTCTCTCGAGGAATATGAGGAGATGAAATTCAGGCTGAAGGTAAAATGGGCCGATAAGTATTTTCAATATTACGCGGATCTCTCTTCATCGATGTTCTCGGCCATCCAGGAGGCTGAGATTGCCCGGAGTGACGCCAAATATGACGTGCTGATACAGCAAGCCAAGAACAATGGCGAGGACACGGCAGCCCTTGAGGAAGAGAAGGAGAATAAGAAGCTGGAGATACAGAAGAAATATGCAGACGTCGATTTTGCCATAAAGATTTCTGAGATCATAGCCAATACCGCGGTAGCCATCATGACGGGATTCAAGCAGCTCGGCCCCATTGCCGGAGCTGTGGCTGCCGCCATGCTGACGGCAACGGGCGCCGCACAGGTGGCGAGCGCCAAGGCCGAGCGGGACAAGATAAAGAACATGGAGCCCGGACGGACTGCCGGAGCCTCGAAGGAGAAGGCCACCGCACAGCGTGTCCTGTCGGGCTACTCGGAGGGCGGATACACCGGTGACGGCGACCGATATGAGGTGGCCGGAGTGGTTCACAGGGGCGAATATGTGGTGCCAAAGCCCATAATGACAAATCCCCGTGTCATTGATGCCGTCGGCACCATCGAGGCCATCCGCCGGCATCGTTCCGGCTATGTGGCAAGCTCCCGGACAGAGCCGCACGGATATGCCGAGGGCGGATATACGACGTCCCTCAGGCATGACACTCCGGCCATGTACGGCGAGTTTGCCGAGGCCGCGCATGAGCTGCGGATGGCCCTGAAAAACCTGCGGGCATACGTCGTGTACAAGGATATTGAGGATGCCGGAGAGACCATGGACAGGGCCCGTGCTCCATTCACACGCAAGAATAACCGACCGATATGATAGAGATAAGGATAAACGGTGAGTCCCTCGACCTCCCCGAGGGCTTCTCGATGCAGGTTGACGACTCGAACCCGATATTTAACGACAGGGGCTCACAGAGCCTTCCGGCTACCGTTCCAGTCACCGCGAGGAATGTCAGGCTGCTCGGAGCTCCCTTCAGGCTCGATGCCGCCTCAGACCCGAACGATCCGGCCACGATGGCCGATGTGGTGTGCGGTGCCTATCTGCGCCGCGGCACCATCAATGTCATCGGCGCCGGACGCGAGGAGGGCATATCGTTCAATATCGGTTTTGACAACTCTACGGCCTATGCGGCCTGGGAGTCGCGCAAGCTCTCGGAGCTGAGTGGCCTCCCGGTGCATGAGGCGCCGGAGGACACCTATCCGCTCGACCATGTGCTGGGAGGACTGCTCGATGTCTATGAGGGTAAAGCCGGTGCGGACACATTCTGGGCCGAGCTGGCGGTATTCCCCGTGGCCGTGGCCCGTGAGACGGTAAATGATAATGAAGATGAGACCATATACTGGGAGATGCTCAACGTGACCGGCGAGCATGGCCTGGGGCAGCCGTCAAAGGTCAACCGTGTCATAGACGGAATTGTGACCGAGGTGACTGTCCCCGCCGGATATGGCGTCACGCCTTTCCTGAGAGTGTGGCGTGTGCTCGAGCTGATATTCGCCGACATGCGTCTGGCTCTGGTCGGCAATCCGTTCAGGACAGACCCGGATCTGCGCTGTCTCGCAGTGCTCAACAACTGTGCCGACGCGGTATGCAACGGTCGCATAAACTATGCCGACCTGATGCCCGACTGTACTGTAGGAGAGTTCCTGAACGCGCTGTGGGTTCGTTTCGGACTGGTATATCATGTCGATTTCAGCCGGGGGACTGTGAGTCTCAAGCTGTTCGATGACATCCTGTCGTCGAGCGCCGGAATGGAATTGGATGCACTCGTGGCCGGGCAGCTCAAGGTGACGTATGATGCCCGGAAATATATCAAGCTCTCTGCCGGAACCTCAATCGAGGGTGCATCTCCGGCTTGCGAGAGGTTCGAGGATTTCACCAAGGGGGTTGCACTCCCGGACATATCAATGGGGAGCCATGTCGACCAGCTTTCTGCGGCAGCCGGCTCTCAGCTCGGACGAATCTACCTGAGCAATATGTGGCACAGGATAGATACGGCAAATGCTACGGTCAAGTCATCGTCGACAAGTTTCTTCGACTGGGATCCGCAGCCCGAGGGGTATGAGGCGCATGAGCTGAAGAGCGTTGACGAGTTTGTGCCTGTCGACAGGGTGAGCAATGTCGGGACAGGTGCCGGAAACTGGATAAACGAATATTGCCCGCTATATCTCTGTGGCTCGCGGCATAGGCACAGCTATATAAAAGGTATCGAGACCGAGAATCAGGATGGCGAGTCGACCCCGCTTGCCTTCATGCTGGCATATACTGTCGGAGGCAAGAGTTATGGCAGACTCTCGCCGGAGGGGGATGACGGACAGACGGTGGCCCCGGATGACGGGAGCTCGCCCTCACTGTCGTTGCTGTTCCAGTTCCGCGACGGGCTGTTTGCCCGGTACTGGCGCAGATATGACGAGCTGCTGCGCCATGGCAACCGATATGCGGAGGTAAAGATGATGATGAGCAAGCCGGATCTGTATCGGCTTGACATGTCGCAGCCGGTCAACCTGCATGGCGTGAGGTGTCTGATAGACACGGTATCATATTTGCTCCCTGCCGGAAATGAGGTACAGGTGCAGGTGAAGCTACGCCCCATCCAGTCACAGGGATTCTATGACATAGATTCAGAGCAGCACATCCCGGACATATCCGCAGGTTCCCGACATCTGATATATGGGCTTTTGTCGGATAGCTTTGGACTCGGGCTCGGCACCCGGTCTTCGGAAAGACGTAAGGCCGCCGAGGCATATATCGGTATGACCGGATATGAGCCGCATGGGGTACAGGGCGACCTGTATTGCGTGGATTATCGCTCGGCCCGTGCCGTGAATATAGAGCGCATCCCGCCCACCTGGCAGACAGACCCGACACTCCCCACGCCTGTCGCCGAGGGATGGCAGGTGACCAGAAAATACCGGGCACGTCTGACCTATGAGATATATGAGGTGCATGACATGAGCGAGGATGTCGGAGACTCGGACAACTGGGTGCTCGGTGACTTGCCCATAGGTCATGTCACTCTTGAGACCACGTATGATGTCACCCTTGAGACCCGGTGGGAATAGTCCTTTGAGCTGTGATGCCAAATGGCCAAATTTGCGATATGATTAGGAACAGCAAAGTGACAGCTCCGCAGTTGGCTGATGTCGACGCGGCATACAGACTCTGGCACGAGACTCATCTGGGGTCGACAAAGGATTTCTATGCCTTCATGACTACTCCCAGCCGGGCGCGGGCCATGTTCATGGCTGCTTCCGGTCTCGAGACTGATTTCGTAGGTTCTGTCGCGCGCACTTATTGTGGTACAGCAAAATGAAGGCTCAGGGTATAACAAGCGGGATTGCCTTTACGCGCAATCCAATAATCCTGTCCGGGGATTGGAATTATTCCCCGGATGCTTCTGCCGGGGTATTCAGTCTCGATATGAATGGCGACAGGATTTATGACGGACGGTTTGTCCCGTCATCCGGGATTCCGTCGGTAAGGGTTGATGTGTCCGATATGGCAGACGCCTTCTCTGGATATTTCCCTGAGGTGCCTTCAGGAAATACGGAACCCATAGTCGAGGTCGCCGATAATGGCGAGCTGGCCGGACGTGTCGTGAGCGCCTATTTCGATTATGACACCGTAGACGGTGATTTCGAGTTCCTGGCTATCCCGGGGGGTATCTCGCATCAGAATTTCCGCAAGCATGTTGAGAAGGGGAAAGATGTGTTCGACTCCAGGTTCCTGGCTGATGGCTGCAACTTTTTCTTTACCACGCGCACATCCGGCTGGAAAATTCTCATTCGGGAGACAGAACTGGCTCCATTATATTTCCTCGCCTACGGTAGGAACTCGAGGATCGCCTTGACGGAACTGGCAACAGGAATCCATGTGGATTTCGGTGATTTCGCCGCCGGAATCTATGCTATCGACCTCTCTGCATTAAGGCAAAGTTTCTTTGAAAACCACGGGGTACTCCCGTCGGCATTCGACATCGAGCGTAATGGCGTTTTTGCCTGCCGGGTAATAATCGGGATGGCTGATGTAGTGCCCGAGAGATACCGTCTCAAGTTCAGGAACTCATTCGGCTTTTTTGAGATAGTTGAGATTACGGACGCGCTTACAGTGGTGCCCGAATATACTGAAGAGGAAAACCTACGTTATCGTCTGGTTGACCCCGTTACCGGTGAGCTGACAACCGCCCGCAAGAGGGTAGGGTGCATCCGAAAGTTGACAACCAATATTGGCCCCATATCCGGGGATATGACAAATCTTTTTCTGGATATGCTTGGAAGTGACGAGGTCTGGTTGCTCGATTATGCCACGGAGCCTGTAAAGGTAATTCCTCTGGCAGACTCTGTTTCGTTCGGACATCGTATGACCAAGCCGGTGCGCGTCCCATTAATCCTTACGGTAGCCGGAGAAGATTTCAATATTACGGAAGACATCACCGATGCTCTCGAGACAGGACGCGGACATGTGTTCACCAAGACATTCAAATCAACCTTCAATTAAGAAACAGCATATGAACTCTTATGACCAGGAGCTTATAGATGCCCTTATTCAGACAATCGAGACGGCGGAGAATCCGGAGTCGGTGACCAATGAGATGGTCGCTGCGGTGATGGATTTCCTGAACCGATCATATAAGGAAATCCGCGAGTCTGTAAAGAGTGTCGCCGATGAAGAGACAGAACGCAAGGCAGCGGATATACTGCATGACCGGGCCATCCAGAACATACGGGCTGCCATAGATACTTTGACCACGGCAGCGGCCACAAATAAAAACCGTCTTGACACACTCATAGATGGTGATAAAGTCACACAGGCTATCGACACATTTAATGAGCTCAAGGATTTTCTTGAGGGGGTCACCAACCGTGAGACCTTCCTTGGGCTGCTTAATGAAGTCCGTGAGAACATAAGGGATACGGCATCGGTGGCTGAGTCGGCTGTTCCGAAGGCTGTGGACGTGTCGGATCTCGATACGATGGGTACCGACGGGAGCATTATGGCCATGAGGGGGCTCGTGGTGGACGCGGCACATACCCGCTATTGCGTCACGGCCACGTCGGGCCAGCGTGCCCGGACGGTGGGCTATCTCGATATCATGACCGACTCGGGCCAGCATGTGCTGACGCAGGTGCTCACGACACACTACACCTTCACGCCTGAGGGGGTGCTCGACAGCACCTCGCATACCGACAGCCGGATCCGTACATATTTCCGTTCATACGGACTGTCATCAGGAACCGTGGGCGACGGCTCGGTGCCCTCCCTGGCATGGACGTCATGGCGCGAGATGGTGCCGGAGACGGTGGCCCCGGTGGAGGTCGAGAGCGAGGAGCGCCTGAATGCCATGCTCGAGGCCGGTGAGCTCGAGGATGGCCGTATGTATTTCGTGGCCGAGGAGGAGTGATGCTGCGCATAGGAAACAGAATCCCCTCGGTCATCCACATCGGCCGGCGCCGTGTGGCCATGCTGACGGTAGGCGCGGTGCTGGTGTGGCAGTCGGTGCGCTCGTGCTTCGGCTCGGGCCGCTGGACCGGCCGCAAGCCGTGGCTGGGCAAGGAGAGATGGAGGAACAGCAAATGACAACCAATCACAAGGAAGACATGACAGACATCATAGGAAACAAGGGCACGCTGATACCGGGCGTATCTGCGGAAATCACAGGTGACGCGGTGTCACTCGAGACTCCCTGGGAGGGACTCTCCGGCGGGCAGGTGGAGGCGCTCATAAAGCGTGAGCTGGCCCGGCGCGTGGGATATTTCCCGCCGCAGCGCATCAAGGGCGACGACGGGAACTATCATCTCTACGGGTTCGCCTCCGAACAGGCATACAGCGAGTGGAACACCGACCCGGAGGCCAACGCGCACCTGCTGCTTGCCGACGCCGTGCTCCCCGAGGGGGGTGGCCAGCAGGCGGCAAGCTACATGGTGGGGCTCTACACCGACGCCCCGTCGGTGATGGTGACCACCGGCGACTCGCTGGAGCTGCGCGTGCGGTTCACCTCCGAGGAGTTCAACCCGGTCACGCAGACCAGCACGGACACTACGGAGGGTGGCACGCTGACGGTGCAGTCGCGTGTGGACTCGCAGTCGCCATGGCGCGACCGCGGCACGTTCGGAAACATCCCCTCGATGCCGTCTGCCTCGGGCTCATGGCACAGTGTCGACATAGGCCCCATGCTCCCGCGCGGGGCGCAGCAGGTACGCATCATCGTGCGTGGCGAGACGACAGGCCTCAATACGCGATATATCCAGTTCTCGGTCACCAAGACGTCGCTGACCCTCCAGTTCCGCAACCAGTGGCAGGTTCCCGTCACGGGCTCCTCGCTGCCGCTGCTCTACACATACACGGGAGATGTCTCCAAGACCCTGAACCTGCGCATAAGCGGGCAGGGCGGCACGCGAACCGTCAGATTCCCGCTGGGGACACGTACCTATACCGAGACACCTAACCAGTTTGACGTGACGGACTCCGACGCCGACGCGGTCAAGGTGATGTCACACGGCGTGCACGAGATCGAGGCGTGGCTCTCGGTCGACGGCATGGACGGGACACAGAGCGAACATGTGTTCTCGCAGGTCATGGTGCTCGCCGACGGGGATGACACGACCCCGCACATCATGCTCAACAATATCCGCAGGGAGCTCACGAACTGGTCTTCGGCCACGCTGTTCGACTGGGCGGTATACAATCCCTCGGGGCTGCCGCTCCCGGTGCGGTTCTCGCTCAGGAGCCCGGACGGTTCGGAGACGTACCTGTCCCTGACCGAGGAGAACCCGCAGCCCGGGGTGGTATATACCTTCGGCAACATGCTCGAGATAGACAGCGGCATCGAGGCGTTCAGCGTCGAGATGCACTTCACGTCCGGCGAGGCCGTCCTCAGGGAGCCCGTATCGTTCGAGGTCGACAACACACAGAACTTCGCCCCGGTCAGCGGCGCGGATTTCATCCTGAACCCCAGGCTCAGGAGCAACACCGAATCCGACCCCGCGACAGTGATAAATGCCGCCGACGGATCGGTGATACCCGCGGAGTTCAGGGGATTCGGCTTCGTGAGCGACGGCTGGGTCACGGACAGCAAGGGAGTGAGGTGCCTGCGCGTACCCGCCGGACGCGAGCTCATCATACATTACGAGGCGCTCGAGGATTACAAGGGGGGCACGAATGTCAACAAGACCGGCTCCCTGACATTCGAGATAGACTATGCCGTGAGGGCCGTGACAGACGAGAGGACGCCCGTGCTGCGCATGTGCTCATACTCCGGCAGCGGGAACCCGTTAGGCTGGGAGATGCGTCCGCTCGAGGCCTGCTTCATGACCCAGGGCAAGGTCGCCAGAAAGAACCAGGACATCGGCTACCAGGAGGGCGAGCGCACACGTGTGGCCGTCAACCTGCTCTACAATCTCTCCGGCTCGGGCCAGAACTACTGCCGCATGTTCGTCAACGGCGTCATCAACCGCGAGCTCAACTACGCCGACAATGATGTGTTCGTCCAGTACGTCGACGGTGTGGAGACGTCCCAGGGCATACGGATCGGAGGAACGCAGGGCGCCGATATAGACATCTACTCCATAAAGGTGTATAAGAAGGCGCTCACGTCAACCGACGTGCTCCAGAACTACAAGGCGTCTCTTGATGACACGTATGAGAAGCTCGCTTTCGCCGCGGCCAACGACATCATGTCGAACGGTCTCCTGGACTGGGACAAGGCGTTTGAGAAATACAACGTCATCAAGTGGATAGGCCGCTATCCGACATATGGTGACGCCAAGAAGGACACATTCCTTGGAACCCTCGTCATACACCAGCAGGGGCTCCCAAGGCATAGCGGCGTCATAACGAACGTACGGATGAACGGCCAGGGGACATCCGCGATGACCTATGACTGGTGGAACGGCCAGGCAAAGTATGGCGAGGATTCCGTGTGGACTGACGAGGAGGGAACCGTGCGGGGACGCGGATTCCAGCTCGCTCCCGACATGCCCGTGTCGCTCAAGGATGTTGGCAAGGTGAACTTCGCCTCGTCGATGCAGAGCCACAAGATCGGCGCCACCGCCCTCTACAACGACCTGTGGAAGGCGGTATGCGGAGGCTCGTCCATCACCCGCACTCCAGGTTACGAGAACTGCCGCGCAGCCGTGCTCCAGAAGCCTTTCCTGTTCTTCGTGCAGGATGACGAGGTTTCGGAGCCCCGTTTCGCCAGCTTCATGACATTCGGTCCCGGAAAGGGTGACAGGCCCACGTTCGGGTTCGACAGCGAGAGATTCCCCGACTTTATCTGTATCGAGGGCGCCGACAACGACCGCGACCTCGTGATGGGACGTGTACCCTGGATAGACGGCGACGTCACAGTCGACGGCGAGGACATCCTCTATAACGGCCAGAAGCAATTCAGCCTCGTCGGTGGCGACATCTCGAAGATCGCCCCCTTCAAGAGCGCCTGGAATTTCGTGTTCACCCATTTTGATGACATTGATTTCCACCGCGGCACCCTCGATGATCTCCAGTCCGACGTCTCGGCTGACACTTCCAAACATTACTGGGTCACCGAGGCCGGAGAGCACAACGCGCAGTACGACCTGTACCGTTACGATTTCATCAACAGCAAATGGGTCGACGCGGGAACCGGGAAGACCGCCACCGGATACAGCAAGGTCAACATCAACACCCAGTGCGGCAACATAGCCGGCGGGTCGAACTGGGAGGAGCAGAACAGGGCCTTCAAGGAGGCGCGTCTGTCGCTGTTCAAGCAGGGGGTCGGGAGGCATTTCGACCAGACACAGGCTCTCTTCACCATGAATTTCTGCAAGTTCATGGGTGCCTCCGACAACCGTGGCAAGAACACCTACGTCTATTACGACCCGGAGACAGGACTGATAGGATGGTTCCAGGATGACCTCGACTCCATCTTCCTCACCGACAACGTCGGCCAGGCGAGCAAGCCCTACGACGTCGAGGAGCACGACAAGGACGACGCTGGAAACCCGTACTGGAACTCGGAGAGCAACTCGTTCTTCAACCAGATGGAGCTTGCCTTTCCCGACGAGCAGCGGGCCAACATGAGGGCAATCCTCCAGGAGATGGCCCGGCTGAGCGACGACAATACCGTCCTCGGCTGCTTCGAGAGATATTTCTTCTCGGTGCAGCGTTATTTCCCTGCTGTAGCCTATAATGAGGTCGCAAGGCTCGTCTACGAGAGGGCCCGCACCCGATACGTCCAGGGCATCTATCAGAACGGCACCGACCCCATCACGCAGAGCTGCGGCGACTCGTTGCAGCGCGAGATGCAGTGGGTGAAGCGCCGCATCGCCTATATCTCGTCCTACGCGAGCTACGGCGAGTTCGGACGGCGCGACGGCGAGGGAGCCGCCGGGTCGCTGAATTTCCGCTCGATAGTCAGGAGGGACGGCAGCCGCCCGGCATACTCGTTCACCCTCGTCCCGCACATCTCCATGTACCCGACCTTCGCGCTCGGCAGCACGCTGGTGTACGGTGCCGGGAATGTCCGCGCCCCGAGGGTCAGGGCCGGGGAGACATATAAGGTAAACCTCGGATCGTCAGACGGAAACACCAACATCTTCCTGAACGGCATAGACCATATGAGGGACATCGGCGATTTCACCGACAAGAGCCTCGGCGAGACATTCAACCTGACAGGTGCGCGCCTCACCGAGTTTGTCGTGTCTGGCGGCAGCGACGTGCAGTTCCGGCCCGCGTCCATGGTTGTGTCGGCACCGCTGCTCCAGCGCCTCGTGCTGAACGGTGTCGACACCCTTGAAGGCAACCTCGACCTGTCCGCCAACACGCAGCTCAGGGAGATAGACCTGCGCGGCACGTCGCTCTCAAGCGTGACCCTCCCCGCGACGGAACACCTCGAGACCCTGCACCTCCCGGCCACGCTGACATCCCTGGTACTGGCAGCCCAGCCCAGCCTGAAGACGCTCACGCTCGAGGGCGTGACAAACCTGAGGGAGCTCCGCATCACCGGTGCTCCCGGCCTGCGCGGCCAGACGCAGCCACTCGTGCAGCTCGCGTATTCCCAGGCGAAGAACATGAGCCTCGTGCAGGTCGGTGACATAGACTGGAGCGGTTTTCCTGTGGAGGCCATGATGTGGCTCCACGGCATGGGAGCCCTCCTCACTGGCTCGATAGCCCTGACCGGCACCCTGACACTGGGCGACAAGATCGCTCTTGCCAGACAGTATGGCGACATAGATGACGCCGACAACCCCCTGCACATAAGCTACGCGACAAGGGCGATAAACTCCATCGCCATCAGCGGGGCGCCGTACACCCCGGAGACCGGCACATACAGATACACCCTCACATGCGCCCCCTCCACGGGCAACGACATCGCCATCAGGGACGGCAGTCCGGCCATCGAATGGTCCATCGACGGCAGCGCGGTGCCCTACGCCTCGTTCTCCGACACGGTCAACGGCCTCCTGGAGGTGTCAGCCCTGGACGTGAGTGGCTCGGACATGCGCCATATCATCAGGTGCTCCATCACCAAGACCAACGGCACGGTGCTCACCCGCGAGTATCAGGTCGGTTTCTATCGCCGAGTTCCGAAGATAGGTGATTTCGCATACGCGGACGGTACTTTCGATGACCAGTACCGCAAAGAAAAGACGCTTGTCGGCATCGTCTTCAAGGTGGACGAGATGTGGCTGGGCGACGGTGAGGCGGAGCCAACTGTCTTCATGGGGTACGATAAGCCCGGCGAGTCCTTCAAGTCCACACACAGGCTGGTCGGGTACCGGGTGCTGGTCGACTGCAAGGAAGACCTGGCCTGCCGGAGCTCTGACGGACTACTGAACAGCCCCTATGCCATCTGGGGGCTTGCCCCGTCTACAGGCAATGATGGCCACGGTGGGATACAGGGTGAGATACAGGCAGCCACGGGACTTGCCGATGTCTTTGACATCAGCTCGATTCCGAATGTCGCCGCCACAGGCCTGGCCGGAGGGGCGAACAACAACAATGTCCTTGCGACCAATTACTATGACCCGGACCAGGACGACGGATTCAAGGACTACACCGGCAGCACCGGGGGGGTCGCAGACTGGAACGGGGAACAGAAGACCGGGGCAATCATACAGCACGCCAACCGGATAATCAATGATTACCTGCTCTCGGACGCGAACGGATCGGTCAACCTGTGCTGGACTGATGACGATGGTGTGGAACATCAGTTTGCCGGGTTTCCTGCCACAGTCGGGGAGCTCTCGGACGCCCTGGAGATACTGAAGAAGGCGAACAACAACCTCGACAAATACATGCAGTTCCTCTATCCGGCTGCCTACGGGTGCTACCTGTATGAGCCGGAGGTTAGGGAAGGAGAGCCGCTTGACCCGCAGTACGCCCCGACAAACTGGTATCTGCCGGCAGCCGGTGAGCTGATGCGCATGTACAGCTACCACGCGAGGTCCAGGACAGGTGGTATCGGTGAGACAGAGTCTGTCGGTGCGAACACATTGCCGGACAGGAGTGTGGTCGACCGGATTATCCTGGACGCTCTTGCCTCGGACGATCCCAACGTGATAAAGACATCCGTTTTGCCGTCCCATGTGGAATCCGGCAGTTATACCGAGAGCGAGCTGGCGGCAATCAACCGCTACCTCCACTCTCTGCCGGACGCGGAGAAGCCCATATACTCGATGATCCTGTGGCGTACGCTGGTGGCGTACGGGAGCATCCCGTTTGCAAGCCATGTGACGGGTTCACACTGGTCTTCCACGGAGGCGACCAAAGACTTCATACGGTATATGTCCTTTGGAAATGGAGACGCCTCCCATGGCTACACCTGGTTTCACGGCAGGCAGTGCGCCTATACGGTACGTCCGGCTGTGGCATACCGGTTCATGCTATGAGCTGTGTGTCAGAAATCCGCAAAACACAAAAAAAGACTACTATGACACAGACAT
>DAAQ01000022.1 GCA_001701225.1 Bacteroidales bacterium H5 | reverse complement strand
CCCTGCGGTCACCCCGGGTTAATCATGACATCGGCCCTGCGGGCCTCCGACTTGTGAAACATCTCCCAAATCACCTGCCGCGTCACTTCGACTTTTGGGTCATCCTTGTGGCATTTTTTGCCTTTTTATTGTTAATTATGCCTTTGGAATGACGAAAAATTGTAAAAATATGCTTACCTTTGCCAATAATTTTGCCTGTCGGAAGCTCACGTTTCAGTATGGCTCGGCACACATCATACATATACACGACTGACATAAATAGTAACAATCACTAATCATAAAACCAAATGATTACCAAAAACATCTTGAAGGGTGTCGCCCTCTCAGCAGTCCTGTTGCCACTGGCCACGGGATGTAGCGAGGAGACGACCCTGGCGGGAGGAGACACGGGCTCTCTGAAGCTCGATGTCGATTTCGTGGCCGCACCCCTGACGGGCACGCAGGCCGCGAGCCGGGCTTCGGTAGAGAATCCCATCACCGCCGACCAGCTCACATTCAGCCTCACCGCGCTCGACGGCGATTTCTCGCAGTCGTGGCCGTTAGCCGAATTCGATCCCTCCGAGCAGATTCCCGTGGGGGGATATCTGGCCGAGGCTTATTACGGCACAGCCGATGACGAGGGATATGGCAAGCCCTATTACTACGGGTCCGAGGAGACACACGTCTACACAGACCGCACTACAGACCTCAGCTTCACAGTCAAGCTCAAGAACTCGATCGTGCGTCTGGTGCTGACAGACAATTTCAAGAAATACATGAAGGACTATACGGCCACCGTCGGCAATATCGTCTATGACGAGAACGCCACGGACGAGCTCTATGTCAAGGCCGGTGCCGTGCCCGTCTACCTCTCGTTCACACGCCCCAACGGCAAGAGCGAGAGCAATGTCGAGATAGCCCTCATCGAGGCCAAGGAACAGTATCGCCACACGCTGACGCTCGACGTCGACTGCGGATGGCTGGGCGACCCCTCGGCCGACCCCGCACAGGCCGCGCTCACAGTGACCTGCGACGAGACACTCGACAACGTGGAGTATGAGATTGACCTTTCGCAAGACCTCACGTCGGCCTCAGCCCCCACCCTGACATTCGACCCCGCCGAGGTCACCAACGTCGATGTGGTCGAGAGTGTCAAGCCCGAGCAGTCTGTCAAGATGAATGTCGTGGCCCGTGGCAAAATCAAGTCCGTGATGCTCACCACCGAGTCTGCCGCACTCGCAGCCAAGGGATGGCCCGCCGAGGTCGACCTGGCCAATCCCGGCGACTCTAAAGCCCTCCTCGAGAGCATGGGCCTCAAGACCCTGGGCATCTGGAACAACCCCGACGTGATGGGCATGATTGATTTCACAGGCCTCCTCCCCAACATCCCCTATAGCGAGGGAGCCGAGAAATCGACATTCACCGTCAGGGTCATTGACGCGCAGACCAAGCAGAGCGACGCACTGACATTCAGCGTCACCATGCACAAGCTCAACCTCGCCGTCACAGCGGGCGGCATCGACGAGCCCGGCAAGGCATACGCCACCATAGAATATAACGGCGCTGACGTCAACGATGTCAAGTTCTTCTTCGACACCGACCGCGGCGTCGAGAAGGCCGTGGCAGCCACCGTGACACCCTCGGCCACACCCGGCAAGTATGAGGTAGAGTTCACATACAGCCCCGCCGACACCGAGATAATCATGAACGGCAACGAGGTACACCTCACCGCCAAGGCCGGAAACCTCGAGGCCAAGTATATCCTCAAGGCCCTCGCCGCCACGCTCGACGCGACAACGGTCAACGCTTTTGCCAAGCGCGCCTTTGTCAACGTGCAGTTTCTCGACGACGAGACTGCAGCCAAGAGCTCGAGTGTCAGGTTTCAGGTATCGCCCGACCAGAATAATGCCAATTTCAAGGATGTGACAGGCCAGATACGCACCCGCGCAGCCCGCTCGCGCGCCGTGGTCGAGACAAAGACATACGAGATTCAGGGGCTCGAGCCCGGCAAGACACAGTATGTCCGCGCCATAATCGACGGCCGCAAGACCATCGCAATCCCCGTCACCACCGAGGCAGCGACACAGCTTGGCCGCAATGACAACTGCGACACTGCCCCGTCTATCAATGGAAGCGCATCTCATTGGGAAAACTATGTATTTCCTGACGGTTGGGGAACCAATAATACCATGACAACGAGCCAAGGCAGTAATTACGGTTATTGCAGGGTATCAGGTACAATACCAGTTACCGGCTCAGATGCATATAATAACGGGACATCCATTTCCATCCGTACTTGCGGATGGGGATCCGGGAATAGTGCTCTCATAGGTGTAACTGGAGCTTGCAAATATATAGATGCAGGACTTTATCATCTGGGAGCAACACGCACAATACGACCCGACGGATATAAAGACCGTTCCGGCTCCCTGAATACTGATGACCTGGACTGCGGTGTGCCTTTCGCAAGCCGACCCAGCGCCTTGTCATTTCAGTATAAATACACCGCAAAGAACTCGGCAGACCATGGTGAGGTTCTCATACGCATGATTGATGCATCCGGAAACGTCATTGCTGAGCAGAAGGCCGACCTTTCGGCACAAAGCGAATATGGGAAAAAAACAATCGCGCTCAACTACTCCTCTGTGTCTCCCAAAGCAGCAAAGATTTATATACGTTTCCTGTCTACGAACGTTCAGGAAGCCCTATCAAAAGACAGGAATTGGCTGAATGGCCCGGGGGCTGGAAACTTGTCAAGAGGTACCTATATGGGTTCACAGCTCTATATCGACGACATCGAATTAATCTATTAACCGCAAACGACAATGAAAAACAAGATATTTTCACTGCTGTTCACTCTGGCGGCCGTCTTTGCGCTGACAGGGTGTGACGACTGGGAGCCCGCTCAGCAGAAATTCGCCGCCAACACAGGCGGTGTCAACCTCGGCGACCTCAACGTCAACGTAAAGGAGGCCACAAGCCGTGCCGGAATCGACACATCGGGCTATCTGGTCACCATCTATAACACCGACGGCACCGTAGCCTCGTATGACGGCAAGGAGTGCTCGTGGACCTACTCGCAGATGCCCGAGGTGATGACTCTCGCCGTGGGCAGCTATACCGTCGACGTGCGCAGCCACGCCGTCAAGAAGGCCGAGTGGGACAAGCCCTATTACAAAGGCTCAGCCAAGTTTGAGGTAGAGAACAACAAGATTACCGACATAGGCACCGTGACCTGCACATTCGCATCCGCCAGGGTCGAGGTCAAGTTTACAGAAGACCTCCGCAATGCCATGGGTGCCGACTGCAAGGTAGATGTCGTGGCCAACGACGAGGGCCTGCTCTCGTGGACAGCCAACGACGAGGGACGTCGCGGATATTTCGAGGTCATCGACGGCAGCATGACCCTGGCCGCCACATTCAGCGGCACCATCAGCGGCCAGTCTGTTGTGGTTAAGAAAGTGTTTACCGATGTCAACGAGGGCAAGTGCTATGTCATTACCTTCTCGCTCAAGAAGGGATCTGACATACCCGACGAGACCGGCGGCGTGACACCCGGCGGCATCACCGTTGACGGCGAGATATTCGAGGAGGAGCAGGGAACAGATGTCCCCGGCGATGATCCCGGCGACATAGGCGGTTCAGGCCGTCCCGACGACGAGGACTGGCCCGACGAGCCCACACCTCCCGGCCCCGGCCCTGACGAGCCCGGCGAAGAGGATGTTATCGGCTTCACCAGCGAGACCCTTGTGCTCGGCGAAAACGGCGAGAACGACCCGTCGGTAACTCCAGCCATTGTAGTGATTACATCCAAAGAGGGTATTGCAAATCTCAACGTCAAGATTGAGACAGACAATGAAAGCTTCGCAGCCTCTGTCGGCGAACTGATGCCTATGGAGTTTGACCTTGCATACCCGGGAGAGACAGGAGAGTCACTTGCCAGCATCGGACTTCCTGTCGGAGATGATGTTATCGGCAAAACAAGTGTCGATTTCAATATCACCGACCTGGCTCCACTGCTCTCTGGTTTCAGCGGCCATCATTCATTCAGTATTACGGTGACAGACTCCAAAGGCAATAAAAAGAGCACTATTCTCAAATATCTCGCCAAATGACAACTATGAAAAAATCATTCAAATACATATTCGCCGCCCTGCTGCTCGGCGCCACGGCCACAAGCTGTCGTGAGGAGCACCTGCTGGGAGATGGCGAGGGCCGCATGATGCTGCAGACATCCGTCAAATCTGATGTCAAGGTGGCAAGCCGTGTCACAGTGCCCGTAGACAATGACGCCCTCTGCGAGCAGGCCCTCATCTGGATTTCAGAAAAACAGACCGGCAAGCTGTTGCACCGCTTCGAGGGTCGTGCATCGTTCCCCAACGAGGGTATCGCCCTCCCCTCGGGCACATACGTAGTCGAGGGCTGGACCGGTACGGGCGACTCGATTCCCGCATCGTTCGACGTCAAGCGCTTCAAGGGCTATGAGGAGGTCACCATCAGCCGCGGCGACATCCAGACCGTGAACCTCGTGTGCAAGATACGCAACACTGTGGTCAGCGTCAACTATTCTGACGAGCTCAAGGAGATTCTCAAGGACCTCAGGTTCACCGTATCGCTCAACGACGGCGTGACCGCCGAGACCGACAAGCACGGCTATGCCCACGGACTGACATTCGAGGGCGAGGCCCCCGCCAAGGGTTACTATATGCTCAACTCGCGCACCGAGGGCTTCAACTGGACCCTCGAGGGCACCGAGCTCAGCGGTAACAAGTTCACCAAGAGCGGCACATATACCGATCCCGCCATCGAGGGTAAGCCAGGCCTGGCCAACGCCACCGAGTATATCTTCAACCTCAAGTATGAGCAGGGTGGCGAGATAGAGATAGGCGGTGCCTATTTCTCGATCGACGTCGTGCCTGAACCCGCCGAGGGTGACCAGGAGGAAATCTTCATAGCCCTCGCGCCCGAGATCAAGGGCTCGGGCTTCGACATCAGCCAGACCGTCGTCGCAGAGCCGGGCGCAGCACTCCCCCAGTCCATCACCATCAACAGCTCGGAGGCACTGCAGAGTGTCCGCATCGGGGGCAACCTGCTCACAGCCGGAGGCCTGGCCGAGGAGTATGACCTGATAAAGATGGACCAGAGCAAGTATGGCACCACGTTCGGCGACAAGGGCATCTCGATACGCACATTCCCCGACGGAGCACCTTTGGGCGAAGCCACAGGCATGCGTATCACGATTTCCGAAACCTACCTGAACGCTCTTCCCAAGGGTGACTATAACCTCGACATCACAGCCGCTTCGGGCGAGGCTGCCGACAAGGTGTCAAAGGCAACATTCAGCATCTCGCTGAGCGACGCCCCCGCCACCCCGGCACCTGCACCCGCCGAGACCTCGTTTACCTCTGCTACTATCTCGGCCACCCTCACAGACGCCACCGCGACCTTCGACCGTCTCGGCTTCGAGGTCAAGAAGATCGGCAACGCCCGCAGCTACGAGGACTGGACATTTGTCGAGGCCGTACGCGATGGCAGCACCCTCACCGCCAACCTCACCGACCTTGAGGACGGTATGGAATATGCATACCGCGTCGTGGCAGATGATTTCACTTCAGCGGAAATCACCTTCACCACCCCCGCATATCCCCAGCTCCCCAATGCCGGATTTGAGGAGTGGCAGGATTCCAAAGCACCCTTCCTAATCTATGGGGCAGGTCAGGACATGTTCTGGGACAGCGGTAATCACGGCTCGGCAACCATGAGCAAGAATGTAACGTTGCCTGACACTGAAATCAAACACTCTGGCAACCGCTCAATAAAGCTCGCCTCGCAGTTTGTCGGTATCGGACGTCTTGGCAAATTCGCTGCCGGTAATGTGTTCATCGGCGAATATCTGTTTACCGACGGCACAGATGGTATCCTTGGCTTCGGACGGCCATGGACGGTACGTCCCCGAGCACTCAAGGGCTATGTCAAGTACAAGCCTGTAGAAATCACTGACAAGGCTTCGGATGCTCCAGCGGAGTATGTCAAGGGTGAGATGGACCGCGGCATCATATACGTGGCTCTACTGACCGAGAAAGAAATGGAGACAGGCACATACAAGGGCGAGAGCAAGACCGCACCTGTCGTGATACAGACCAAGAGCAGCGTACGTAAGCTCTTCGACAAAAACGCCTCTTATGTAGTGGCCTACGGTGAGAAGGTGTTTACCGAGACCGAGGGCGACGGCATGATTGAGTTCGAGATACCAATCGATGAGGTTCATGGCGGAAATGTGGCATATATCATGCTCACCGCCTCTGCCTCGAAGGGTGGTGACTATTTCACCGGTGGTGACGGCTCGACCATGTGGCTCGATGACCTCGAACTTGTCTACTGAGCCATAGACAATCACTGATACAGATTCCGACCTCCGGCAACCCCGGGGGTCGGATTGTTTTTGACCAAACCGGCCGATATTCTTCAACAACCCACAATCCACGATTGTTATATCTTATATCAACCAAACACTTTTCAACTATGACCGAAATTACTCCGCGTGACCGCAGATATATGCAGGAGGCAATAGACCTCTCCATCGACAATATCGACATGGGTGGAGGGCCGTTCGGCGCCGTGATTGTCGACGCCGAGGGAAACCGCGTGTCGACAGGAGTCAACACCGTGACGCGCGACTGCGACCCCACGGCTCACGCCGAGGTCAACGCCGTGCGCGCGGCCTCGCGCAAGCTGGGCTCGTTCAAGCTCACGGGATGCACCGTCTACTCGTCGTGCGAGCCATGCCCGATGTGCCTCAGCGCGCTCTACTGGGCCGGGGTGTCGAGGCTGTTCTACGGCAACACCAAGGCCGATGCCAAGGCCATCGATTTTGACGACTCGTTCATCTACGAGCAGCTTGAGCTGCCACCCTCCGAGCGGGCCATACCGTCGCATCAGCTCATGCACGCCGAGGCCCTGAAGGCGTTCGAGAAATGGGACCGTTCAACTGACAAAACACCATATTAGCCATGCCACACTCTCTCCGCACAATCTGTCGCCGCACATTTGCGGCCATCATCGCCGTGGCGGCTGCCGCCGCACTGTCGGCCTGTTCCAACTGGTGGATAGGCTCGGGGGGCTGGGGTGTCTCCGAGACACTGCCAGGCGGCGTCAACGTAGGCATCAACGCACCCTGGAACGTCCCCCAGGGCCCACCCCCACCACCGTATCCGTATTATTGAGGATAGGGCAGATAAGATAGGAACCGGG
>DAAQ01000043.1 GCA_001701225.1 Bacteroidales bacterium H5 | reverse complement strand
CGATTTTATCGCACCAGTAATACTCTCGAGACATGAGTCGAGCGTCGCTATGGCACACGATATGTCCGCCACATAGTCATCGAGGGTTGTGGCGGATGTATCTCCCTCACTCTCTCCCGTGCCCCGGTCGTCCATGCGCAGCACGGCATAGCCTCTGCCCGACAGATGCTCGGCGATGACCTTGAACGGCCTGTGCCCGAGTATCTCCTCGTCTCTGTTCTGGGCCCCACTCCCGCTGGCCAGTATTATTGCCTCTTTAGGTTTCCCCTCTGCAGGGACGGTAAGTGTACCCGCAAGAGTCACCCCCTGCTGCCGGTTCTCAACCTTGATGTCTTGAGCTGTGAAATCCTGTGCGTATGCTGTGGATGCCGACGCCAGTAATGAGATTACGAATAGTTGTATTTGCCTTGTCATTGTTTTGGACGGGAGATGAGCTCTCCGTATGGCAAAGGTAGTCAAAATCTTTGCTTTACACGAACCTGAGCGGATTTTTTTCTGATTCATGTGTTTATGGCTGCACACTCCATCCTCCTCCGAGAGTCTTGTAGAGTGTGACCAGAGCAAGATTTTCGGAGAGTATGGCCCGGTTGAGGGCGATGCTGGCATCGAAATAGCGACGTTGGGCATCGAGTACGTCGAGATAGTTCAGCGTACCTCCACGATACTGCACACGTGCGAGCTGTACATATTTTGCGGCGGCATCCCGGAGGTCTGTCTGCCTGGAGCGTGTCTCACGGCTGTGGGCAAGTGCGTTGACGGCCGTAGAGACTTCTGAAAAGGCTGCCATTACGTTCTTCTCATATCCGAGGCGTGCCTGCTCGTATGCTTCGCGTGCAATGAGCCATTGTTTTTTACGTCGGCCGAAATCCACGACAGGCCCTGCGACAGAGGCAGCCACGTAGCTGAACGGTGAGCTCAGCAAACGCGACAGGCCGTCATTCTCCAATCCCGGAGTCAGCGATATGCGCAGCGAGGGAAATCTGTCAGCCCATTTCTCGCCTACGTCCGCCATAGCGGCGCGTAGCCGCAGCTCCGAGGCCCTGAGGTCGGGACGGCGTTTGAGCAGTGATGACGGGAATCCTATAGGGAATGCTTCTGAGGGTGCATTGAGAGAGGTATTTCTTGCCGTCAGGCTGTCGGCGCCGATGCTGTCTGACGGCCAGCTGCCTGTGAGCAATGCCAATGCATTGCGCGAGGCTGTGACGCGCTGCTCAAGTCCGGGGATGAGGGCTGCCGCTGACGAGTATTCGACTTTGGCTTGCTGGTAGACAGTCTCGGGGGTCAGTCCGCCTTCAAACCGTATGCGCGCCTGTTCGAGCGACTCGGCTCGGGTACGCATTGTCTGACGCACAATAGAAAGCTCTTCGCTGAGCGAGTGCAGGGTGAACCATGCTGATGCGACATCGGCTATCAGTGTCATGCGCATGGCCCGATAGTCTTCGGCGGTGGCCGCATATCTCGCGCCAGCGGCAGTGCGTGCATGCTGGAGTGAGCCTGCGAGATTCATTTCCCATGTCAGCGGCAGCTTTACATCGACCTCAGGGTCTCGTGTCGTACCGCTTCCGTTATAGTCATTTGTCTCGTGCGAGTAGCCTATGTTGACTCCGATTGTAGGGAGCAGGTCTGCCTTGGTGACTCCGTATTGCAGTCTTGCCTGTTCCACACGCGATGAGGCAATGAGCAGGTCACGGTTGTTGTCGAGGGCCTCGCGCATAGCTTTGGCGAGTGACGGGTCTGTGTAGAAATCCCACCAGTCCAGATCGGCTATCGACAGGGAGTCGGTCTGTATGTCGTCTGCAGAGAATTGCCCCGGCATATCCGCGAGACGGGGAGTCTCCAGCCCGCGTGTGCCTGAACATGAGGTAAGGGCAAGTATTGTGAGAGGTAATATGAGATTGCGCATTTTGATGTCATTTTTTTGCGTTTGTCTTGCGTAGACGTGCGGTGAGCCTGTTGACGGCTACGAAGAAGAAGGGGACGAAGACGATGCCTACTGTAATGGCCACCGCCATGCCGAAGAATACTCCTGTGCCTATGTCGCGTCTGGCTGCGGATCCGGGCCCGGAGGCGAACAGCAGAGGGAGCAGTCCGAGCATGAATGCGAGCGACGTCATGACAATGGGCCTGAAGCGAAGACGGGCTGCTGTGAGCGCGGCATGCACCGCGTCCATGCCGCGGTCGGTCTGCTCTTTTGCGAACTCGACAATCAGGATGGCGTTCTTCGCCACAAGACCGACAAGCATCACCAGTCCGATCTGGAAATATATGTTGTTCTCGAGGCCGCAGATCCATATGCCGAGATAGGCACCGACTCCGGCTATCGGCAGTGAGAGTATCACGGCGAGGGGGACTGTCCAGCTTTCATAGAGTGCGGCGAGGAACAGGAACACGAACAGGAATACGAGTCCGAGCACCATCGCCGTGCCTCCATCCTCGTGTTTCTGCTGGTACGACAGTCCGCTCCATTCCACACCTATGTTTGACGGAAGGTGCTCGCGCACGATTTGCTCGAGGGCGTCCATGGCTTGCCCGGTGCTATATCCTCTTGCTGCTTCTCCAGACACTGTGGCCGAATTGAACATATTGAAACGCCCGATTGTGCCGGGACCGGTCGTGTAGCGCGATGTCCCGAGCGTCGAGATGGGTACCATGGCTCCGTCTGAACTCTTGACAAAAAACAGGTTCAGGTTGTCGCGTCGCGAACGGTATGGGGCTTCTGCCTGGATATAGACTCGGTATATTCTGTTGAACATATTGAAATCATTGACATATATCGAGCCGGTGAAAGCCTTCATGGTCGAGAATATGTCGCTTACGGGTATTCCGAGCATCTTGGCGCGGTCGCGGTCTACATCATAATACAGTTGGGGGATGTCGGCCTGCATTGATGTCGATATACTGCCGATTGATGGACAGGTAGCAGCATATTTGCGCAGTGTGTCGACAGCTTGCTGCAGGTCGGAATATGTGGCGTCCGCACGTGCCTCAAGCACCATCTCGAATCCTCCCGATGAGCCGAGGCCGGGAATGATGGCCGGAGAGAATACATACGCCTTGCTCTCGGGATATGCCGACAGTGTCTCGAGGATGCGGGCACGCACATCCGCTATGTCGCCTGTCTCGCGTTCTCCCCATGGTTTAAGTATGACTGTGAGCTGTGCATGTGCCTGGTTGGTGCCGACTCGTGGCGATGAGCCGGTCACATTGAGCACATGCTCTACGTCGGGGTCGGCCATAAGGACGGACATGGCGCGCTCTGTCACTGTGCGCGTGCGCTCGATGGTGGCACCTTCGGGCAGCTCGAGCTCGATAGTGAAATAGCCCTGATCCTCCTGCGACATGAAGCTGCGTGGCATGAAATAGTTCATCACTCCGATGAATATGAGCGCCAGGCCGAAAGCTCCATACATCCTCACAGGGTGTCTGAGTGCGCGCGAGATGGTGTTGCAGTAGACACGGTTTCCTCTCGCGAGCCAGTAGTCTATGAGCCTGAACATCCTGCTCTTGCGTTCGCGTCGGGCCGGACGCAGCAGTTTGGCGCACATCACGGGAGTCAACGTCAGTGCCACGATGGTCGAGATGACAACCGAGACGGCAATGGTGACGGTGAACTGACGGTAGAGCTGCCCTGTGATGCCCGGCAGGAAGCTGACGGGTACGAACACCGCGCACAACACCAGGGACATGGCTATAAGCGCGCTGCCGAGATTCTTCATCGCCTTGGCCGTGGCCTCGTATGGTGACAGATGCTCGGAGTGCATTATCCGGTCGACATTCTCCACAACCACGATGGCGTCGTCGACCACGATGCCTATGGCGAGGATGAGACCGAGCAGTGTGAGCATATTGAGCGAGTAGCCGAACATCAGCATCACGCCGAATGTCCCGACCAGCGAGATAGGGACGGCTATGACAGGTATGAGGGTGGAACGCCAGTTCTGCAGCGAGAAGAAAACCACGATAATCACCAGCAGCAGAGCCTCGAAGAAAGTGCGGTAGACATGATGTATGGATTCCTTGATATATGTCGTCATGTCGAAAGGAATCTCATAGGAGATTCCGGCCGGAAAACTTTTGGATATGGCCTTCAGCTCGGCCTTTACGGCATCAGCCACATCCATTGCGTTCGATCCCGGGAGCATGTTGATGTTTACGACGGCGGCATTCCCTCCGTTGATGCCGCTCTCGGTGGCATAGCTCGATGCCTCCAGCGAGATACGGGCGACATCCTTCAGCCTTATCATCGAGCCGTTGCTTCCTGCGCGTAGCACGATTTCCTCAAACTCGCCCACTGTCGAGAGGCGCCCACGGGCGATGATGGGCATCGTCACGTCTACCTCCGTCACCGGGGCCTGTCCCAGCACACCGGCCGCAGACTCTCGGTTCTGGTCCTTGAGGGCATTCTGTATATCCTTTACAGTCAGCCCGAGGTCTGCCAGTTTGTCGGGCTCGACCCATATCTGCATGGCGTAATAGCGGCTTCCGACATTACCGACGCTACCGACTCCCGGAATACGGCGTATCGGGTCGATGACGTTCAGCGTGGTATAGTTGCTCAGGTAAACCTCGTCGAATTTAGGATCATCAGACATGATGGTGATGGTCATGAGTCGGCTTGCCGTCTCTTTGGAGACCGATATGCCGTTCTGAACCACCTCGGCCGGGAGACGGGACTCTGCCTTCTTGATGCGGTTCTGTATGTCGACCGCGGCAAGCTCCGGGTCAGTGTCGATGTCGAATGTGACAAGCGCCGAGAATCCCCCGGAGTTTGAGCTTGAAGACGACATATATATCATGCCCGGTGTACCGTTCAACTCCTGTTCGATAGGTGTGGCCACTGCCTGTGTCACTGTCATGGCGTCGGCTCCGGGATACGATGCCGTTATCCTGACCACCGGAGGCACTATCTGTGGATACTGGTCGACAGGGAGCAACGCGAGGCCTATGGCCCCGATTATGAATATCACAATCGAGATGACAATGGAGAACACCGGGTGCTCGAGAAAGAAATTCCTTTTCATAGGCTATTCTTCTGTAGATTCGGTTTCGGTATCGTTAGCCTGACTGTCGCGTATGGCGGCGACAGGCTTGACTTTCATGCCGTGCGACAGCTTGTGATAGCCTTCGGCTACGATTTTCTCTCCCTGTGCCAGACCGCGCTCCACGATTGTGTTGTTTCCGACCTCAGGTCCGAGCTCGACAAATCGTTTCTCGACCACACTGTCGGGACGCACAATATAGATGTATGCACCGTTCTTCTCGATTATCAGAGCCTTTGTCGGCACCTCGATGGCATTCTCGCGCACATCGAGCAGGACTCGGACCTTGGTGAATTCGCCCGGCAGCAATTGGCGTTCGGGATTGGGCATCTCGGCTCTTACCGAGAATGTACCAGTCTTCGGGTCGACCTGCGGATCTGCGAAATCGACCAGGCCCCTGTGGGGATATTCAGATCCGTCGGCGAGAGTGATGGTGACGAATGAGTTCCATTTGCGCTTCTCGTCAGACCCGCCGAGATTGACATTGCGGTCTTTGCTGCGCAGATAGTCGAGGGCTGTCATTGAGAAATCCACCCTGACTGTATCGCTCTTGACCACCGTTGCCAGCAGCGATTTACCTGCCGTCGGCCCCACGAGTGTGCCGATGTCGGCGACACGCTCTGATATATAGCCCGAGATAGGGGAGGTGACCTGCGTATATCCCAGGGTGAGCTCGGCCTGCGTCAGGTCGGCCTGGCTCACCGTCACCTCGGCGTCGGCGCTCTCGGAGGCTGCCACGGCATTGTCAAGGTCGAGCTGCGAGGCAGCCTTGAGGGCATAGAGCGGCCTGATGCGGTCAAGGTCGTGCCTGGCCTTGCGTGCCTGTGCCTGCGCCTTGTTCAGCTGGGCGCGCGCCTTGTTCACATGGGCTTTATAGAGCTTCGGGTCAATGACGAACAGAGTCTGGCCTTTATTGATATACGAACCTTCTTTAAAACACATTTTCTCGAGATACCCTTCGACGCGGGCGTGTATCTCGACAAACTGCTGGGCACGTATTCGGCCCACATACTCTCCATATATGTTTACGTTGTCTGTCCCGACTGTCTCGGTCTCGACTGTGGGGAGCGGTGCCTCCTGCGACTTTGATCGGAGCAGGAACCAGAGCAGCGCTGCCACGATGAGAGCCGCCAGTATGATGACCAGCCATGCGCGCGAGCCGCGCATCTTACGCCTTGCGGAATATAGTCTTCTGAGATTCATTGTGTTATGGATATGTGATGGATGAGCATTTATCGTGATGTCTTCAGAATGTGTATATATAACACATGATATGCCCGGAATTCTTTGTGAAAAGTTAAATTTAACATATGTTTTGTAAAGAGGTTATTTCAATGTATTCTTATACAAAAATACATCAGGCTTCTTATAATTCAAAGTCTCTGTAAACAGACGTCATGAATCTGTCAATAGAAACATTTGTCAGGATGGATTTGCAAAAAAATGTAAAAACATCTTCAAAAATTTGGAAATCCCGTAGCAAAGCCGTAACTTTGCACTGCAAAAAAGGAAAAGACATCTCACAACGATGTCGTCTGAATTTCCTGAAGGTCCTATAGCTCAGTTGGTTAGAGCAACAGACTCATAATCTGTGGGTCCTAGGTTCAAGCCCTAGTGGGACCACTCATAGCGAAAGCAAAATGAAGAAAGGTTCTGAAAATCAGCGATTTTCAGAACCTTCATTCATTTTGGTGCGGTATTTTTGTATTATGGGAACCAATAATGGGTCAGCGGATTTTCCCGGTAGGTGGGGTAGATGTCGGAGTATAGTGTTATCTTTGCAAAATGAAACCAGACCAACTGCTCAGAGCAATCCTGCCCGAAGTCCTGATAGACAACTTCGACATTGAACGATTTGAAAAAAGCGATACCCGCTTCGACATATGGCTTGATGAGAAGAAAGAGCAACTTCGCGAAGACAAGTACAATAAAAACATAATCTCCTACGGATTCGGCGATTACCGCACCATACAGGATTATCCTATACGTGGACGGGCCACATACCTTCATGTGCGGAAGCGCAAGTGGCTTGACAAATCTACCGGCGAGATATTCAGATATGAATGGGATGTATCCGAGTTTGACGGCACAAGGCTTAACGCCGAGTTTGTCGCTTTTTTAAAAGAGGGAGATTGAAAGCACTCCCGTCAGCATCTCCACTCTTGCAGCCCGCAACGGCCTCAACGGTCAGACTTTGCGTAAACAGTACAAGGAGAAGATAAGTGATTACCGTGCCTGGGGTCAGCTTGATCATGCCGATGAATATATCTTGTATCCTGAAAATTTCGGGGAGGACATGAGTCTTGACGAGACCTGCCTGAGCAATGGCGATGTCTACACCATACTGACCAACAAAGCCGCGCATGGTGGCAAAGGGGCTATTGCGGCGATGGTTCGCGGCGTAGCAAGCGACACAGTGTCGGCAATACTGGAAAAAGTCCCTTTAAGCAGCGGCTTAAGGTAAAAAACGTCACGACAGACCTTTCTTCTGCCATGATGCTTACTGTCAGAAACGTGTTTCCCGGCGCATCGCTTGTCAATGACCGGTTCCATGTCCAGCAGCTCATATCCGAAGCCGTTGACCAGCTGAGGATACGACGCCGCTGGGAAGTCCTCGATGCCGAGAACAAGGCGATCAGGGAGCATCGTCATAAGCGAAAGGAAGCAAAGTCAAAAGAAGAACGCGATCTGATCGGACAATGGGAACCCGAGAGGATGGAGAACGGCGAGACTATGCCTCAGATCATGGCACGCAGCCGCCATATCATACTCAGACACAAATCAAAATGGAATGACCAGCAGAGGATACGTGCCCGGATATTGTTCACGAAGTTCCCCGATCTGGAAATGGCATACGGACTGTTCCTGAAGCTTGTTGATATATTCAACGAGAAAACTTCTGCCGGGGTAGCCAGACTGAATCTCGCCAGGTGGTACAATGAAGTGGAGGCTTTCGAAAATAACGATTTCATAGACTCTCATTTCATCAGCTCCCGGCACCCGGAATATCCCAAGCTGAAAAAGAAACTGAATAAAGACGGCGGCAACGCCAATATTTAATCACCACTAAATCTTAATTTATTATGGAACAGACTCCTGAAAAGAACGAGGTGCTGATTGCCCGCAACAATGAAACAGGGCAGATCGGCGCAGTAGTCGGGCAGAACCCCGACGGAACTCCCCGAATGGCGGATGTCAAATCGACACCGCTCAGCGAGATGGTAAAGTTCAACAAGGGACAGAACCCGCTCGAAGCGTTCATCGCCAATTTCATGCGTCAGGCGAAGAACCCAACTTCCTTCGGCATCTTCAAGATGTCAGTAGAGGATTACGACGCACTTGCCGAGCCTATGGCGGAAATGCTCAACGACCCCGAAACCAACAAGGCGATGCTGGAGAAATACCGTGTTGAGACGAAAGCCGCGAAAGTACCGCCTATCGACCCGGAAAAGATAGACTGGCCGGCAATAGAAAAAGACTGGGGCATCAAGCGCGAAGATTTGGAACAGTCGGGCGCGCTCCAGCAGATGATCTACAACCACAAGTCGCCGCAACTCTTTACCGTCAAGAACAACACCGACGGCAGCGGCGACGAGATGATGGCACGCCTGTCGTTCCGCACCAACGACGACGGCACATTTTCACTCATTCCTCACTTCGTGAAGGAGAAACCGCAGCTCGACCAGCCTTTCAGGGGCTACACATTCACCGAGGAAGACAAGGAGGCACTCGCCAGGACTGGCAACCTTGGCAAAGCCGTGGAACTCGCCGACCCCAAGACGGGAGAGTTACAGAAATGCCTCGTGAGCGTCGATAAGCTCACAAACGAAATCGAGAGTGTGCCGGTAAAAGAGGCGTTCATCAAGCAGAAAGTCGCCAACATAGACCTTTCGATTGACGACATAAACTACCTCAAGACAGGCGCAGTAATCCCACACCTTTACATTGAGCTACCCAACGGGCAGAAATTCTATGCCGACCTCCAGTACAACGCCTCGAAGCGTGATATAGCCTTCGTCAACTCCGGTCTATATAAGGAGGAAAATGAACAACTCCAGCCCCGACAGGAGAGATGGCACGATGAGAACGGCAATGTCAAGCGTCTGAAACAATGGTGTGACATTCCTTTGGACAAGGCGAAACAGGATGCCTATCTCGCAGGCGAGAAGGTATATGTCGGTGAAGTCATAGACAGACGTGGTAACCAATATTCCGCCTATCTCCAGTATGATCCCAAGGAGCGCAAGCCCGAAACCACGCGCGTATATCCCGACCGCGACAAGGTTGTCGGCATAGTCGAGGAAAGCAAGACGCAGGTAGCCGTCAACAACGAGGGCAAAACCAACGAGGCGACAAAGAACGTGCAGGACCCTCTCCAGCGGGGCCAGACCGCGCCAAAAGACGAGGCGCAGCAGAAACAGCAGCGCAAGCCCAAAGGCCCGAAGCCTTGAACACGCCTCGCCACTACACATAAATCGTAATCCACAGTCAAAAGACGACCGCGATTTGCTGACATGATTGCCGGAATTTAGCTGCAATTCCAACCACTGAATCCGAAACCATCCAGAAACTATCCCGAAACCGGCAGTCTGTCGTCACAGATACAAGCAACTCCAAGACACGGGGAGGTGCGCGCCCTTCCCGTGTCTTTCATAAAAACATCACCCACTAAACCCACATTAAATTATGATACTTATTATCTGCGAGAAATATCGCATAGCGAGAGCCGTCGCCAGATCGCTCAAGGCGACAACGAGACTTCATTTCGGAGTCTTCACAAACAAGGAGATAACCGTAGCTTTCGTAAGAAAGAATTTCATAACCCTGACACCGCTGTCGGAGATGGCCGAAGGCAGAGTGCCTTTCGTCCCAGCCAAGTATAAGATGCAGGTGACTGACAAGACCACAGACCGCCGTCTGCGCCGCCTGTTCCACACGGCAAAAGAGGTCGTTTTTGCCTCAGGCGAGGGCGCGGAGG